>CALRRY020000010.1:0-81011 GCA_943370635.1 Variovorax paradoxus
AATTATGCTAAAACTTTTGAAGGTTATAAAACAAGAATTTTAGCAAAAATAACAGCATTAACTTTGGTTCAATATATCAATAAATTTATATTTGATAGACCAATAAATAATATTAAAAATCAAACAATTTAATTACACCCAACGGGTTATAAATATTTTTACTTTATTTGGCGTTTTTATTATGAATGCACAAATATTAGATATCGAAGAAGTTTCTCATCTTCCAATAACAAACCCAAATATTTATTGGAGGGATAATAACCTTATTTTAAATGAATTTGAAGGTATTTATTTATACAATAATGATAACATTCAGTTTGAATTACATTTAGAAAAAAAAGAAAATGTTTTTTATATTGATAGTCATTATGATTTAATAGTTGGAGAATATAAATTAACAAATTCTAATCAAGAAATTTATAATACACTAAATAATATTAATGTTGATTATGTTGATAAAACATTACACTCAATTCATGGTTTTATTATTCTAAATGGTCCGGAATTATATTATTGTGACAATTGTTCAGCTAATGAAAAAAGACTTGTTTTAACATTTGACGATAAAATAAAAAACATTCATGGTTATTGTATTATTCAAAAAGTTTTAATTAACAATCAAATTGGAATCAAAGTTTTTATAACTTACTACGGTAATGTTATAAATACAACGGTTTTTTCTAATCTTCCTTCTGTTCCTACTGGCACATATTATTTACTAAAACAATAATCCAAAACTGCCTTTCTGGGCAGTTTTTTTTGTATGTTTGAATGTAAACACATAAAAATCATTTTATTCTAAAAAACCTCTAGAATGATAAAAACAAAATTAATAGTGCTTTTTAGTTTTTTTACTTTAGAATGTTTTACTCAAAATATTCCTGATGTTATTGAAACAAAGAAAGTCTTAACTGTTTTTATAAACGATTTTAGTCAAAATATTCTTTTGACTAAACCAAAAGAAATTTATGTTTTAAATCAAACCAATTACAAATTACATCCACTTTTTTTAAGTCGTTTGAGAGCATCTATGCATAAATACGTTCATAAAAGTGCTCCTGCCGATTCCTTGACCAACATGTCTTATTTGTTAAACAAAAGCTACAAAAAATATGTGGGCATTTTAAATCAAGAGGATTGGAATGATTTATCAGTTTATGAAACCACTAATTTCATTTTCAATTATCAAAGTTTAGCATCTATTGAAACGATTAAAGTGCTTGATTCTACTGCTTTTTTTAAAGAAGATGATTTAAACAGGGACATTTTGTTACAACCGAAAATTTCCCTCAAAGGACCTTTTATTAACCAAAGTAAAAATTTGGCTTTATTGGAAGTTATCAATTATTCTTTTGGGAATAATTCAGAGGTAATGTTTTTGGTTTTTACTAAAAAAGAGGAGGAATGGAAATATTTGGGTAATGTTATCAGATAATTTTGTTATACAAGCAATTAATGTTTCAAACAATAATCCAAAACTGCCTTTCGGGGCAGTTTTTTTGTTCCGCCTCCCACCAATCTAATCTTTTTTATATTTTTGCACTATTATGGCAAAACAAGAAGATAATTTTAAGAATGTAATTTCACACGCAAAAGAGTACGGATTTATTTTTCCGTCGAGTGAAATTTATGACGGTTTGAGTGCCGTTTATGATTATGCCCAAAACGGTGCAGAATTAAAGAAAAATATTCGAGAATATTGGTGGAAATCAATGGTGCAAATGCATGAAAACATCGTGGGAATTGATGCTGCGATTTTTATGCACCCTACCACTTGGAAAGCTTCCGGTCACGTGGATGCGTTTAACGATCCGTTGATTGACAACAAAGATTCGAAAAAAAGATACCGTGCCGATGTGTTAATTGAGGATTATGCCGAAAAATTAAACCAAAAAGCTCAAAAAGAAATCGACAAAGCCAGAGAACGTTTTGGCGATGCGTTTGACGAAGGGCAATTTGTGACTACCAATGCCCGTGTGATGGAATACAAAGCCAAACAACGCGAGATTTTGGAAAGAATGGCACGTTCGTTAGGCAATGAAGATTTGGCCGATGTAAAGGCTTTAATTGAAGAATTAGAAATCGCTTGTCCGGAATCGGGTTCACGCAACTGGACCGAAGTACGTCAGTTTAATTTGATGTTCGGCACCAAATTAGGAGCTTCTGCTGATAATGCGATGGATTTGTACTTGCGTCCGGAAACGGCACAGGGAATTTTCGTGAATTTCTTAAACGTTCAAAAATCGGGTCGTATGAAGATTCCGTTCGGAATTGCTCAAACCGGAAAAGCCTTCAGAAACGAGATTGTAGCTCGTCAGTTCATCTTCCGAATGCGTGAATTTGAACAAATGGAAATGCAATTTTTCGTAAAACCGGGTGAAGAAATGAAATGGTACGAATACTGGAAAGAAACCCGTTTAAAATGGCATTTATCGCTGGGTTTAGGCAAAGAAAATTACCGTTTTCACGACCATGAAAAATTGGCTCACTATGCCAATGCAGCGGCGGATATTGAATTTAATTTCCCATTTGGGTTCAAAGAATTAGAAGGAATTCACTCGCGTACCGACTTCGATTTGAAAGCTCACGAACAATATTCCGGAAAAAAATTGCAATACTTTGATACAGATGAAAATAGAAATTATGTACCGTATGTAGTGGAAACATCCGTAGGTTTAGACCGTATGTTTTTGGCTGTTTTCTCCAATTCGTTAGTGGAAGAAACCTTAGAAGACGGTTCAACCCGCACTGTTTTACGTTTGCCATCGGTTTTGGCACCCACTAAAGCGGCTATTTTACCTTTGGTAAAGAAAGATGGTTTACCGGAAATTTCAAGAAAAATTGTAGAAGAATTAAAATGGGATTTCAACGTGGCTTATGACGAGAAAGATGCGGTAGGGCGTCGTTATAGAAGACAAGATGCGTTAGGAACACCTTTTTGCATCACCGTAGATCATCAAACAGCAGAAGATGAAACCGTAACCATTCGTCACAGAGATTCAATGCAACAAGATCGCGTAAAGATTTCTGAACTAAGAGCTATTATTGCTAATGATGTTTCGATGCGAAATTGGTTAATAAAAATGTAAACGGAATACATTTACAAGTATAACTAGTCCAAGTACCACCAAAAAAGTACTTGGGCTTTGTTATTAAACGACATTTTTTTACACCTCATCGAAAGCTTTGTCAGTTGCTTTTTTCCAAATATTTTTTAACTTATGTTTGTTAATAATTATAAATAACGGAATCATTTTACTTTGTTTATTATAATTAACATTGCAGTGTACTAAAACCGCCCTGTTTTATACATTTTAACCTACAAATCATATTTTTTTAACGATTCAAGTACAGGATGATTTTCCTGAACGTAATTGGTTTGGTTTTGTAGTGTTATGATGTACACCTACCTCATTTTAGATGATGACAGCAAAAGCGTATTGAAGATTCAGTCGATTATGGCTGAATTTTCCAATTTTCAGCTTTTGGCAACGGCATCAACCTATGAGGAAGGGTTAAATGCCGTTTTAACGCACCTACCTGATTTTATTTTCTTGGAAATTAATCCGCTATCAACTACATCTCAACTTTCTTTGTCATTGATAAATGAGTTACATCGTTATTTAAAAAAAGTACCTCAAATTATTGCAATTTCACACGATTCAACCAAAGCTGTTGAAGCGGTGAAATATGATGTATTGGATTTTTTGGTAAAACCCTTTACCGCTATTGACATTCGGAAATTATTGTTTCGTTTTCAAAAAAACCACGAACTGCCGGTTATTCGCTTGAATCCGGAACTGAGAAAAGTAGCAATGGCAAAAGAAGCAGAAGCAAAAACAGAACAAACAGTAGTTACAGAAGAAATAGTAAATCCTCCGATTATTCAGCCAATTGCTCATCATGATGGATTTAAGGAATTGATTGAATTGTTGAAAATGGAACTTACTTCCTTGAAAGAAGCCATTTTGGAGAAACAAACGATAGAAATACCAACCATTAACACCGCTGAAATAGCCAATCAATTGGTGGCTGTTATTTCGGATAGACTACCACAAACGACTACTTTTTCTGTAGAACCTATAATTGAGGAATTGAAAAAGGTAAATAGTCATTCTCCAATAGAGCCGAAAGAAGGCGTACACCGTAATTTGATTTGTATAAAATCCTACGGTGATTATCGTTTTTTAGAATTGGATGAGATTGCTTACTTAAAAGCGGACAACAATTCAACCGATATTACCTTATATAATGGAGAATCGGTTACAGCATTTAAAACCCTGAAATATTTTGAAGAAAACCTGCCTCATAATTTTTTCAGAATCCATAACAGTTATATGGTGAATAAAAATTTTGTATCAAGAGTGCATACCGGAAATGCAGTTTTTTACATCAAAAACTCCAAAACGCAGGTGCCATTTTCCAAAAGTTATAAAGAAAACGTGGAGTTAATCCTTTCTCAACTCGCCGGAATCGATTTTAAGGAGATTTAAAAGCGATTCATCCACCTTTATAATTAATTCATCCACACTCAAAAGGATATATTATACTTCAAACCCCTTGATTTCATTGGTGGTAAGGAAGCATCATACTACTTTTACAACGTGAATGAGAGGTGTCCACGTTCGGTTCGGTTCATTTCACAATCGAGTCAAACGTATTATATATTAAATGTGTGACTCAACCAAATTCAACTTAAAATAACTTACAAAATAAAAATACCATGAAAACAATTTTCGCATTATTAGGATTATTTATGTTTACATCAGTTTCTTCAACAGATGTTACAAATACTAGTAGAGAAATTTCACCAAAATCACAATTAACACTTGAGCATGGAAACCCAGTGGGTGGAAATAAAAAAGATAGTGCACTTATTGGTTTAAATTATGATGGAGGAAACCCAGTAGGTGGAAATAAAAAAGATAGTGCACTAATTGGGCTATCTTAATCAGTATAAATTATCTACATTGATTTAGTATTGTAAATTAATTTCTAAATCAACTTTATTTTAAAATCTTTTCAATATTTTTGAATAATTTAAATTCATTAGTATTGAAAAGACTTTTTATTTTATTATTATTTCTGATTTTTATTTATTGTTCTAAGAAAGATAACACAGACAACAGTTCAAAGACAGTAAGTGATAGTGTTAATTATTATCTTGAACAATCAAACAATTATGATCTATCGGATTCTATTAGATTAAAATTTGCGAAAAGAGCCTATAAACTAATTAAAATTCAAAAATCAGATTCTTTAAATTTTATTAACCGATTTTATGTAGCCTTTAGGTTTTACAATTTAAATAAGTTAAACGATTATAAACAGGTTTTATCATCAACTCTAGAATCCGCAATAAAGGAAAATGATACAATAAATATAGCAAGAGCCTATGCTTATCTTGGGGATTATTATTATGATGTAAATTTAAGCGATAGTGCATATTATAATTATTATCAAGCTGAAAAATTATTTTTTAAGCTAAAGAATAATAAACTTGTTGGTTTAATGTATTTAAAAAAGGCTAATACTCAAATTAAAGTAATGGATTATTATGGTAGTGAAAAATCTGCAGTAACGGCTTTAAATTATTTTAGAATTGAGAAAAATAAAAATTATGAATATGACGCTTACAATATTTTAGGAATGTCATGCTTAGAAATAAAAGATTTTGAAAAAAGTTTAGATTATTTTAATAAAACACTTGATTTAGCTATCGAAGGCAAGGTAGTTGATTATTATCAAACGAAAGCATTAGCTTTATCAAACATAGGAAATGTTTATCAAAAGAAAGAAGATTATAAATCTGCATTAAATTATTTTCAAAGAGCAATAAAAGAACCAAATCTATATAATGAATATTCAAATTTATATGCATCAATTTTAAATGAATTAACTTATTCTAAATTTAAATTAGGAAAATCTGAAAATGTACCAGATGATTTCTATAAGGCTTTAAAAATATTTAAAGCTAATGAAAGCTTAACAAATTTATTTGGATGTAAAATTCATCTTTCCGAGTATTATGAAAGTATAAAAGAACTTGATAGTGCCAGAAAATATGCTGATTTAGCATATAAATTATCCAAAGACAGTAGAATTATTAATTTACAATTAAAGGCATTAAATCAGCTCACCAAAATTAATCCTGAAAACACAAATACATATTCTAAAGAATATCTATCGCTCAATGATAGTGTAATTAAAATGGAAAGAAATGTAGCTGAAAAATTTGCAAGGATAGAATTTGAAACCGACGAATTCAAACGCCAAAAAGAGCGGTTGTCGGCACAAAATCAAAACATTATTGTATTTTCTTTGTTAGTTTTTTTGTTGATTATTTTATTGTATGTTGTAAAGGATCAGCGAAGCCGTAATGTTCAATTTAAATTAAAAGAGGCTCAGCAGCGAGCCAATGAAGAAATTTTTGCCTTGATGCTTTCCCAACAAAAAATGATGGATGAAAGTGTACAAAAAGAAAAGCAACGCATTGGTCAAGAATTGCATGATGGGGTATTAGGACGTTTGTTTGGAGCTCGATTAAACCTGGATAGTGCCAACAGACGTGATGACGAGAAAGGTTTTGAAATCAGAAATCACTACATTAATGAATTGAAATACATTGAACAAGATATTCGTGAAATTTCACATGAATTGAACCGCGAACGTTTTGCCTTGATTAACAATTTCGTGGCGATTATTACCAATTTATTTGAAGAACAAAAACTGCTAAAAGATACCGTATATTTTTCTTATACCATTGATAGTGTGATCAATTGGGATAATGTTCCCAACAATATCAAAATTAATGTGTACCGCATTATTCAGGGAGCATTGCAAAATATAAATAAATATGCGGAAGCCAAAAATGTATCGGTAACGATTGTAAAAGATGCAGAAAACATTCATATTTCTGTTATTGATGATGGAGTTGGGTTTGATGTTTCCCGAAAAAGCAAAGGCATTGGTCTTCTAAATATTGAATCTCGTGTAAAAACCTGTAAAGGAAAACTTGAAATCAAGTCCAAAAAAGGTAAAGGAACGAGTATTAGTATTGATTTACCGATACAAAGCAGTTAAAAAAACTGTTAATATATTTTTGAAACATATCTTTTTGAGGTGGTATAAAAGTGTTTTTCTTTTTTATATTTGACTGAAATTAACTCATTCTTGCAAATCATGTCAAAGAACTACCAGATTATTATTGTTGATGACCATCCTTTTATTATTGAAGCCTATAAAAACGCTTTAAAAAGCTACAGCGTAAATAATTTTGATTACACTACTACGCAAGCCAACAATTGTAAAACGGCTTATGAAACCATCATGAATGCAACACAAGCATTTGATATTGCGTTTCTAGACATTAGTATGCCGGCTTATGAGGAAAAAAACATCATGTCGGGAGAAGATTTGGCCAAACTGCTTCGCAAACACATGCCGGATTGTAAAATCATTTTACTAACTATGCATACAGAGTTGATAAAAATCAATTCCATCATCAAAGAAATTAATCCGAATGGGTTAATCATCAAAAACGATTTAACCTTTGATGAATTATTGAATGCATTTGACAGAATATTGAAAAACGACAATTATTACAGCCAAACGGTCGTAAAATTTGTCAGTCAATCACAATATGAAAACCTTCAAGTAGATGAATTTGACAAACAAATTCTGTTTCATTTGTCAAAAGGAGTAAAAACCAAAGATTTGCCGGGGTTTGTTCCACTTTCGTTAAGTGCGATTGAAAAACGAAAATTAAATTTAAAGGAAACCCTTAGTGTGAAAGGCGGCAGTGATGTTGAATTGATTACAGAAGCCAAAAACAAAGGGCTCATTTAAACCCAAAACGACTCAAAACCGTAAGCAAATCGGTATAAAACCACACAAAAAAATACGGTTAACCGTAACTAATTGTCTGACAATCAATTTACTTTTGTCATGAGTTAGTTTATTAACCGAATTTCCTTTATGTGGAAATAGGAATCAAGAGTCATCCGTTGCCACCCTTTTATAAGTCCCCTTTGGCTTAACCTACACACCGGAAGCTCAAGAAATCAAAAAGCGATAGTCCCCAAACTATTGCTTTTTTTGTTGAATAAAGTGGTAGAAGTTGCCACAAAGTACATTGTCTGTTTTTTTGTTCAAACCACGAATTTCACGAATTTTGAATGAACGCGTGGGTTGAGGTTTAAATTAAAAAACTAAAAAAATTTAATATGTGAATCTGCTGTCAGAATAAACATTACGGTAAACCACAACAAAAAAGGGTGAAACCCGTAACGCATTCTGTGTAAAACCGTATTTAGATATCAAGTAGGTCGATATATCTTTACATCATCAAAAACAAGGTAATTATTCATCAAAAAAATACTAACCCAAGAACGTAATAAGTAGTCAATCGAAAAAGAAATACCACCCTTTTGCCCCAACGAAAGATCTGATTCAACAACAAACGCTACTTACTTACAAAAACAAAAGAAAAAGCAATGCACCCCAAGGCATTGCTTTTTTTTGTTTGCATGAAGTTGGTTGAAGTTACTACAAATATATTCAGTGAATTTGTAGCTCTGTTAGGTTTACGGTAAACCACAACAACAAAGGGTGAAACCCGTAATACATTCTGAGTAAAACCGTATTTAGATATCAAGCAGGTCGCTATATCTTTACATCATCAATAACAAGGTAATTATTCATCATTAAAGATAGAAACCCAAGGACGTTCTAAGTAGCTAAATCGAATTAAAATACCACCCTTTTGCCCCAACAAAGGTTTATTTCATAAAAGAGCTACTGTTTTTTAAAGGTTTAGATAAAAAAAGCGATAGCCCCAACTATCGCTTTTTTTATTATTCCGCTAAGGCATTCCAGCCTCTGGCTTTAAGTTCTATTTTTTGATTGGCTCGCGTAACCAAATGTTTTCCTTCACTTTCTTTTACCATGTGCCCAATAACAGTTAAGTTCGGGTTTCCTTTGATTTTATCATAGTCTTCCAAAGCAATCGTAAATAACAATTCGTAATCTTCGCCACCGTTAATAGCGACTGTAGTGCTATCGATATTGAATTCTTCGCAAACAGCAATCAATTGCGGGTCGAGCGGAAGTTTCTCTTCGTAAATCGTGCAACCTACGTTAGATTGCTTACAAAGATGCATGATTTCAGAGGAAAGTCCGTCAGAAATATCAATCATCGAAGTAGGTTTTACTTCCAGTTTTTCTAAAAATTCTTTAATGTCTTTTCGGGCTTCCGGTTTTAGTTGACGTTCGATTAAATACGTATAATTATCTAAATCCGGTTGGTTGTTGGGATTCACCTGAAATACTTGCTTTTCGCGTTCAAGCACTTGCAAACCCAAATAAGCCGCACCGATATCGCCGGTAACTACTAACAAGTCATTCGCTGCGGCTCCACTTCGATATACGATATCTTCTGCATTTGCTTCGCCCAAAGCAGTAATTGAAATAATTAATCCTTTTTGAGACGAAGTGGTATCGCCACCAATCACATCTACGTTATAATGTTTTGAAGCAAGCGTAATTCCGGCAAACAATTCTTCCAACGCTTCGAGCGGAAATCGATTAGAAACCGCAATGGAAACCGTGATTTGAGTAGGCGTAGCATTCATTGCACAGATGTCAGATACATTCGCTACCACGGCTTTGTAGCCCAAATGCTTTAATGGCATATACGCCAAATCAAAATGCACCCCTTCGATTAATAAATCGGTAGAAACAACGGTTTTTTTATCCTTAAAATCTAAAATGGCAGCATCGTCGCCAATTCCTTTTAAAGTGGATGACTGATTGATTTTAAAATGCTTCGTTAAATGGTCAATTAAACCGAATTCTCCCAATTGAGCGATGGAAGTGCGTTGTGGTGATTTTTCTTCTAACATAGTGTTTTTTATGAAGGGCAAAGGTAGGAAGATTTTAGGAAAGATGTAAATCGGATTAATTTGAACGCAGATTAACGTAAGGATTTCAAAGTCTTTTTGTATTGCTTTTAAATAAAACAGCAGTTATATTATTAGGGTGACTTGAGTTTTATCAGGTATAGAATATGATTTATTCATGAAGTGAAATTAATTGTTAAAGTAAAAAACAATATTTTTTTGCACCTTTACATTACTTAAATTTTTTACGATGAAAGCACACGTCATTACCACACTTACCATTAATCCGTCTTTGGATAAATCTACACATTTTATAGGACTGATTCCTGAAAAGAAAATTCGATGTGAAACACCACGGTATGATGCGGGTGGAGGCGGAATCAATGTTTCTAAAGCCATTTCTAAATTGGGTGGGAATTCGCTGTGTGTGTTTACTTCTGGAGGTTCGTCGGGAGCATTATTAGAAGAATTAGTAGCTAATCAAAAAATTGAAAGTTATATCATAAAAACCAAAAATTGGACTCGAGAAAATTTTATTGCTTTTGAAAATGTAAGCAAAGCTCAATATCGATTCGGATTTCCTGGCAATGCTTTTTTAGAAGGTGAAAAACAGAAAATATTGTCTACAATTAGCGAATTAAACACCTCTTATTTAGTCATTAGTGGAAGTTTGAATGAAGGATTAGAGTCAGATTTTTATCAGAAAATTATTGAGATTGCAAAGAAATCAAATGTAAAAGTAATTGTGGATACATCTGGAGAAGCGTTGGTTAAAGTATTGGAAACCGGTGTATATTTAATCAAACCCAATATTGGTGAATTAGCTAAATTAATTGGAGTGGAACGATTAGAATTACCCGAAGTAGGACAAGCAGCCCAACATTTGATTGCAAAAGGGAGTGTAGAAATTGTTGTTGTTTCATTAGGAGCAGAAGGAGCCATTTTGGTAACGAAAGACGAAACGCATTTTGTTAAAGCTCCTTTAGTAGAAAAGAAAAGCACTGTTGGTGCTGGTGATAGTATGGTTGGTGGAATAGTTTATGCGTTATCCCAAAATAAAAAGTTCAAAGAAGTCATTCAATTTGGCGTTAGTTGTGGAACAGCCGCAACGATGAATGAAGGCACGCAACTTTTCAGAAAGGAAGACGTAGAAAAACTATTTAAAGAATTACAGGCATAATTTTTTATCATACATGAAATAAAAAATGAAACTATTTAAAGACGTAGAATTCAAAAGAAAAACCTATAACTATGGCAACAATGCAGTTTAGGTGTTTGGGGGATTCGTCGTACATAAAAATAGAATAATAATAATTAAACAAATTAACCACCATTTACTCCAAACTTTCTAAACGCTTGAATAGTTTGATATATTCCAAAGGAAACAAATATTTTTCCAAGTATTAAAAATAATAATGGCAAAAAATAGTTTTCAGAATCTTCTAAAGGAGGGTTTAGAAAAGATAAAGGGTTAGTGAATTTCAAAAAATTTATAGCAAAATTTTCAATATTTGGAATTCTATTAAAATTCTCAATATTAGCCGAATATGAAATTATATAAAACAAGTAGAAAATAAAACTCCATTGAAAAATAAAAGATATACCTCTTGTCCAATCTAATCCAAAATAATTAGAGCTTTCATTAAAATAAAGAATCAAATTATCTTTCCAGTTTTTACCACTTTCTTTACTGTAGGCATCTAATTCATAGGCTTTAAATCTCAAATAATCGATTTGATTATGGGAATTGACTAATTCTCTTTTTAATATTCTAATAGTTCTTCTATCACAATTCTGAATGTTTTTGATTTTGATTTCATCAAATAAAGCTCCTTTTTCGAAAATTGTTCTGTCTATAAAAAATTCATTAAAAATAGTTTCTTGAAAAGAAACTATTTTTCTAAACTCAACATTATCAATTCTAAATTTATGACAACTTGTTCCATTGAATTGAATATATTTTTCAAACAAACAACTCTCAAATTTTATAAAGCTTGATATATTTCCTTCAATATAATGAAATAAAGATGTTTTAAAAAACTTACAATCAAAAAAACTTAATTTTCCAATTTTTAGATGGCTAAAATTCACTTTTTCAAATTCACATTCTTCAAAAGTGCATTCTTGGTTAATTTCCATTTCTTTGAAACTAGTTTCTGATAAGAATTTTGTGCCATCAAATTTTATTTTATCAAAACTTGAATTTTCGAAAGTGATTTTTTCCTTTCTATTTGATTGTAAAATTGAAATAGTATTTTCTGAAAAATCAAATTTTCCATCAGAATGATTAATATAATCAAGTTCAAATTCTTTATCAATAATAAGATTAGTAATTGAAATATTCCCAGTCAATTTGTTTTCTTCCTTTGCTTTCAAGTTATTATTTCTAAAGAAAAAATTACAGTATTTACCACGTTGTAAATTAATTGATTTGTTGGATTTTATATCTCTAAAACCTAACCTTTTAAAATTACAATTTTTAATTTCTAATGTAATTTCAACAGAGCAGTTAAAGAAACCAAGTAAAAAATCAGGTAAATTTATGTCTTCAAATTCTAAATAACTTCCAATAAATTTACAATTATGAAACGAAAGGCTTTTAATGTTTTTAAGAGAATTCTCGGTAAGAAATATTCCGTTTCCAATGATGTTAATCGTTTTATCTACAAATTCATTAGTCCCATTATATAGTTCTGTTTCTAAATTGTTAATTTCTTCCATTGAATTAGTTTTAACAAATTTAAACAAAAAACCCAACAACTCTCGTCATTGGGTTCTCCTATATTTTCTCAGCTACTCAGCATCTCAGTAACTCAGCACCTTTCCTAATCATTCAACTTCAACACCGCCATAAACGCCTCTTGCGGAATCTCTACATTTCCTACTTGACGCATTCTCTTTTTCCCTTTTTTCTGTTTTTCCAACAATTTTCGTTTACGGGAAATATCTCCACCGTAACATTTGGCAGTAACGTCTTTACGTAAGGCTTTAATCGTTTCGCGAGCAATGATTTTGGCACCAATAGCGGCCTGAATCGGAATATCAAACTGTTGTCTTGGGATTAATTCACGCAGTTTTTCACACATTTTCTTACCAATATTATACGCATTGTCTTCGTGAATCAATGCGGATAAAGCATCCACTTGATTGGCATTCAACAGTACATCTAATTTTACCAATTTAGAAGCACGCATCCCGATTGGGTGGTAATCAAACGAAGCATATCCTTTGGAAACCGTTTTTAAACGGTCGTAAAAATCAAATACAATTTCGGCCAACGGCATATCAAAATTCAATTCAACACGTTCAGTTGTTAAATAAGTTTGATTCGTAATCACGCCACGTTTTTCAATACACAACCCCATCACATTTCCTACAAAATCCGATTTAGTAATGATAGTAGCTTTAATAAAAGGCTCTTCAACTCGATCCAATTTAGAAGGTTCCGGCAAGTCTGACGGATTATTTACAATAAGAGCAGTATCCGGTTCTTTTTTGGTATACGCCAAATACGAAACGTTAGGAACCGTGGTAATTACCGTCATGTCGAATTCCCGCTCCAAACGCTCTTGAATAATTTCCAGATGCAACATGCCCAAGAATCCACAACGGAAACCAAAACCAAGAGCAGCCGAACTTTCAGGAGCAAAAACCAACGAAGCATCGTTCAGTTGTAATTTTTCCATTGAAGCCCGTAAGTCTTCAAAATCTTCGGTATCAACCGGATAAATTCCGGCAAAAACCATCGGTTTTACGTTTTCAAAACCGGTAATCATATTGGTCGTTGGGTTTTTGGCATCGGTAATCGTATCACCTACTTTTACTTCTTTGGCTTCCTTAATTCCGGAAATCAAATAGCCTACATCACCTGTAGAAATGAACTCTTTCGGAACTTGATTTAACTTCAACGTACCCACTTCATCGGCAAAATATTCTTTGCCGGTAGCCATGAATTTAATTTTCTGGCCTTTTCTAATCTCTCCGTTTTTCACTCGGAAAATAACTTCAATTCCGCGAAACGGATTGTAATGTGAGTCAAAAATCAACGCCTGCAGCGGTTCTTCTTTTTCCCCTTTTGGTGGCGGAATTTTCTCGATAATTGCCGCTAAAATATTCTCCACACCAAAACCGGTTTTTCCCGAAGCGTGAATAATATCTTCTAAATCACAACCCAATAAATCAATAATATCGTCGCTCACTTCCTCAGGATTAGCACTTGGTAAATCCACTTTGTTCAACACCGGAATAATTTCCAAGTCGTTTTCTAACGCCAAATATAAGTTGGAAATCGTTTGAGCCTGAATACTTTGTGCGGCATCCACAATCAACAAAGCCCCTTCACAAGCGGCAATCGAACGGGAAACTTCATACGAAAAATCCACGTGACCGGGAGTGTCAATCAAATTCAAAATATATTTCTCGCCTTTGTACGTATATTCCATCTGAATCGCGTGACTCTTAATCGTAATCCCACGTTCACGTTCCAAATCCATATTGTCCAGTAACTGAGCCTTTTCCTCACGTGCCGTCACGGTCTGAGTAGCACTCAGCAATCGGTCGGCCAACGTACTTTTTCCGTGGTCAATGTGAGCAATAATGCAAAAATTTCGTATGTTCTTCATCTTCGTTTAATTCAATTTTTTTTGGCGTTTTCGCTGTAACGAACGGGCTTTATCAGCTCTGTCTTTTATTTTTATAACCCCGATAGCTATCGGGGCTGCTCCTTAGCGAATTGTGTGCAAATATAAGGCAAAGTTTTCATTTTTAGGTTTGAAACTTGCAACTTGAAACCTGAAACCAACAAAAATTAGTATTTTTGCAAAAAAAAACGCAATGCCTAAAATCGGAAACATCATTTTACCCGACTTTCCTTTACTTCTTGCCCCGATGGAAGATGTGAGCGATCCACCGTTTCGTCGTTTGTGCAAATTGCACGGAGCCGATTTGATGTATTCTGAGTTTATTTCGTCCGAAGGCTTGATTCGTGATGCCATTAAAAGCAAACAAAAATTAGATATTTTTGATTACGAACGTCCGGTTGGAATCCAAATTTTTGGTGGTGACGAAGAAGCAATGGAAATGTCTTCCCGCATTGTAGATGCTGTTCAACCCGATTTAGTGGATATTAATTTTGGTTGTCCGGTGAAGAAAGTGGTGTGCAAAGGTGCCGGTGCCGGTGTTTTAAAAGATGTTGATTTAATGATTCGCTTGACAAAAGCAGTAATTAAGGGAACCAATCTTCCGGTAACGGTAAAAACCCGTTTAGGTTGGGATGAAAATTCCATTAACATTGATGAAGTAGCCGAGCGTTTGCAAGATGTAGGAGTTCAAGCGTTAACCATTCATGCTCGAACGCGTGCACAGATGTACAAAGGCCATTCTGATTGGTCGCATATTGCCCGAGTAAAAAATAATCCGAGAATTACAATGCCTATTTTTGGGAATGGTGATATTGATTCTCCCGAAAAAGCTTTAGAATACAAAAATAAATATGGTTTGGACGGCATGATGATTGGTCGAGCTGCCATAGGTTATCCGTGGATTTTTAACGAAATCAAACATTATTTCAACACTGGAGAACATTTACCGGAACCAACCATGAAAGACCGCATTGAAGCTGCCCGAAATCACTTAATCTGGTCCATGGAATGGAAAGGGGAACGCGTTGGGGTTTTTGAAATGCGTCGCCACTACACTAATTATTTTAAAGGCATTCACGGATTTAAAGACTACAAACAAAAATTAGTCACAACCGATGGAGCGATGCCTTTAATGGATGTTTTTGAGGAAATTACTCAGGTGTATGCCGATTATCAAATAGTCAAAACTTAATTGTCGAATAACTTTTTATTCACTCGGCTACTGGCTATCCATGAAGCAATAAATCCTAAAGCGGAGATGGTTAGTAGCACAATACATAAATTGGTAAAGGAAAACCGTACCGGATAAGGCATGCTTTGGTTAATCATGATGAATCCGAATTTTTGTTGTAATAAGGTAACTACTATACCTAAAATCAATCCAATTATCCCACCAATTATACAAATTAAAAAACCCTGAAGAAGGAATATTTTACGTAAACTAGCTACTTCTGCCCCTAAATTAAGTAGTGTTTTTAAATTGGATTTTTTTTCAATGATAATCATGATTAACGCACCAATTAACGTGAACAAAGTCACCACAATTACCAATGAAAAAATGAGGTATAAAATCAAGTTTTCAGTATTCAGCATGCGATACAATGATTCGTTAAGTTGCGTTCTGTTTTTCAAGGTAATGGTTCCTTTGAAAACACCTTCTAACTTTTCGATTACTTCACTTTCATCAGCATCAGGAGTAAGTTTAAATTCGATACCGGAAATTTGATTCGGTTGATAATCCAATAGTTCTTGTACGATGGATAAATTGGCAAAAACATATTTCTGATTCAAATCTTCATTGATAAAATAAAATCCAACCGGCACTAAAACAGAACGGTTAAAAGCTCCTTCCGGAGAATCGATAGTTCCTTTTCCGGGTTTAGGAACGAAAGTTTCAAACACATTCACCAAATCAAATAGACCCATCGAAAGTTTTTGGCTGATGCCGTAACCTACTACAACTTGCTCGGTATCTTCTTCTATCCATTGGCCTTGAAAAATGGTTTTTTCTACTTGATTGACCAAGTGAAAGTTTTTATCAACACCTTTGATGTTAGAAAGTTGGTCTTTTCCGTTAAAGGTAAAAAGGGCTCGCTCTTCTATAATTTTACTGTAATGAGCAATACCTTCTATTGTATTGATTTCTGCTTCTTGTTGAGGTGAAATGAGAATCGTTTTTCCTTCTTTAGCAAAAGCTTTTATATCCGGATCAAAATCATTGGTAAAAGAAAGGCTAAAATCTTTTAAACCGCTAAAAACCGACATTACCACAAAGAGAGCCATAGTTCCTGCTATAATTCCTATAGAAGCAATAATGGTAATGATATTAATAGCAGTGTTTTTACTACCGCTAAACAAATAACGTTTGGCTATGTAAAGCGGAAATTTCACGTTACGATTTCTTTCTCTTGATTAAAAGTTCCGGATTTTCTATTGGGTTTTCATTTCCGGATAATGCTTTGTCAATTTTTTCGATATATTCCAATGAATCATCAATATAGAAGGATAAGTTTGGCACTTTTCGCAACTGTAATTTCACACGTTGCGATAAATCATGTTTAATCAACGGAGTGTTTGATTTAATCGCCGCTAAAAGTTCAGGACCTTTTTCAGGTGGAAAAATACTCAAATACACTTTTGCAATGGATAAATCGGTAGTTACTGATACTTTTGAAACGGAAATAATCAAATTAGTGATTCCGTTTTTACGCACTTCTCCTTGCAAAATATCAACCAAATCATTTTGCAAAACGGTTCCTATTTTCTTTTGTCTGTTTGTTTCCATCTTGCAAAAGTAAAGATTTTTATGCGAATTAGAATTTTAAATGATTTTGAAACAACTATTTTATCGAATCTTTAGGAATAGGTTCGAAAATTTATAATTGCTAACTTCTTATCTTTGCACAAATATTTTTATTTATGAAATTCAATACAAAAGTAATACATGGTAATCAACACCACGATCCAAGTACGGGAGCAGTAATGCCGCCGGTGTATAACACCTCTACATTTGCTCAAAAAAGTCCGGGTGTGCCCATTAATCATTACGAATACAGCAGAGCGGCTAATCCAACCCGTCAAGCGTTAGAAGACGCCTTAGCAAGTATCGAAAATGGTGTTCGTGGATTAGCTTTTGCTTCCGGTTTGGCAGCAACGGATTCTGTTTTAAAATTATTAAAACCCGGCGATGAAGTAATAGCCATGGATGATTTATATGGCGGAACGTATCGAATGTTCTCTCGTATTTATCAAGATTTTGGGATTAAATTCCATTTTGTGGACATGAATGATTTAGAGAAATTCCAATCATTAATTAATTCCAATACAAAATTGGTTTGGGTAGAAACGCCAACCAATCCATTAATGAAATTGGCAGATATTGCTGCAATAGCTAAAATTACAAACGAAAGAAAACTGCTTTTTGCCGTTGACAACACATTTGCCACACCATATCTTCAAAAACCATTAGATTTAGGAGCGGATATCGTAATGCATTCTGCAACCAAATATTTAGGTGGTCATTCGGATGTGATTGCCGGTGCTTTGATTGTTAAAGATGCTGAATTAGGTGAAAGATTACACTTTGCACAATTTGCAACGGGTGGAACATTAGGACCACAAGATAGTTATATGGTGTTGAGAGGAATCAAAACACTGCACTTAAGAGTGCAAAGACATTGCGAAAACGGAATGAAAGTTGCCGAGTTTTTGAGCAATCACCCGGATGTTGAAAAAGTGTTTTATCCGGGATTACCGGATCATCCTTTTCATGCAATTGCTAAAAAACAAATGATAGGCGGCTTTGGAGGAATGGTTTCGTTTACCTTCAAATCAGGTAAAAAAGCCGATGCTATTTCATTTTTAGAAAAAGTAAAAGTATTCACGTTAGCTGAATCATTGGGTGGAGTTGAGTCGTTGGCCAATCATCCAGCATTAATGACACATGCTTCAATACCTGAAGAAAAACGTAAAGAAATTGGAATTTCTGACGATTTAGTTCGATTGAGTGTTGGAGTTGAAGATATAGATGATTTATTGACCGATATTGAACAGGCTTTTAGATAAAATGAAAAATCCCGTTAAACGATATAAAGTTTGACGGGATTTTTTCTTATTTAAGGTAGATTAATCTAAGTAGTAAATATAACCGAAGTTAAGCCAAACAAGCCAATCGTTAGCTCTGTTTTCTTTGTACACATCAGGGTTAGGATTCAAACCGTCCACCCAATTAGAAAAATAATATTGCCATCTTAGGTCAATCATTAAATCCGACAATACAGTTAATTTGTAACGAGTTCCAATACTTCCTACAACAGACCAAACTGTTCCACCATCATTACTAACACCATCAATATATTTTACAGGTGTAACGTCTAATAATTCACCTAGTCCAGGACCTAAAGTTGAAAAAGCTTCTGGATTGTAAAAACTAAATTGAGCACCTAGACTTACAAAAGGACCAAATGCACCAGGTGTTGCAGAAAATTCACGAATGCTAAACGGAAAATATTCCAATTGCATTCCTAAATTAGTTACCGAAGTACTTCCTCTCATTGCTCTTAATTGTTGAGCGGCAATAGAAGTCTTTTTTGGGTCAACCCATTTTCCAAAGTGCTCAAGATTGGTTTTATTATAGGAAAGTTCACTTCTTAATTTAAAATGGTCATTAAAATAAGTAGGTGTAGCATAACAATTACAATCGGCTCGATATGAAAAGTTCATGTAGTGAATCAAACCTATACCAAAGCCGGTATTGCCCATATTGGTTTCAAAATCTCCTCGGACACCATAATCAGACTGGAAAGCAACGGGACCAGTAATAACTCCCACTTCATGAGAAAAACCGAATTGTGCATTCGCTAAATTGGTAAAACCAAACAATAACAAAGTATAAATTAGATATTTGGGCATTTGCATAGATTTTAAATTCAATTCTGGACAAATATATAAAAACATAATTCACTTGTAAAATAAAATGAATAAATACTTCTATATATACGAAAAAAACAAAAAAATGTTTTAAAACCTATTCATTATTTTTAAAAATATTGCTTTATCTTAAAAAAAGCATAATTCTACTGATAAATTAAAAAAAATTATACCTATATTTTAATAAAATGTATATTTGTCGCAACAAACGAAAACGTTTTCTTAACGTATCTAAATTTTTAATCATGACAGAAAGTATTCGCTCTTTTGTGGAGGCAGTTGCAAAGAAAAACCCTAATGAGCCTGAGTTCATGCAGGCTGTTAAGGAGGTTGCTGAAACAGTTATTCCTTTTATTGAGGAAAATAAAAAATACCAAAATCAAATGTTATTGGAAAGAATGGTAGAACCTGAACGCGTAATTATGTTTCGTGTTACCTGGATTGATGATGCAGGAAGAACACAAGTAAACAGAGGTTACCGAATTCAAATGAATTCTGCTATCGGACCATACAAAGGAGGTATTCGTTTTCATCCATCTGTAAATTTAAGCATTTTGAAATTTTTGGCCTTTGAGCAAACTTTCAAAAATAGTTTAACTACACTTCCAATGGGTGGCGGCAAAGGAGGTTCTGATTTTGACCCAAAAGGTAAATCTGATATTGAAATTATGCGTTTTTGTCAAAGCTTCATGACTGAATTAGCTAAACATATTGGAGCTGATACTGACGTTCCTGCCGGAGATATTGGTGTTGGTGGAAGAGAAGTTGGCTATATGTTTGGTCAATACAAACGATTAAGAAACGAATTTACGGGTGTATTAACAGGTAAAGGAATAACTTTCGGTGGGTCATTGATTCGTCCTGAAGCTACGGGTTATGGTAATGTTTATTTTGCTCAAAGCATGTTAAATACTAAAGGTGATAGTTTTAATGGTAAAATTGTAACGGTTTCCGGTTCCGGAAACGTAGCACAATATGCAGCTGAAAAAGCGACTGAATTAGGAGGAAAAGTAGTTACACTATCCGATTCATCAGGATATATCTATGATGCAGATGGAATTGATGCTGAGAAATTAGCTCACGTAATGTATATTAAAAATGAACAAAGAGCCAGAATCAGCGAATATGTAAAAAAATATCCTAATGCAAAATATGTGGATGGAAAACGTCCATGGGAAGTGAAATGTGATATTGCTTTACCTTGTGCAACTCAAAATGAGTTAAACGAAGACGAAGCAAAAGCATTAGTTGCGAATGGATGTATTTGTGTATCAGAAGGGGCTAATATGCCTTCCACTCCAGAAGCAATTGTAGTTTTCACAAAAGCAAAAATTTTATTTGCACCAGGTAAAGCTTCTAATGCAGGAGGTGTTGCAACTTCAGGTTTAGAAATGTCTCAAAATTCATTGCGTTTAAGTTGGACTTCAGAAGAAGTTGATCAACGTTTAAAAGGAATTATGGCTAATATTCACGCAGCTTGTGTAAAATATGGTTCAGACCGGAATGGTTATGTAGACTATGTTAAGGGAGCAAATATTGCAGGTTTCGTAAAAGTTGCTGATGCAATGTTAGGACAAGGAGTAGTTTAATAATTACTTTGTTTCATAAAAAAAGCCGTCAATATTTATTGGCGGCTTTTCATTTTATATTAAAATTGAAAATTATACGTTTTAGCTATATTTGTAAGATATTAAAACAAGATGAGAAAAACAGCTTACTTTTTATTGGTTTTTTTTAGTTTTTGGTTTTGTAAAGCTCAAAATCAACTTTGGAAAGGTTATTTTTCTTACAGCGATGTCCGAGATTTATCAGAATCAGAAACCAGAATCTATGCTGCTTGTGAGACAGCAGTATTTTCTAAACACTTATCTTCAAACGAAATAAAAACGGTCAATACAGTTGACGGATTATCCGGACAAGTAATTTCATCAATATTCCACAGTATTTCAACCAACAGAACGTTTATTGGTCACGAAAACGGATTGTTAATTATGATTAATGAACAAACAGGAGCAATTAGTTTGTTAGTTGGAATTCGTGACCAAACCGGAGGAATCCCCCCAAATAAAAAGAAAATCAATGACATTTATGAATACAATCAAAAATTATATATTTCTTGTGATTTTGGTTTAGTAGAATTTAAATTAACTGATTTTACTTTTGGTGATACCTTTTATATTTCTCCTACGGGGAGTCAAACAGAAGTTTTACAAACAACGGTTTTAGACAATCAACTTTATGCTGTAACCAAGAATTTTGGTATAAGAAAAGGTGATTTGTCTAACACTAATTTAATTAATTTCAATGCATGGCAAACTTTTGATAGTGGATTTTGGTTAAAAATCACAACTTTTAACAATCAATTGGTGGCCATTAATTCTAATAATGCGGTGTATCGATTTGGAAGTATTCCCGTTCAAGTTGTAACTCTTGGACAACCAGGAATTGACATTAGAGGTATAAATACTAATTTGATTATTGCGACAAATAATAGGGTTTATGTGTTTAATGATTCATTTGGACAAACCACTTTAATAACTCAAAGTCAAATTCAAGAGATTGATTCAAATTTTACAAGTGCTACTATCATCAATTCTACTCTTTTTATTGGAACGGAGAATAATGGAGTGGTGGAGGTTTCTCTTTCAAATTTGTCACAACAAACTATATTATTACCCCAAGGACCATCAAGAAATAATATTTTTTCGATAAACGTTTCTCCATCTGGAACGTTATGGGCAGCATATGGTGATTATTCTCAATTTAACAATCCCTATCCGTTGGATAGTTATGGTATTAGCAAGCTCTCTAATGAAGAATGGCTTAATATACCTTATGAAGAATTGTTGGAAGCAAAATCAATTGTACGAATAACGGTTAATCCTAACGATGAAAATCAAGTATATGCCAGTTCGTATTTTTCAGGTTTATTGAAGTTAGAAAATGATGTAGTTACTACTTTATACAACAATTCAAATAGTGGTTTAGAATCATTAGTTATACCAGGTAATCCATCATATGGTCCAGATATTCGTGTTGAGCAGTCAGCTTTTGATAAAAACGGAAATTTATGGGTCTCAAATGGTTTAATTGCAAAAATGATTAAGGTTTTAAGAGCAAATGGCGAGTGGCAATCATATGACATAAGTTCTGTTTTGAGCGGATTTACTAGCAATAACAGAATGAGTGTAGATAAAAACGGAACTAAATGGTTAGCTACACTAGACGAAGGAGTCATAGCGTTCAATGAAAATTATAACAACAAAATTTTAAAAATTGCCGAAGGCCAAAATGAAGGTAACTTACCCTCAAATGCTGTTCAAGCGGTAACCATTGATAATAGAAATCAACTTTGGATTGGTACAAGAAGAGGCTTGAGAATTTTATCCTCTGTGGATCGATTCATAAATCAAGATGAATTGACAACTTCATCTATAATTATCAACGATGATGGATTGGCTCAAGAATTACTTTTTGGTCAATTTATAACTGATATTGCAGTAGATGGTTCTAATAATAAATGGGTCGGTACTGCTGATTCCGGGGTGTTTCTGTTTTCTTCTAACGGACAACAGACCATTTATCGATTTACTACAACTAACTCACCACTACCAAGTAATACAATAAATGATATAGAAATTAATGGTATTACAGGAGAAGTTTTTATCGCAACAACGAAAGGAATGGTTTCTTTTAAAGGGACATCCACTAAGCCAAAAGATGATTTAAAAGATGTATATGTTTATCCAAATCCGGTTCGTCCTGACTTTGAAGGAACAATAAAAGTATCTGGATTAACAAGTAAAGCTAACGTGAAGATAACCGATATTGAAGGAAACTTAGTTTATGAAGTTATTTCAGAAGGAGGGACGATTGAATGGGATACCAAAGCCTTTGGGAAATATAAAGTTGCTTCGGGTGTTTATATGATATTTATTTCTACAGATGATGCCCTTGATACAACCGTAAAAAAAGTAATGATAATTCGTTAGATTTAGTTAAAAAAGAGACTTGGGCAATTAAATTTTACTCTTTTTAACGCTTAATTTACCTTTACAATTCCTATACGAAATCGTTGTATTCATAATTTTACGTATACATTTTATATTTAAAAAAAAACATAAAAAATTGAAAATCAGTTTTTTATGTATGTTTTTATTTTTTTTATTGTTGTATAGTTTCTTTAGACACAAAAAAAGTTGATGGATGTTATTATTGGTTAATTTTACATATATCAGTTTATAGTGTAATTTTTTATCATTTCTATAAAAAATGATAAATAAATTTACAGATTATGTTTTATTTAACCAATTCTAATTTCAATATGAAAAGATGGCTTTTATCAATTAGTTTCTTCTTTTGTTTTACTGTTTCATTTTCACAATCTGATAAGGTTGTGGTTGAAAACACAGCAAATGGAGCAAAAATTTTAGTAAACAACAAACCATTATTTATTAATGGTATGAATTGGGATTATTTTCCCATAGGTACTAATTATAGTTACAGTTTTTGGAGTCAACCGGATGACTTCATCAAAAGTGCCCTCGATAATGAAATGGCTCTTTTACAAAATATGGGGGTAAATTCCATCCGGGTTTACACCGGAATTCCAAAAAAATGGATTGAATATATCCATGACCAATATGGAATTTATACCATGCTAAATCATTCTTTTGGAAGATATGGTCTAACCATTAATGGGCGTTGGGTGGCTAATACTGAATACTCTGACGCCAACACAAGAAGCTTGTTGTTAAAAGAAGTAAAAGAATTAGCAACCGAATACAAAGACACACGTGGTCTATTATTGTTTTTATTAGGAAATGAAAACAATTATGGTCTTTTCTGGGATGGTGCAGAAACGGAAAATATTCCAATGGCAGATAGAAAATCTACCATAAGAGCCAACTCCATGTATAAACTTTTCAATGAAGCGGCTTTGGAAATGAAAGCGATAGATAAAAATCACCCGGTTGCTTTGTGTAACGGTGATTTATTGTTTTTAGACATTATTGCTAAGGAATGTAAAGATGTAGATATTTTCGGGACTAATGTTTACCGAGGAGTTTCCTTTGGTGATTTGTTTGAAAGAGTTAGAAAAGAATATGGTAAACCAGTATTGTTTACAGAATTTGGTTCTGATGCATTTAATGCCAAAGCAAACGAAGAAGACGGAAATGCTCAAGCCTTTTACTTAAAAGGAAATTGGAAAGAAATTTATGAAAATGCTCATGGACTAGGTAGATCAGGTAACTGTATAGGTGGTTATACATTCCAATTTAGTGACGGTTGGTGGAAATATGGTCAAACTAAGAATTTAGAAGTGCATGACAATAATGCTTCTTGGTCTAATGGTGGTTATCAGTTTGATTTTGAAGAAGGAAAAAACAATATGAATGAAGAATGGTTTGGAATTTGTGCAAAAGGACCAACAAATGCAAAAGGGTTTTATCAATTGTATCCAAGAACTTCTTATTATATGTTGAAAGAAGTTCATCAATTAAATCCATATGCCTCTGATTTAACATTATTAGATATAGAGGCTCATTTTAAAAAGACCAGTATTGTAGATGCAGGCCTAAAGGCAAGAGGCGATAAAGCCGCTTTAGGAGGAAATGACACTCAAGTGCTGAAAATTAGCAACTTAAGAGCTGAATTTACTACCTTTACTACCGGTGGAAGTTTATTAACTACTCCTGAAAATGATGACCCTGCAACTTCGGGTTACCCAAATAGAACCGGTTTTGACCACATGGAATCTTACTTTATTGGTGTAGAAGGAAATCCTACAGCCAATATGAGAGCGAATGTGAATGTAAACATTTTAGGTCGTGTGGCTGAAAATCCAATCAATGAAATATTCTACGAAAACAGAGGGAGAGCTCAACAAGTTCAAACGAATGAAGGTTTACAGTTATCTAATGATGTAAACCGTGTTCAAATTTACAATGCATCCTATAGTTGGAATGCAGAAGATTTTGAACTGAGAGGTTTTTATAGAACCGGACATTATCATTGGGGATATGAAGGCGATTTCTTCGGATTGTATCCGGAAGCCAATTATGGACCTAATTTAGATATTTATAATGGAGAAACATTAGGTTTTGAAATGGATGGAAAAGGAGCCTTAAACGGTTTAAAAGCAGCTTTTGGTCCACAACTTTGGTGGGGTGCCAACCCGGCTTACTTATTGAAATATGGTAGAAAAATTGGGAAATTTGACATTACAGCCGTTTACCATGAAGATGTATCCAATGCAGCACCTGCCGTGACGTCAATCTTTATTCCACAGCCAAAAACACGTAGAGCAACGATTCATTTTAAAACAAATTTAGCAGGTGTGGGTATTGAATTTGGAGGAATTTGGGGTGGTCAACCTTTAAACGGAAGAGAATTCCAAATAATGGAAGGCGATGTTGTAAAAGTCGATAAAGTTAACAATAAAGATAATTGGGGAGGAAAAGCAAAACTAACCTATTCTCAAGGTAGGGTTAACGCTTACATGCAAGGAGCTCTTCAAGGTTTAGTGGCAAATGGTGGTGCTGATTTAACACAAACATTTACCGGTTGGAGATTGAAAGATACCGGAAGTGGTAACCAAATGAATGTATTAGCCGGTTTTACCTATAACGTGAATACCAACTTGCAAATAGCTCCTAACTTTTTATGGCAAAAGCCTTTAGTTGGAGCCATGCCAAATGGTGTTGATGCTCCGGGAAGATTGCGTAATATCTTAGACGATCCATTTATTGTTAGAGCCAATCGTGAAACAGTTGGTGGTGAACTTTTATTAACTTTTGACCCAACACCCGGAACCTGGATGTATGAGTGGAATAACGATTTGATGGAAGATGCAAAATTTGCTTTTAGTACCGGTTTTGTTTACCGTCATTTGCCAACCACTCAAGATGCTGCTATCGGATTTTTAGCAGATCGTACTCCTTTTGCCTTTGAAAGATCAGCTCCTGCAAGAGATTTATGGGAATCAAACACGCGTATAATTTCTAAATTATCACCTGATTTTGGAATGATTGCCAACATCTACTTTGGAAATGGTCAAGCCAATGGTGATTCTGATAGAACCATCAATAGAATTGGTGGAGATTTGAGAGCAATTTACAGAAAAGTTAAAGTAGTTTCTTCCTTAAAATTTAATGATTGGGGACCATTTGATTACCATAGAGATTTTAACTTAACCTTCCCTGTTCAAACGTCAATTGATATTTCAACTTCTGTTGGAAAACCAAATTGGTTTATTTTACCGGATACTAGAATCGGTATTATGGGAATTTGGCGTTCTTTAGACCAATATTCACCACGTTACTTACCAACGTTTGTGCCTGAAAACACTTTTCCTGCAGTACCACCATTAAATCCAATAGGTTTTGGAAATGGCTCAGAGTGGGAAATTAGAACATATATTCATATTAATATTGGAAAATAATTTTAAAAAATTGAAAAAATGAAAAATAGAAACATGAATTATTTAGTAAAGACCTTTCTTTTTGGAATGGTGTTCATGACTTTTCTAAGTTGTGAAAGAGATTTGTCTGATGAGGCAGTTGATGCTACATTTTCAAAAACCGGAGCAATATTTTTAGATGCTCCAATAGAGATGGGAAGTGATTTTTATTTTCCTTATGGTGGTTCAAAACCGAACGCATGGTCTGTAGATGATCAAGTAAGTTATAAAGGTTCTGCTTCAATGCGTTTTGACGTTCCAAATGCAAATGATCCGGAGGGGAATTATGCAGGTGCAATTTTTAGAACAGAAGGTGCCGGAAGAAATTTAACCGGATATGATGCTCTTACTTTTTATGTAAAAGCTTCACAAGGTGTTGTGATTGGTGAACTTGGTTTTGGAGAGGATTTTATCGATAACAAATTTATGGCGACCATCAGAAATGTGAGTGTTGGAACCAATTGGACTAAAGTTATTATACCTATTCCTGATGCATCAAAGTTAACACAAGTAAGAGGAATGTTCAGATATGCTGCTGGAAGCCAAGGTACCAATGGTTTTGGCTATACTTTTTGGATAGATGAACTAAAATTTGAAAAATTAGGAACAATTGCAAATGGTCAAGCCTCAATAATGAATGGAAGCAATGTAACTGAAAATACTTTTGCAAATGTTCAGTCTAGTGTTGATAATGTTAGAGTTACGTTTAATTTACCAACAGGAGTTAATCAACCTGTTTTTGTAAGTCCAGCTTACATGAATTTTTCATCTTCTAACCAAAGTGTAGCAAGTGTTGATGATGCGGGTATTATTACCTCTTTAAGTGCAGGAACAGCAGTAATAACTGCTAACTTTAATGGTGTTCTTGCAACAGGAAGCTTGACAATCAATTGTGCAGGTACTTTTGTCAACGCTCCGGTTCCTACACGTAGTCAAGCAAACGTTATTTCGATATTTTCGGATGCTTATAATAATGTACCTGTTAATTATTACAACGGCTATTGGCAACCATGGCAAACCACTGTTTCTAATGATTTTAGCGTAAATGGAGATAATATCTTAAATTACACGATATTTAATTTTGTGGGAATTGAATTCAGTAATCCAACTGTAAATGCCACCGGCATGACTCATATTCATGCTGATTTCTTTTTTCCAGGCACGATTGCTCCAGGCAGACAACTTCGTGTACTTGTGGTTGATTTTGGAGCTAATGGTGTTTTTGGAGGAGGAGACGATACAAGGCACTCTACAACATTTACCGCTCCAACCTTAGTTTCAAATAGCTGGGTTTCTATTGATATCCCTTTTTCAGCTATGCCTAATTTAGCCAGTAGACAAAACTTAGCTCAAATTATTTTTGAAGGTGGAGATGGCTCTATTTTGTATGTAGACAATATATATTTCTATAATTAAGTAATGTAGATCTTTAAAACAGTAAAAAAATGAAAATTCAAAACATAACGATTCTCAAAAGTCTTCTTTTATGCGGTACAGTATTTTTATTAGGATGTACAGTAGATGAAAAACAAAAAGTGATTACCAAAACCCGTTTAGTCATGCAAGAGGAGTTTGATGTTAATGGGGCACCTAATCCAGAGCTTTGGAATTATGATATTGGAACTGGATCAAATGGCTGGGGAAATAATGAGTCACAATATTATACAAATAGACCTGAAAATATTATAGTGGAAGATGGAATGTTAAAAATAACTGCAAGAAGAGAACTTTTTTTGGGGTCTTCATTCACTTCAGCTAGAATCACTTCAAAAGGGAAATATGAAAAAAAGTATGGTAGAATAGAGGCTCGAATCAAAATGCCTTTGGGTAGAGGTTTATGGCCAGCTTTTTGGATGTTGGGAAGTAATATACAGACAACAGAAGAAATTCCGGACGATCCATTTACAGTTCCTTGGCCACAATGTGGTGAAATTGACATTGTTGAATATTTAGGAAGCAACCCAATTAGTATGTTTGGTACCGTTCATGGTCCCGGATATTTTGGTGGTGAATCCATCTCTAAAAACTATACTTTAAAAACAGGTCGTTTTGATAACGAATTTCATGTGTATGGCATCGAATGGGGAGAAAATTATATTAATTTCTATGTAGATGATGCTCTTTATCATCGCGTTACACCAAGTGATGTTCCGGGCGAATGGGTGTTTAATCAACCTTATTTTATGATTTTAAACATGGCTGTCGGAGGTAATTTACCCGGTCCACCAAACGATCAAACAGCTTTTCCACAAACCATGTGGGTAGACTACATTAGAGTATATGAATAATTAAAAATTGTTGATAAGAATTCCCAAAAATAATGTATACAAGCACAATCAATCCTCTCGTTGAAAAGAATATAATGGAGAACAAAATTGTAAATATGGAAACGGTTACGGTCTTTGGTGAAAAATATGCCAAAATAGCTAATGCAGATGCTATTCGGCCTTTTTTCATGAGTATTGTAAGCGATTCCGATCATTGGATGTTCATTTCCAGTAACGGCGGTTTATCAGCTGGAAGAAAGAATGCCGAGTTTTCTCTTTTTCCCTACTATACAGATGATAAAATAACGGAATCAGCTGAAATCACTGGAAGTAAATCCATTTTTAGAATTAAAAAAGAAGGAAAGATGATTATCTGGGAACCTTTTTCGATTCGTCAAGACGGGATGTATTCCACAACTAGAAACGTTTATAAGAATGTATATGGAAACAAAGTGGTGTTTGAAGAAACAAACCACGATTTAGGTTTAACTTTTCGTTATCAATGGTGTTCTTCTAATCGCTATGGTTTTGTAAAAACCTCAGAACTAATCAATCATTCCGGGGAGCAAATTTCAGTTGAATTATTGGATGGTTTACAAAATATTTTACCTGCCGCTGTGGGTAGCGATTTACAACGTGCAAGCAGCAATTTGGTTGATGCTTACAAGCGAAGTGAGTTACACGCTTCAACAGGTTTAGGAATTTTTGCTTTGAGTGCTATTATTGTCGATAAAGCTGAACCAAGCGAAGCGTTAAAAGCAAATATCACGTGGTCATTGGGGTTACAAAACCCTTCTTATTTGGTTTCTTCTTTGCAGTTGGATCATTTCAGAAAAGGTAATGTTATACAACAGGAAACAGATGTAAAGGGGGAAAAAGGAGCTTATTTTGTGCATACAACCGTATCACTTTCCAACAACGAAAAACAATTTTGGCAGCTTATTACAAATGTAAACCTCAATCATAATCAAGTGATTGAAGTGATAAATGCATTAGAATCAGATCAACAATTAAAACAACGTGTGCAAAAAGACATTGAATTAGGGACACAAAACTTAATTCGTTTAAATGCAACAGCAGATGGTTTGCAGTTCTCCAATGATCATTTAAAAGATACGCGTCATTTTTCTAATACGCTTTTCAACATCATGCGGGGTGGAATTTTTGATTTTAATTATCAAATTGAGAAAGCTGATTTTGTCAATTATATCAAAAAAGCAAATGCAAATGTGTATAAAGCAGAAATTGCATTTTTCAATCAATTGCCGGAAGCATTTGATTTTTCTTTTTTAAAAAATCTCTTGCAGTCGGTAAGTGATGGTAACTTACAACGTTTAGCTACAGAATATCTTCCTTTAAAATTTAGTAGAAGACATGGCGACCCGAGTCGACCTTGGAATAAATTTTCCATCAATACCCGAAATGAAACCGATGGGTCTAAAATTTTAGATTACGAAGGAAATTGGCGTGATATTTTTCAAAATTGGGAAGCCTTAGCTCATTCTTTTCCTTTATTTATGGAAGGAATGTTATTTAAATTTTTAAACGCCACAACTTTTGATGGTTATAATCCATATCGCATCACCAAAGATGGTTTTGATTGGGAAACCATTGAACCCGATGATCCATGGTCGTATATTGGCTATTGGGGAGACCATCAAATCATTTATTTATTGAAATTTTTAGAATTTACCGAGCACTATTTTCCCGGAAAAATTCAACAGTTATTAGATAATGAAGTATTTGTGTATGCAGCCGTTCCTTACCGAATTAAAGCCTATCAAGATATTTTACAAAACCCAAAAGATACCATTGATTTTGACCATCATTGGGATGCCGACATTCGAAAAGAACGAGAAATAATTGGTGCAGATGGTGCGTTGTTAAAAACAGGTGAAGGTCAGATTTATCAAGTGAATTTTATTGAGAAAATCTTGGCAACTGTTTTATCAAAAATGTCCAATTTAATTCCGGAAGGCGGTATATGGATGAACACCCAACGTCCGGAATGGAATGATGCGAACAATGCGTTAGTAGGCAACGGTGTTTCAATGGTAACCTTGTATTATTTACGTCGATTTTTAAAATGGATGGAAATGGTTTTGGAACAATCCAATTTAGAAAATATTAAAATTTCTAATGAAATGGTAGAATTTTACCATGCCATTAGAGAAGTATTAGAAGAAAATCAATCGGCACTTTCAGGAACAATTAGCGATGCTAAACGCAAATCCATAATGGATGCGTTAGGGAAAGCAGCTTCTGATTACCGTTTGCATATTTATCAAAATGGATTTTGGGGTAAAAAACGAACGGTTTCGCTTAAAGGATTAAAGCGTTTTACCAAAGTAAGTCTTGTCTTTTTGGAACAATCCATACGCCAAAATGAACGAAACGATCATTTATACCATGCTTATAATTTAATGTCGGTTGACAATAACGATGTTAAGATAAGTTATTTAAGTGAAATGTTAGAAGGTCAAGTGGCTGTTTTAACGTCTGAATATCTATCGTCAAAACAGGCTTTGCAGGTGTTAGATGCACTAAAAAGCAGTGCTCTTTTCCGTCCTGACCAATACAGTTATTTACTTTATCCAAACAAAGCGTTAGCAGGCTTTTTAGAACGCAATAATATTCCGGAGTCTTTAGTCATGTCGTCTGATTTGTTGAAAATGCTTTTGCAACATCAAAACAAACAAATTATTCTTAAAGATGTGAAAGGAGGCTATCATTTTCATGGAAATTTCAAAAATGCCAATGACTTAGCGGCTGCTTTAGATGAATTAGAGACAACTTATAGTGAATTAGTTAAAAAAGACCGCACTTTAGTGCTTTCTATTTTTGAAAAAGTATTCCATCACAAAGCATTTACCGGTCGTTCAGGAACTTTTTACGCCTATGAAGGATTGGGATCTATCTATTGGCACATGGTTTCTAAATTGCTTTTAGCCGTTACAGAATGTTGTTTAAAAGCCATAGAAGAAGGTGAAAATGCAGAATTAATTGGTAAGCTATTAGACCATTATTATGAAATTCAAGCCGGAATCGGGGTACATAAATCTCCTGAATTATATGGAGCTTTCCCAACTGATCCGTATTCGCATACGCCTTGGCACAAAGGAGCTCAACAACCCGGAATGACCGGTCAAGTAAAAGAAGATTTGTTATCCAGAATGGGCGAATTGGGTATTATCATCAAAAAAGGATTGGTTCATTTTGAGCCTAAATTTTTACGAATAGTTGATTTTACCATGCAAGTTCAAACCATTGAGTATGTCAAATTGAATGGAGCTTTTCAAACCATGGAATTGCCGGCTCAAAGTTTGTTTTTAACGTATTGTCAGGTGCCAATAATGTATCAAGTTTCCGAAAAAAATCAACTAATTTTAAAAGTAAATGGTGCTGTTCAAACACTTGAAAGTAACCATTTAACGAGTGATTTAAGTCAAAAATTATTCGGCAGAACAGATGAAATCGAGTCCATTACGGTTTGTATCACACGTGATCGACTAAAAAATTAATAATAAATGTTCAGCCGAATTGTATTCATATTATTTCTTTTTCTCATGAGTTTAGTTTCGTGTCATTCTTCCCATTCGCCAAAAAGCAAAACCGCCGCTGAGATTTTAGGTAATCCAAACTTTCAAGCTATTTGTTACGGTGGTTATCGTCAAAATACAAGAGAAATCACGCCTACTTTAGAACAAGTAAAAGAAGATTTGAGAATATTATCAGCTATGAATATCAAAATCATTCGAACGTATAATGTGCATTTGCCGGAGATAGAAGTCATTTTAAAAGCAATTACAGCATTACAAAAAGAACAACCGGAATTTGAAATGTATATAATGCTCGGTGCTTGGATAGATTGCAAAAATGCTTGGACCAATCAACCGGTTGACCATTATCAGGAAAGTGAACGCAATGAAAAAGAAATTGCAGAAGCCGTTCGATTGACACAATTGTATCCTGATATCATCAAAATTATTACAGTCGGAAACGAAGCAATGGTCAAATGGGCAACGAGTTATTACGTTCAACCCGAAGTGATTTTAAAATGGGTGAATCATTTACAAACGTTAAAGAAATCAGGAAAACTTCCAAAAGAGTTATGGATTACCAGCTCTGATAATTTTGCCTCTTGGGGCGGAGGAACTCCGGATTATCATACGAATGCTTTACATGAATTAATCCAAGCAGTTGATTATATTTCAGTGCATACCTATCCGATGCATGACACCCATTATAATCCTTCTTTTTGGGGAATACTTGAGGAAGAAAAATCACTTTCTGAGAAACAACAGATTGAAAAAGCGATGTTACGGGCCAGAGATTATGCCATCAATCAAGTAGAAGCCGTTGAAAAATATATGCGTTCAATTGGTGTAGAAAAACCCATTCACATTGGCGAAACCGGTTGGGCAACGAGTTGTCATCATCATTATGGTAAAAATGGTTCTAAAGCAACAGATGAATTTAAATCGGCACTTTATTATAAAATGATTAAAAAGTGGTGTGACCAAAATAAAATGAGCTGTTTTTATTTTGAAGCATTTGATGAATCATGGAAAGATGCTCAACATCCGGAGGGTTCTGAAAATCATTTTGGTTTAATCAATTTACAATCAGAAGCAAAATATGCTCTATGGGAAATGGTGGATAAAGGAATTTTCAAAGGGTTAACTCGTGATGGAAAACCCATTACCAAAACATTCGGAGGGAATGAAAGTGAACTTTGGAAAAATGTGCAATTACCAGCAAAATTGCATCAAGCAACAATAACACAATGAGATATTACCATTACATAGCGATTTTGCTTTTGAGCATCATAAGTTGCCAATCTGAAAAAGAAATGGAAATAGAAGTATATGAAACATCTGCAACCGGAAATAAATTAACCCGTTTAGAATCCTTTGAAAAGGCGGAGAATACAATTCAAATAACCATCAATCCGGAAGAAAAGTTTCAAACCATTACAGGTTTTGGAGGCTCTTTTACAGAAGCTTCGGCCTATTTACTCAATCGATTGAGTAAGGAAAACAGAAAGAAAGTTTTGGAGGCTTATTTTGGTGAAGAAGGAGCAAACTATTCGTTAACCCGAACACATATTGCCTCTTGCGATTTTTCATTAAATAATTATACGTATGCAAAGGTGGAAAATGATTTGTTAATGGAACATTTCACTATTGAAGACGATAAAGATGATTTAATCCCAATGATTTTAGAAGCAAAAGCAATATCAAAAGACGGGTTTAAAATCATATCATCGCCTTGGTCTTGTCCGCCTTGGATGAAAGACAATAAACATTATGTTGGCGGAAAATTGTTACCGGAATTCAACGATGCATTTGCGTTGTATTTTTCAAAATATTTAGCCGCTTATAAAAAAGAAGGCATTGATATTTGGGGTGTAACGGTCATCAATGAACCGCACGGAAACGGAAATAATTGGGAAAGTACCCATTTTTCTCCGGAAGAAATGACTTTGTTTGTACAAAATCATCTTGGACCAAAATTAGAAAAAGACGGTTGGGGAGAAGTAAAAATTTTCGGTTACGACCAAAACAGAGCCGGTTTACCGGAATGGGTAGATGCCATGTATAAAAACGAGGAAACCTCAAAATATTTTGATGGAACAGCTATTCATTGGTATGAGAGCACCTATGACTTTTTTCCTGATGCGTTGCAATATGCACATAAAAAAGCACCCAATAAATACTTAATTGAAACAGAAGGATGTATTGATGCAGAGGTTCCACATTGGCAGGACGATGCGTGGTACTGGAAAAAAGAAGCTACCGATTGGGGTTGGGATTGGGCAAGTGAAAAAGACAAACATTTACACCCAAAATATGCACCGGTAAATCGATATGCAACCGATATGATTGGCTGTTTAAACAATTGGGTTGATGGTTGGATCGATTGGAATATGGTTTTAGACCGTCAAGGTGGCCCAAATTGGTTTAAAAATTGGTGTACAGCACCGGTAATTGTGGATCCTGAAAAAGATGAGGTTTATTTTACACCCTTATATTATGTAATGGCACATTTCAGTAAATTTATGCGTCCTGGTGCCGTTAAAATAGGTTGTGAAGTAAATAATAAAGAGGTAATGACTACTGCCGTAAAAAATCCGGACGGAACAATTGCGGTTGCGATTTTTAATCCTTCTGACAAGAAATATGCTATTGAAATTAAACTAAATGAAAAACTAACCACTATTACAATTCCAGCAAAAGCATTGCAAACAGTTGTGATAAAATAAAAATATACATTATGCAAAATACGGTACCATTTAGTCAAAAATTAGCATTTGGTCTTGGTATGCTTGCCAATCAATTATTTCCGGCAATGCTTGGAATATTTATTGTTATTTTAATTGACAAATTAGGATTTCCGGGTTGGATGCTCAGTGCCATCTATTTTGTTCCTAAATTATTTGATGCCATTACAGACCCCATAATGGGTTTTATTACTGATAATACCAAATCGAAATGGGGGCGAAGAAGACAATATGTAATTATTGGGGCTTTAATAACCGGAATTTCATTTGCTTTTATGTGGCAATTGTATGCTGAAGATTCTGTAAATTATAATTTTTACTATTTTATGATTGTTTCCCTAGTATTTTATTTAGGGATAACAATATTTAGCGTACCCTTTGTAGCGATGGGTTATGAAATGAGTGATGATTTTCATGAGAGAACCAGCATTATGGCCACTTCTCAATTAATCGGTCAATTAGCTTGGGTTTTTGCTCCATGGCTTTGGGTCATTATGTATGATGTTAGCTTTTTTCCATCAGCAGAAGAAGCAACGAGAACATTGGCTGTTTATGCTGCTATATTTTGTACTTTCTTAGCTATAATTCCCGGAATATTTATTAAAAGTAAATCTACTTTAAATGAAAATTATGAACCTTTAAACTTAAAAAACGCCAGTAGAAGTTTTGACTTGATTATTCAAGGCTTCAAAGAAGCTTTAACAATAGTTCCGTTTAGAAAATTATGTGTTGCTACTTTTTTCATCTTCAATGCATTCAATACTACGGCTGGTTTTTCTTTTTTTATAATAAAGTATTATATCTTTAGTGGAGATGGGCAAGGCATTTGGCCTACTTTATTTGGTTGTGTAGGAGCTTTATTTACGACGTTTCTAATTATACCCATTGTGGCAAAAATGTCCAAAGTAATGGGGAAAAAGAAAGCTTTTATTTGGTCGCAAGGGTTATCAATTATTGGTTATGTTTCTTTGTTATTCTTGTTTGTACCAGGTAAACCTTACTTATTTTTATTTGCATTACCCTTTATTTCTTTTGGAATTGGGAGTTTATTCACATTAATGATGTCAATGACTTCTGATGTAATTGATATTGATGAATTGAATACCGGTAAACGTAGAGAAGGTATTTTCGGAGCCATATATTGGTGGATGGTCAAATTTGGTTTGGCGATTGCCGGTTTATTAAGTGGTTTGATTTTATCTTTTATTGATTTTAAATCAGGTGCTCCAACTCAAACGTATGAAACCATGTTTGAATTGCGATTGTTTTTCTCCGCCATTCCAATGATTGGTACTTTGATAGCTATTTGGGTAATGAGTGATTACAGTGTTGATGAAGCAAAAGCAAGAGAAATAAGTGCTGAACTTGCCAAGAGAAAAGCACAAAAAAGTACGGTATCGTCATCCTATGAATCAGGAAAGCTAAAATCTTTAGTACAAAATATACATTTAAATGGATATAAACTACCTGAAAAAACCGAAGTAGAGCTAAAGTTACTTTATTCGGAGACATTGTCAAAAGGGCTTCATGGGTTGTGTTTTAGTCCGTATATAGAAGGTCAAGACGTGGGAGATATTTTGTCAGCAAACCAAATAAAAAGAAGATTAGACATTATTTCACCAAACACCAATTGGATTCGTTCCTTTTCATGCACGGAAGGAAATGAACTAATTCCGGAAATTGCTCATCAAAAAGGCTTAAAAACAGTTGTTGGAGCATGGATTAGCAATGATAGAAACAGAAATGAAAAGGAAATTCAGAAGTTGATACATTTAGCAAAAGCAGGATTAGTAGATATAGCCACCGTTGGTAATGAAGTTTTACATCGAAATGAAATTTCAGAACAAGAACTAATTGGTTATATAAAACGGGTGAAAGAAGCAATTCCTAATGTTCCAGTAAGTTATGTAGATGCATATTATCAGTTCCTAGACAAACCCAATTTAGTTGCTAATTGTGATGTGTTATTAGTTAATTTTTATCCGTTTTGGGAAGGAGCAAATTGTGATTATTCATTAGCTTATCTAAATAATATGATGGAAGTTACTCAAGCCATTGCAATGGGTAAAAAAGTAATTATCGCTGAAACCGGTTGGCCGAGTAAAGGTGAAAATGTTGAAGAAGCTATTCCTTCTGAACTAAACGCAATGAAATATTTTATTACTACTCAAGAATGGGCCAAAAATAATGCTATTGAACTATTCTATTTTTCTTCTTTTGATGAATCATGGAAGGTTAAACAAGAAGGAACAGTTGGTGCCGCTTGGGGAATTTGGGATAAAGATGAAAAATTAAAATTTGAATTAAAAACAGATTCGTATGTCATTTAGAGAAGGTCATTTTTTTTCATTGAATGAAAAAGAACAATATTACGCAGCAGACAATAATCATCAGGAAATTCAACTAGAAGCGTATTCACAAGAAGATTTGTCCAAATTATGGTTAAAAACGCTTGAGAAAGGTATGCATGGCATTTGTTTCAGTATGTATGAAAAAGACCAAAAGCCCGGCGATATTATTTACGGAGAACAAGTAAACAGACGGATTCAAATTCTAAAGCCTTACACAAAATGGGTGCGTTCCTTTTCCTGTATTGAAGGGAATGAGCATGTTCCCAGAATTGCTCATGAAAACGGCATGAAAACCTTAGTTGGAGCTTGGCTAGGGAATGATTTAGAACTTAACGAAAAAGAAATAGAAGGATTAATTACGTTAGCCAAAGAAGGTTGTGTAGATATTGCTGCGGTTGGAAACGAAGTAATGTATCGAAACGATTTAACTGAAGATCAATTACTGGATTATATCAAAAGAGTGAAAGAAGCAATTCCTAATATTCCGGTTGGATATGTTGATGCGTATTATGAATTTTCGCATCGACCAAGAATTACAGAGGCTTGTGATGTAATTTTAACCAATTGTTATCCCTATTGGGAAGGTTGCCCAATTGAATATGCTTTTCAGCACATGAAAAGTATGTTTGAGTCAGCTAAACAAGCCGGAAATGGCAAACGGGTCATTATCACAGAAACGGGTTGGCCAAGTGAAGGAGGTTCATTAAAAGGGGCTTTCGCTTCCCCTCAAAATGCCATGAAATATTTTATAGATGCTCAAAACTGGTCAAAAGAAAACGGAATTGAAATGTTCTATTTTTCTTCCTTTGACGAAGCATGGAAAGTTGGTCCGGAGGGAGCAGTGGGTGCTTATTGGGGTTTGTGGGATAAAGAAGAAGCATTAAAATATCAAAAATAATCATCCTTAAATGCAATTGAATTGAGTTCGAAAAAAAGGTAAATCAGTTTCACTTTTTAAGGCAACACAATTTTAAAACAAACTTATTTATCATGAAAAAATATGTAGAAATACTTTTCTTCCTTACCATTTTATGTCCTTCACCTACTGTTTTTGCACAAGTTGATGTGGTGTACAACAATCTAGTCTGGTCTGACGAATTTGATAATAACGGTGCTGTAAACGCTATTAAATGGCATCATCAAACACAACTCCCCAATGGAAGCAGTTGGTACAATGGAGAAGTACAACATTACACCAACCTAATTACCAATTCATTTGTTAGTGATGGCAAATTAACTATCAAAGCAATTAAAGAACCTTATACCAATCAAGGAGTAACCAAGCAATATACTTCTGCCAGATTAAATTCAAAGTTTGCATTCAAATACGGACGAGTTGATATTAGGGCAAAAGTTCCTACCAATCAAGGTACTTGGCCGGCACTTTGGTTATTGGGTAAAAATGTTAATGAACCCGGCGGTTTTTGGCAACCTCAGTTTGGCAATACCAATTGGCCGGCATGTGGTGAAATTGATATTATGGAGCATGGAATTACGCCTTCACAACCACAAAATTATATTCAGAGTGCTATTCACACCCCTTCCTCATTTGGAAATACGGTCAATCATGGCGGAACAATTGCTTCCAATTTAGGAAATGATTTTCATGTATATTCTATGAATTGGTCACCTTTTCAAATCACATTTTTATTAGATGGCGTTCCTTTTTATACGTATAATCCAGCAGTAAAAAATGCCAGTACATGGCCATTTGATGCAGAACAATATTTATTACTGAATATTGCCATGGGAGGAGTAGCAGGAAACATTCCGGCTTCATTTACGCAAGCTTCTATGGAAATTGATTATGTTAGAGTGTATCAAAATACAGAACCGGATAATCAACCGCCAACAGCTTTTACAGCAACTGTTGGAACTGTAACGAGTTCAACCGTAGAATTATTACTTAATGCGAATGACAACTCAGGAACGGTGGTTTATACGATAAATTATGGAAGTAATTCGATTACCGTTGCCAACGCTTCCGGAGAGGAAAAATCTGTAGTTATTCCCAACTTGTTACCAGTTACAGCTTATACATTTTCTGTATCTGCTTCAGATGTCACCGGGAACGCTTATGTAAATAATCCAGTTGTGTTGAATGCAACTACTTCAGCTGTCTTGGGTTGTTCAGGTACTGATACCCAAGCACAACAAGGAACGTTTACTACGGGCTATAACTATCAATTTGAAACAATTGGCAACAATGTTAAAATAACATTTACATTATTAGATACCGATAAAATAGGAGTGGTGGCATTTTTATGGCGTCAATCTCCTTTTACAGAGTATCAAATGGCAAATGTTTCAGGGAATCAATTTACCTATACAATTACCAATCAAACACAAGGAGCAACCATTAACTATGCGGTAAAATTTGCGTATTCAGGTGGATTTTCAGTGACTAGGTATTTTTCCTATGTAGTGGGGAGTAATTGTGCGTTAGAAGTGCCAAATTTTGAGGATAACCAAGCTTATTTTTCTGTAATTAATCCGGTTAAGGATTTTGTTCAAATCAGCACAACAAAAACGATTGATCGAGTTGAAATAATCGATTTGATGGGAAGATTACTTTATCAATCCAATCAAAATGTAAACACAATTGATGTGAAAGACTTACCAAAAGGAAATTATATGCTATTGATTTATTCTGGATGGATAAAAGAAGCGAAAAAAATCATCATTAAGTAAATAAACTCAATTGATAGAAACAATAGTATTAAGGCGAAAGCATTAAAGAAATAGTTTACGAAATCAAATTTATAATGCAATAAAAAAGGCAGTCGATTCAAGACTGCCTTTTGTTTTAAAACCAATTTATGATTACTTTTTCACTAAACGTGAAGTAGAAATTCTTCCTTCAATGCTCACTTTAACTACGTAAATTCCGGTTTCAAGAGCAGAAATATCTACAGTTGTTTGTTGGCTGTTTGGAGTTAAATTAATCACCTCTTGTCCTAATAAATTGTGAACAATTACTTTTTCAACATTTTGTGGAGCTTCAAGTGTAAATAAAGTTGAAGCTGGGTTAGGATACATTTTAATGTTAGCCGCTTCAAAATTAGAAACACCTAGTGTATTTTTGTGTAAATATAAATTATCATAGTATATTGTTCCTAAATTTGAAGTAATCACAAATTGAGTAAAGTCATTTTTACTTGGACAAGCATTTCCTGGGGGAGTATTGACACAAGTAAAATCTGTCATAGGAATATCAATAGTAATCCAGCCGTCAGCATTTGCCGCTGGAAAAGGAAGTACACTTCCGTTATCCCAATTTATCTGAAAAGCATTTGTTTCTCCACTAGTATTATTCCAATTTGAAAATTTGACACTAAGAAATTTGCCTGCTAGCGGTGTAGCAGTCCAAACATCCATGTGAAAACGAGTGAATGATGAAGCGTCGAATCTTCCTGCTAAAAAAGCAATTCCTTCGCAACCTAAACCGGTTGTTTTATTGGTGTTATTACCTTCAATTTGCACCAAACTTGTTGAACCCGGACACCAAGAAGTATTGTATGTATTATCATCACCACCGGAATAACCAATAGTAGTTACCGGAGTGTAAACTTCACTGAATATTGATTTAACATCTGCAGCCGGACGATTAGGTGGGGTTGGAGCAGCTGTTGCTGGAGCTGGATCTACCGGAGGTGTTCCAAGAGGCCCTCTAATATTATCCACATAAAATGTTCTGGCCGGAGTAGGGATTGTTGGATTGAAGAAACTAACTGCTCCAGGCGCCCAATAAGTGTGAATCACAAATCCGCCATAAACTCCACTGGCTGGTGCTGGTTGACCATCTAATGACGAATTAAAGGTAAAAGAAACAGTTTGCCATGTGCTTCCACCGGTATGCGTTGCAGAAGCTGCAACTTGAGCAGGACCACCAGACCCACCTGTTACCTTAACTAAAAATGTAATAGGTGTATCTGAAAATACATCCATAGTCATGGTTTGAGTTGCTGTTAAATTAACTAAAGAAGTTAAAGTTAAATTTATTCCTTGCCAAGGCTGTCCTGCAGGATTTCCAACAATTTTCATTACTTGTGAGGTATTAGTTCCAAAGCCAGTTTCAATAACTGGTGCAGGGCCATCACCAAATGGGCCGCCGTTTATACCGCCGCTTTCCGAAGATTCAAAACCTAACAACAGATCTTGAGAATATCCAATTGAAAATGTCAAAAGGAGAAATAAAAAAGTAATTTTTTTCATAATGTATAATTTTTTGAGTTATTAATGAATATTTACAAATTTACGCACAACTTGAGTAGCATGGTAGTGAAGTGACTATAAATAAACTATACAAAACAATATTTCGAATAAATTATCAACAGAACCACATAAATAGGCATTTTTCTCAGTTATCGTTAGCTCTTGAGAGAAATGAAAAGTTTTTGAAATTATAATGTTGTATAGTTTTTGTATAGTTTATTTGACAACTATAACGTTTTCAAAATGATTTTTGACCTTTTTAAAAGTTCTTTTTTTGATTAAATTGTAATAAAACTACATTTTGTTTACCTATACAACATTTATCAAAAATTGACACATGAAAAAATATTTACCTATACACTTTTAATCTCATCAATTTTTTATAAATTAGTGAAAAAATTGTGAGAAACATTTCATTTCATATCGCTTTATTGTTGTTTTCCTTTACGCTTTTTGCACAGGAATTACCACCTATTTCTACCTATTCTCCTAAAGATTATCAAGCCGGAATTCAAAACTGGATGATTACTCAAAATGATGAAAATGAAATATTTATTGCTAATAACGAAGGTCTTCTTCAATTTAATGGCTCAAAATGGAGATTGTATCCCACTCCTAATAACAGTATCATGCGTTCTGTTTTTTGTCAACGAGAACGGGTTTATACCGGAGCCTACATGGATTTTGGATTTTGGTCTAAAAACGAGCATAAAAAATTAATTTATCAATCGCTCAGAAAGAAGTTAAACCTGCTGGAAGATGAACAATTTTGGGACATTATTTCGTATGATAAATGGATATTATTTCAATCTCTTCAACGTATTTATATTTATGATACCAAGTCGGGTAAAATTCAGATTATAGACCCCAAAAGTCCTATTTTTAAAGTTTATAAAACTAATAATCAAATCTTTTTTCAAACTAATTTAGGGCTATATGAATTAGACAATGGAAGCAGTAAACAAATCATTTCAGAACAACAACTTAATGGGATTAAGATAGTTGATATTTTTAATAAAAGAGACCAATTAATCTTAGTTACGCGTCAAAATGGTATTTTTCAATTTTCTGACAGCATTTTATCGCCTTATTCCACTGTTGCAGATGAGCAATTAAAATACGGTAGCGTCTATGATGCACTACAATTATCCAATGGTGATATTGCTGTTGGAACTATTTCTAAAGGGATTTTCATACTTAATGAGAATACGATTAGGTACCATATTACACAACAAAATGGCATCAGTAACAACACTATTTTGTCGCTTTTTGAGGATACCGATCATAATTTATGGCTTGGTTTAGACAACGGAATTGATTGTTTAAATCTTCGCTCCAGCGTAAAAAAATATGCTAATTATACAGGTGTTTTAGGAACGGTGTATAGTTCAATTGTTTATCAAGATTATCTGTATATCGGAACGAATCAAGGGTTGTTTTTTAAAAACAATAATTACCCCGGAGAGTTTCAATTTGTGAACGGTACAAAAGGACAGGTTTGGTCGTTGTTTATCCACGAAGACACCCTTTTTTGCGGACATGATTTAGGCACAATGGTCATCAATGGTGGTGAAAGCAATGTCATTTATAACGCATCAGGCACATGGAAATTTGAGCCTTTTCAAAACAAAATTATACAAGGAAATTATTACGGATTGTCATTATTAACTAAAATAAATGGCAATTGGACGTTTGAACGAAAAATTCCCGGATTTAATTATTCGTGTCGCTTTTTTGAAATTGTGAACCAAAATGAATTCTTGGTAAGCCACGAATACAGAGGCTTGTATCGACTTGTAGTAGAAAATAATTTTTCGCGGGTGAACAAATTCAGCGTTTTTGAATATCCCAAAAAAAGTAAAAATGCCAGTTTAGTAAAATTCAACAATAAAATTTATTACGCCAGTCAAGATGGAATTTTTATTTATGAACCGACCAAAAAGAGTTTTGCAAAATCCGCGTCACTGAGTGCTGTTTTTGAACATGATGAATATGTAACCGGAAAAATGGTTACGGATAAGTCGAATTATTTATGGGTGTTTACCAAAAACTACTTGTATTATTTTTCAAAAAGTAAATTGTCTGATGATTTAAATAAAAACAGTATTCCAATTTCTTCCGATTTAACCAATTCAATGCCCGGTTTTGAAAACATTTATGAAATCAAGAAAAATGAATACCTAATCGGAACAACAGATGGTTATTATATTCTGAGAAATGAACCCGTTAATCATTCCAAACACAGGGTTGCCATTGCTGAAATTACGGCCAATTCCCTTGAGGAAAAATCTTTTTCACTAAGTACCAATGAAAAATCATCCTTAAAACATCATCAAAATAATATTCGATTTTCGTTTAGTGTACCACAATATGATGCCTATATCAATTCAGAATACCAGTACATTTTAGAAGGATTTCAAGAAAAATGGAGCAAATGGAGTTCAAAATCTGAGGTAAGTTTTGAAAATTTAAAACCCGGTACCTATACCTTCAAAGTCAAAGCAAAAGTGTCCAATGCTGAAACAGAAAACATTGTAAGTTATCAATTTGAAATCAAAAAGCCTTGGTATTTTAGTCATTTGGCCATAGTGTGTTATGTGTTGTTGTTATTAATAATGGCCTATTACATCAATAAATTATACAAAGACAATTACAACAAAAAGCACCAAAAAATCATCGCAGAAAACAATTTGCTATTGGAATTAAAAGAGCTCGAAACCCAAAAAGAAATCATGAAGCTCAAAAATAAAGAATTGGCTCAGGATGTGGACAAGAAAAATAAAGAGTTGGCCGTTTCTACCATGAATTTAATCAAAAAAGACGAGCTGTTAAAAATCATCAAAGAAGATTTAAAAAGTTCTGCAGAGCCCAACACCAATAAGAATTTAAAAACATTAATTACCACGATTAATAAAACAGTTTTAGAAGACGACACGTGGAATGTCTTTAAAGAAGCCTTTGACAAAGCCGACAATGACTTTATTAAAAAAGTAAAAAGTTATCATCCGTCTTTAACACCAAACGATCTCCGTTTGTGTGCGTATTTGCGATTAAATCTTTCCTCTAAGGAAATTGCCCCGTTACTCAATATTTCTGTGCGTAGCGTTGAGATAAAACGTTACCGACTCCGCAAAAAAATGGATTTGCCTCATGAACAAAGTTTGGTGGAGTATATTCTTTCGATTTAGGAGTAAAATTGAATGTATTGAAGAGTAAAAAGTTAGAATAAAAAAAGCCTGACATTGCTCTCAAGCTTTTTGCTCCCCCTCTTGGAGAAAGTTACAATTTTAATGCGATGATTGCTTATTCAATTCTCTTAAAATCAAGGGTATAGATTTTTAAATTGTATTGTTATTTAATTCAACAAGAAGTACATTTAGTTTGCCCCCCGCAGCCCCCCAAATCAATTTTTAATATATAAAGGAGAGTATATGTGAATAATATAGACAGAAGACCCAGTAGCCCCACTTCATATCATTGCTTTTCGTGGTGGGGTATGACAGTCATTATTTCAGACTCAACTATCTATTACTTTAATAAATATAGTATTATTTGAAAAAGTAAAGTAATTGATATGATTTTCGTTAAACTTTCTTTTTCGTCCCAAATATTCATTAAATTTGGGACGAAAACAAGGTGACTGTTTCTAACAAAGAAATAAAAATGGAAAATAATAAATCATAATGGAAAGACCGATTGTAGAAAATAAGATTTTTGAATCACTTAAATCACGTCAAAAAGGCGTTGTGATTTTTGTAAGTGATTTTTCAGATTATGGTAGTGCTGAAAGTGTTAAAAAAGCACTTTTAAGATTGAACGAGAAGGAAACAATTGTTCGTTTAGCTCACGGCATTTACTTGTATCCAAAAGTTGATAAAGAGTTAGGTATTTTATTTCCTTCTACGGAGGAAATAGCCAAAGCAATAGCAAGAAGGGATAAGATAAGAATTATTCCAACAGGTGTTCAGGCATTGAATAAATTGGGATTATCTACCCAAGTCCCTATGAAGATAGTGTATTTAACCGATGGAGGAACCCGTAATATTAAAGTTGGGAAACGCACCATAAGTTTCAGGAACACAAGTCCAAAAAACTTATTTATGAAAGGTGAAATAAGTAGTTTGGTTATTCAGGCATTAAAAACAATTGGGAATTCAAAATTGGACGATTCTACACTGCTGAAAATTCAAGATATTCTCAAAAAAGAGAAAAAAGAAAATATTATAAATGATGCAAAACTTACCCCTGCGTGGATAAATAAAATTTTAATGCAAACAATATGATGAATACAAATTGGTTGAAATTATCTAAAAAAAGAAGAATAGCAGTACTTAATCAGGCTACAGAATTGACCGGTTTGCCATCCATTGCTATTGAAAAAGATTGGTGGGTTACTTTAGCATTAAAAGCTTCATTTTCTATGCCTTATAGTAAAAATATTATTTTTAAAGGGGGAACATCTTTAAGTAAAGGATGGAACCTAATTGAAAGGTTTTCAGAAGATGTTGATTTGGCAATTGATAGAAAATATTTTGGTTTTGAAGGAGATTTAACCAAAACTCAAATAAAGAAATTAAGGAAATTATCTTGTGAATTCATTTCCACTACTTTTCTTGAAGATTTAAAGAAAACCTTAACTGAATGGGGAGCGATAAGTGAATGTAAATTGATTGCACAACCGATAAAAGATTCCGATAAAGACCCACAGACAATAGAGATTTATTACAATTCCGTAGTTGATAAATCTGACTATTTACCACAAAGAATACTAATAGAAATTAGTTCTCGCTCCTTAATGGAACCTACTGAAATACGGGAAATAAATTCTATTTTAAGTGATGCTTTTTCTAATCAAACTTTTGCAACAGTACCTTTTCAAGTTGCCACAGTTCTTCCCCAAAGAACATTTTTAGAAAAAGTATTTTTACTTCACGAAGAGTTCTCTCAAAAAAATGAAAAAATAAGATTTGAAAGGCTTTCAAGACATTTGTATGATTTAGAAAAATTAATGGATACTTCACACGGGTTCGATGCATTGAATAATTATGAATTGTATAACAGTATTGTTGCTCATAGAGAAATATTTAACGCGTTAAGAGGACTTAATTATGCCAATCATACTTCAAATAAAATCAACATTACCCCTCCTGAAAGTGTCATAAAAGATTACGAAATGGATTACAGTGAAATGACTAAATTTATGATTTATGGTGACTTCTTGAAGTTTGAAAATTTGATTATTCGAATTAAAGAATTGCAAACAAGGATAAATGATATAAAATAAATAATTATGGAAACTAAAAGTTGGAAAGATATTAAAGATAACGTTTATGGTGTTAAAGGTACCGATAGACGAGATGAACTTGAAAGAGATTTTGAAGGTTTTAAAATAGGTCTTCAATTAAAAAAGGCAAGAGAGGATAAACATTTAACCCAAACTGAACTTGGGGAACTTATATTAAAAAAAAGAGAATACATATCAAGAATAGAAAATAACGGGAGTAACCTCACCTTAAAAACTTTGTATGATATTGTAGAAAAAGGTTTAGGTGGTAAAGTTAAAATCCAAATAGAATTATAAAACACCACCCTAACAACATAAACCGAAATCAACCTCCATTAGGAGGTTTTTTTATTTAACCTTATCACACATCTTAATAACTGTCTCAAAATAATTACCGTCTCAAAAAAACACCAAAAACAGGCGCCGACTTATTGGTTTCCCGCTGTAAGTTAGCCTTAAAGAAATTCAAAGGATTTAATTGAGACACTATGACAAAAGCCGTAATCTATTCTCGGGTCAGTTCCGAAGGTAATCGTCAGGACACCGAAAGACAAACAAATGAACTTATTGAGTATGCTAATAAAATGGGTTATGAACTCGTTGAGGTGTATGAAGAGAAAGTAAGTGGTTATAAGAAAAATGAGGACCGACCAATATTTTCAAGAATGTTGGAGGAGATAGAAAAAGGGACCATAGATAAAGTATTGGTGTGGGAGTTGAGCCGAATTGGACGTTCTGTAATTCAGTCGTTACAGAACATTCAACTCCTAACCGATAAGAAAGTATCCATCTACATCAAAAACTTCAACTTGGAAACATTAAATGATGATAAGACCACCAATTCATTATCTATGTTTATGGTGCAGATATTATTTTCTGTTGCCAATATGGAAGCACAACTTACTAAAAGCAGGATGGTTTCCGGTTATCGTAATCACATCAAGAATGGTGGTAAGGTTGGAAGAAAAACAGGTTCTATTGAGACCGAAGAAGAAACAATCCAAAAACATACTGATATAGTTAAACTATTGAAGAAGAATTTAACCATCAGACAGATATCGGGATTAACTAATAAATCAACCAATACCATTTTAAAAGTAAAATCAACTGCTCTTAAACTTCAAATGATATGATTGATTATCCAATCAATCTCTCGGAAAGTTATGTCCTAATAAACAAAGTTCTTAATACACTTGTGCGGAGAAAATTTGGAAAACAATATTCCATACGTTTAAACTCATTATGTTTTATCTCCAACAGAACTGATAATTTTTATTTGCAGTCCTGTTCTGAAAAAATAATAGTAAAGACAATTAAACCGGTAACATTAAATGAACTCGTTTCAATAAAAGATTTTTTACTATTCAATATCAATACCGCTTTGATGTGTATTGATTCTAAAAGTTATTTGGAAGTTGTTAATGTTGAGATAACAATTCTATAATTGGGTTTAGCTTAACCATTCTCTTGCAACTTCTTAAAGTGTAAATATTTCAATTTTTTTTGCTACTTTTGTTTCGTATTCTATAAAAAGAGAATGCATTTTATTGGTAAAAAATTAGCGTTTGCTATATTTTCCGCTCTTGAAAGGTCGAAATTTCATTACGAAACGGGAATGTATAAGTTATTCGCTCACGATACGGCGTGAGCGGTTCTATTACATTGTTTCGTAGGTATTCGACCACCTCCAAGAGCATTTAATAGCAACCTGTCTCACGCTAGTTTATTATAGTTAATTCTACAAGTGAGACATAGTAGAGCTAATATAATAAAAAATGATAAACAAAAAATTACTTCTTTTATGTATTGGGTTACTTATGACAACCCAAATGATTTTCTCACAAGTTCCTTCTTATGTCCCCACGAATGGTTTGATGGGTTATTGGCCGTTTAATGGAAATGCTAACGACCAAAGTGGAAACGGTAACAACGGAACGGTTAATGGGGCAACACTGACGACTGATAGATTTGGGAATAGTAATAGTGCATATAGTTTTGATGGTGTAAATGATTTTATATCCACAAGTTATAGCGGTATTTTAGGAACAAATTCAAGAAGTGTTTCGTTTTGGTATAATAGTTTGACTGATAATACTGAGGAAACAGTATTTACAGATTACGGAGGAAATAATTGTGGTGATGGGTTTGCTTGCACATTGTTTCCTTCGAATAAACCAGGTGTGGATAATACTTGTTCCTTTATAAAATCTAATAGTATGGCAAGTGTTAATAATTGGAATTATTATACAGTTACATATGACTCATCAGACAGTCCATTTATTTATAATTGTAAATTATATATAAATGGAGTTTTACAATCAACCTCTCAAAGTTCATCCGTATATGATATTAATACTATAAATGGTATAAATATGGTTTTTGGTGCTTCTAGGTTTTTAACCCCTAACTCAGTACAGTATTTTAATGGAAAAATTGATGATATTGGAATTTGGGACCGAGCTTTAACCCAAGAAGAAATAACCAATATGTATAACGGGGTAACCTACAGCGACACTTGTAATGCGGTTAGTGGTTCTTTGGTTAATGGTTTGGTGGCGTATTATCCTTTTTGCGGTAATGCTAACGACCAAAGCGGTAATGGATTAAATGGAGTAGTTAATGGAGCAACTTTAACAACTGATAGATTTGGGAATAGTAATAGTGCTTATCATTTTGATGGTTTAGACGATGTAATTAGTGCGAATGTTAATTTACCTCAAAATGTTACTGTATCTTGTTGGATAAAATCAGAATTCACAACTAATGAATTTCCAACATTTTTCGATTTTCAATTATCTACAACCAACTTTCATTGGATTTTTTATGGTCAAGCAGCTTACAATACTCAAATTGGTTCAAGATACGTTACATTAGACAACACATCTTCCCCAATATTTTGTGACAATGTAAATTTGAACGGATTGTCATTAAACAATTGGCAGTTTGTTACTGTTGTTGTTGATTCAGCCACAAATAAACATAAACTATATGTAAATGGTGCCCTTACAAATGAAAATACAATACAAGGAACCCCTCAAATTGCAGATTTAATTGAATTTGGAAGGACAGGGCAATCAGCAAATCACGAAACAAACTTTTATGGTTCTATTGATGATATCGGTATATGGAACAGAGCATTAACACCACAAGAAATCACTCAATTATATAATCAAAATCAATGTACGACAAACATAACCGTAACGGATACATTGATAATAAATGTGGGTCAGTTATCCTATACTAATCCGGTTACTTATGCCAATAATATCACCATTTATCCTAACCCGGCTAATACACAAGTGAATATTAGTTTTAACAACATTACGGACCTAACAGGAGGTAATATAAATATTGTTAATTCGTTGGGTCAGCAAGTGGCAACAACCCCAATTACTTTATCCGGAACAAATACTATTATACCACTTGATACTTGGGGCGGAACAGGATTGTATTTTGTTCAGATACTGAATGCACAAGGAATTGTTGTTGATGTCAAAAAAATCATTTTACAATAATATAAATTGGGAATAATCTGAAAAGCCAAATCAAAACTGAAGTAGGAATTAAATTTAAAATGAAAAAATGAAAAAAATTATTTTATTATTAACAATAGGTTTATTGTTTTTATCTTGTTCAAGTGATTCCGATAGTTCAACATCTTCCGGGCTTTATAAATGGAAATGTAAAATAGATGGTATTTTATATGAATGGGAAGGAAATCACTTAACAAATCAAGGTGCTGTAATAGGTGCTGGCGGTCAATCAACATATGCTTTAGGTTCACTTGCTTTACAAATAGTAAATTCTGCGTCTGCTGGAATTACCGTTTCAGCTCAGATGCCTAATAACGCTACTGGAAATTTTGTTTTTAATTCTAGCCAACCGTTCAATATTATCATAACCGATGGTAATCCACAAAATCCCCAAGGTAGTATTTTTTATAGTACTCAGTTTGGTGGTACTATGAATGTAAATATTACATCAATATCTAATGATTCCTTTGCTACTAACCCACAAAATCCCGGAAAAGTTATTGGTACGTTTTCAGGTACAATTGGTACAGTTTCATTCCCTTCAGGTCAAACAACTACATCAGTAGTAACTGATGGTTCATTTGAAGCCGTGAGAGCACAATAAATAATCAGTTTAAAAAAATCCACAGACGATAAATTTGTAGTTTTTTGTTTTAACAATATTCAATTATGACATTTAATTTGTATTGCTAACCTCTCTCTTTTAGCGTCACCAAACAATTCAATATTCTGACGATAGGAGAAATAAGCCCTTGATTAATTCTTGTACTGGGGGTTGTAAAATTTGCAATCATTAAAACAATAACATATTTATTTAGTTAAAGGTCACAGAATAAAAAATCTATTATTTATAAAATTGGGAATAATCCGAAAAGCCAATTCAATACTGAAGTAGGAATTTATTTTAAAATTAAAAGAATGAAGAAAAATTTATTATTTATTGTAGCTTTCTTTTTTGTTATTAACTTTTCTTACTCACAAGTTAAACTTGGTGATAAATTGGAAGGTGGTATTGTATATTTTATTGATGCTACTGGAAAGCACGGGTTAATTGCTGATGTAAAGGACCTAAAAAAAATGAATTGGAATAAGGCAAAAAAAGCTTGTGAAGAAAAAGGAGATGGTTGGCATTTGCCTACAAAAGAAGAATTAGACAAATTATACCAACAAAAGGATTTAATTGGTGGATTTGATAATTTCTTTTATTGGAGTTCTACCTTGGATAAAAATGATAATCCTTGGGGTCAAAATTTTGCCAATGGTATTCCCGAAGTTAGTAGAGTAAAGGTTATTAGTGTCTGTGTTAGAGCTGTGAAATCATTTTAATCTTTTGAAAATAAAAAAACCACAGATTTTAAGGTCTGTGGTTTTTTTGTGACCAAAAAATAATGCTTCCAATTACTATGACAATTCAAGATATTTATTGGTGCGTTTAATGTCCCCGAATAACTCTGTCTTTGGTTCATATTGTTGATAAAACTTTCTTTCAAAAGCCAATTCAAACTCATATTCTTTTTGTTCTTTGGTTCCAATGCTAATTTCAAGATATGGGACAATTTTTTTTACCCTTGCCTTGAACTCCAATTCATTTAGTTTTGCTTTAGTTTCCATCACGAATGATAATACGATTTTGTCTTTACTAGGATAAAAATCGTAGAATCCGGAAGGACTCAATTTGCTCCAAAATTCCCTATTTGATGTATTCCCAACTAAACCTGTTTTGGAATTGGATAGCCTTTTGTAAAAGTCACTAACACTATTAACTCGTCTATAAAATGTTTCGGTAGAAAAGGTTATTGTCGCAACATACCAATACTTATTATCTTGTTGTTCTTTTATTTCTCTGAGCAGTGACTTTATCTTCTGTTGTAGCTTATTCATAAATATTGATTGATTATTATAATGGGTATAATCCCCCAGACTAGTTTTAGCCCCATTTTTGATAAAAACAAAGATTTTACTAGTTATCTTTCCCAGAGACGAAGGTTAATTATCGCCCTATTAAAGTACTTAAAAGGGTAGTTCTATTGTGTTTATTTTATGTTGTTCAAAGTCCATTATGTTACCAAATTCATCAAATCTTACTAATTCAATTGGCAAAAAAGGCATCCTAATCAGTTCTTCTGTATTAACATACTTTTCAAGGTCTGCAATCCTCTTTTCGGTAAATTGGAGCGTGTTATCGTAAAAAATTTGGCAATAATCAATCATATCATACTCATCATAAATTTCTACACCACCCTCATCAACAAGTTGATAAAAATGAATAGTTAGGTTTGGATATTTTGCCTTTTTGGGATAATGTATTTCCGGTTTAATAAAGGTTGTTTTTCCAATAAGTTTAGATTTTTGTTCTTCTACTATTTTCTTAATCCCACCAATTTTGAAATATTCCATTATGGTTTCTTTATCGTTAGGATTGATTGTAACAACCCAATCTTTTATCATTATAGGGAATGTTATTTTACTTTCATCTATCTTTAATAGTTCCATTCTGTTGTAAAATTCTTGGCAATTTTTTTTCTCTTGTGGGAAGCCACAGGAAACATCAACTTCTATATTCCCCCCGTCATCTAAATTAACATCAAAGCCAAAGATGGATTCTAATTTTTTCATAAATACTATTTTACTATAAGTATTTCAGTTATCGTAAAAGTTGGTGTTTCTTCAAAAAAAATTGGAAAATTTTTTAAACGGGTTATTGGTTGTTTATGGGATTATAACCCTATGTGGGGATTTGGGAACGGGGGGAGGGAACGGGCGATACGTCCAATCCCCTTGGAGGCAGGGGCTTAGGGAGGGGTAATAAAAAATATTAAAAAAAACTTGCACAGAATTAAAAAGCGTCGTAACATTGCAAAATAAAATCATATACAACTGATGCAACCAATTAAAAATAAGAACGGACGTTTAATAACATTTGATTATGCAAAGGCATTTTCAGGATTTACACGTTCGGAACTTAATTCTTTATTAGGTTTTATTCAAACTGATTATAACTTATTTATTTCTTCTGATTCAGAAGTAACTATTACTTCAAATAAAGAGTTTATTGAGTTCTATGAATTTTGGAAGTCCAAAATTGAAGAGTTGAAATACCGAGACAATTTTACTTATACACTCTCGGTGGTTAAGAATAGAGAATCATCACCAACAATATTAGCCAAAGTGAAATGGCATTATAAATTAAACGGGAAAGTGCCTAAATCAAAATATACAAGTGTTCATATTTGCTCTGTCAGCAAATATTTTAAGGACAGAGAAAGTGTGGACTTGAAGAACCCTACTTTAATTATTGATGCTGAAACAAAAATATGGGAATACTTAAATCGGGTATCCCCAATTGAATTGATGAAGATAACAGGAGAAATATACACCCTGTAATTTTTTTTTGCTCAAAAAGTATATGATTATATTATCATATACAAGGTTCTTTGACATACTGATAAATAATTTAAAAGGAGTTGGTCATCTCTAAAAGACCCGCAATACAAACTGCGTAATTAAACACGTTTATAACCTATCGTAAAGGTTCATAAAAACTGAAAATTATGAACTTAAACAACTTATCGCGCGTAGAATACGTTGCCCCAAAATCTATAAATAGAAATAATGAATTAGGTAACTTATATAGATTACCTAACAATTATGAGATGATAAAAGAGAACATCTCAACAATGGGAATCATTACCCCCCTTATCGTTAATTCCTTCAACAATATAATTGTATCAGGGAACTTACGTCATATGATTGCCCTTGAATTAGGCCTTCCTTTGGTACCTGTCTTCTTTATTCATTTGACCGATGATATTAGTTTAATCTCTCTCTCATCAAATATTCAAAGAGAGAAATCTTCTATGGATAAGTATAAAGAAATGGAGTTATACAAAAAGATATTTCCTGTAAAGAAAGGTAATAGAAGTGATTTGTTCCAAGAACTTAAAGAACTTAAAGAAGAAAGAGATAATATTCTTTCATCTATCTCAAAAGACACTCAAAATAAACTTAACTCAATCGGTATTATGTGTGAAGAATTGTACCCTAATAAACCGGAAAAATTAGAAGAGTTTTTTAGTGAGATAGATGATGGAAAATCCTCTTTGAATAAGGTATATAAGAAGGTTAAACAACTACATATAAAGAGTAAGTGTAAATTAGATGTTGATGGCGGTGATTACAAAAATGGTTCCATTACCATCTACAATAAATCCTCCGAAAAGATGGAAGAATTAGAGGATGAATCTGTTAATGTAAGTATCTCATCACCCCCATATTGGACTATGAAAATGTATCAATTGGATGAAAATCAATTGGGTCAAGAGAATAACATTGAGGATTATTTAGATAATCTAAAAAAACACTACACAGAGGTCTATAGAGTACTAAGAAAAGATGGGAGTTTGTTTGTTAATATAAACGATTGTTGTAGAGATGGAGAATATCAATTGGTCCCTCAACGATTTGTTTTGATGATGAAGTCAATAGGTTTTATAATCAACGATGAGTTTCAATGGTTAAAACAAAATCCACGTCCAACTCCCGGTAAAAGAAGTATCAGAAGACACGAACCAATCTATCATTTTGTGAAGACAAGAAACTTCTATTATAACGAAGAATGGTTAAAAGAGTGTTTAGATGAAACAAATTCATTCACTATTGGAACCACCAAAGAGTATCCTAAACTAACTTCTTCATTAGATTTTTATGGAGGTGTTTTAAAAACCGGTGTTGCTTCAACAACTGATTTAAAAAACAAATGTGAAGAAGAAGGAGTGTTTTTAGACCATCAGGCTACCTTCCCAATTGATGTCCCCCATCTTTGTTTATTATTGACTTCAAAACCTAATGATGTGATTTTAGACAATTTCAGCGGAACATCCGTTACCGGTCAGGCTGTGATGGAACTTGGTGAAGGCAGGTCGTACATAGGATATGAACCATCGCCGGAATATATGGTCGCCTCAAAAATCAGGTTATCAGAATATAAACAGGTCGCATAAATATTAAACATTACAACTATGATATCAAATACTGAACTTAAAAAACTACTCAAAAAGGGCGGGTTGAATTTGGACGACAACCAACTGAACTCAATCCGAACCTTTTTGATACAAATGGCAACTATTGAGTACAATCAATACAGGAATCAAAAAAGTAAAGTTCAAAATTGCCAATCAAACACAATTATTGAACTTAGCCATAGTGCAGAGGAAATAAACCTTAACATCGCTTAATTATGAAGAATGTACTAATTTACTCCCGGGTTTCAACGGATGAACAAGCAAATCAAGGTTATTCTATTGAATACCAAGAAGAAGTTATAACGAGATATTGTAATCTAAAAGGTTATAATATTTTAGAGAAATATAGAGAAGATTATACAGGCACCCATTTTAATAGACCAAAGTGGAAAAAAATAAAGCTCTTAATAAAAGAGAATAAAAAAAGTAAAAATTCTATTGACGCAATTGTAATTCTTCGTCCTGATAGATTTGCCCGAAATATGATATTAGCATTTATGGAAGTAAAAGAACTTTCAGAATTGGGATGTAATGTTGAATTTTTGGAGCAGGATATGAATTTTTCTAATCCGGAAGAACTTTTAATACAAGCTATAAATTTTGCTCTACCCGAAATTGAAAATCATAAAACATCTAAACGCTCCAAGGAAGGTTCCCATAGAGCACGACTTAATGGTTGTTTCACTGGTACCGCTCCAAGAGGATATAAAAGCACAAGAGTCGGAAAAGATGCCACGTTAGAGTTTAGTAACGATGCGGACTTAATCCGTGAGGCATTTGAAAAAATGGCTTCAGGACTTTACACTGCTGATGAAGTCAGACGTTGGTTGAACGGGCAAGGTATGAAATTGAGTAAAAATCAATTTCCCAACATAATCAGAAATCTGACTTACTCCGGTAAAATATTAGTTAGGGCATTTGGTAATCAACCGGAACAAATAGTTCAAGGATTACACCCTGCCCTTGTATCAGAAGAGTTGTTTGCCAAAGCAAATGATGTTTTGAATGGGAGAAAAAGAAATATGGATTTTAAGAGTGATAAGTTAAATTTATACCCACTGAAAGGACATTTATGTTGTCCTACTCACGGGAGAACTTTGTCTGCTTATGCTTCAACAGGTAGAAGTAATAAATACCACTATTATATCTGCACCAAACCTCACGTTAAATGTGATAGGTATCCCGTTGAAGAGGTTCATAGTCAAATAGAGAGAATCTTGTCTAACATTCAGTTTTCAGCTCAATTGGTTTCTTCATACAGAAGTGTTTTGGAAGGGTTATTTGAGAGTGATGATGTAAATAGAAAAAAGAGCGTCCAAAAGTCATTAGATGAGATAGAAAAGTTGAATAAAAGAAGATTGTTTATTGAAGAACAATATATGGATGGAGAGCTTCCGGCACAGGAGTACCAAGACCTTAAAAACAATATCAATACACGGCTATTTAATGAAAAAAACAATCTACAACAACTACAAGAAGTATTGTCTCCGTTTAGAGAATATTTAGACAAACAAGTTCCTATGTTGGAAGATTTAGTTGGGTTCTATAAATCGGTTGATGGGAGAACAAAAAACAAGATTCTTGGCTGCATCTTTTCAGAAAAGTTATATTTTGAAGAAAAAAAAGTTGCAACTCCAAAATTTACAACACCAATAGAACTTCTTCTCAATGCCAGTAAGGTTTTGCAAAATTGTAAAAATAAAAAAGAGGTCAAAAATGACCTCTTTTCTCAATTTGCTCCCCCTCTTGGGCTCGAACCAAGGACCCTCTGATTAACAGTCAGATGCTCTAACCAACTGAGCTAAGGAGGAATAACCGTATAGGTTATAATATTTTAATAAATCAATTTAATAAAGAACATAAACTTCTTAGCTCGAACCAATCCCGATAACTATCGCCCCGATATGAATCGGGATTATTAACATTCAGATGCTCTAACCTCCCGATTGCTATCGGGAGAGCTAAGGAGGAAGGTGTATAACCTTTTTTGCGAGTGCAAATATAAAGCGAAAATTGATTTATCCAAATAAAATTCGCAAAAAAATGCACAAAAATTTAGTTTAACTTCCCGTTACCAAATGCCAGATGTCATTACCAAATACTAATGCCATCAATGTCAGTAAAATAACTACACCAATAGTTTGGGCAACTTCCAATGTTTTTTCGGTTGGTTTTTTACGGGTAATCATTTCAATTAAGATAAAAACGGCATGACCACCATCTAAGCCAGGAATTGGTAAAACATTTAAAAACGCCAACCAAATTGAAAACATGGCTGTAAATGACCAAAAGAACGTCCAATCCCATTCCGGTTTGAAAATTTTGAACATTCGCAACGGTCCACTCACTTGCTTATACGCTTCTGTTTTGGTATTAAAAATCACTTTGAATTGTTTGATTTGTCCGGTTAGGGTTGAAATCGTTCTGCTTAATCCGGCCGGAATCGCTTCTGCAATACCCATTTCTTTGGTTACAAAAGCATCTTTGGTCACACTAAATTGATTGCCAAATCCTAATTTTCCTTCTTCATTTGTTTTGGCTTTTATAAGCAATTCTTCGTTATTGCGTTTAACTGTCAAGGAAACCGTATCGTTTTTAATGAGTTGAATAGCGGCTGTAAATTCATCAAAAAAACGAGTCGATTTTCCGTTTACGGCTATAATTTGATCATTCTTTACTAAACCTGCTTTTTCTGCCGGAAATCCCGGAATAATGGTGTCAACCACAACTTCCTCACGAGCTGCTAAAAAGTTTTTACCGGCTCTTTTAATCACTTCGCGTTTTCCTTCGTCTGATAAATTAAAAGTTTCCTCTTTTCCGTCTCTTTCCACCGTAATGTTGTCGCCAAACAAAATTTCTAAAGGTAACTGCTCAAATTTGGTTTGTGCTTTTCCATCCACTTTTAGAATTTTGTCCCCATTTTTCAAACCTAAAATAGTACCGACAGAGTCAACCGAAATACCGTATTTTATTTTTGAATTATCTACATAATTATCTCCATGGTTTACTAAAAGTGATGCATAAATAATCCAAGCAATAAAAAAATTCACAATTACACCACCCATGATGATAATTAGACGTTGCCAAGCCGGCTTGCTTCTGTATTCCCATGGTTGAGGTTCTTGCTTCAATTGCTCTTTGTCCATGCTTTCATCAATCATTCCGGCTATTTTTACGTAACCACCCATTGGCAACCATCCGATTCCGTATTCGGTTTCACCGATTTTTTTCTTTACCAAAGAAAACCATGGATTGAAGAATAAATAGAATTTTTCAATTTTTGTTTTAAAAAATTTGGCGGGTAAAAAATGGCCTAATTCGTGAAGAATAACCAAAAAAGAAAGGCACAAAATTAATTGTGCTATTTGAATTAATGTTTCCATTGATAACTATTAAATAATAAAAATTGAGCACAAAAGTAAGGTTTTCACCTTACAAATGACTCTGATTTAAAAAAGGAATTAATTTTTTATAAATTTTTTATGAAAACTTCCTTCGTTGGTTTCCACTTTTATAAAATAAATACCGGTAGCCAAATTGGAAACATTTACTTCTTTTTGAGCACCCGAATAGATTAATTGTCCGGTTTGAGAAAACAATTCTGCTTTTTCTAACGTTAAAGTGTTCGGTAATTCAATACTAACAAAATCATGAGCCGGATTAGGTGAAATCACAATAAAATCATTAAAGTTTATGGAATTGATACCCAATGTAGTGGTATTATTTCTTGAGATGATGTGTTTGTTTGGATCAAAATCCATTCCTGTAACGGTAAATGGTACATCTACTAAAAACGATTGACCATTATTAACATGATCCAATGTTACTAAAATAGATTGATTATTTTCCCCTTTTAGCCTTACTTCTACAGGCATTTCAAAAAAATCAACACTACTGTGAGATTGCGTTTGATTTAACGTAATTAAGGCTTGATTATTAATTTGATTAGAAACGGTAGCCGTATAGGTTGGAAATCCTTGATTGTAAACCCAATCATTGAAAAACTCGGTCAAATCAATACCGGAAGTTGTCTCTAAATGGTATTTTAAGTCATCTGTTTCGGCATAACCAAAAGCCAATAACGGATCGGCAAGATAATTTTTTAACGCTTGATAAAAGTCTTCATCGCCTAATTTCCATCTTAACATATGCGTTACCATGGCTCCTTTGTTGTAACTTAATCGACTGCTGAAAATTCGACTTACATTCAACGCTTCACTATCGGTCAAATAAACTGCACCTCCGTTTTGGGAAGTTATATTTTGTATCATGGAATTTTTCCAATTCACAAATGAATCATCTCCATCTAAACCTTCCACTACCAATCCGGAAAGATAGGTGGCAAAACCTTCGTTTAACCAAATATCTTTCCAAGTTCCACAAGTAATTTTATTTCCAAACCATTGATGTGCCAATTCATGGGCGATTAAATTTCTACCAAAACTTCCCATGAACGAAACGGTAGTATGCTCCATTCCGCCACCCCATCCAAATTGTGCATGACCATATTTTTCATCGGAATAAGGATAGGTTTCAAAAAGATTTTCAAATAACTCCATGATAGGTAAAGTAACCGCCAAACTATTTTGGGCTGTAGTTAAATTTTCCGGATAAATGTAGTTGACGATTGGAAATTCATTAGGGGCAGTGCCGGCTTGTTGTGTAAAAATACTGTAGTTGGTAATAGCAATCGCAACCAAATAAGCCGGTATAGGATAATTATGTTTGAAATGTGTTGTTGAAGTACCATTGCCATTATCAGTTAAACTGATTTGTACACCATTGGCTACACTAACATATTGTGAGGGTGCCGTCAAATAAATGTCAATACTGTCAACTTTATCTGTTAAATCTTGCTTGCATGGCCACCAATCTCTAGCACCAAATGGTTGGGATAAAGTCCAAATAACAGGGACACCACTGTGTGTGCTTCGTGTAAATCCTTGTTCAACAGTATCGGGAGCTCCTGCATAACTTACAGAAATAATTCCGGTTGAACCGGCATTCATAGTTGAGGGAAGCGTAATAATCAATTCCTTCGTAGTAGCATTATGGTTAAAAACTAACGATTGATTATTCATCATCACAGATCCAACTGTGATTCGATTTGCATAATATTGATTATTAGTATTGGTAATTCTTCCCAAATCAAAAGTTATGGTTGACATGTTTTCTAAAGAGGTAAAATGAGTAGTAACATTTCCGCTTATAAAATATACATTCGGGTCAATTGTGAATTCTAATTTTTGATAGATTACATCGTAATTAGCAGTGTTTGGATTGGCTTCAAACGTCAATAATGCTGAACTAGATTTTAATTCTGCTTCCGCAATTGATTCTATGTCGTTTATATAGTTTTGGGCTTTCAGTTGAGTACACAACAACAATAGAAGGAAAAGTAGGTTTTTTTTCATTTTTTTCGGAAATTAATGACCAAATGTATTAAAATGTATTGATTTTTCATATTTTACGATATTTTTTATGCTTTTTTTAGGTTGTGTTCGATTTTTATTTGGAACTATTTCTTTCCAAAACAATTGTGTACATTTGCCTTCGCAAAAAAAGATAAGTTATGTTACAATTGTCTGTTATCCGAGAGAACAAAGAAAAAGTCATTAAAGCATTGGCAAAAAGAAATCTTGATGCCAATAATTTAGTAGATACTGTTTTAGAGTTGGACGAAAAAAGAAGAGCTACTCAAGTTGAGTTAGACAATGTTTTAGCAGAATCAAATGCGTTGTCGAGAGAAATCGGCGAAATGATGAAATCGGGCGAAAAAGCCAAAGCTGAAATTGTAAAACAGAAAACCGCTCAATTAAAAGAAAAAAGTAAAGATTTGTCTGAGAAATTGGAAGCATTTACTTCATCACTTTCAGAAGAATTATATAAAATTCCAAATACGCCAGCGGATATTGTTCCGGAAGGGAAAACGCCAGAAGATAACCTTACGGTTCATCAAGAAGGTGATATTCCTGTTTTGCATGAAGGAGCGTTACCTCATTGGGATTTAGTAAAAAAATACGATATCATCGATTTTGAATTAGGAGTAAAAATCACAGGTGCAGGATTTCCGGTATATAAAGGTAAAGGAGCTAAATTGCAAAGAGCTTTAATTAGCTATTTTTTAGATAAGAATACAGCAGCCGGTTATCAAGAAATACAAGTGCCGCATTTGGTAAATGAAGCTTCCGGTTTTGGAACAGGTCAATTGCCGGACAAAGAAGGGCAAATGTACCATGTTGGTATAGATGATTTATATTTAATTCCAACGGCAGAAGTTCCGGTGACCAATTTATTTAGAGATGTAATTTTAAACGAAAGTGAATTGCCTATTTTATGTACGGGTTACACGCCTTGTTTCCGCAGAGAAGCCGGTTCATATGGGGCTCACGTTCGTGGATTAAACCGTTTACATCAGTTTGATAAAGTAGAAATAGTACGTATCGAACATCCTGAACATTCGTATGCTGCCCTTGACGGAATGGTAGAACACGTGAAAACCTTATTACAAGAGCTAAAATTACCCTACAGAATTTTGCGTTTGTGCGGTGGTGATATGGGATTCACTTCTTCTTTAACCTATGATTTTGAAGTTTTTTCTACTGCTCAAGACCGATGGTTGGAAATCAGTTCTGTTTCCAATTTTGAAACGTTTCAAGCCAATCGTTTGAAGTTGCGATACAAAGATAAAGACGGAAAAAATCAATTGGTTCACACGTTAAACGGAAGTTCTTTGGCACTACCACGTGTTTTAGCCGGAATCATCGAAAACTATCAAACGCCGGAAGGAATAGTAATACCGGAAGTGTTGCGACCTTATACCGGATTTGATATTATCAACTAAAAAAGTTAATCTTTATATAATCGATGTACTAATTAGCCAAAAAAAGCTAACTTAGTACATTGTTTTTTACATACCAATGCACAGAATCGTTTTTGTTTTTTTATTTTTCTTTTCAATAGCTGTTGCTCAAAATGAGCAATTGGCTCAGCATTATTATGAACGCGGCGAATTTGAAAAAGCATTGGTAACGTATGAATCCATTCTTAAAACACAACCTGGCAATAGTATTTATTTTACCAGAATGGTTGATTGTTATCAGCAGTTAACCCAATTTGAAAAAGCAGAAAAAGCCCTTCAAGACCGCTGGAACCAATACAGAATGCCAAATATATTGGTCGAAATTGGGTATAATTTTCAATTGCAAAAGAATTCAGAAAAAGCATTAGCAAATTACAATTTGGCTTTAGAAAAAATAAAAGAAAACCCCTCCAATGTTTACTCAGTAGCGAGTTCTTTTGAGAAAAAAGTACTGTTGGATTATGCTTTGCAGTCGTATGAATTAGCTGTTTCTCTTGACCCTAAACTAAAATTCAATTACCAAATGGCTCAAATTTATGGGCAAATGGGGAAGCAAGATTTGATGATTGAAAAATATTTGCAGGAGATTTATGAAAATCCGCAAAACAGTATTATGGTACAAAATCAGTTTACTCGATTTATGCAAGATGAAGCGGGTTCCGGGTTTAATGAATTGTTGCGAAAAGCACTATTGGTGAGGGTGCAAAAAAGTCAGGAAATTTTCTGGAATCAAATGTTGAGCTGGTTTTTTGTACAACAAAAAGAATATGGTAAAGCTTTTATTCAAGAAAAAGCCATTTATAAAAGAGATCCGGAATCCTTTTCCAATATTATCAACTTAGCAGAATTGGCTATTGAAGAAAACGAAGACGAAATTGCCGTTGAAATTCTTCAGTTTATACTTGAAAACACACAAGATTTAGATTTGCAAATATTTGCACATGAGCATTTGTTGGAAATTAAATTAGACAAATCCACTTCAAAAGAATATGCTTCAATAGAAACGGAAATAGAATTTTTATTAAAAAAATATGGTGTAAATCCCTATACTATATCCTTACAACGTTTACAAGCTGAATTTTTTGCTTTTTATTTGAATCAACCGGAAAGAGGAAAAGCGGTATTACACAAAGCGATGGAATTGCCTTTAAATCGTTTTCAAACCGCTGAAATAAAAATGCAATTGGCAGATATTTTGTTGTTTGAAGAAAAATTCAATCAAGCCTTATTGTATTATTCTCAAATTGAAGACGATTTAAAAAATGATGTTTTAGGTCATGAAGCCAGTTTGAAAGCCGCCAAAACCAGTTATTATAAACAAGATTTTGATTGGGCTTTAACACAGTTAAAAGTCTTAAAATCAGCTTCAACCCAATTGATTGCTAATGATGCTTTAGATTTATTTCTCTTGATTAATGACAATAAAGTGGCAGATTCTACGGTAACGGCTCTAAAGAAATTTTCTAAAGGAGATTTTTTGCTATATAAACATAAAAACCAAGAAGCTTTACTTCAATTTAAAATGGTTTTAAAAGAACACAAAGGGGAAGAAATTGAAGATGAAACGATTTTAAGAATTGGGCAAACGTATGAAGAACTTAAAGAATACAGTCAAGCGATAGCTTTCTACCAACAAATTATTGACAATTTTCCCGAAAGCATTTATCGTGACGAAGCGTTATTTTTCTCCGCAGAAATCTATAACAAACAACTTAATCAACCCGAAAAAGCAAAACCACTATACGAAGCCGTTCTTTTTAACCATCAGGACAGTATTCATTTTGTAGAAGCCCGAAAAAATTTCAGATTGCTTCGTGGCGATTCAAATTTATAATAATTTAAATCCTACTTCTGATTATCAATTAGATATGGAACACATGAAACATGATTTTATACAACGTAACCATCAATATTGACCAAAGTGTTCACGACAAGTGGATGCGTTGGATGCAAACCAAACACATCAATGATGTTTTAGCAACAGGTAAATTCATCTCGGCCAGAATGATAAAAGTATTAGTGGAAGAAGAAGGCAGTATGACCTATTCCATACAATATACAGCGGAAAGCAAAGAAATGCTGGATCGCTATTATGAAGAAGACGCACCCCTATTACGCCATGAAGGCCTATCTCTCTTTGGAGATAAGATGTTGGCATTCAGAACAGAATTATTGGTAATAAGCGAGTTTTTTCCACAATCTGCCTTGCAATAACCTTAGTCCCTCAGAACCTCAGTCCCTCAGAACCTTTAGCTAAACATGGAAAAAGTAAAAGCAAAAAAACATCTCGGTCAACATTTTCTAAACGATGAAAATATTGCACAGAAAATTGCCGATTCGTTAACGTTAAAGGGTTACCAAACGGTTTTGGAAATTGGTCCGGGAATGGGCGTTTTAACCAAATATTTGTTAGAAAAACCCATTTCTACGTATGTGATTGAAATCGATACAGAGTCAGTGGAATATCTCAACAAGCATTATCCAAAGTTGGCTGGGAAAATCATTTCTAAAGATTTTTTGAAATACAATTTAAGTGAAGTGTTTGGTCAAGAGCCATTGGCCATTATTGGTAATTTTCCGTATAATATTTCATCTCAAATCGTGTTTAAAACCTTAGAACTTCGTGACAGAATCCCGGAATTTTCCGGTATGTTTCAAAAAGAAGTCGCCGAAAGAATTTGTGAAAAAAAAGGTTCTAAAACATATGGAATTTTATCCGTTTTAACCCAAGCCTTTTATGAGGCGGAATACCTTTTTACTGTTTCCGAAAATGTGTTTACACCACCACCAAAAGTAAAATCGGGTGTGTTGAGGTTAATTCGAAAAGAAAATTTCAAATTACCTTGCGATGAAAAATTGTTTTTTACGGTAGTAAAAACGGCTTTCAATCAGCGAAGAAAAACACTTCGTAACAGTTTAAAAACATACCAATTGTCTGATAATTTAAAAGAAGATAGTATCTTTGACCTCAGACCGGAACAACTTTCGGTTGAACAATTTATAGAACTCACGCAAAAAATAGCCGCCGATGGAGTTTAAAATCAGCAGAGAATTTCTATCTCAAATTGAGCAATTAATTAAAGAGAATAATGAAAAGGAAGTTCATGACTTACTTCATGAAATTCACTATGCTGATATTGCCGAAATCATGGAAGAACTCGATGAGTTTGAGGCCATTTATATTTTCAACAGTTTAGATTCTGAAAAAACCTCTGAAATTCTTTTGGAATTAGATGAAGAGGTGCGTGAAAAAATTCTACGAAAACTTACACCAAAAGAAATTGCCGAAGAGCTTGACGAACTTTCCACCGATGATGCAGCCGACATTATTGCCGAGCTTCCTCAAGAGAAAAAAGAACAAGTAATTTCGGAATTAGAAGACGTTGAACACGCCAAAGATATTGTAGATTTGTTGCGTTACGACGAAGATACCGCCGGAGGTTTGATGGCAAAAGAGTTGGTAAAAGTCAACGAAAACTGGAACGTGCTCACCTGCGTGAAAGAAATGCGAATTCAAGCTGAAAATGTTTCTCGCGTACATTCAATTTATGTGGTAGACGATGAAAATCGATTAAAAGGAAGATTGTCTTTAAAAGATTTATTGACCACTTCTACCAAAACTCCGATTAGTCAAGTTTACATTCCTAAAGTAGATTTCGTTCGGGTGGATACCAAAGATGTTGAAGTAGCCCGAATTATGCAAAAATACGACTTAGAAGCCATTCCTGTAGTAGATGAATTAGGCCGTTTGGTTGGCCGAATCACCATTGATGATATTATTGACGTAATCAAAGAAGAAGCCGATAAAGATTACCAATTAGCTGCCGGTATCTCACAAGACGTTGAAGCAGATGATAGTATTTTAGAGTTGACTAAAGCTCGACTACCTTGGTTAGTTTTGGCACTTTTGGGCGGATTCATCGCTGTAAAAGTTTCCGGACAATTTGAAGGAGCAATGGAAAAATACGGTGTTTTGTTCTTTTTTACGCCACTTATCGCCGCAATGGCGGGAAATGTAGGGGTGCAATCATCAGCCATTATTGTACAAGGTTTAGCCAACAATACATTAAGCGGTACTATTTGGCAACGTTTATTTAAAGAGATGAAACTTAGTATTTTCAACGGATTGATTCTAGCAATAATTCTACTTTTGGGCAGTCATTTTTTATTGGGAGTGGAATACATCATTGGTATTACAGTTGCAATTGCCTTAATCAGTGTGATAGTTATTGCTTCACTCATTGGTACTTTTGTACCCATCACTCTCAACAAATACGGTGTTGATCCAGCATTGGCCACCGGACCGTTTATTACAACTAGCAACGATATCTTCGGGATTTTAATCTATTTTTCTATTGCGAAAGTAATTTTAGGGTTTTAATGAGTAATATAAATATCAAAATCCTCCACCTCGATTCTAATCATCCACTTTTGTGGGAGCAATTGGAAGCGTTAGGTTTTGAAAACCACCAAGATTATACATCTTCCAAAGAAGAAGTTGAAGCCAAAATTCATGAGTATCAAGGCATCGTCATTCGCAGTCGGTTTAAAATTGACAAAACATTTTTAGATAAAGCCTCCAATTTACAATTCATTGCTAGAGTAGGAGCCGGTTTGGAAAGTATCGATTGCGACTATGCCATTTCTAAAAACATTCATCTTATCGCCGCTCCAGAAGGCAACAGGAATGCGGTGGGCGAACACGCTCTTGGCATGTTACTTTCGTTAATGAACAAACTCAATCAAGCCAATCAATCCGTAAAAAGCGGTAATTGGATTCGTGAAGGACATCGCGGCAATGAATTAGAAGGAAAAACCGTAGGTATAATCGGTTATGGTAACATGGGAAAATCATTTGCAAAAAAATTAAGCGGATTTGATGTTGAGGTATTGTGTTATGATATTCTCCCTAATGTAGGCAACCAATATGCAAAACAAGTATCGTTGGAAGAGTTACAACTAAAATCGGATGTGCTTTCGCTTCATACACCATGGACACCGCAAACCGATAAAATGGTAAATGAACAATTTATCAATGCGTTTGCCAAACCATTTTGGTTGATCAATACGGCCAGAGGAAAATCGGTGGTAACGGAGGATCTAGTCAAAGCTCTTCAAAACGGAAAAATTTTAGGAGCGGGGTTAGATGTGCTGGAATACGAAAAGCTCTCTTTCGAAAAATTATTCGAAGGAGAAAAACCGGAAGCGTTCACCTATTTATTAGAAGCTGAAAACGTTTTGCTTTCGCCACACATTGCCGGTTGGACGTTTGAAAGTCATCAAAAATTAGCTCAAGTGATTGTAGATAAAATCAAAGAATTTTTGAAATAAAACCATGAAAATTGTATTTTAAAATCATTTGAAGGTGCATTTCAATAATTTTTTATATTTTTATTTCCTAATCAATTAATCAACACTAAAGTATGGAAACAACAAAACCTAAAGAAGAATGGAATAATCCAAGCCAAAATCAACCAAAACCTGAGAACAAGAAAATAGTTGCTGGAATTTTAGCCATATTGATTGGCGGTATTGGGATTCATAAATTTATATTAGGCTATACAAAAGAAGGAATTATTCAAATTATACTTTCGGTTGTTACCTGTGGAATAGCCGGTTTAGTACCTTTTATTGAAGGAATAATATATCTAACAAAATCGGATGAAGATTTTTATCAAACCTATCAAGTCAACAAACGGCCATGGTTTTAAGAATACAAAAGAGGGAGTTTTTGCTCCCTCTTTTTATTTAAAATCTATGTCTTATTCATTCCCAATCTCCTTAATTTCATCAACTTTATTCCACTGATATTCAGCAGAACCAAATCCTAGAATAGGATAAAAAATAATTGGTAACAATAATAATCCCACCGTAAATCCCGTTGATTTTCCAAAAGATTTTGACAATTCATTCATTGCTACAATCAAAAAATAAATGTTTACCAATGGAATTAGAAACATAAAAATCCACCATACTGGTTTTTTAATGATTTCTAATAAAACGATGGTGCTGTAAATTGGAATCAAACAAGCCCATCCCGGTTTGCCGGCTTTTGAAAAAATTTTCCATTGCGAAGCAAGTAAAACAACAATTACTCCAATGTAAAAAAGGAATAAAATAATTAGCATAGCTGCCATAAAATATAAAGTTTTGGTTAGTACAAATTATTATCCTTTGTCTTTCTTTTCCAATTCTGCCTGAAATTCTTCCATAACTGGTTTTACCGTACTTTCCGGTAAATCGGCTATTCGAATATACATCAGTCCATCTACTGCATTATTAAACAAAGGATCTACATTAAAGGCAACTACCCGAGCATTTTGCTTAATGTATTTTTTTATTAATACCGGTAAACGTAAATTACCCGGTTCCACTTCATCTATGATTTTATCAAATTTATTTAAATCGGCTTCCGTTTCATTGAATACAAAATCTTTATCAGCATCTTTCAGTTTTACTTTGTATTCTTTTTTAGGATGAATGTATTGTGCCACCCACGGATCATAATAATGGGACTTCATAAATTCAATCATTAACGATTTCGAGAAATCGGAAAATTGATTACTGATACTCACACCACCAATCAAGTATTTATGTTCAGGATATCGAAGTGTGGTGTGCACAATACCTTTCCATAACAAAAATAATGGCATAGGTTTTTGTTGGTATGCTTCAATGATAAAAGCTCGTCCCATTTCAATGGATTTACTCATCATGTCATATAATTCCGGTTCAAATCGAAACAATTCATGTAGATAAAAACCATCAATACCATATTTAGTATAAATAGAAGAACCTAGCCCCATTCGATAAGCTCCTGCAATCATTTGAGCATCGTCATCCCATAAAAACATATGGTGATAATATTTATCATATTGATCTAAATCTAATGATTCATTCGTACCTTCACCAATGGCTCTAAACGTAATTTCACGTAGTCGGCCAATTTCATGTAAAATATTCGGAATTTTATCAGCGGTTACCAAATAAACCTGATAATTTTTACTTTGTAACAAACGACAATCACTGTTTTCTTTCAACATAGCCATTTCTTCCAAAATTTTGTCGTGATTGGCAGGTTTAGCAATTTCTTTCGGACTTTTAGGGAATTTTAATTGAGGTGTTGCTAAAAGTTTGTTGCCTTTTTCAAAGGCGTTTGCTAACATGTACGTTTTTTTACGTAAAAAATCAGAATAAGATTCTAAACTTTCATATTCATTTTGTTCAGCAACAGAAATAGGTTTTCCAATGCGAACTTTGATTATTCTTTTTTTCTGAGTTAACAATTCAGAGGGCAATTTAGCTGTTCGTAGCGTATCGTTTATTTTGGATAAAAAATAAAATAATCTACTGTTTTTTGCATGAAAATAAATGGGAACTACTGTAACTTGAGCTTTTCTAATCACCTTTATCGCTCCTTCTTCCCAAGGTTTATCCACCACTAAAACGCCATCTTTATAGGTAGAAACTTCTCCGGCAGGAAACATTCCCAATGGTTTTCCATCACTCAAATGACGAAGTGTTTCTTTGATGCCAACCACACTGGATTTGGCGTCTTTGTGATTTTCAAACGGATTCACCGGCATGATATACGGTTTCATCGGTTCGATTCTATGCAGTAAAAAATTGGCGATGATTTTAAAATTAGGTTCGCGTTCCAACATTAATTTCAACAGTAAAATACCATCGATTCCTCCCAATGGATGATTGGAAACAGTGATATAGGGACCTTCTTTCGGGAGGCGTTTTAAATCCTCCTCCGGAATTTCGAATTTGATTTGAAATTCATCTAAAATACTATTGAGGAAGTTTACTTCAGATAAATGTTTATTTCGGTTGTAAATTTTGTTTAATGTAGAAATCTTCAGTACTTTCATTAGCAACCAACCAACGGCAGTACCAATAAAACCGTATTTGTCAACCTTGATTGCTTTGGCAACCTCTTTTGCGGTAACTAACCCCATTCGTTATTTATTGTTTGTATGGTTTTGGTGAAAGTAACAAATATAGTAATTATGACAGTATCAAATTCACAAAAATGAATAAAAAAGGTAAGTTGTTAAACATTTATTATAATATGTTAGAGGGGTTTTGATACTCAAGGTTTTTAACTATTTTTGAAAAGTATAAACCAAAATCATTCAATGAAGATTATTTCCTATAATGTTAACGGAATTAGGGCCGCTATGACCAAAGGTTTTTTAGACTGGCTTCAACATGCAAATCCCGATATTATTTGTTTGCAAGAAATTAAAGCTACTGAAGATCAAATACCTACAGAATCAATCGCCGAAGCAGGCTATCCTTATCAGTATTATTTTTCAGCTCAAAAAAAAGGCTATAGCGGCGTAGCTATTCTTTCAAAAGTTGAACCTAAAAATATTGTGTACGGTATAGGAATAGCTGAAATGGATGCCGAAGGGAGAAATCTAAGAGTCGATTTCGATGATTTTTCTGTGATGAGTTTATATCTTCCCTCAGGAACAAACATCGAACGATTAGACCATAAATTCAAATATATGGACGATTTTCAACAGTATATCAATGCGTTGAAAGTTGAAATTCCTAACTTAATTATTGGTGGCGATTATAATATTTGTCACGAAGCCATTGACATTCATGACCCCATCAGAAATGCAACCGTTTCCGGATTTCTTCCGGAAGAACGCCGTTGGTTAGATGGCTTTATGAAAAGTGGTTTTATTGATAGTTTCCGACATTTTAATAAAGAACCCCATCAGTATTCGTGGTGGAGTTATCGTGCCAATGCCCGAAACAATAACAAAGGGTGGCGAATTGATTATCATTTAGTGAGTGAACCACTACGAAACCGATTAAAAAGGGCAGTCATTCTTCCGGAAGCCAAACATTCTGACCACTGTCCTGTAGTAGTTGAAATCGATTAAAAATAAACCTCAAATAACAAACAAAATGATTAAAAAAGTTTCTTTATTCTTATTGGTAGCCACTTTGTCATCTTCTTGCGTTTCTAAAAAAGTATATAACGAATTAGAAAGCAAATATGCCGCTTTAAAAAAACAACAACGCGAGTTATCTGATGAAAATCACGGACTTGAAAAAGCTAAAAATCAATTAGAAAATGATTTGAAGAAAAACCAAGATGAATTAGCTAAAATTAAAGCCGAACGTGATAAATTAAAAACAGATTATGATGCTGCAGCCAATAATTTGAAAGCTTTACAATCTTCATATGCTGCATTAGAGAAAAATTCTGATGAAGCTTTGCAAGCCAATATGAAGAAAAACAGAGAGTTGTTAGCTCAACTTGACGCAAAAGAGAAAGCATTGGCAGCTGAACAAGACCGATTGAACAAATTACAGGCCGATTTAAAAGACCGTTCACAACGTGTGGATGAATTAGAGGGTTTGATAGCGGCAAAAGAAGCCAATATGCGAAAATTGAAAGAAACACTTTCAAAAGCGTTAGGCGGATTTGAAGGGAAAGGACTTACAGTAGAACAAAAAAACGGAAAAGTATATGTTTCCATGGAAAATAAATTACTTTTCCAAACCGGTAGCTGGGCTGTTGGTTCAGAAGGTAGAAAAGCCGTTGTAGAAGTTGGTAAAGTATTGGCTCAAAATCCGGATATTTCTGTTTTGATTGAAGGACATACCGATAATGACAAAATCACCGGAACGCTTGGTGGCGGAATTGAAAGCAATTGGGATTTATCCACCAAAAGAGCTACTGCAATTGTAAATATTTTAGCGGAAAACAAAGGAGTATTAAAAGAAAATTTAACTGCTGCCGGGCGTGGAGAATATGCTCCATTAATGTCAAATGATACTCCTGAAGGCAAAGCCAAAAATCGAAGAATCGAAATTATTTTGACACCGAAATTAGATGAAATTTCTAAAATGTTGAATGAATTATAAAAATAGGTTCTGAGTCGCTAAGGTGCTAAGTTACCAAGGTTTTTCAATTTTAACTTAGCACCTTAGCACCTTAGCACCTTAGTCCCTCAAAATGAAATATACAATCATTCCCAACACCAACCTTTCCATCAGTAAAATCTGTTTGGGAACGATGACTTTTGGTGAACAAAATATCGAAAGTGAAGCTCATGAACAATTGGATTATGCCATTTCTCGTGGTATTAATTTTATTGATACGGCAGAAATGTATCCGATTGCTGCCCGAAAAGAAACGTTGGGAAGTACCGAACGATTTATCGGAAGTTGGATAAAAAACCGAGGCAAACGAGATGATTTAGTAATTGCCACCAAAATTGCAGGACCCAATCGTGGGATGGAGTATATTCGTCAACCTCTTGATTTTTCTGCTAAAAGTATCAATGAGGCGGTAGACTTAAGTTTGAAAAATCTGCAAACCGATTACATCGATTTATACCAAATGCATTGGCCGGAAAGGGTGATGAATATGTTCGGGAAAAGAGGACTGAACGAAATTGATACGAATTGGAAAGAAAATATTGCTGAGGTTTTATCCGTGTATGACAAATTGATTAAAGCCGGAAAGATTCGATACATTGGCGTTTCTAACGAAGCTCCGTGGGCAGTGATGAAGTTCATCAGCGAAAGCGAAAAACATAATTTACCCCGAATCGTAACCATTCAAAATCCGTATTCTTTGTTAAATCGACTATTTGAAGTGGGCTTAACCGAAGTTTGTATGCGAGAAAAAATTGGTTTAATGGCGTATTCACCTTTAGGTTTTGGCATTTTATCAGGGAAACATTTAAACGGAGCACAACCCAATTCCCGCATTCGATTGTTTCCACAATTTACTCGTTACACTTCCGAAAATGCTACCAAAGCTACCAAGTTATACCAAGAATTAGCCCACAGTCAAGGACTTACATTAACGCAAATGGCATTGGCTTTTGTGCAACAACAACAATTCGTAATGAGTACGATTATTGGAGCAACTTCTTTACAACAATTAAAAGAAAACATCGATACACACGAAATTGTGCTTTCAGAAGAAATTTTAAAAGAAATAGAAAAAATTCACGAAATGATTCCGAATCCGGCACCATAAGTTGGTTATCAGTTGTCAGTTATCTGTTAAAAGTCGCAGAATACCCCGCAATCTTGTCCTTCCGACGAAGGAGGAATCTCAATCGCAGTTTTCACACAACATTGTAAAAAGCAATCAAAAACTTTGTGCCTTAACTTCTTTGTAGCAAAAGAAAAAAAATTCCTCCATAAAATCGTCATTCTGTAGGAATCTCATGTTACTTAGATTCCTACGGAATGACAACTTTGAGGTAAAGAAATTAAAATTATTTCACCATCAACTTACTCGTAAACGTATTTCCGTTTGCTTCTTCTACTGAAACAACATATAATCCCGAAGACAATTGAGCAATTGAAATCTCAGTTGATTCGGCTGTGTTCATGTTTTTATGCAATACTTTTTTACCCATCATATCAAAAACACTTAATTGAGTCAAATTCAATAGAGATGTATTTTGAAGTGTAACACTATGTTGTGCAGGATTAGGATACAAGATTAGCCCGTTTCGTTGAAAATCTTCGGTACCTAAACTCGTATCAATAATTTTAGAAATGGTTCCATTGGAAATTCCGGCAATGTATAATTCTCCATTGATATCCTCACCAAACGAAACAAAATTACCGGTAAAAAGGCTTGACCACGTTATAGTTCCTCCGTTATTTTCTACCCATCCAATTCGATTTGAACAATAGTCAGAAAAAAAATATTTTCCTACCATGTTAGGATAGGTTGAACCTCTGTAAACATAACCACCGGTAATTGAGCAATAACCGTTACCGAGTGCGTAATTTGCTACGGGCATATAATAATTAGAGGCACTTTGACAACCATTTGTATTATAAGGTATGTTTGCTTCATAACATCGCCAACCATAGTTTAGACCGGCTGCTGTTAAAGCGGCTTTGTTGATTTCTTCACGAGCATTTTGACCCACATCAGCAATCCATAAATCACCGGTTTGTCTGTCAAATGAAAATTTCCATGGATTACGCATCCCAACAGCCCAAATTTCATCCGCTCCCGGAGTTGCCCCTGCATATGGATTTCCTGCCGGAATAGCATAAGGAGAACCACTATCTACATCAATACGAAGCATTTTTCCTAATAACGAATTGATGTTTTGACCATAATTATCGGGATCACCACCGCTACCGCCATCACCCATACCAATATACAAATATCCATCCGGGCCAAAAACCAAGGAACCACCATTGTGGTTGCTAAAGGGTTGAGCAATAGTTAATAATACTTGTGCACTTGATGCATCTGCTACATCTGGGTTGGCACTTACGTTATATCTTGCAATTACCGTAGCTCCATCACTAGCACGAGTGTAATTCACATAAAAATAACCATTCGTGGCATAGTTAGGGTGAAAAGCTAAGCCAAGTAAACCTCTTTCGCCCCCGGAAACAATAGTTGAAGAAGTTAAAGTTAAAAAGTTGGTAGCATTAATGGTGCCGTTTGCATTTAAAATACGAATCGCACCACCACGTTGTACAACAAACAAACGAGAATCCCCTGCATTAACAATCGCTACCGGATTCGAAAAACCCGTAGCAAATGTTTGTAAACCGATGGTTTGTGCAAAAGAAATGGTGGTTAATAATACAACACAAAATTGTAAAAGTCTTTTCATAGCATTTTAAGTTTTTGGAAATGTAAAAATAGTAAAAAAATATAAATTCTTTCATTTTAGTAAGTTACAAAAAAAACCGCCCCAAATTTCTTCAAGGCGGTTCAACCACAATCCAACTAAAATTAGTTCACTACAACATAACCTTTTGTTATGGCAACACTATGAATAGAGGTTGTTATGGCATTACCCAAATCGTCTTGTGACTTGGTTTTTTTTGATTCGGTATCAATAAAAGCTTGGCGTTTTTTAGAAAGTTCATCCATTTCTTTTTGAATGCTTTCGCGTTCTTTGGTTTTTTGAGCTACAATCGTTTTAATTTCTTCTTTCGATTTGTTTTTCAACTCCGCAGGCAATTCTTCTTTTTTTAAATTGTCTAAGGCTTTGCTATCGGTTTTAGCTTTGTCCACCAAATCCCAACTGTCATTTTTATAAACGGCTTTTGATTTGCTTACGGCTCGTTCCGCATAATTGGCTCCCGAAATGGATTGAGCATTAGCATCTTGCACTTCCTGAGCCATTTTTTTCTCCACTCCTTTGGAACCATACCCAATATAAGTTTTGTTTAATCGCACGTTACATTGCGAAATTTGGTCGTCATACGGCGTCACGATATACCGCACTTTGGCATTAGAATCAATATTGAAATATTTTCCTTGTCCCACATCGGCACCGTCTTTCCACAAACCACGAATACCTTCTTCATAACTGCCACAATAAATCGTGTTGATATAAATGCCTTTTTTCAATGCGTCGGCAATCGCTTCTTTGTAATTGATGCTCCCTTGAGTAAACGGTTCGTTTCCGGCAATATATATAAGTTTCATGTTTTGCATGCCATCTTTCCAGGTCAGTTTTTGTGACGCATCTTGAATTACCGCTCCGCAATATTCGTTACCGCCATTGGTTCGCAAAGCGAAAAGTTTCTCCGAAATTAAATCTAAATCATTGGTCAACGGCGTTACTTGTCGGATAAAATTGGAAGCACTGCTCAATCCATCGTTGCCGTATTCATACAACGCAATTTCAATATCGGGTGTTTTTCCTTCGTATTTTAAGGTAGTTAAGGTATTTACAATGTTCCACAAACGGGATTTGGCTTGTTCAATCAGTCCATCCATGCTATTAGACGTGTCTAATAATAAAGCGACTTGAATGGTTCCTTCGGCAGTGGTTTCTTCTAGTTGTTGACTGTTTTTTTTACTTGTATTATCTGAAAGAGTAGCAGTGTTGATTTTCTTTTCGCAGCTAAACATCACCATTGAAGTGAGTAAAGCAAAGGTTAAAACTAAATTTTTCATGAGATTGTGTTTTTAAATTGTTGAAATTATTTTTGAAGGTTTTTGATGTCATTTTCTATCGAAAGTATCATCAAGCAAGTCGCTGTACAAAAGGAAGGACTTGTGATGCAATGATGACCGTTCCAACTTCCGTCTGGATTTTGAATTTGCATCATGCGGCCACCAATATTATCGTACCATTTTTTCCAGTCGTCGTCGTGGTTCACTACCATTGATTCGCCGGTTTGAAGGAAACTTAGGAATTCTTCGCCACCGTTGTTACCAAATCCGGATAACACATCTTCTTTCATCGCGGTTACTTTGGCAGAATTATAAACTTTATTTGCCACATCATACGACTTTGCTTTTTCTTTGGAATAGCCTAATCGTTCTAAATTTTGTTCGTTTAAAACAGCATCTCTTTCAATTTTTCCTTCTGCTTTGGCTTTTTTAAACAATTGGTTGGCTTCTTTGGCTTCTTCCGCACTGTTTCGAACGGAACTACTTACTGCATACAACATAATTCCTGCACCATCTTCTGTTTTTGCCGATTGACTATCCGGATTATAATTGCTTTTTTGGTATTCTCTGGCTTTTTGAATTTTGTCTTTATCGACTTTGATTCCTTCGTTTTTGGCGGCCATTTCTAAACCTGAATTAGCAAACGAAGATTGTAAAACCCCAGCCCAACCCGAGTTCCCCACTTTACCGGAGTCGCCCATTGATTTTTCAATTTTATCCACGCAAACCTGAATGCCGTCTTTTACTCTTTTTTTCATGGAACCATCATTCAAAGTAGGAAGCAATTGGTTGAAAAATTGCAACGTGAGAATGGCATCTATGTGTTCGCCTAATTTCCCTTGAATTTGGGTGCCTCTTATTTGTGTGATATAAGGTGAATTTTGGTTTTTTTCAATTTCATTTAATAGAAATAAAACAGATTTTTTAAGTGTTTCCTTGTACTGACCCTTTTCCATCGAATGGCCGCAACGGTACAAAGCCATCGCCGACATGGCTGTAGTAGCCGGATCAGAAGAAACAGCGTGCGGATTTCTTTCAGATTGATTGTTGCGAGAACCTGCTCCCCAGCCACCATCGGCATTTTGAGCATGAATGAGCCATTCTTCCCCTTTGGAAATGGTTTCCATGAATTTAGCGTTTGTTTTTACAGTAGAAGAACCTTCGATCGATTGTTCTCCCATCAAAGACATAAAGACACAAGGTTGTTCTTCGTCTTCTGCGATTTCGATTTGGGCGATTTCTTTTTTGGGAAGAATTTCTTTTGTTGGTTCTGAATTATTTTCCAACAAGTAAATAAACGGAACGCAGCTTACTAAAGCGGATATTCCTAGCATGATTTTTGTTTTCATATTGATAGTTTTTGATTAATATTTTTGATAAAATTACCCAGATGAACAAACCAACTTTGAGCGACTTGGTGAAAACCATTTTTGACTTGGTGAAATCGTTTTTTAAACCCAAATTAATTTTCGTACTTTACACTATAATATAAATGAGATGGTTATCCGATTTAAAATAGTACTACTGGCGATATTTTTTCCCTTGGTCATGATGGCTCAAGACAGCATCAAAACCAAAATGAGCAAATCTTCTGTGAGCAAAAAAGCCAAGGAAGTGGAACAAACGTTGTCTAAAAGTAATCCGGAAAATACCGCAGATAAATATGTAGAATTGGCGAATGAGTTGGATAAAAAAGGAGATTACGCCAAAGCGGAAGACTATCTGAAAAGAGCTTTGCCGATTTATCAAAAGCAAAAAAGTAAAGATAAAATAGCAAGTACAACGCGTTCGATTGCTCAAATTCAGGAGAAGCAGAACAAAGTTGATGATGCTATTAAGAATTATCAATCAGCCAGTGAAGAGGCAGTAAATGTTGGTTTTTCGAGGGTAAATTCAAATGATGCTAGTCGATTGCAAAATAAAAACCCAAGAATTCAAGCCGATTATTTAGAATCGAATATTAAAATTTTAGAGAAGGAAGGTAAAAAGGAAGAGGCTGCTGAAGCTTACATACAAAAAGCGGTAGTCGATTTAAAATCAGAAAACAAAGAAATGGCGATTGAAAACTATGAAAAAGCCATTGCTGTTTCCAAAGATAAACCGGAAGAAGTTCTGAAAATAAAAAGTGAAATTTCGAAAGTCTACGCTTCGGAAAACAACTTGGATAAAGCGATTGAAATTACAAAAAACACCATTTCGGAAGCGGAAAAAATCGGAAGTGTTTCGCAACAAATTGAGCAACAGCAAACGTTGGCCGATTTGTATTTTAAAAATGAAAACCAAGACGATGCGATTGTTTTATTGGAAGAAACGTATAATTTGGCTTTAAAAAACGGCCGCACTTTTGATGCGAAGAAAGCGATGTTGGCTTTATCAGATTATTATCGAGAAAAAGGCAATCAATCAAAAGCGATTGAGTTGTATGACCAATTTCTGAATGATTTTGACCGAATGATTCAAGCGGACAGTTCGTTGGTGGATGCGAAGATTTTTCAAGTTACAGAAGAAAAAATCAAACAGTTAGAAAAAGAACGTGCGTTGAAAGATGAATTAATTACAAAGAAAAGCAAATTCAATTATGTGTTGATTGGTTCCGTTATTTTGATGTTGATTTTATTGGGATGGATTGCAAAAGCGTTATTTTCAATCAAAACGAAGAACAAAAAAATTGCGTTGCAATCGCTTCGAAGAGAAATGAATCCACATTTTATTTTTAATAGTTTGAACAGTGTGAACCAATTTATTGCTCAAAATAATGAGTTAGAAGCCAATAAATATTTGACTTCTTATTCTAATTTGATGCGAAATATGATGGAAACGTCGAACAAAGATTTTATCACGTTAACCAATGAATTAGAGCAGATTAAGAAGTATTTGGATTTGGAACATTTGCGTTTTCAGGACAAATTTGTTTTTGAAATTGTGGTGGATGAAAAGTTGGATACGGATGCGATTTTGGTTCCGAATATGTTGATTCAACCGCATTTGGAAAACGCCATTTGGCATGGTTTGCGTTACCGAGAAACAAAAGGAAAATTGAAAGTGACTTTTGCAGAAGACAATCAGTTAATCAAAGTTTTGATTGAAGATGACGGCATTGGTATTGAAAAAAGCAAAGAGTTGAAAACGCAAAACCAAAAAGTGCACGAATCCAGAGGGTTGAACAATGTAGAAGAACGGATTAATTTGTTGAACGATTTGTATCATCAACAGATTTCCTATTCTATTTCTTCGGGAGCGGATGGAAACGGAACGTTGGTCACACTTTATTTTTCTAAAACTACTAAAGTTGTATGAACGATTTTCAAAAAATAAAAAGTGTCATTGTCGAAGATGAATCGGCTGCTCGCGAAGCGTTGAAAAATTACTTGGCAAAATATTGTCCGCAAATCGAGATCATTGGCGAAGCACAAAATAGTCGGGAAGCGATTCCGTTGTTGCATGAGTTGCAACCGCAATTGGTTTTTTTAGATGTAGAAATGCCTTTTGGCAATGCCTTTGATGTATTGGAAGGCTGTAAGGATTTACATTTTGAAACCATTTTTGTTACTGCTTTTTCCGAATATTCGTTGAAAGCGTTGAATCAAAGTGCGGCGTATTATCTGTTGAAACCTATCAGCATTGAAGAATTGATTTTGGCCGTGAATAAAGTGCAACAACAATTGATGAAGCAGGAATTGTTTAACCGAAATCAAATCATCGTACAAAATTTCCGCGAACCCAAAATCGAGAAGCAACAAGTTATTTTACCCACGTTAGAAGGTTTTGAAGTGGTAAAAATGGAAGAAATTGTCCGTTTGCGAGGCAATGGCAACTTCACCGACATTCATTTGTCCGACGGATCCAAAAAAATGGTCTGTCGTTTTTTGAAACACTTTGATGAAATGTTGGATTTTCCGTTTATGCGGGTGCACAAATCGCACATCATCAATTTGAATTTTGTGAAATCGTACCACAAATCGTTAGGTGGTTATGTCACACTTTTTGATGAAACGGAGGTTGAGATTTCGGTTAATTATAAGGAGGAGTTTTTGAGGAGGTTTAACTGAGATTCGAAATTAATTTGGATAAAGAAAACAAAGTCATTTCTAGAAAATAAAATCTACACAAAATTTTAAATTGTTTTTAAATCATAAATTATTTTAAATATTTAATAAATATTTTTAACTTATAAGTAAAATAACCCGTTGGGTGTAATTATTTAAAGTAAAAAATGTTGCTTAAATGTTGGTCAAGATACTGAAATTCAGTATCTTGAAGTCGCTAAACAAACCAACATTTATGACAAATATAGTGAAAAATTATTTTAGAGTTTTAGAAGTTATA
>CALRRY020000011.1:0-75786 GCA_943370635.1 Variovorax paradoxus
GCCGGTACTGTCCATGCATAGCTATAAGTGCCCGCTACTCCCGGAGTGGCCGTAACTGTAGCCGAGGCTCCTGCACATACCGTTGGACTATTGACTGTAACGGTTGGATTCGGATTTACCGTTACCGTGCCTGATGCTGATGGACTAACACAATTAGTAAGGGTGTTGGTGATAATCACACTATAAACTCCCGCTACTGTGGTGGTAAATGTGGCTACGTTACCAGGATTGGTTACACCTGTTGGTACCGTCCATGTATAACTGTAGGTGCCTGCTGCTCCCGGTGTAGCGGTTACCGTGGCAGGTGTGCCCTGACATACGGTTGGGCTGTTTATCGTTACCGTTGGATTAGTACTTAAGGATACCGTACCCGATGCAGAGGTGCTTACACAACCTGTCGCTGTATTGGTGATAATCACACTATATACTCCCGCTATTGTCGTAGTGAAAGTAGCTACATCACCCGGTGGTGTGGCTGTAGCCGGTACTGTCCATGCATAACTGTAAGCTCCTGCAACTCCCGGAGTCGCCGTTACCGTGGCTGATGCTCCATCACATACTGTTGGGCTATTAACTGTTACCGTTGGGTTTGGATTTATCGTTACCGTGCCCGATGCCGAGGTGCTCACACAATTGGTAAGGGTGTTGGTGATAATCACGCTATACACTCCTGTTACTGTGGTAGTGAATGTGGCTACATCGCCCGGTGGTGTGGCCATAGCCGGTACTGTCCATGCATAGCTATAAGTGCCCGCTACTCCCGGAGTGGCCGTAACTGTAGCCGTTGCTCCTGCACATACCGCCGGACTATTGACTGTAACGGTTGGATTCGGATTTACCGTTACCGTGCCTGATGCTGATGGACTAACACAATTAGTAAGGGTGTTGGTGATAATCACACTATAAACTCCCGCTACTGTGGTGGTAAATGTGGCTACGTTACCAGGGTTAGCAAAGGTAGCTGGGACTGTCCAAGAATAATCATAAGCACCTGCAACACTTGGAGTAGCTGTAATGGTAGCGGTTTGTCCTTCACAAATCGTATCATCATTTACAGTTACTAATGGAGTTGGATTGATAGTTATTGGAAAAGAAGTAGAACCAAATGTTGTAGCATTTGAATTATCTTCAACTCGAACATAAATTATGGTTGATGTGGTTGAAAAAGCATTTGCAGGGGAAATATCATTATTTCCGGTATTAGCATCAGCTTGCAATAAGTGATAAGTTACTGTATAAAGAGCAGGATCTAATCCATTTAATGCAGCACTGTCTGCTAAGGTTAAATCAAAAATCTCAATTCCATCATTAGAAATATCATCACAAACTGTAAATGGAAAAGGTTGAGGATCAAGCGTACAAGATTGTTGCAAAAGTTGAAAAGGTTGAATACTTGTACAATCGTTACCGCTTCCTGTATCTACTACTACTACATACACAATTTCACCTGGTCCACTACTTACATAGGCCGCAGGACTAGCTATAAAAATACCATTTTCACCATTAAAAATTGAAGTGGCATAATCTAAAATGAACACATTTGGATCTAAAGAACCTAATACAACACTTGTGTTTTCTGTTAAATCATAAATTAAATCACCAGGACAATTGGATAAGTCAATAGGTTCTGCAACTGGAAGTGGTGGATAATATTGAATTTCAACTGAATCTTGAATAGGACATCCGGCTCCAAAAGGAAAAGCAACAACGGTGTAAAGACCTGGTTCTGTTACCGTGTAAGTATTTCCGGTAGCCCCCGGAATAATTACTGTATCTATATACCATTGATGAGGAATAGAAGCATCCAAACCTGAATTCAATTCAGCTGTTTGTCCAATACACAAAGCATTTCCGGCAGTTTCAAGAAAATCACTTCCTAAATCTATTGGATTTACATTAAAACTATTTGCTTGAAGAAATACAGCAGAATCATATGCGTTATCACTAACATTAGCAACCGCTAATTTAATATGATATAATTGTCCACATTGTACAGTAGCTGTTGCTGTGAGAACAGTAGTAAAACCATCATATTGTATAGATGCACCTCCACAATTATTAACATAAAAAGCTGAATTAGCTCCTCCGGGAAGAACTAATGGACAACCTGCCGCAAAACCTCCGTTTAAATTATTTATTGTTATGGCAGTAGTGGTAGAGGGAACTAAAGCAATATTTGTTGCACCTCCGCTGTAGGGTCCAGCAATTCCCGGTCCACTGAGAAAAAAACCAAAAACATCATTAAATGCTGAATTAACGAATTCAGGATACTCCTCAGAAGCAAAAACAAAATTAAAATTTAATTGATTACCAGTTGGAATAAAGTCAAATTCTAAAACAGCTTTATTATTAATACCTCCTGTTGCTAAGAGGGCTAAATCAGCATCACCAATAACAGGAGTTGCGGGAGGATTTGAGGCATTATTTGCATTATTTGGTCCTACAGCTACATTTCCTCTACCGGTTGTTAAGATAATTCCTGAATCAATACCTAAATTTGTTGGATTAACTCCAGTTGAAAAAAAACCAACTTGATCACTTGCTACACTTGCATTTGCAGCACTTCCATTAAATGTTATATTTGAAACTGTAACTCCGTTTCCTAAAAGTGTATTCTGAACTAATTCAGCAGGAGTAAAAGTGGTGTTATTGACAAAAAGTTGTGCAATGGAAAAAAAAGGCAAAAACAATAGTATGAGTTGTAATCTTATTTTCATCAGATTATATTTTTGTAATGGTGAAAGCTTTAAAACTTTTTTTAATTTTTTGTTAATAAAAAATTAAACTCCAAATATACATATTTGCCTAAAATAAGTTTGTTAAATTTGCTCAAAAAAAGAAAATGAACAAGATAGTTATCAAAGAAACACAAAATTCAGCTATATTAAAATTCGAATTCTCAGATTTTATTACGAAAAATAAAAGTTATGAGTTTAAGAATATCGATGAAGCAACAGAAAGTCCGCTAGCTCAAAAATTATTTTATTTGCCTTTTGTAAAAACCGTTTTCATCTCCGGAAATTTTATTGCCATTGAACGGTATAACATTGTGGAATGGAATGATGTCAAAGATGCAGTAGCTGAACAAATTGAAGAGTTTATGGCAAATGGCGGAATTATCATAAATAATACTACTCCAGAAACAAAAAAAACACCCATAACGATTTATGCTGAATCTACTCCTAATCCGGCGGTATTAAAATTTGTAGCCAATAAAATTATAACGACAAAAACGGCTGAATTCAAAAACATTGACGAAGCTTTTCCATCCGCTTTAGCAAAAGAATTATTCAAATTTCCATTTGTAAAAGAAATTTTTATGGATGAGAATTATATTTCCATCACAAAATACAATAGTTCAGAGTGGCAAGAAGTTTCAAATGAAGTAAGAATGTTCATCAAGGAATTTATAGAAAACGGAAATGAAATCATTAATGAACGTCTGTTGAGTACTGCACCAAAAAGCGAAAAGCAAGAGCTTTCCAATTTTGATTCACTAGACACTACTTCACAACAAATCATCAATATTTTAGAAGAATATGTAAAACCGGCCGTTCAAGCAGACGGTGGAAACATTTTATTTGATTCGTTTGATGAAACAGAAAAGAGAGTAAAAGTAGTACTTCAAGGTGCTTGTAGCGGTTGTCCTTCTTCGACTTTTACTTTAAAAAACGGTATTGAAAACATGTTGAAAGACATGTTAAAAGATGAATCTATTAAGGTAGAAGCAGTTAATGCATAAATAAGCATATCTTTAATAATAAAAGCCCCTTCAAATAATCACTTTAAGGGGCTTTTGAATTTAAAAAATTGTTTTACTTTTTATTTTTCACATGAATATTAAACTCTTGGAAAAGCTCTAATAAATTCATGGTGGCTTTGATTAAATCGTTCGTTTCTAATAACAAAGCAAAATACAACTTACTGTTTTTTGGACTTGTTTCAACTGTACGAATTCGGGTAATTTGCTTTTGAATTAAACTTGAGACATTTTCTAATATAGATGCCTTTTCTTTTAGTACTTCACTCAATTTTTCAAAATTCTTATTTTCAAAAATTGTTTCTATGTTATTAAATAATTTCTGAACATCGTTATCAATACTTTTCAAATCTCTGATTTGATTGAATTTTAATTGCTTATGATTATTATTGATGTGAGCGTAACTACTTTGGGTAATAAAAGCAAGTGATTGTATCATATCTTGAAGATAGCCCAAAATCATGATGTAAAATTTACTTGCTTCCACGGAGGTTTCATCAAGATTTTTAATAAAATAATACACATTACTCTTTAGTTCATCTACTTCTTTTTCTAATTTTTTTAGTGCTTTTTTATTTTCTTTTAGTTTTGCTAAATCTTGTAATCCAAGGTTATCAATTACATCACTATACACTTTATTGGTCGTACCGATAACTCGAGAAATTTGCATTGAACTTTCATTAATAATTTCATTAATGGTAACGATATCCTCTCTTTTTAATTTTACTAATTCGTCTGCTTCTTTCTGTTTTTTGCTGTGTCGTCTAGAACTTCTGTAAAGAAAAATTGCCATCAATACTATTAAACCAATGAAAGCAAAAACTTCTCCAATTTTTAAAATAAAAGTCATGATGAATGCTCCTAAAAAGGCTACTAGTGCAGTTACAAACCATCCTCCAATTACGTTAAATACACCTGCTACACGGTAAACTGCACTTTCCCTATCCCAAGCTCTATCAGCAAAAGATGATCCCATTGCCACCATAAAAGTTACATAAGTTGTTGAAAGTGGCAATTTTAAAGAAGTACCAATTGAAATCAAAATACTCGCAATCATCAAATTAACAGATGCCCTAACCATATCAAAAGCAGGTTCATCTTTTCTTTTTTTACCTTTTACTTCAGGTTTTTCAAACTTTTTATCGATTTTTATTTGAACAGAATTAGGTAGGAAATAATTTATCGCCTGTCCAAAATAAACCCCTATTCTTACAACAAATCTTGATAAAGAGTTAGGAGTAAACTTTTCTACACCATCGTTTTGCCTTGACAAGCTCATTTCTGTTTCGATAACAGTTTTTGCCTTTTTGGATGTCCAAAGGGTAATAACCATTACCAATCCTGCCAAAGCCAAGAAATAGAAAGGAGCAACAATATTTTCATCTGCTAAAGCCCCCATCATTAACTGATCTCCGGAGACCCCTGAAGAAGTAAAAATTTCATACGAATTAAACGCAGCAATAGGGACACCTATGAAATTAACTAAATCATTTCCAGCAAATGCTAACGCCAATGCAAATGTTCCAATAATAATGATTATACGAAGAATATTTACTTTGAAAACACTCATTAAAACTTGAGATAATACAGTAAAAAAAGCAAAGTTTATTCCTATAATGGTTAATTGATTTTCTTGTATCCAAGCATATGTTTCTTTATCAATAAATGAAACGCCTTTTAACCCCTTAATTAAAATAAAAAAAGTGATGGAGGTGATGGCTATACCTCCAAACAAAGCTCCAATATACTTTAATCTTTTTTCATAATGAAAAGTAAAAATCAACCTAGAAATATACTGAACTAAACTCCCCAAACCAAATGATAATCCAACCGAAAGCAAAATACTAAAGACAATTTCAGAAGCTTTTTTGGTATTAATATATGACCCTAGAGATTGTGTGCTATCTTCTGAAATGTAAATATGATATAATCCTAAACAAATAGCTGCACCTAATAATTCAAATATAATTGATACTGTTGTTGAAGTCGGCAACCCCATTGAATTAAATACATCTAACAGTAAAATATCTGTAATCATCACTGCTAGGAAGATAATCATTACATCATTAAAGGTAAACATGGAAGGAACAAAAATTCCACTTCGAGCAATTTCCATCATTCCACTTGAAAATAATGCTCCAACAGCCACACCGATACTTGCCACAATCATAATGGTTCGGAAGGAGACCGCTTTTGAACCTATGGCTGAATTTAAAAAATTAACGGCATCGTTACTTACTCCTACTACCAAATCAAGCACTGCTAAAATGCCCAAAACAACGAGCATTATTACATAAATTTGTTCCATTATTAATGGTTTTTAATTTAGTGCAAAATTCTATTAACTATTTCAATCAAATGTTAAGCGAATGTTATCAATTTAAACTTCCTTTTTTTGAAAATTTAATAATTATACCTACCTTTAATACATTAAATTTTATCAACATGGCAATTTTAAAGGTAATAGAAGTACTTTCCAGTTCAGAAGTTAGCTGGGAAGATGCAACTCGAAAAGCAGTTGCACAAGCAGCAAAATCGTTAAAAAACATACGATCGGTTTATGTTCAAGACCAAAGTGCTGCAGTAAAAGACGGTCAAATTTCAGAATTCCGAGTAAATGTAAAAATCAGTTTTGAAATAGAATAATTCAAGAAAAATCGTAATTTTAAGCGTTCTCAAAAGGAACGTTTTTTTTATGAATGAATTACAATTTGAAACCAGTCCTTATTTACTTCAACATGCTCAAAATCCTGTTCATTGGAAAGCATGGAATGAAAAATCGCTCCAGGAAGCAAAAGTTAGAAACAAATTACTTTTAGTTAGTATCGGTTATTCCGCTTGTCATTGGTGTCATGTAATGGAACACGAAACGTTTGAAAACGATTCAGCGGCAGTTATCATGAATGAATTTTTTGTCAACATCAAGGTTGACCGAGAAGAACGTCCTGATATTGATGCCATTTATATGAAAGCTGTTCAATTGATGACAGGAAGAGGCGGATGGCCATTAAATGTTATTTGTTTACCTGACGGAAGACCTGTTTGGGGTGGCACTTATTTTAGAAAAAATGATTGGATAAACACATTAGAACAACTTCAAGAATTGTATTTAACTCAACCTGAAAAAATGATTGAGTATGCTGAAAAGTTGCATGATGGCATTGAATCACTAGGTTTGGATTCAACTGAAACAAAAGAAATAGACTTTTCAATGTTGGACTTTTTTTTGGAAAAATGGAGTAAAAGTTTTGACTGGGAATTTGGCGGCTATCAACGAGCTCCAAAATTTATGATGCCCACCAACTATCAATTTCTTTTGCAATTCGGTCATTTAACTAAAAATGAAAAACTACTCGATTACGTACATTTAACTTTAACAAAAATGGCATATGGAGGAATTTTTGATGTAGTTGATGGAGGTTTTTCAAGGTATTCTGTTGATACAAAATGGCATGTGCCGCATTTTGAAAAAATGGCGTATGATAATGGCCAACTGCTTTCACTTTATGCCAATGCATACAAACTTTCAAAAAATGAATTGTATAAAGAAATTATTGAAAAAACAATTTCTTTCATTGAAAAAGAATGGTTAACAGATGAAAATGCATTTTTCTCCGCTTTAGATGCTGATAGTTTAACCGATGAAAATCATTTAGAGGAAGGTGCTTTTTATGTGTGGACAAAAAATGAATTACAAACTATTTTAAAAGATGATTTTGAGTTGTTTGCATCCGTTTTTAGTATAAATGATTTTGGTTTTTGGGAAAAGGAACATTATGTGCTTATTCAACGAGAAAGTTTATACACAATAGCAATTCAATTTCAAATTTCAGAAGAGGAATTAAACGTAAAAAAGAGGATTTGGGAAAAACTTCTTTATACCGAAAGAGAAAAAAGAAAAAAACCGAGGTTAGATGATAAAATCATCACTTCTTGGAATGCAATGATTCTGAAAGGTTTAGTTGAAAGTTATAAAGCTCTTCAGCATCAACACTTTTTAGATTTGGCTTTAAAAAATGCTCATTTTATTGTATCAAAACTGTGGGATGAAAACGGAAATTTATGGCATACGTATAAAAATAAAAAAACATCAATTAACGGTTTTTTAGACGATTACGCATTTGTTATTGATGCATTTATTGCTCTTTACGAAATAACTTTGGATGAAAAATGGCTAAAACACTGTAAAAACTTAACAGATTATTGTTTAGACCATTTTTATGATGAGCAAAAAGGTTTATTTCGATTTACCTCAAACCTTGATAATGCTTTGATTTCAAATCATTACGAAATTGAAGACAATGTTATTCCGAGTTCCAATTCACAGATGTCGGCTAATTTATTTAAATTGGGTATTTATTTTGAAAAGGGGCATTATGAAAGCATTTCAAAAAAAATGGTGTCCCAAATTATTCCTTCGATTGATTATCCATCTGCCTTTTCAAATTGGTTGATAGCGGCATTACACTTTTCTACTTATCAAAAAGAGTTAGGTATTTGTGGTCCAAAAGTATTTGAATATTTGGATAAAATCAATCAATCTTATTTTCCTTCCCTTCTTTTGGCCGGAAGTGAAAAAAAATCGGATTTGACTTTCTTGAAAAACCGATTTAAAGAAGGAGAAACATTGTTTTATGTCTGCCAAAATAGAATGTGTTTAGCTCCAAAAAATAATTTTAATGAAATGTATAAAGATTTAATTGACTAATCTTTAAAGCAATAACAAAATTTAGTAAATTTGGTATTCACTTAAAAACAAAAGAAATGGGACTTGGAAATTTTTTTAAAAACTTATTTGGTTCAGCAAAAGAAACGGCCAAAGAAACGGTAGAAAAAACAGAAGTTGTAATTGATCAAGCAAAAGAAAAAGCAACTGAATTAGCCGCTAAAGCTGAAGAATATGTTGAAAAAACCGTAAAAGATCTTGAAGAAAACTATCCTGAAGCAAAGGAAAAAGTAAAACAGATAGCAGACAAAGTAGAAGAAACATTTGAAAATGTGGTTGAGGATGTAAGAGAAAAAGTTCATGCTTTTACCGCTCCATCAGTTGAAAAATCAGAAGAAAAAGTAGAAGAGATTAAAGAGGATTTAGAAGAAAGAACCCCCACCGAAATTAAGCGTGCAGCTGACGAAAACGCAGATTAACGTTAACGTTTTGTTTTCATAAAATTTCATATAAATAAGTATCTTTGCAAGAAATTATCTACCAAACAAGAAGGTTTATATGAACGAAATTGAAAAAGAAAGTATTGATTATCTCCAAAAATATTGGGATTATGTCATAAATATTTTAATAGAATTTTCTCCCAGACTTATTTCTGCACTTCTCATTTTTTTAATTGGTTGGTATGCAATAAAAGTTATTAAAAGAGTAGTCACAAAAATTATGATCAAGCGGGAAATGGAACCCACTTTATCAAAATTTCTAGCCGATATATTAATTTGGACGTTAAAAATTCTTCTTTTTGTAACTGTAATTTCAAGACTTGGCGTTGAAAATTCCTCATTTGTAGCCATTATTGGAGCTGCTGGTTTGGCCATTGGTTTGTCATTACAAGGTTCACTATCTAATTTTGCCGGAGGAGTTTTGATTATTATGTTCAAACCGTTTAAGGTGGGAGATTTTATTGAAGCTCAAGGTGTATCGGGGACAGTACAACAAATTCAAATTTTTGTAACCCAACTGGCAACTGTAGATAATCAAATTATATTCGTGCCCAATGGTGCTCTATCAAATGGCAATATTATTAACTATTCTTATGCCGAAACCAGAAGGGCCAATATTATCATCAATATTAGTTACGATTCAAATTTAAAAAAGGCAAAAGAAATTATTTTTGAGATCATTCATAATCATCCGGCTATACTCAAAGAACCCGAGCCTGTTATCTTGGTTGATTCACTCGGGGATAGTTCTGTTAATATTGCGGTTCGACCATGGTCAAAAATAGAAGATTTCTTTACGATGCGATCTGACATCTTGGAACAAATTAAGCAACAATTTGAGGAAAATAAGATTACAATTCCATTCCCACAAAGTGAAATTCACATTAAACAAAATTAAACTATGAAAAAAAGTATATTAACAATCGTTTTCTTATTGTTTATTTATAATCTTACTGCACAAATCCCGATTCATGCACCGAGAACAAAAAACCAAAACGAAATGAATCAAACCATTGAAGGGTCAAAATATGTAAATCCAATATTTTCAGAAGCAACTATTTCTTCATCTGTAAAAAAATTAATGGTTAGATACGATGCATTTACAGAAATGTTTGAGTTTTTTGATCCAAATGATTCTAAAAAGGATACTTTTCTCATTAATAAATCTGAGCAAAATAAAGTAATTACTTTACTAAATTCTAATAAGAAATATTCATTAGAAAACTTTATGAATAAGGATTGGAGTGTTCATTCCACCTACTTTGTTGAAGTGAAAGTTACAGATTTATTTTCTTTGTACAAAAAAGAAAAAATTGTTTTCACACCAGAAAAACCGGCTGAAAACTCTATGAAAAGAAGTTTTCCTGCGAAATACATTCGTGTTGATGATGAATATTTTATAAAAAAAACTAGCGATGAATATCTTGTTAAATTTCCTGATAGCAAAAAAGAATTGATTAAAATGTTTCCTGACAAAAAGGAAAAAATTGAAACCTATTTTAAAAATAACAAAAATGGATTCAAAACTGATGCTGATTATATTAGCATCATTGATTTATTAACTTCTTAACTATTTTACCAAGAAATCTTTCAAGTAAAAAGGTTCAAAATAAGCCACATCTTCAAAAGATTTGGTTTTGAATTTTTCATAAGTTAAATGACTCATTTCAGCAGCTGAGGGAAAAACAACATCATCTAAAAAATAAAAGTTTGGTTGATGTAATACCGTTTTTGCTTTTTCTAAACAATCACCAACAAAAAAAAGTGGTTCAGTAAATTCATTAAATGATGTTTCTGTTAAGATTTCGGCTTTTACTTCTCTTACTTTTTCAATTTTGGTAGTAAAAACAGATGAATACACTTCCATTCTTCTGGCATCTATCATTGGAACTACCAGACCTTCATTTATTTTTACTTTTGATGCCATCACCTGTAGTGTATCAACAGCAATTAAAGGAATATTCATAGCATAACACAACCCTTTTGCGGCTAAAACACCAATTCTTAAACCGGTATAAGAACCCGGACCTTGACTAACCGCCACAGCATTTAAATCTGAAAATTGTAAATTAACTTCTTTTAAAATTTCTTCTATAAATACATGCAATTTTTCTGCATGCGAATATCCCAGTTCTGCTACTTCTTTACACAATAAAGTTTCTCCATTTAAAGCAATTGAAACAGAACAATTTCGGGTTGAAGTTTCAAGATTTAAAATATATGTCATTTTGAAAATTTAAGGAGCAAATGTAAAACATAAAAAAAGGAAATTAAAATGATTTAATTTCCTTTTATTGATGAATGATAAGCAAAGTCAATCTTATTTACTTTTCTCTTTTGGTTTTTCCTTTTCCTCGGCAGATTTAGTTTGTACCGCATCACCTGAATTCAACTCTTTTGTAACGGTTACATAAGGTCCCACAATAATTTCTTCACCTTTTTTTAATCCTTGAATGACTTCAATATTGGTATCATCTTGAATACCGGTTTTGATAATTCTTATTTTGGCTTTATTCCCTACTTTAACAAAAACACATTCTAGTTTTTTGTCTAATTTTTTAACCGGTTCTTCACCATCTTTAACCTCACCTGGCTTAACCTCTACTTTGTTTGCACTTAGCGTATCTGATTTCATCACTACTGCACTGATAGGAATTGCAAAAACTTTTTCTTTTCTTTTAGTAATAATATCTACTGTAGCTGTCATACCTGGACGGAAAGGCGAATAAGTATCTGGTTTGCCTTCTATTAAATCTTGATACGATTCTTTTAAAATTCTTACTTTCACTTTAAAATTGGTCACTTGATCAGCAGAAACGGCTGTGCTGGCAGAATTTGAAATACTTGTCACTATACCCTTGAATTGTTTTTTTAAGTAAGCATCTACTTCAATATTAGTAGAATCTCCTATGTTTATTTTTACAATATCATTTTCATTCACATCCACCTCAACTTCCATGTTATTTAAATTAGCAACTCTCAGAATTTCCGTTCCAGCCATTTGTTGAGTTCCTAAAACTCTCTCTCCTAATTCAACCGATAGAAGAGAAATAGTACCATCTGCCGGTGCATAAATCACTGTTCGTCCTAAATTGTCTTTCGCTTCGGTAACGGTTGCACTTGCACTTTGCACTCCATAATATGCAGCTTGTTTTGCTGCTTGTGCACCTTCATAAGTCGCCACTACTCTATCCCACTCTGATTTAGAAATAATTCCTTTTTCAAAAAGTGTTTTGTTACGATTATAATTGGCTTGAGCTTCTTTTAAAGTTGCTTCAGACTGATTTAAGTTAGCTTTTGTATTAGACAATCCAGCTACTGAACGATTTAAACTTGACGTATATAAATCTGGGTTGATTCGCACTAAAAGCTGTCCTTTTTTTACTACTTGTCCTTCTTTAATTGGCAATTCAATGATCTCACCTGAAACCTCAGATGAAATTTTTATTTCTGTTTCAGGTTGAATCTTTCCGGTAGCCGAAACTGTTTCAACAATAGTCATTTCATTTACTAGTGCGGTTTCCACTTCTTTTCCTTGATCTTTATTTCCTATTACTCCGGCTTTTGAAAGTAGTAACAACACTACAATTATACCTAAAGCAATTCCTAAAAATAGATATATTGATTTCTTTGACATAAGTTATGGTTTTTTAATAATGGGAATTCCGAAATAAAATTCTAAAATTTTGGTTCTAAAAATATAATCAAATTTGGTTCTCAACACTTCTGATTGTGCATTTGTCAATAAAACCAGCGATTGATTCAAATCAAAGGCATTCATTAAACCTACATCAAATCTTTCTTTGGCATAGATAAATGCTTCTTGTCTGGCTTCCAAGGTTGTCAATGCAGCATCATATGATTTCAAAGCTGCTTTAACATCTGTAAAAGCCGTGTAAACATTTCTTTCCAATGTTAATTCTTCTTGTTCATAAGCAATTTTGCTTCTTTCTAAAGCAACTTTTGAACGTTCAACATTATTTCTGGTTGCCATACCATTGAATATTGGAATCGTTAATTGGACCCCAAAATTTTGTCCTTTATTATTGTCAAATTGCCTGAAAATGGGCAATGGATTTCCTAAAATTGGATTAAAATTTGGCTGTAACACATTTTGATTCGTTCCTTCCACTAATCCAATTACTGTTGTTGGATTATTAGGATCCAATTCAACTCCAGTTACTCTACCGATGCTGGAAGCTCTGGTGCTAAAACTATAAAAACCTTGAAGTCGTGGTTGATACGCACCTCTGGCAATAGAAACGTCTTTTTCTGCTACTTCTAAATTGGTTTGAGCAATTTTCAATTCCGTTCTTGATTCTTTTGCTTTTTGATAAATAGATTCGGCTGTTTCTAACAAAAGTGGCGATTGAATCACTTCATAATCTTGATCTATAATATCAAAATCTTTAAAACTATCCAATTGAAGTAACTGTGCTAAACTTAATTTTGAAATAAGTAGAGCATTTTCTGCACTTATGACCAATTGTTCACTAGAAGCCACATTTGCTGTAATATCTAACAAATCTCCTCTTGGGATAATTCCGGCTTGAAGAAGTTGTTCGGAGCGTTCTTTTTGTTTTTGATTATTTAAAAGTTGTTGCTGTTGAACTTTCAAATTTTCTTTATTGAATAAAATTTGCAAAAAGGAATTGGCCACATTCAAAGCAATATCTTCTTGCATTTTTGTTACTTGATATTGACTTGCGATTTTTGCTAAATTCGCTCTACGCAATCGATATTGATTTTGCAAACCATTATAAATGTCAACACCAACGTTTAATCCGGCAGAGGTAAACTGTGTAGTTTGATTCTCTAAAAGACCGGTTGTAATATTTTGATTTAAACCAATATTCCATGAGTGAGAAGATGTTGCGTTTGCAGAAGGTAAGAAATTTCCGATTGCATCGCTTTTTGAAATCTCAGCTAATTTTTCGTCAAGCTTTGAATTCTTTATGGAAATATTATTTTCCAAAGCATGATTTACACACTCTTCAAGCGTCCATTTTTTGGATTGAGAATGAATCGTGGCACCAAAAAACAAAGAAGTCACTATACATAATAAATGAAATTGGTTTTTTGTTGATTCATTTTTTAGGAAAAAGAGTTGTTTTAACATTTGAATGTATTTCTTAACTAATTTATGCAGATAGGACGCAAAAATGAAAAATGTGTTACACTAAAATAAAGAAATTTAAAAATAAAGTACATTTACACTCAAAATTTAGTACCACATCAATGAAATATATCTTTCTCTCAATTTTACTTCTTTTCATTTTACTTTTTATTAGTGCTTGTTCGAGTACTCAAAAAATTGATTTAGTTAAACCCGAACCAAATAATGCTGCTCCAATTGAGTATGAAACAACAACTTCATTTATTCACTTGCCGGTAACCATTCAAATAAAAGACATAGAAAAGCAAGTAAACAAATCATTGAATGGGTTAATTTATAATGACACCCTTTTAAATGATGATAATTTGGCCGTTAAAGTATGGAAACAAAATTTAATTAAAATTGAATCTGTAAAAGAGGGAAACACAACAAAACTGAATACTGTTTTGCCATTAAAAGTGAATGCAATTTACCGTTATGGATTTGAAAAAATGGGCATCAGTTTATATGACACAAAAGAGTTTAATTTGAATGGTATTGTTTCGCTTGTAAGCGACGTTAGATTAACCAATTGGCAACTTCGAACCAATACAATCCTAAAATCGTTAGATTGGACAGAGAGCCCGACTGTAGTAATAGCCGGTAAAAACATTCCAATTACTTATATTATCAATCCGGCAGCACGATTATTTAAATCAAAAATTGAAAAAAATATAGATGAAGCGATAAAGTCTTCGTTGGATTTTAAACCCAATGTATTGGATGCTCTCGAAAAATTATCAACTCCATTTGAAATGAGCAAAGAATACTCTTCTTGGTTAAGAATTGTACCTGAAGAACTCTATGTTACTGATGCCGTTTTGACTGAAAAAGAAATAAAAATGGAAATGGGTTTAAAGTGTTCTATTGAAACCATTATCGGAAAAACTCCTCAAAAAAAATTTGATAAAAAAAATATTGTTTTGAAACCGGTAGCTAAAATGCCGGATCATATTATGGCAAATATAATTGCCGTTTCTACGTATGAAGATGCATCACAAATTATGACTAGAAATTTTCAAGGTCTAGAATTTGGTGAAGGAAATAAAAAAGTAAAAGTAACAAAAGTTGATATTTGGCACAAAGACGGCAAAATGATTATCGCTTTAAACATGATTGGCAAAATCAATGGAACCGTTTATTTATCTGGTTTCCCGCAATATAATACAGAAACAAAAGAAATCTATTTTGACCAACTTGATTATGTTTTGAATACTAAAAACTTTTTGATTCGTTCTGCAAACTGGCTGGCACAAGGATATGTTTTACGAAAAATTCAAGAAAACTGTCGCTATTCCATTCGTCCAAATTTAGATGAAGCAAAACAAAACATATTACCTTATTTAAAAAATTACTCGCCAATGAAAGGCATATTTGTAAATGGTACAATTGAAGATTTTGAATTTCAAAAAATCCAATTGACCAATACTGCCATTTTAGCTTTTATTAAAGGAAAAGGAAAAACAGCTGTTACCATTGACGGAATGGATTAATTCAGTTCAGGTTTCTTTTTTTTGAACTTCATTTTGTAAACTACATAAAAAACGATAGCAACCATAATATAAGGAAAAGCCATAAGGTAAACAATTCCATTATTAATGGCTTCCGCTTTTGAAGTATCGCCTTCACTTTCTAATGCTGCTCTACACATTGCACATTGAGCTGAAATTGTGAAAGAAATCAACCCTAAAAATAAAACCAAAAAAAATCTTTTAATAAGCATAATATGGCGCAATCATAAAGTAAACAATCACACCGGTTACAGCAACATACAACCAAACCGGATAAGCAATTTTAGCAATTTTCTTATGTTTGTCAAATTGTTCTGACAATGCTTTAACATAGGTAACCAATACCAATGGAATAACGGCTACTGAAAGAATTATATGGGAAATTAATATAAAATAATAAATATATCTGATAAATCCTTTTCCACCAAATGGAGTGCTATCAGAGGTCATGTGATAGGCAACATACATCACTAAAAACAAGACAGAACAAGCTATAGCCGTTTGCATCACTCTTTTATGAGCCTGAACATTTCCTTCTTTAATAAAATAAACAGCCAGAACCAACAGCATTGCTGTTGCACCATTTAAACAGGCGTAAATCGGTGGTAAAAATGATAATGGTTCAATTTGAATACCAAAATCTTTTAATTTTATTCCAAACAATAAAGCAACAACAACAGGAATAGCTATTGAAAGTACAATTATTAATTTGTTGTATTTTTTCTCTAATTGTTGTTTTGAAAGTGTATCTGTATTTTCCATATTTTTCTATTCACTTAATAATACTTTGATATCTTGTTTTAATGCAGCAACTCCTTTTGCTTCAATTCCATCATAATAAACGATAGGATTGCCAAAATCGTCTTTTCTGCTTCTGATGTTCCCTTTTTTATCAATCAAGGCAAACAAACCTGAATGTTCAAATCCACCTTCACTGTCTTTGTTTTCTCCGGCAAAAATTGAAAACCCTTTGTTGGCCAGAGAATAGATATAATCTTTATCTCCTGATAAAAAGTGCCAATTCGGATTATTTACACCTAAATGAACTGCATGTTCTTTCAACACTTGAGGAGTATCATGTGCCGGATTTATAGTAATTGATGCAATTCCAAATTTTTTTTCACCATCAAAATAATTTTGTAATTCCACCATATTTTTATTCATTATCGGACAAATAGTAGGGCATGTGGAAAAGAAAAATTCAACAAGGTAAACTTTACCAATGTAGTCTTCGTTAGTAATGGTTTTATTGTCTTGATTGGTTAAACTAAATTTGGGTGCTTTTCCAATTGAAACCAACAAATCCTCAGAAGTTTCTTTTGAACCTGGAACGTTTAAACGGTCAATTTCTGTTACTTCCTCTTGATTTATTTTTTTTATTATTCTGGGAATAAAAATAATCCCGAAAACAAGAATGATAAACGAAATTCCAATGTATGATTTATTTTTCATTTTTTACTTGATTCTATCAGCTGAATTCTTTTTTAAAGCTAATCTATATTCAGCTAATATAATTTTAATGTCATCTCCCATTTCGTTATGAAGATCAGCAGCAGAAATGGTGTTATATCCTTCTTTATACTCAGTATTTCCTTTTTTATCTTTCCCTTTTCTACCTCTTAAATTTCTCTCTTTATCAATGATAAATACATTGGGTGTTCCAAAATCAGCTCCTAATTGACCAATTAGATTAAATTGTTGATAATAGTTTTTAATTTCATTTGGAGTAGCAAAAATATAATGCCAACGCGACATATCTGAAATTCTACTTAAATCTTCATGAACTATAGTTGTTTGTTCTTCCGTTCCAAAAGGTGTAACGCAAATCAATTGAAAATCACTAAACCCCATCACCTTTTCGTAAATTTTTTGGTTGAGATTAAACGCATTACCTTTATTTTTCAATACTTCATTTCCAGGAAAAACTAAAATAGTAATTTTATTGTTTAATGAAAAAGTATCTCCCTTTATACTTTTCCAATTTTTTAAATCTGGAACAGTTGGGGTAACAGTTGGAAGATGTGTGAAATTATGAACCCCGGATGCAAAAAAAAGATAAGCAACAATGGGTAAAACAAACAAAACAAAAAGCACAATATTCTTTTTCATTACAATGCATTTATGCTTTACAAAAATAAAAAAAGGTACGCAATACGTACCTTAAATATTTTAAAATTAAACGTTAAAAGTTCCATTTAATTATTGAATCTTTATATACATCAAAAATATATCCTCCTTCTAGTAAAAAAATCAAAGCAATATACAAAGCTAAGAATACAAATGTCCAAACAACAGATCTTCTTAAACTCGATTTTTCATCTCTCATGTGCATAAAATCCCAAGTGATATAATATGCTTTAACAATAGTTAAAACTAAAAAGATTAAGTTCAAAGGAATAATATAAATAAAAGGCGACAAAATCATATTCATTAATGTAGCTCCAAAACCACCTTCAAATGGTGAAATCCAAGCAGTCATTAAAGAGGCAGGTTTATAAATACCTAATACAACTTCTATCGCTGTTACAATAGATAGAAAAATTAATACTCCCCAAATTTTCTGTTCGTTAGACTTGAATTTAAGTCTTCCTCTAAAAATTGCTAAATTATGTGCGTGTGCCATTTTAAATTCGTTTAATAAATTATACCAAGTAGAAGAAGGTAAATACAAATACCCAAACTAAATCTACAAAGTGCCAATACAATCCAACTTTTTCAACCATTTCATAGTTTTTTCTTCTTTCATAAGTTCCTAAAATTACATTTAAGAAAATAATGAAGTTGATTACCACTCCGGAAAAAACGTGAAATCCGTGAAATCCTGTGATAAAGAAAAAGAAATTAGCAAATTGTTTATTACCATATTCATTTCTAACTAAGTTAGCTCCTTGCACTACATGAACCGCATCGTTTAGACGAGCAAGTGATTCTTCTCTGGTCAATATTGTTTTGTGCTTTTCTTTGTTCAAGGTTGGATGAACACCTTTTTTATCGTTTTTATCTAAATACATTTCTTGCGTTCTAACCAAGATATTTGGATTTGCCTTAAATCCTTCAACAACCTCTTCTACACTGTAATTAGGCAAAGTTGATTCAGACATAAACCACATACCGCTTTTGCGTTCTAATTGCGTTCTGTCTTTTGGTAATGTTTTGGCAAATTTTTCCAACTGAATTCGTTTACCATCTTGATCAACAAATTGAATGATACTTCCTCCTTTTGTTTCGATTGCACCATATTCACCTTTGATAAAGTTTTTCCATTCCCAAGCTTGAGACCCAACGAAAATAAGACCCCCAATAATGGTTAAAAACATATAAAAAGCTACTTTTGATTTCTGCATGTGATGTCCTGCATCAACAGCAAGAACCATTGTTACAGAGGAGAAAATCAAAATAAAAGTCATTAATGCAACATACAACATTGGCAAGTCGTGACCATGCATGAATGGAAAGTGATTAAAAACTTCGTCGGCAATTGGCCAACTTTCAGCAAATTTAAATCTTGAAAAACCGTATGCTGCTAAGAATCCCGTAAAGGTTAAAGCATCAGATAAGATGAAAAACCACATCATCATTTTACCATAGCTAGCACCCATTGGCTCATTTCCGCCATTCCAGATTTTTTCTTCAGTTGTAGTAACTGTAGCTCCCATATATAGTTATTAGTTAAAAAGTTCCCAAATTTACATAAATTTTCTATTCGTAAAAATAGAAAAATAAAAACAACAAAATCCATAAGAAATCAAGAAAATGCCAAAACATTGCAGCAAGCTCAATTCCAAGGGTTTGTGTTGAATTGTATTTTTGTTTATAATGATTATAAATTACGAATAAAAGGGCAATTAGACCTCCAAAAAGGTGTGCCATATGCAATATCACAATGATATATAAAAATGAAGTGGTTACATTACTTTCACTTCCAGTGAAAAAATATCCATTTTCAATAATTTGACCGAAGCCTAAAAATTGTGTAAAAACAAATCCAATTCCAAGTAATAAAGTAATCCACAAAAGTAAACCGGTCTTGGTTTGGTCATTCTTCTTAATGAATGATAATGCTAAATGAATGGTTATACTACTGATAATAATTAAAACTGTACTCCATACAAATGCAATTGGCATATCAAATTCTTTCAGCCAATCTTTTCGCGATGTACTCACAACATAAGCACTGGTTAATCCCGCAAACATCATCACCATACTAATCATGGCAAACCAAAGAAGCAACTTAAAGGATTGTGCTTTTCTTTCGTTGTATTCTTGAACTGTCATATTTTTATAATTATCTTAGAAATTTATCTGCAATGTAAACCAATTGAATCAACGTAATATAACTAACACTGCTCAACATCAATTTTCGAGCAGCTTTTGCATCTCTCTTTTTATATAATTCAAATGCGAAGTAAAGCATCCAAACACCGATTAAAAAAACAATTATTGCCGAAATTGGGGTTAAATACAAACGGCTTCCCACAATTCCTACGTAAGGGAAAATTGCCGGTAATATTGATGCAATGATTAACCAAATGGTATATAAAATAATTTGCAAAGCTGTTCCTTTATCTTTTTCTCCTGTTGGTAACATAAAAAATCCTGCTTTTTTGTAATCATCATACAAAAACCAACCAATTGCCCAAAAATGGGGAAACTGCCAAAAAAACTGAATTAAAAACAAGGTTCCTGCTTCTAAACTGAAATCATCGGTTGCAGCCACCCATCCCAACATAAAAGGAATTGCTCCAGGAATGGCCCCCACAAAAACAGAAAGAGGAGTTACTGTTTTTAATGGTGTATAAACACTCGTGTATAAAAAAATAGAAATTGCCCCAAACATGGCTGTTTTGGGATTAATTAAATATAAAATAACAATTCCGATTAAGGTTAAAGCCGAAGCCAATATAAATGCTCTTTTATTTGAAACTCTTCCGGCTGCAATTGGTCGGTTTTTAGTTCTATCCATCAATTTATCTAAATCTTTTTCGATAAGTTGATTATACGTGTTAGAAGCACCAACCATGCAGTAACCGCCAATAGCTAGCAATAAAAAAGTAGTCCAGCTGAACTCTGAAAGCGATAAAATTCCTAAAAAATAACCTGCTATAGAGGAAAAAACCACACTAATAGATAAACCAGCCTTTGTGATTTCTTTAAAATCGCCAAAAAGTGTTCTATTGGAAGTAGTAATTGTTTCGGAGTTCAAAAATGTTGTTTTTTAATTTTTGGCAAAGATACAAATATCTCAACTTACAACCGATTGAACAGTTCAGAAAAAAAATTAAAATCTGTTGAATTATTTTATATACCAAAAAAACGATTAATAATCAAAATACCAATTAAATAAATCTGCACGAACACCAAACGAAAACCAAGTAGTATCTTGTTTAAAAGTGGTAAGTGTATTTTTAGAAGGATCAAAACTTCTATAAATTAAACTTCCAAAGAGTTTAAAGTTTGTGGAAGGATTAATCAAATATCCCGCTTGAAAATCAGCTATCATGATAGTTGTTTTATTTCCTTGACCTACTGTAACACCTGTGTCAAACGGACGGTCTTCATTATAATTTTTATAAATATTTCCACCATAATTAAACGAATCCTCTTCGTTATCAAAATCCAATCCACGAACACCATAGGTTAATTTCAAATCGCCAAACCATCTGTCTTTATTGTATCTTGCAATGATCAAAAATTCTTTAGCATTTCCTCCCCATTGATGACCTAAACTTTGGTTGTTATGTCCATAATTGGTTATTGGATTACTGTGTGCATACACATAAGGATTCACATGATTATATTCTGCCTGTAAAAATAAATTCTGAATATTGAAAGCGTTAAAGTATTTTATCCCTGCTTGATAACCAAATTTATTTCGCCAACTTTTGTTGGATGCTTTAACATCTTCAAAAGCGAATTCATCAATTAAAAACTGACCGTAAACAGCCCAATTGTTGGATAACTTATATTTTGAAGTTAATCCCAAAAGAGCGTTACCGGTTTTTGAAGATGAATTAAACTCAACTGTTCTGTAAAAAATAATAGGATTTACAAAACTAAAATCAAAACCTCTGTCGTTTGTGTTGGTCCAAACTACTGATTCAAAAAAGCTTAAATTCCATCTTTTGGTAACATTCCAACTTAAATAATGATTGGCCATATATTTTGTTCCATACGTACCGTCAATAGTTGCTTCAGGACGAATATCTTTTAACCACATGTAAGTATTGGTATATTTAATTTTCCAAAAAGTAGTATTTATTTTGAAAAAAGGATATGGTGTTGCACCATCAGAAAAAAGCAAAGATCGGTAGCCATCACCAATAAAATTTCGACCATATCCCAATTGTAAGTTGATAAATTTATCGGCTACATAGGTAATATTAGCATCCGCTAAAGCAAAATCGTAGGCATCTGTCTTAAATTGTTTTGCGATTCCTATACCTGGAATTACAGCAGGATTACCTCCCGAAGGTCGAATGCTTTCCGCGTAATCATTATAATATCCTGCAAATCTTCCTTGACTTTCATAAATGGAAGTTGTAAAATTCAATTTTTTCCCTAAACCTCCTTGAATTTGAATACCTCTTGTGTTTTGATAGGTGTAATCATTTACTTTAGGACTTGAAACTCCTGCTCTTAAATCAAAAATCGGATTCAAAGTGAACCAATAATCTTCACCTTGAATGGCTACAGTATGATCGTTCCATAATTTCTTCCCCCAAACGCTTGATTTGTCTTTCTTAATTTTTTGATAGGCTTCCATAAAATCATAATACTGGCTAACCTCAGCATAGGTAAATGGTTTTGAAGCGGTATGGTTATTTGTTCCAATTTGATTTAATGCTGCTTCAAACTGAGTATACAAACTATGACTAAATGGAATATTTAAATGACTTTTAAATTCTGGATGGGAAAATTCACTATATTTAATAGCTTCATATTCAGTTAATTCCTTTTTTTGATTCAGATTCTTTGAAGATTCATTTATAACTGAATTTGACGCTTTAAAACCTTCTTCTAAAGGAATGTTTATTTTAATGGAATACCTTGAATAAGTTGGATTTCCTGCAAAAGTAGGGGGACCTATAACAGGCAATAAACTAAAAACTCTTTCTGCTTCTTGATTTAATTCAGGATAGGGTGCATCTACATATTGTAAAATAAACCTTCCTTCATTATTTACTTCGAAAAGTACCTTAAAACTCCCTTTATAACCGTTTTCTTTTACTTTTTCAGGGATTTTAAATGACGAAAAAACCAATTTTTGAACTTCTTCATAGAAGCAATTTTCTAACTCAACATTAGATTTTTGTTGACAGGAAGGAAAAACCGGAAATTGTTCAATGCTTTTGTCTTGTGCAAAAACATGTAAAGAAAAAGAACTAAACACTAAAATTGATACAAATTTTTTCATCAAAAAATGGTAATATGATTAATATCCGCTTTGGGCTTTTTGACCCGAAATAATAGCTAAGGCAGAAGATGTTCCGATACGTTTTACGCCTAATTGAATCATTTCTACAGCTTCTTCATAGGAGCGAACCCCACCGGCTGCTTTCACCGGAAGAGGCGAACTGTTTTCCAACATCATTATTATTGAAGATACCGTTGCACCATTGGGTTTATTGTTTTCTGTTTTATAAAATCCGGTAGATGATTTCACAAAAACGGAAGCATATTGATCTTCTTTACAATTTGACATTACTACATTTTTAATCAGTGCAGATAGTTGAATAATCTCCTGATCGGTTAAAGCAGCTACCTCAATAATCCATTTTACTGTTTTATGATATGAAAGTCCAAACTGAGTACATTTCAAAACTTCTTCTTTAACTAAAGTCGAATTACCTTTTTTAAATGCTTCGTAATTACAAACAAAATCTAAATCATCTACCCCGTCATGAATGGCTTTTTCGGCTTCAGCCAATTTTTCTTCTAAAGTATTTGTTCCTTCAGGAAAAGAAATTACAGTTCCAACCAAAACTTTTGAAGCCGCTTCCATAATCATTTTTTTTGCTAATGCCACATGCTTTGGGCGAATCATGATAAGTTTAAAATGATGCTCAATTGCTTCTTGAATAAAAGAAGAGACAACTTTAGCATCCTCAGCTTCTGATAAATTTGCTTGTTCTGCCGTTTTTAAATAGGTAGAATCTAAATATTGTTTGATTTCCATAGTGTAAAATTAAAAAATCCCACCGAAGTGGGATGCTTTTCTATGAAATATTATTCAACTAATTTAAATTTGATTGGGATTTGATAGGCAACTCTTACCGGTTTTCCGCCTTGCATACCCGGTTTGAAACGAGGTAACTGTTTTATAACCCTAAAAGCTTCTTTTTCAAAGTTTGGAATAACCTGATTTTTTCTATTAATTGCTGATACGTCTGAAATACTTCCATCAGTGTTAATTACAAACTGAATAAAAACAGTACCTTCAATTCTTTTCTCCATTTCTTTTTCAGGATACTCCAATTTGTTTTTTAAAAAGCGACTCATTTCTTCATTAAAGCATTTATCTCTATCTAAGCCATTTAGTCCGGAACATTTACTAAAGGTAGGTTTTTCGTCAAGTTCCCAAAGATTTTTATACTTAGAAGGATTAACAACTTCAGCGGTAACAACTGTTGGCTCTGGCTTAGTTTCAATTGGACTATCTATTTGTTCAGGTTCAGTCTGATCTGATGCCGGAATGTCGGTTGTATTTGAAACCGGTTTATTATTGGTAAATGTCGGCCAAACTAAAGATTTTGGCTTAAAAATGTCTTTTTTAGGTTCGCTTTTTGGCTCTTTTTCTATTTTGAAATTACCTGCAAAAACTTTCTCTTCAACATTAGTCGGGACTTTGTTAACAAAAACTTTTTCGTTATCAAAAGGTGTTTTGTGTTCAACAACAAAATAAACAGTTATTAAACTGACAAATAAACCTAACTGAAAATATAAATTTGAGTTTAGGTTACGATTGGATTGGTTTTCAGAAGCTCTCATAATTACTACTATTTTGGTTCATTCACCATAATCCAATAAACATGCCAAAAAAAAATCCACTTTTCAGTGGATTTGATTTTAATTGTCTAATTTGAAAGTAATTGGAATACTCATGGTCATTCTTACCGGTTTGCCTCTTTGTTTACCGGGAACCATTTTTGGCAATTTAGACATAATTCTTTGAGCTTCTTTTTCAAGTGTTGGATAAGGAGCTCTCATGTTTGCAATAGTAACAGAACCATCTCTTTCAATGATGAAACTTACGAAAACTTTACCTTGATGACCAGCATCCATAGCCGCTTCAGGATATTGGAAGTTTTTCTTGATGTGAGCTTGAATCTTTTCCTGAAAACACTCTTTTCTTTTTTCTTTCGCTACACTTTCGCAACCAGGGAAAAGAGGCACATCCTCAATAATTGCAAAAGGAACGTCTGGTTCTGGTTCTTCATCTTGAGCCACAACAACTTTTTCTGCTTTTACAATCTCTTCTTTTTGGTTGGTTTCTGTAGATTGAATTTGAACTTCTTTAATTTCTTTTTTATCTTCAACAACCTTAATAACCTCTGGTGCTGGTGGCGGAGGTGGTGGAGGTGGTGGAGGTTGATTTAATTGTTGTGTAATCGGCACTTCTTCATCTAAGAAGCTATTATCCACTTTTGAAGTTAATCCTGATAAATCTTTCTCGTACGTTTTTAACTCGATCGCTAAGTAAGAAAGAACAACTATTGCAGCTAAACCAAGTTGGAAATAGAGACCACTATTTCGTTTTGGATCAACATTCGGATTCTTTTTTGGTTCCATAATTTGTATTTTGAGTTGCTAATATAACTATTTATAAAAAATTTAAAAACTATTTTAAAAAATTTAACCTTTTCCTATTCATAAACAACAATAGTCCCGCGGCTAAACTTCCTAAAGAATTGAATAACGCATCACCCCATTCTGCATTCCTTCTACTTGTAAAAATCTCTTGCATTCCTTCAATTATTGTGCCATAAATAATAGCAAAAAATACTGAAAAAAAAATTGATTTAAAAAAAGTAGTTTTTACTATTGTATTCAAAAACAATAAAATAGTTAATACAAAATAAAAGGTAAAATGTACATACTTATCACTATTTTCAATGCCGATTTTTGGTATTTTTCTAAAACTGACTAAACTTAAAATGGTTATAAAAATAACCCAAAAAAGTAAAATTGAAAAAAGTAACTTTTGTTTAGACACCAATTAATGTTTTATATGCTTCGCTATCTAATAATTCATCTATTTCAGTTTTATCTGAAATTTTCACTTTCACCATCCAACCTTTTCCATAAGGATCATTATTAACATATTCAGGATTTGACTCTAACTCTTCATTAAATTCAAAAATTTCACCTGAGAGAGGTAAAAATAAATCAGAAACAGTTTTAACTGCCTCTACTGTTCCAAATACTTCATCTTTAGCTAATATTTGGTCTAATGTTTCAACTTCAACATAAACGATGTCTCCAAGTTCTTTTTGAGCAAAATCGGTAATGCCAACCAAGGCAACATCACCTTCTATGCTAACCCACTCGTGGTCTTTGGTGAATTTTAAATTTGATGGTATATTCATTTTGTTTTTTATTTTCAGCAAATGTAATTTTTATACTAGTATTATAAAACCTTTTTGACTATAAAATTTTTTTAGTTACCAAAATTATAGCGAAGTGTAAATCCTGTTCTAATATTTGTTAAAGGGAAGGCCGTAGAAATCACTGCTTTAGAAAAAGTATGATCATAAAAGAAAATGGCAGTCAAATTTTTGCTGAAGGAATAATCAGCAGTTACTTTAGCCGACCAAATATTTTGTCCACCTGCCAACTGATTGTTATCATAATCTAAATAGCGTACAATTGTTTTATTATCTCTAAATGAAAAATCAGTTCTAATGTTAATATCACTTTTAATGACTCCTTGAGGATTATCTGCTAATGCAGAATTAATAGTAACATCTTTAATGCGATAACCCAATCCAATGATATACTCTACTCCTCTTACTTCGGTTAATAAATTATTATCAAAGCTCATAGATAAAGCTCTATCTTTCTTCATTTCAGCTAAGAACTTAAAGGAATTTTTCATTTCAAAATCTACTCTAACTAAAGGATTAAATTGTTCTATTAAGTTTATATTTTGAACTAAAGTTTTATTAAAAAAATTACCACTTTGGTCTAATTGATTTGGACTTTGTTCATACTCAAAATTAGAACGGAATGAATTAATTGTATAAGACGATTTATAAGCGTGTTGAATTGAAAAACGTTTAAACTTATCTTTAAAAAATTTATATCGCATAAACCCACTATACTTAACTGTCCAGTTTGGAATTGGGATATCTCTAAAAATTCCTGTGGAAACATCACTTGCATCCTTTCCGCTATATGCTGCCAAGAAAGAAGGAATTAATACTGCTTGGCTGTTTCTTCCAAAACCAACAGGAAACCCAAAATTAGGATCATTTGCATCTGTAACTCTTGGGATTTCTCCGATATAATACTGCTCAGCTAAACGATTCGCTAGAATTAATCTGTTGTCTCTAAATTGTTGAAAAGCAGCTGAGCCGTTTTCATCACTTTTTTGGAAAGCGGTTTTAATTAATACAGTAGAAATTGAATAGTTACCGGTTGTATATGGTGAACGAGAATTATACACTCCGTCCAACACATCATATTGCTCAGAGAAATTTTCCATATAGTTTCGATCCGCTACCAAATCTATTGTAAAATCTGGGAACAAATCAACTTTTGCAGTAGCATTAATTTGTTTGGTAGATACTTGCGTATAACTCTGATTGTATTCAGGAAAAATGGTCAACCAACCTCTTCTGGCTGCTTCATATCTAACATCATCTTGTAATCCAAAAACAAAACCTGTTGAAGGTCTAGTTGAACCAAAAAAACCAAGTGATTGGGTATACCCCGGAAGTAATGTTCCCTCATTTTGTGTGTAATTCAATTGAATGTTTTTTACACTTGTTAAAACCCCGATTAATCCTTTTACAAAAACACTTCCTTCACTTTGTTGTGGTTGCGATGGATTGGTTATTTTTTCACCCGGTTTTGGTGCAGCTGGTTTTGGTGCAGTTGGTTTCTTTGTGTTTTTTGTTAAACCAATATATTTATAAAATGAGTCCATGTTCAAAGTTGTATTCAACCGATGAGAGCCAGTATTTTGAATCGTATTTCCTAAATCATAAACAATTCCGTCTTCCGTTTCAAAAGATGATAAAGCCAGCGATGACCTAGTAAAATTAAATGTACCTGTATACGTGTAATTAGATTTTAGAAAACTTAGAAACGGAATTTTATTTAAAGGCAAATCATAGTTTACAACAATTTGCTGGTTCAAATTATTAGGAATTCCTACTTCAAAATAATCATCAAAAATTCGATTGGAATCATCCGGCAGACCTTCTTCATCAATATAATTTCGAACAAGGTTGCTTCTATCAGAAGTAAAATTAATCTTTAATGATTTGGTCAAATTAAAATTAAAACCATATTGATAGTTAAATAAATAATTTCTTCTAAATAAAGGATCTAATTCTATTCCCTCAACTTCAACTTGTCGGAATTGTTGTCTATTATATTGTCTTATTACGTTTGTGCTAAAATTGATATTAGTTGGTAAATAATTGAAATTAAAATCGCTCAAAAGTTTCCAATATTGCGATTTTTTCATGAATTTATTGTTCTTTAAAGGCTCAATAGGTTTGGGTTGAAAAGCATACGCATAATCTATAGAGGATCTTACTTGTTGATCAACAAAATCTTCTATCTCATAATTATGTCTTTCAACTTGATTAAATGAATGAGAAAGAGTTAAATTTTCAACATCGTAAATTTTTGGTTTTTGTTCAGGACTTCTTTCCTTTCTTACCCCAATAAAATTGATACTTTTTCGTTTTGTGTAATCAATTGCTCTGTTTTCAATATTACTTTTTTCAGCAGCATCAGGAGTAATATTTATCAATTGTTCCAATTCAATATCTTGATAAAAAGGATCAAACTGAGGCGTTATATATTGCTCTCCAATTGCATAATTAAAAGGAAGATTTATACCCCATTTTTTTGGAAGAAGTTTACCAACATTAATATTGGTAACAATATCATATTGATGCATATCTTCTCTACTTCTTTCATTTGCTCCTTGCTCTAATGTTCCAAAACCAATTGTGTTCATTCTTCCGGTAGCTGATAAATTCATAAAGTCAGCTGCATTGGCATCAACATTTAGAATAGCAGCCATCCCCCCTTTATTTTTCATACCAGCCACACGAAGTTCATTCAACCAAACCTCACCTCTAATACTACTTGAAGCGATTTCACCCGTTTTAGCATTTTTCACACCAACCATCAATGTTCTCACAAGACCAAAGTTTGGATTCCCTTTAATCCCTAATCGTAATTTGTTTGGTTTATTTGCTGCTGAAGGGTCTAACTCATCTTCGTCTTTGAAAAATATTTCATTTGGATCTGGATTTTGACCACTAATGTTTAATACTTTTAATTTTGTAAGTAAAGAAAGTTTTAAGTCAATTTCATTTTCTTCCGGCCAAACATCTTCTGGCAAAGTTGAACCAAAAGCGGTTACTTTTAAAGGAATTTCTACTTGATAAAAGTTTTGTGTAAAATCATTTCCAAAACGGATAAAGGCAACCATTTCATCATCTTGCAAAGGATTAGAATCATTGACAACCGGCTCTGCATGTATAAACATTTTCAGTTTTTCAAACTGACGCATATCTACCTCTAAATTTTTAAATACCGCACGAGAATCGGCTGGTTCTAAACCTCCCGGTTGACTCGAATTTTTAGGAGTAACCCTTAACGATAAAGATTGTTCGTTTTGATTGATTACCGTATTGTTATTAAATAATTGCTCTCGTCTTACACCTGGTGGCATTATATAATTTATTGGATCTCTATTACTATTTTCCTGAATATTAACAGATTGCACATCAAAAGCAGTATTATCATCTTCGTCTGTTCCTGTAACATCATCAGGTTGCAATGTACCCGTGAATCTTCTCCACTCACCTCTTACTAAATCAATAGTAGCAAAACGAACAGTTATTTCCTCAGTAAAACCAGTCATGAACATTCTCATGAAACGAATAGATCTAAAATCAGAAATACTACCAATTTTGTTATCAAATTCAGTTACTGGAATTTTAAATTGTAGCCATCTTGCAGCAGGTAAATCCAAACCTTCCGAAGTTTGAGATGGGTTTATTAATTTTACATCTGTAATGTAATTACTTCCCACTTGCATATCAGGAGTAATATCTAATTTGTACTCATAATATGCATTAATAGTATTCATGGTATTGTCTCTGTTGATGTCTTCAACATCTGGTAAAGTTGAATTACCTCGATTATTATCAGAAACACCGACAGGTGAATTTCGCTCCAAACCATTATAATTTTTATACCGTTGAATAACATTCCCCGATTCACTTAAATAAAATTGATAATTATCCGCAGCTGGATCTGTAAAACCAGCAATTACCGGAGGTATATTTTCTAAAAGTGCTTCTTCGCTATCATTTATACCATCTAATCCAATATCTTGATTAATGCGGTTATTATCATTTGCGTCAAAAGCATAAATCAACGATTGTGATGCCGGAACTTTTCCCCAAATTGTTGGTATGGTTGGTTGAGTTGAACTAGGTTCAGGCAAACCATTTTCATATTGTTTTCTACCATCTTTTAATACATCTTCAGAAATTTCACCTAAATTCAAGTAAATTTGACCAATATTTGTAGAAGGTGTTTCGGTGGTTCCAAAGTAAGGATCTAACAACCATAATTGAATAAATTCAACATTACCTTGTTCAAAATTAGTCGAATTAATTCCTCTCATAATTCCACCAAAATTTTGCTCAGGATTAGGCAAAAGATTATCTGGTGTAGTAGAAGGGTTATAGTTATATGGGCCTCTTTCTGACGGATAGTAGGTTAAATCTAATGTATTGATAACGGTTTGTTGACCTTGTGCAATATCTGTAACAGGAAAAATATCATTAATAAAGAATCGTCTGGTTCTATTTAAAGACATATCTTGATTGGAAATTCCAGTCGGTCTTTGGCTGGTATAAAAAATAGGGTCAACGGTGTACCAAGATAATTTAGCTCTTCTAAAACCATATTGTAACGAAGTAGAATTGCCAAAAAAGTCATAAGTACTAGTCGTATTACGTTCTGGTACGCTGGCTAAACTCCATGATAAAGCTGATTTTACATCAATTGTAGTTTGAGAGCCTTCAAAATCATCTACATATAAAGTTGACTCTCCTTCAAAATTATCTGCATTGGGTGTATCTGGCTTAAGAAAAGCAATTTCACCACGAACAGAAATATTTGATGGAACATCAGTATCAATATTAGGAAGTTTATTTACCAATCTTGTTAAAAAAGGGAGTTCGGTTGAATAGTTTCCATTTAATCCATAAATAGTATTATTAACTGATTCTTGACCAAAGCTTGACTTTTGTGTAAAAGGTCTTTCTGTCATTCTTAAAAAAGTTCCTCCAATTTGAAATTTATCAGAAAATTTATGTTCAACATTAAGCCCCATAAATCGTCTGGTTTGCTGACCAAAAACAGAATTGTTTTCAACAGAAATATTGACTGGTGTTCCAGATGCTTGCAAGGAAGGATCTAAAATTCTAACTCTACCTAGCTGATAATTCACAGTATAATCAACTCCTTCCGTTAATGTTCTACCCCCGGCAGTAACCACAACAGAACCTTGTGGAACATTAAATGCACCTATTGGAATACCATCACCTCCTTGCGATTTATATCTACCTCTTAATAAGAATTTATTTTTGTCACTATCTTGTAAAGCAGCTGCTTGAGTGCTTCTATACATAGATCTATAAACATACTTATTTTGATTTGCATTGTAACCTGAAGTTGGATTATCATAATCTTCTAACTGATTTGTTCTTAACTTATTGAATAAATGCTGTCCAAAAGGCTCTACAGTTGTAAAAATTAATCTTCCGTTTTGAGTATCAACAGTTAGACCGGGCACAAAATCAAAAAAACCGTCACCTCCGGCTTGTGGGTCATTGGTATAATTTAAACGATCAACATTAAACACTTCTAGCAAAGGCGTTTCCGTTACATCAGTAGGCAATGGTAAAGGTGGATTTCCAGCTGGTGTGATGTAATTTAATGGTGATGGGTCTGTGTAAAGAATGTTAAACCTGAAATCTTCCTGACTAAGTTGAAAAGCTCCTTGAATTTGATAAATATTTTTCATCATCAAATTCCAAATAGGCTTATCTACATTCGTTAAATTACTTTTTAACATTTTCAAAATCAAACACTGCGTTGCTGGAATATTTGTTGAAGGATCCACAACTGTAGATTCAACTCCGTCGTTTCCAAATTCTCCCACTTGATATATTTGATCACCTATTGTATATTGAAAAGCAACTGCCACTACTTCATCATTGGCTAATCGTTGTTGTAATGAAATATATCCTAAATTAGGATGAAAAGTAAATTCATTAGCGGTTAATTTTCTGGCATTTTCTAATTTTGAGTAATCTAAACCTTCGATAGCCGGATAGTTAAATCCTGAACCTGAGGTTACAATTTCACGTACATTCGAATTTAACAAACCTCCTCCTGACTGAATTAAAGCGGGATTAAAATCATTATTAGAGTTGTTGGATGGAGTATTAGGAGCTACATTGAAAAATCCGGAAGGAATTGGTTCAATTCCTACTATTTGACTATCATCTAAACCGTTTATACTTGACTCCCCTAAATCTTGAAGAGCGATAATATTTCTTAAATTATTACCTTCAGGAGAGGTATTTACTCTATTCTGCCTATTAGTAATCCATACTTCAATACGGGTAATTTGTACACGACTATCAATTAACGGATAATTTCGCAATGATGAATCATAACGATCTCTAAAATATTGAGACAAGAAAAAGTGTCTGTCTGCATCATAATCTAAAGCAAAAAGTTGGAAATCTTGAATTGTTCCACCGCCTTGTGCAGTTACAGATCTAGTTTGTGATTTTTGTTCTGAATAAATCCCTGTAATTGTTGTTTTCCCAAATTGAAACTGAGCTTTTACTCCAAATAAACTTTGAGCACCTCTTATTAAGGTATTGTTTAGAGGCATACTCACGTTTCCGACTTCTAATTTTTGAAGAATAGCATCTTCATCAGGAGCATATTCTAATTTAATTAAATTTTGAAATGCAAAAGTAGATTGGGTGTCATAATTGGCATTAACGTTTAGTCGAGTTCCGACTTTACCCGTCAAACTCATGTTAATACGTTGATCAAAATCAAAAGTTGTGGTTCTTCTATTACGAGGTGAAAATGACGGATTATCTTGTTTAGTATAACGAACTCCCAAATCCATTTCAACAGATCCTTTTGGCTGAACATCAATAGTATTACTTCCAAATATTGTTTCAAAAAAGCCAGAATTCACGTAATAGCGGGGCAATAAGTCTTTTTTAGCATCTTCAGAACCTTCTTTTTTACCTTCCATTGCGTCTAATTTTTGTTTAAAATAATTACGCATAGATTCTCTCAAGACTAATTCTTGATATTCTTTAGGTGTTAAAATAACCGGGTAATTGATATTAAACTCACCAATAGAAGAATTAAAGATATATCTATCGGTAACCGGATCATAGGTATACGCAGACACTACACTTGGCGGATTATTTAACTCTATCTTTCCTTTGTTATATCCAACTGTATCCTTTGGCGTTTCATCTTCTTGAGAAAAAACTAAGGTAGTACACAGCAAAATCAACCAAAATCCGTATTTTTTAATTTCGTCTAAAATGCTAATTTGATACTTCGTTTTCAAGTATTATAAATTTTTTAAAGCCTGTTTAATTATTGTTTCAATGGTTGCATCAGGTTGCTCTTTCACTACTTTTTCCACTACTTTTTCTGCTAATTTTTTGTTAAAACCCAAAACCTCCAAAGCAGATAACGCTTCTTCTTTATTTGTATTGTTTGAAGTTATAGAAACTTCATCTAAAGCATACACCTTTAACACTTTCTCTTTTAAATCTAATATTGCTCTTTGGGCAGTTTTTGCACCAATTCCTTTTATTGCCTGAATAGTTGATACATCTCCTGATGCCAAAGCTTGAATAATTTGTTTTGGCTCCATAGAAGAAAGCATAGTTCTGGCGATTCCTGCTCCAATTCCGGAAACGGAAAGCAATAACTTAAATATTTCTCTCTCTGATTTTTCTGCAAATCCAAATAGTGTATGAGCATCTTCTTTAATTTGAAGATAAGTATACAATTTAACCGATTCACTTTCGGGTAATTTAGAAAAAGTATGTAGTGAGATTTGTAAATGATATCCTACTCCATTGCAGTCTATCACTACATCAGTTGGTGTTTTTTCCACTAAACGACCATGAATATGGGCAAACATAAATGCTAAAAGTTAGTTTCCAAATGTAACAAAAAACTTTAATTAACAATCAACAAAACGATTAATTACTTAAAATTTAGTTAAAAACTGACTTTCAAAGACTTGTAACGCTTTTCTTTTTCTTGAGCATCTACAACTGCAACAGCTGCCATATTCACCATTTCTTCAACACTTGCACCTAATTGAAAAATGTGAACAGGTTTATCTAATCCTAACATTATAGGACCTATTGAGTCTACTTTATACAATTCTTTTAACATTTTATAATTGATATTGGCTGCCTCTAAATTAGGAAAAATGAGGGTATTTACTTTTTTTCCGGCTAATTTAGAAAAAGGGAATTTATTCTTAAGCATCTCAGGATTAAGAGCAAAATCAACTTGAATTTCGCCATCTACAATTAAATCGGGGTAATATTTATGCAAATAAGCTACTGCTTGACGAACTTTTTCTGCACTCTCACTGCTTGAGGAACCAAAATTTGAATAGGATACCATTGCCACAACCGGTTGCAAACCAAACATTCGAACTGTTTTTGCAGTCATTAATGCAATTTTAGCCAAATCATCGGCAGTTGGATTCATATTTATGGCGGTATCAGAGAAAAATATGGGGCCACGATTGGTCATCATCATGTTGGTGGTGGCAATTCTGGAAACGCCCGGTGCTTTATCAATCAATTGCATAATCGGCTTAACGGTGGACGGATAACTTCTGGAATATCCGGTAACTAAAGCATCTGCCTCTCCTTCATTCACCATCATAGCGGCAAAATAATTGCGTTCACGCATCCATTTTTGAGCATCCAATAAGGTAATTCCTCTTCGCTTTCTGGCTTCCCAAAAGGAATTGGCATATTGCATTCGTTTATCATCCGATTCTTTGGTTTTGGGGTCTAAAATGGGCACATCGGCATCAAAACCAATTTCTTCTTTTAATTCTAAAATAGTTTCTTTATTTCCTAAAAGGATGGGTTTCCCGATGCCTTCTTCCATCACGATTTGAGCAGCTTTCAATACATCTAAATGATCGGCTTCAGCAAAAACAATCCGTTTTGGGTCGGTTTTTGCACGATTGGCCAACAAGCGAACCATTTTATTATCTGAACCCAATCGCTCTGCTAATTCTTCTTCATATTTTTCCCAATCCAAAATAGGATTTTGAGCCACTCCGGATTCCATCGCTGCTTTAGCAACCGCCGGAGCTACAATTGTAATTAATCGTGGGTCAAATGGTTTCGGAATAATATAATCGCGACCAAAATTCAATTTGGTTTCACCATAGGCAATATTCACTTGTTCCGGCACAGGCATTTTGGCTAATTCGGCTAATGCATGAACTGCAGCCATTTTCATCGCTTCATTAATTTTAGTTGCTCTGACATCCAACGCTCCTCTAAAAATATAAGGAAAACCAAGCACGTTATTCACTTGGTTAGGATGATCTGAACGACCGGTTGCCATAATAATATCTTTTCGGGTATTTATAGCCACGTTATAATCAATTTCCGGAACAGGATTAGCCATAGCAAAGACAATAGGATCGTGAGCCATATTGAGTAACATTTCAGGTGTTAAAATATTTCCGGCAGACAATCCAAGGAAAACATCGGCTCCTTTCATAGCATCTCCTAAGTTTGTGCCTTTTGGTCCGGAGGCATATTTTTGCTGTAAAGGTGACAAATCAGTTCTCTCCGTATGAAGAATACCATCTTTATCAAACATGATGATATTTTCAGCTTTTACCCCTAATAAAAGATATAAATTTGCACATGCCAAGGCTGCCGAACCGGCTCCGGAAACCACAATTTTTACCTCATTTGCTTTTTTATTGGCTAGTTCTAAAGCATTTAACAAGGCCGCAGAGGAAATAATGGCTGTTCCGTGTTGGTCATCATGCATCACCGGAATGTTTAATTCTTCCACCAAACGGCGTTCGATTTCAAACGATTCGGGAGCTTTAATATCTTCTAAGTTGATTCCCCCAAAAGTCGGAGCGATATTTTTTACGGTTTCGATAAATGCATCAATGTCTTTTGTGCCCACTTCAATATCAAACACATCAATATCAGCAAAAATTTTGAAGAGTAAAGCTTTTCCTTCCATCACGGGTTTTGAGGCTTCGGGACCAATATCGCCTAAACCTAAAACAGCCGTTCCGTTAGTAATTACGGCAACCAAATTTCCTTTGGCGGTGTATTTATAAACGTTGTTTACATCTTTGGCAATTTCCAAACAAGGTTCAGCCACACCAGGTGAATAAGCCAACGACAAATCACGTTGTGTGGCATATTTTTTAGTAGGAACAACTTGAATTTTCCCTGGATTTGGCTTCGCGTGATATAAAAGGGCTTCTCTGCGTTTTGTGTCTTTGTGCATGAATTTGATTCTTCTATGTTTGACTCACAAAGGTAAGAGAGTTATGGGAATATTGAAATTTTAAGGAAGTTCTTTTTGGGGTAAATTTTTAAAAAATTTTTGGGTTTATAAATAAACTAATTGATAAAATAAATATTTCAAAATTACCTTGTCATTTCTTTTTTAAGTTTTTCAATAGTTGTTTTTTTCAAATCTAACTCAAATGTGGTCTTAGATTTAGAATCAACATAAAATGAATCTGAATAAATTAAATTATCTTTTGTTGTAAAAACGACTACTTTAATTTTCCCTGAGATCTTAATATCTTCTTTAAAATTTAAGTTTGAACTTTCCCAATAATTATTATAAAAGGAATTATTATTTATGTATATATATGAAATATTTAAGTTTTTAAAGCTCTTTGTTCGATCGACAATAGTGATTAATTCTTGTTTATCATATTCCAAAATTTGATCAATATTTATATATCCTAATCTGGTTGCATTAAATTCGTAAATCAAATCTTCATTACTGCGTAATGTTTTCAAAGCCTTTATTAATGAATCTACATTTCCTTCGTAAACTAACAAATCTTCATAAAGTAGATAATCCAAATTATTTCTAGAACCTTTTGTCATAGTTTCAAGATACAAAGAATCTTTACTTGTTTCAATTGCTACACTATCAATATGTATTTTTTTAAAATAACCGCCAAGACCATCTCTACCGACCGTTAATCCAAATCGTAAATTTTTCAATCTATCTGGAACTATTTTATAAATTTTATCCTCACTCAATTCCCAATTAAAGACTGTATCATTATCATTGTAATAAATTTCATTTTTATTTTCAATCCGTCTTGGTATTTGAACTCTATATGAAATATTGTCTGATAAATTTAACTGTTTTCCATCCTCTCTAAAGTTAATGTACAATACCCCAGATGATTCAAGTAGCTTGCTGTCATTAGTAATAGTTTCTAAAGAATTTAAAGCCAAATCGTTTAAGTCGTAATATTCAATTAATTCAAGTTTAATTAAACCGTTGGTATAGTTTTTAAAGAGATTCTTGTTCACGAAAATTTTAGTTCCTTTTTTACCAATTAACACAGTATCGTTTAACAATGTAAATTCTATAGTTTCACTTTTATCAACTTTTAATGCTTTTAAAACATCTTCTGTAAGAATAACATCTTCGTTTTGACAAGCAAGTGTAATCAGTAACAACAAAAAGTAAAATAAATTTTTCATATTGTGTATATATAAATTTTGAAGACAATAATTATGCCTTTTTATTCTTTACTTCAAAAACCCCACATTCCTCTTCAACCCCTCCAACTTAGTCCGTTTCACCGCTGAATCTTTAAATACTTTATTAAAAACATCTTCTGTGATTTCTTCCCAATCTTTTTTGGTGAAAGAAAGTAATTCGGGATTGGCTTGAAAAAGCGGTTCGTTATGTGATTTTGAAAAGCGATTCCAAGGGCAAACATCTTGGCAGACATCGCAACCAAACATCCAGTCATCGAATTTGCCTTTCATTTCTGTTGGAATATTTTCTTTTAGTTCGATGGTAAAATAAGAGATGCATTTACTGCCATCCATCACATACGGGGCAACGATGGCTTCGGTAGGACAAGCATCGATACACGCTGTGCACGAACCACAATGGTCGGTGGTTGCAGAATCATATTCTAATTCTACATCTACAATTAATTCTGCAATGAAATAAAAAGAGCCCACTTTTTGGGTGATAAGATTGGTGTTTTTTCCCACCCAACCCAGTCCGCTTTTGGCCGCCCAAGCTTTGTCTAACACCGGAGCCGAATCGACAAAAGCTCGTCCGGACACTTCACCAATTTCGGTTTGTATGAAGTGTAATAGTTCTTTCAGTTTTTCTTTGATGACAAAATGATAATCTTGTCCGTAGGCATATTTTGAAATTTTGTAACTTTCTTCGTTTTGAAATTCGGATGGATAATAATTCAATAATAAGGAAATGACGCTTTTGGCTCCATCCACTAACAATGTTGGATTTAAACGCTTGTCAAAATGGTTTTCCATGTAACGCATTTGACCCTGCATGTTTTTGTTAAGCCAATTTTCTAGTCTGGGAGCTTCTTCTTCGAGGAAAGCAGCTTTGGAAATTCCGCAGGAGAGAAAGCCGAGGCGTTTAGCTTCAGATTTTATACCTACACTATGTTTTTCTTTTGCATTCATCACCGTTTTTTAAATTCTAAAATGGCATTGTGCGGTTTCAACGTGATTAATGGCTTTATTTGAATAGGATCTTTCTTTTCAATAATTTCAAATTTTTCTACCAACGCGATAATAGCTAAAATCATTTCATACATGGCAAAATTATTTCCAATACACATTCTGGGTCCGGCACCAAAAGGATAATAATTTTTGGAAAATTTTATATTTTCATCCAGAAAACGTTCCGGATTAAATTCTTCGGGGTTTTTCCAAAAATTGGGATGTCGATGGATTTCATAAACTGAAAACAACAATGTTGAGCCTTTTGGTAAAATCATTCCTTCAAAAGTATCTTCCTCACTATTTACCCTATCAATAAAATAAGCGGGTGGATATAACCGCATTGATTCTTCGATAACCAATTTAGTATACGTTGCATTTTTTATCCAATGCATGATATCATCCGATTCACTTTTAACTTTAGAAATTTCTTCTAAAATCTTTAATTGAGCTTCTGGATTTCTGGCAAGGAGTTCGGTTGTAAACGTTAAGGCATTTGATGTGGTTTCGTGTCCGGCGGCAAATAAAATTAAAATTTCATCTACGAGTTGACTTTCGCTCATTTCGCTACCATCCTCATATCTGGCATTTAATAACATGTCTAATAAATCATCATGCTTTGTGTTACTTTGCTTTCGCTCTTCAACTAATCGTCTGAGAATAGTTCTGGAATTTTGGGTTAAATCTAAATGCTTTTTTGTTTTTCCTGATAAATTAAACCACCAAACCAAAAAAGGTTGACGTAATTCCTGCACTAACATTTGTTGTGTTGCTTCGGTAGTGTGCTGCAAAGAAGCAATATCTTCCTCTGAAACGGCAATATTAAAAATGGATTTAACAACTGTTTGAAAGGCTAAATCATTAAAAATTGGAAAAACATCTATTGGCTTATCAGTTTTTATATTTTTTAATTCCTCTAAAATTGTTTGCTGAACAGTATTTAATAAAAGAACCAATTGGCTTTTATGAAAAGCAGGTTGAATTAATTTTCGTTGTTTTTGCCAATGTTCACCCTCTGCGGTTAACAAACCTTTGCCGACATATCTGGCTAAATCTTTAGTTTGAATATACGATTTAGTATAATTTTTTTGATTTTTTTGAAGAACATGTTGTAACAAACCCGCATCTCTACAAAATAAAACTGATTTTCCGAAACCAATATTTAAACGAAAAATATCACCTAAATATTTAAAATTCCGTGCATGAAATGGTAATGGATTTTTAAGAATATTGTTAGCATGATTAAGAAACTTAAAAAATGAAACTTCTGGAATTGATCTGGATGCACTCATACTTTTGTTGTTTTCTTTCGCTATTCAAATAATCCGCCTTGTATATTACTTCTGATTTTACCCAAATGTTTATAAGCTTTCTCAGTCACTTCTCTTCCACGAGGTGTTCGCATGATAAAACCTTCTTGGATTAAAAAGGGTTCGTATACTTCTTCTATGGTTTCGCCACTTTCTGAAACAGCGGTTGCTAAAGTTGACAATCCAACAGGGCCTCCTTTGAATTTATCGATGATGGTCGTAAGGATTTTATTGTCCATTTCATCCAAACCGTGTGCATCAACATTTAAAGCTTTTAAAGCATATTTAGCGATTTCAATGTCGATTTTTCCGTTTCCTTTTATTTGTGCAAAATCGCGAACTCTTCTAAGTAAAGCATTGGCTATACGAGGAGTGCCTCTACTTCTTCCTGCAATTTCAATAGCGGCTTCCATTGAAATTGGAACTTTTAGAATAGAAGCACTACGTTGCACAATCGTGGTCAACAATTCTGTATTGTAATATTGCAATCGACTTTGTATTCCGAAACGAGCCCGCATTGGTGCGGTAAGTAAGCCTGAACGAGTGGTTGCTCCCACTAATGTAAATGGATTTAGATTAATCTGAACCGTTCTTGCGTTAGGTCCGGATTCGATCATGATGTCAATTTTGAAATCTTCCATCGCTGAATACAAATACTCTTCTACAATTGGACTCAGACGGTGAATTTCATCAATAAAAAGAACATCCCGGTCTTCTAAATTAGTTAATAAACCAGCTAAATCACCTGGTTTGTCTAAAACCGGTCCAGATGTAATTTTTATGCCTACCCCCAATTCATTTGCTAAGATATTGGCAAGAGTAGTCTTTCCAAGACCAGGTGGACCGTGAAACAATGCATGATCAAGTGCTTCATTGCGAAGGTTTGCTGCTTCTACAAAAACTTTTAGATTTTCTAATATTTGGTCTTGACCACTAAAGTCATCAAATGAAAGTGGTCTCAATTTTTTTTCTAAATCAAGTTCTTCAGAATTGTAATTATTATTTGTTGGATCTAAATGTTCATTCATATAACAAATATACTGAAATGAATAAGTAAAATTAAAAAACGAAGCCCTTAAAAAAGGACTTCGTTGTATATAGAAAATGAAAATAAATTTTAATGGTGCAATTGTTCTTCATTAGGACCCATTGGAACCGTTTGAGGTACAAAATCCTCCTCATGACCAGGTTTACTGTAATCATAAGGCCATCTGTGTACTTCAGGTAAAGCTCCTGGCCAGTTGCCATGGATATGCTCAACAGGTGCTGTCCATTCTAAAGTATTTGAACGCCACGGGTTCATTTCTGCTTTCTTACCATAAAACATACTATGGAAGAAATTCCAAATGAATACTAATTGAAAAGCTCCACCGATTAAAGCGAACATTGTGATAATGACGTTTACATTTTGTAAATCGTCAAATAATGGAAAAGCTGTGTTAGTATAATAACGTCTAGGAAGACCAGCCATCCCAATAAAGTGCATCGGGAAGAAAACTCCATACGCACAAACGGCAGTAACCCAAAAATGAACATACCCTAAATTTTTATTTAACATCCTTCCGAACATTCTAGGAAACCAATGATAAATACCTGCAAACATTCCGTAAAGGGCTGAAATTCCCATTACTAAGTGAAAGTGAGCAACTACGAAATACGTATCGTGAACATTAATATCTAATGTACTATCCCCTAAAATAATTCCTGTTAATCCCCCTGTAATGAATGTAGATACTAATCCAATAGAGAACAACATTGCAGGATTTAATTGTAAGTTACCTTTCCATAATGTTGTAATATAATTAAATGCTTTTACTGCAGATGGAATTGCAATCAACAAAGTTGTAAAGGTAAATACGGAGCCTAAGAAAGGGTTCATACCTGATACAAACATGTGGTGACCCCATACAATAGTAGAAAGGAATGCAATAGCAATAATTGAAGCTATCATTGCACGATAACCGAAAATTGGTTTACGAGCATTGGTTGCAATAATCTCTGAAGTGATTCCTAATGCCGGCAATAATACAATATATACTTCAGGGTGGCCTAAAAACCAGAACAAGTGTTCGAATAATACCGGAGAACCTCCCTGATAATGTAAAACTTCACCAGAAATAAAAATATCAGACAAGAAGAATGAAGTACCAAAACTTCTATCAAAAATCAATAATAATGCCGCTGACAAAAGAACCGGGAAAGAAACAATACCAATAATCGCTGTTATAAAGAATGCCCATATAGTTAATGGCATTCTAGTCATAGACATACCTTTGGTTCTTAAATTAATTACGGTTACAACATAATTTAATGAACCCATTAAGGAAGATGCAATAAAAATTGCCATCGATACAAGCCAAAGCGTCATACCTGTACCTGAACCAGGAATTGCTTGTGGTAAAGCACTTAAAGGAGGATAAATTGTCCAACCGGCAGAGGCTGGTCCAGATTCAACAAATAAAGAAATAACCATGATTACACTTGATAAAAAGAATAACCAATAAGAAATCATATTCATGAAACCGGAAGCCATATCACGTGCTCCTAATTGCAAAGGAATTAATAAGTTACTAAAAGTTCCACTTAATCCAGCAGTTAATACAAAGAATACCATGATAGTTCCGTGAATTGTAACTAAAGCTAGATAAATGTCGTTACGCATAACCCCTTCAGGAGCAAATTTATCTCCTAGGAGAATATTGAAAATTTTAAAAGATTCTTCCGGCCATGCCAATTGCATTCTAAACAATAATGACATTCCAACACCTATAATACCCATAATCAAACCAGTGATTAAGTATTGTTTGGCAATCATCTTATGATCAATGCTAAAGATATACTTTGTAATAAAAGTATCTTTGTGGTGATGTTCGTGTTCGTGTCCGTGATCGTGTTCGTTTGAGTGATCGTGTGCTGACATAATCTAAAATTATAATTTTATTATAGCTATTTTTTTTCTATTACTTGGGCTACTAAAGTTGAATCTACAGCAACTTTGGTAGAATCTGTTTCAGTCTTAACCTCTTCAACAGGTTGCTCTTGAGCTTTTATTACTTGGGCAAATGTTTGTTTTTCACTTAACCACTTCTTAAAGTCTTCTTTACTTTCAACAACAATTTTCATTTGCATATTATAGTGAGAACTTCCACAAATCTTATTACACAGTAATAAATAATCAAATGTGTAAGGATCTAAAGCTGCTTTTCCTTCGGCAACTAATTGTTTACTTTTCTCAGCTCTAATTTTATTGATTGTTGCAACTTTTTCCTGCATTTCAGGAGAGTTTCTCATATCAAGTGTTGTAACAGTCGGCGTAAATGCAAATTGGGTAACCATCCCCGGAACACAATTCATTTGAGCTCTAAAGTGTGGCATATAAGCAGAATGTAAAACATCTTGCGAACGAATTTTAAACACTACTTTTACTCCTTTTGGTAAATGCAATTCATTTGATTGAATATCATCCTGAGCATTTGGATCGGCTAAATCAACACCTAAAGTATTTACTCCTTCTATATAGCGAACATTTGCTTTTCCTAGTACATTATCCTCACCGGCATAACGAACTTCCCAACCAAATTGTTTAGCATAAATTTCAACAACCATTGGGTTTTCTGTTTCTTCATCCACAAACATAATATTAGTCCATGCGTATAATCCATAAAGAATTAATCCGGCTAATGTTATCGCTGGAATTATACTCCATATCATTTCTAATTTGTTGTTATCGGCAAAATACAAAGCAGAATTCCCTTTTTTCCCTCTGTATTTGAAAGAGAAGTAATGTAATAATGCTTGAGTAATAGTTTGTACAAAGAAAATTAAAATCATGGAAATCCACATCAATCTATCTACCTCTACTCCATGTTCTGAAGCAGAATTACTCATTAAAGGGAAATGACCATATTCAATAACACAAAAAATTGTTGTAAGATAAATGAATACTAAAAAAGCAAACATTAAGTAACCATTCACATTATTATCATTGTCATTAGCTACTTGAGAATTATCAGCATTTCCTCCTATTTGCGTTAAATCAAATATTTTGGTCAATTGCCAAATAGCTACTGATACTAAAACTAAAACAACTAGTACTAACAAACTTGTCATCTGTCTAAATCTTTAAATATTAATAATGAAAATGTTTACTTTCTTCAATAAATGGATTTCTTTTAGGAAGAAGAGGTGCTTTTGTTAAAGCAGTAAATACAACTAAAATAAATAAACCTAAAAAGAAAAGCAATGAGCTAATCTCTGCTACTCCAATAAACCATCTGTCTCCAACAGTTGCAGGCATAATCATGTTAAAGAAATCAACATAATGACCTAATAAAATAACTGTCCCAGCCATAACTAAAATCCAAGTAATTCTTTTGAAATCGGTATTGATAAGTATTAAAAATGGAAAAATAAAGTTCATAACTATCATACCAAAAAAAGGTAAGTTATATTGTTCAATTCTAGTCACAAAATAAGTTACTTCTTCGGGGATATTAGAATACCAAATTAACATAAATTGAGAGAACCATAAGTAGGTCCAAAACACACTAATACCAAACATAAATTTAGCTAAATCGTGTATGTGGCTAGTATTTACATACTCTAAATACCCTTTTGATTTTAAATATAATGTAACCATTGCAATCACCGTAATTCCGCTTACAAAAAATGAAGCAAACACATACCAACCAAATAACGTTGAAAACCAATGAGGATCAACTGACATAATCCAATCCCATGACATTATAGATTCTGTTACAATAAAGAATACTAAAAAACCAGCTGAAATGTTGAAATTCTTTTTATAAAAAGCATTATCCGAAGCTTCATCTTGTGCTAAACAATTTTTTCTGGAAAAATAACGGTATAAATTCCATCCAATAATGAATATTGCAGCTCTAATTAACCAAAACCATTCGTTTAAGTATCCTTTTTTTCCATTAATCAATTTATCAAACTTTGGACTATCAGGGTTTACTAATTCAGGGTCCATCCAAACAAACAAATGATTGAAATGGAATGCTGATAAAACTAATAATAAAAAGAAAATTAATGATCCTACAGGTAAATATGCAGTTATGCCTTGCATCACTCTGAATAATACAGGAGACCATCCAGCTTGAGCAACATTTTGAATAGCGTAAAAAGCTAAAACACCTAATGAAATCAACATAAAAAATAAAGCTGCTACATAAAAAGCTGCCCAAGGCTTATTTTGCAATTGATGTAAAACATGATTCAAATGTTCTTCATGTTCTGCGTGAGCAGCTGCATCATTTGCACCATGAGCATGAGCATCATGTGAACCATGATGACCATGAGCTTCAGCTTCAAGAATTTTTTCAACATCGGCTGTGGTTTTTGGAGCAGAAATAAAACTATATCCAATTCCTAACAATCCAACAATTATCAGAACAATGGAAAAAACTTTTAATTTACTTGAAAAGGTATACATATCAATACAATCTAGTTGTCAATAATTATAATTTACTTTTTAACTGAAGAACATAATCAGTTACTAACCAACGCTCATGTTGAGACAATTGATTTGCATGAGAACCCATAGAGTTTAATCCATATGTAATCACATGAAACACACTTCCTTCTGTAATTTGTCTGTCAGCATAACTTGGTACTCCTAAGAATTTTTCTCTTTCAACTAACTTACCCTTCCCGTTTCCGGAGTCTCCATGGCAAATTGCACAATAAATTCCGTATAATTCTTTACCTTTCACTGCTTCTTTTTCAGAAATTGAATCAAGAGGTGATACAAGGTTAAGTTTTGCCAATTCATAACCGGCTGTTGAATTTTCAAAATCATAAATTTCAAAACCTCTCTTTATACTACCTTGAGGTGGAACTTGAGCTGTTTGTCCTTTTAGCTGATTTTTACCATTAAAAGCATCTGATTCTGCATACGTTTCGTAACCAACAGATTGATACATATTTGGAAAAAATTGATAATTTGGACTTTTAGTGTCAAAACAAGACGTTACCGAAATGGAAAGTCCAAATAACATGGCTATTTTAATTAAGCTTTTCATATTTCTATCTTAATGCTTTTCTACAACTTTAATTTCTACTGCTCCTGTTTTCTTTAAAAAGTCAGACAGTTCTTCCTCATTATTATGAACTGCAACTTCCATTAAAAAATGGTCGTCAGTTGTTCTCACATCAGGATTTTCTGCTGCTTTGAAAGGCCATAATTTACTTCTCATATAAAAAGTAATTACCATTAAGTGAGCGGCAAAGAAAACGGTTAACTCAAACATAATTGGCACAAAAGCCGGCATATTTTCGATATAACTAAAACTTGGTTTTCCTCCAATATCTTGAGGCCAATCCTGAATCATGATAAAATTCATCATCCAAGTTGCTAATGATAAACCAACACAACCATATAAAAACGATGCAATAGCAATTCTTGTTGGTGCTAATCCCATCGCTTTATCCAATCCGTGAACCGGGAAAGGAGTGTAAACTTCTTCAATATGATGATGAGCTTTGCGAGTCTCTTTCACGGCATCCATTAGGATGTCATCATCATTATATAGTGCCTGTATAACTTTAGTACTCATAATTTCTTACTACTAATTATCTTAATGATTGTGGTGATGTCCTTCTTCTTCTCTTTTTCTTTTGTAATTATCTCCAGATGATTTCAAGATAGTTTTTACCTCTGCTTGAGCAATTACTGGGAATGATCTGGCATATAAAAGGAACAACACAAAGAAGAAACCGATTGTTCCAATAAAGATACCAATATCTACAAATGTTGGAGAGAACATCGTCCATGAGGATGGAAGGTAATCTCTGTGTAATGAAGTTACGATAATTACGAAACGTTCAAACCACATTCCAATATTTACAACAATTGAAATTACAAACGAAAACATAATACTAGTTCTTAATTTTTTGAACCACATAAATTGAGGAGAAAACACGTTACACGTCATCATCGCCCAATACGCCCAAGCATAAGGACCTGTAGCTCTGTTTAAGAAAGCATATTGTTCATATTCCACTCCAGAATACCATGCAACAAACAACTCTGTGATGTAGGCAACACCCACAATTGAACCTGTAATCATGATTACAATATTCATTAATTCAATATGTTGAATAGTGATGTATGCTTCTAATTTAGACACTTTACGCATGATAATCAACAAGGTATTTACCATGGCGAATCCTGAGAATACAGCACCGGCAACGAAATACGGAGGAAAGATGGTAGTATGCCAACCCGGAATTACCGACGTAGCAAAGTCAAAGGATACAATCGTGTGTACAGAAAGTACAAGTGGAGTTGCTAATCCGGCAAGAACTAAAGAAACTTCTTCAAAACGTTGCCAATCTTTTGCTCTTCCACTCCATCCGAATGATAGAACTGAATAAATTCTTTTTGTAAAAGGTGTAATTGCTCTGTCTCTCAACATGGCAAAATCAGGAAGTAAACCTGTCCACCAAAAAACCAATGATACCGAAAGATAAGTTGAAATTGCAAATACGTCCCAAAGCAAAGGCGAGTTAAAATTTACCCATAATGACCCGAATTGGTTTGGAATAGGAAGTACCCAGTATCCTAACCATGGACGACCCATGTGAATAATTGGAAATAAACCAGCTTGCATTACAGAGAAGATGGTCATCGCTTCAGCAGAACGGTTAATTGCCATTCTCCATTTTTGACGGAATAATAAAAGTACGGCAGAAATTAACGTTCCGGCGTGACCGATACCTACCCACCAAACGAAATTAGTAATATCCCAAGCCCAACCAACAGTTTTATTTAATCCCCATGTTCCAATACCGGTAGAAATGGTGTAAATCATACAACCTAATCCCCAAAGGAAAGCGGTTAATGCGATTGAAAATACAATCCACCATTGTTTATTTGCTCTTCCTTCAACAGGAGCAGCGACATCTACTGTTACATCGTGATAAGTTTTATCACCAATAACTAAAGGTTTTCTAATGGGTGCTTCGTAGTGAGACGACATAATCCTTTATAGTATTTCTTATTAATTAAATTTTAATTATGTATTTCTAACTTTAACGTGATAAAATACATTTGGTTTTGTTCCAACATGTTCTAACAAATGATACATTCTATCATCTTCAACTAACTTGGCTACTTCACTTTCTTTATCATTTACATCACCAAACACTAATGATCCGGTAGAACATGCATTTGAACAAGCGGTTTGGAATTCATCTTTATTTACCGGACGACCTTCTTTTTTCGCTTTTAAGATAGTAGCTTGTGTCATTTGAATACACATTGAACATTTTTCCATAACCCCTCTTGAACGAACATTTACATCCGGATTCAATACCATACGACCTAAATCGTCATTCATGTGGAAATCGAATTCGTTATTGTTATTGTACAAAAACCAGTTGAAACGACGTACTTTATAAGGACAGTTGTTAGCACAGTAACGAGTACCAACACATCTGTTGTAAGCCATGTGGTTTTGACCTTGACGACTATGAGAAGTTGCAGCAACCGGACAAACTGTTTCACATGGAGCATGGTTACAATGTTGACACATAACAGGTTGGAATGCTACTTGAGGATTTTCCGCAGGACTTTCCATTTCACCAAATCCGCCAAGAGAACCTTTTTCTCCAAATAATCCATCGAATTCCTCTTTTCTCTTCACATCACCTGCAAAAGTTTCCTCAGAAGAATAATATCTATCAATACGCAACCAATGCATATCTCTACTTCTTCTTACTTCTGATTTTCCAACGACAGGAACATTATTTTCTGCATGACAAGCAATTACACAAGCACCACATCCTGTACAAGAGTTCAAATCGATTGACAAGTTGAAATGATGACCTACTGATCTATCAAAACTATCCCACAAATCTACTTTAGTAGCTTCGATTGGTTTATGATCAAGGGAAACCATTGGTGGTGGGTTCCACTTCTTAGTGTCTTTTTCAGTATTGAAAATGGATAATGTAGTTTCTTTAATAATATCTCCACGACCCATTAATGTTTTTTGTGCTTGAACACATGCAAATTCGTGTTCACCAACTTCCGGAGTAATGGTTACCGGTTGTGTAGAATTGAAACCTTTATATAAAGCATATGCATTAACACCAACTTGCATAGCCTCTTTTAAAGAAGCTTTTTTACCATAACCAAAAGCTAGACCTACCGTTCCTTTAGCTTGTCCGGGTTGAACAATTACGGGAACTTTCTCAATTTTAGTATTTCCAACCGAAACAGTTACATAGCTTCCGTTAAGACCACCATTAGCAACAATTTCATTCTTGATACCCATTTTATCAGCATCAACTTTTGAAACAGTTAAATAGTTGTCCCATGAAACTCTTGTTATTGGATCCGGAAACTCTTGTAACCATGGGTTATTGGCTTGTTGACCATCACCCATTCCGGTCTTGGTATATAAATTTAATTCAAATTCACTTGGTTTTGCTTGAGCTAAAGCAGATGCAGCAGCAGAAAAATCAGCACCAACCGCACTATTTGATGTAGCTGTAGCGGAAACAAATATTCCATCATGAACAGCTTGATTCCATGACTTACCAGTTAAAATTCCATTTGTCCAAGTATCTTTTAAATAGTCGTAGTATGTTTTATCACTACCATTCCAAACTAACAAATTATCTTGTAATTGGCGTGAATTAAACAACGGACGAATTGTTGGTTGTGTAACTCCGTAAGTTCCTTTGATAATTTCAACATCTCCCCAACTCTCCAAATAATGTGGGGCAGGAGCAGCAATTGTAGTTAAAGAGGCTGTTTCGTCTTCTTTTAATGCAATGGCAACTGAAAGTTTTGCTTTTTTCAATCCGTCTGCAAAAGTTTTACCTTCCGCTAAAGTATAAACCGGATTTACACCACTCATGATAAGTGTGTGTACTTTTCCGGCATTCAATTCGGCTACTAATTGAGCAACTGCTTGTTTAGAACCTTTTCTGATTTGGCGGGTTTGATTTGGGTTGAAAGCTTCACTATTTAATTTAGCATTGATTGCCAACACTAATAATTGAGCATTTTTGTCATCAATACCGGAAACTAAAACACCTTTAGTACCAGATTGATTTAGTTGTTCTGCAATCTTTACAATTTCAGCTTCATTAGCTAATTTTCCAACAGAAACAAGAGTTCCAGTTATAATACTAAAAATTTTAACCAACGCTAATTTTTGATTAGCAGTTGACATTGGAATTCTTTTGTCTGCAGCAGCACCAGATAAGGTCATATTAGCTTCTAACTGAATGTGCTTAGACATTTTTCCTTGTTTTGGAATTCTACCTTGAGCATATCCTTTATCATAACCACCACCTTGCCAATCACCTAAGAAATCAGCACCAATGGAAACAATTGTATTAGCTTTAGAAAAATCATATTCTGCTAACGCTCTTTCTCCATAAACCGCTTCAAATGCATCTAATGCTTCTGAAGAAGAAACAGCATCATAAACAACATGTTTTGCTGTTGGGTTATTGGCAATAAATTCACTAACTAATTTATTGGTAGAAGGGCTACCCAAGGTTCCAGTTAAAAGAACAACAGCACCTCCGGTAGCTTTTGCATCAGCTAAGCTTGCTTTTACTTTGGCATCAACATCAGACCAAGAGGCTTCTTTTTGATTCACTTTAGGCTGTTTTAAGCGTAAGTTGTCATACATTGATAAAACAGAAGCATGAACTCTTGCATTAGCACTAAAATTGGCTCCTTCAATTGTATTATTTTCAATTTTAATCGGACGACCTTCTCTTGTTTTCACTAAAATGTTAGCAAAATCAAATCCATCAAACATTGTAGTTGCATAATAATCTGCAATTCCCGGAATAATTTGTTCCGGTTGAACAACATAAGGAATAGATTTAATTACAGGTCCTTCACAAGCCACTAAAGAAGCAGCAGCTGTACTAAAACCTACATATTTCAAGAAATCACGTCTTGACGTTGAAGAATTAGACAAACTGTCTTTATCTCCTAGAAACTCGTCCGTTGGAATAGGTTCCACGAATTCATTATTTCTTAGCGTCTCAACAATAGAACTGTTATCGTTTAGCTCTTCAACACTTTTCCAGTATTTTTTGTTTGATGACATACTGTATATATTAGCTTCTTAATTAATTAATAGTGACATTTTCCACATTCTAAACCTCCCATTTGTGCAGCAGTTAACTTATCTACTCCATATTTCTTAGAAAGTTCTTCATGTATTTTTTTGTAGTATTCGTTATCTTTCAATTTCACTTCTGTTTCTCTATGACAATTGATACACCAACCCATTGTTAATGGAGAATGTTGTTTCATAATTTCCATTTCCTCTACAGGACCGTGACACGTTTGACATTCTATTCCACCAACCGTTACGTGTTGAGCGTGGTTAAAATAAACCAAATCCGGCAAGTTGTGAATTCGCACCCATTTCACAGGTTGTGTTTTTCCTGTATATTTTTGGTTTGCTTTATCCCAACCCACTGCATCATATAATTTTTGGATTTCACCATCATAAAAAGCTTTGCTATATTCAGGAGTGGCAGTTGATTCAGCCACTTCAGAAATATTTTTATGACAGTTCATACACACATTTAAAGAAGGGATGTTTGAATGTTTACTTTCTCTGGCTGCCGAGTGACAATATTTACAGTCAATACCATTTTCTCCGGCATGTATTCTGTGTGAATAATGAATTGGTTGAATTGGCTCGTATCCTTGATCAACTCCTACTTGCATCAAAAATCCATATACGAAATAAGCACTAGCCAACAAGAAGAAGATAACGGTTACTAAAACCAAGAATTGATTTTTAGCAAAAGCTTTCCAAATTGGCAATGATTTTTCTTTTTGAATCACTTCAATCCCGTTGGCTTTTGCGATTTTTGACAACACATTGTTAACCAAGAAAAGCATAACCACTAACATGGCTAATACCAAAGCCAAAGCTCCAAGAATAACTTCGTTTGAAATTCCGCCAGATTGAGCAACTTCTGTTCCTGGTAATGGTTGGGGAGTTGGTGCTGGAGCAGCAACAGGCTCCATTGTGTAAGCAATGATATTATCAATATCTGCATCGGACAACTGAGGGAAAGCCGTCATTGGTGACTGGTTGTACTCGTTGAAGATCTTATTAGCTCTTTCGTCTCCTGATTTGATTAAATCGGCACTGTTACGAATCCATTTATACAACCATTCCTTTTCATACTTATCACCTACCCCACGCAACGCAGGCCCGGTCATTTTTGCATCTAACTTGTGACAGGCAGCACACTGAGCATTGAACAATGCTTTTCCGGCGGCGGCATCACCCGAGGCGGCAGCGGCAACAGGAGCAGCAACAGTAGCAGCGGCAGGATCAGCAGCTGGAGCAGCGGCTTCTTGAGCAAAAATTTGAATAGAAAAAGTTAGCATGAAAGCTAAACTGAACAGTAGAACTCTTGAAATCGAATTAGGGTTACCCACCTTTTTCATATATTAGAATATAATTTGTCGACTAATTTTTGGTATGATTTTTTCTATAGTTCACAACAAAACGTAGATTTTATTTTAAACTCCGACAAAAATACGACTTATGAACTATTCTCAAAACCCTAAAATAACCTTAAACAGTAATTTATATTTATTCTAAATAATATTTATTGTTTTGTTTTATTTCATAAGCTGTACATTTGCATAAAAATCAATTCATTATGTTGTTCATAGAAAGAAAAAAACTGTTAAGTCCCTTAATTTTATTAGCTTTTTTATCTGGCATTCAATCTATATTTAGCCAAACTACTACAGTGGAACAAGATGTCAAATTTGAACAATTGTTAAACGAAAAACGCAAGGTTAACGCATCTTTAACAATGAATGACAGGTGGAAAATTCAATTATTTACAGGCAATAGTGAAAACGCAAAAAAAGAACTGCTACAGTTTAAAAAAGAGAATAAAAATTTTGATGCAACGATTGTTTTTCACACACCGGTTTATAAAGTTTGGGTAGGAAATTTTAAAACTAGAATCGAAGCTGAGAAAAACTTAAAAGAATTAAAAACGAAATATCCGAATGCTTTTTTGATTAAACCAAATAAATAAAAAAAATCCCGATTTCTCGGGATTTTTTTGCGTCTTATTTCAGCTTTTTCTTGACCTCTACTTGGCTGAAAGATTCGATTAAATCGCCTATTTCAATATCGTTGTAGCCTTTGATTTGCATACCGCAATCATATCCTTTAGAAACTTCTTTTACGTCGTCTTTGAAACGTTTTAGAGCAACCAAATCTCCTGTGTAAATTACAACTCCTTCTCTGATCAATCTGATTTTAGAGCTTCTAATGATTTTTCCATCAATTACCATACAGCCTGCAATGGTTCCAATTTTTGAAATTTTAAATGTTTCACGGATTTCGGCTGTACCTGAAATTTCTTCTTTCAATTCAGGTGACAACATTCCTTCCATGGCATCTTTCAAATCATCAATTGCGTCATAAATAATTGAGTAGGTTTTGATGTCAATTTCTTCTTTGTCTGCTAATTGTTTAGCATTTCCGGCAGGCCGAACATTAAATCCGATAATAATCGCATCAGAAGCCGAAGCTAACAACACATCCGACTCGGTAATCGCACCAACACCTTTGTGAATAATTTTAATTTGAATTTCTTCAGTAGACAATTTAGAGAAGGAATCAGAAAGAGCTTCTACAGAACCATCCACGTCACCTTTCAAAATAATATTTAACTCTTTAAATTGACCTAATGCAATACGTCTTCCAATCTCTGCAAGCGTAATGTGTTTTTGAGTTCGAACCGATTGCTCACGCATTAATTGTGAACGTTTTGCTGCAATTTGTTTTGCTTCGCGTTCGTCTTCAAAAACATTGAATTTATCACCTGCTGTTGGAGCTCCATCTAAACCTAAAATGGATATTGGCGTTGATGGACCTGCTTCTTTGATTATTTTTCCACGTTCATCATGCATTGCTTTCACTTTACCATGATTTTTACCCGCCAAAACATAATCACCAACTCGCAATGTACCTGCTTGTACTAAAACCGTTGAAATATATCCTTTTCCTTTGTCTAAAAATGCTTCAATTACAGTACCTACTGCTGGTTTATTTGGATTCGCTTTTAAATCTAATAATTCTGCCTCAAGCAATACTTTTTCAAGTAATTCTTTCACACCCATACCCATTTTAGCAGAAATGTCATGTGATTGAATTTTTCCGCCCCAATCTTCTACTAATAAATTCATTCCGGCTAATCTTTCTTTAATCTTTTCCGGATTAGCATTTGGCTTATCAACTTTATTAATAGCAAATATCATAGGAACACCAGCTGCTTGAGCATGACTGATGGCTTCTTTTGTTTGTGGCATAATATCGTCATCAGCTGCAATCACGATAATTGCAATATCTGTCAATTGAGCACCACGAGCACGCATGGCCGTAAACGCTTCGTGGCCTGGCGTGTCTAGGAAAGCAATTTTTTGACCGTTCTCTAAAGTCACTCCATAGGCACCAATGTGCTGCGTAATTCCTCCGGATTCTCCTGCAATAACATTTGTTTTACGAATATAATCCAAAAGAGAGGTTTTACCGTGATCAACGTGACCCATAACGGTAACAATAGGTGCACGATGAATTAAATCTTCATCTCTATCTTCAACAACTTCAATTGCTTCTTCAAGGTCGGTTGTGATAAATTCTACTTCATAACCAAACTCGTCAGCAACAATAGAAAGAGTTTCTGCATCTAAACGTTGGTTCATGGTAACCATGATACCCAATGACATACATGTTCCAATTACCTTAGTAATAGGCACTTCCATCATCGTAGCAATTTCTCCAACAGTTACAAATTCCGTTACTTTTAAAGTTTTACTTCCTTCTTCTATTGCTTTTAACTCATCATCATTACGTTGACGATGTGTTTCTCTTTTATCTCTTCTGTACTTCGCTGCTTTACTCTTGTTCCCTTTCCCTTGAAGTTTCTCTAGTGTTTCGCGAATTTGTTTTTGTACTTCTTCTTCTGTAGGCTCTACTTTTGCAACAATTGCAGGTCTTACACCTTTATTAAAGCTTGGTTTACCTTGCTGTGGACGATTATTCCCTTGTCCATTCCCTTGACCTTGTCCCGGATTAGTGCCTGGTTTTGGTGGGATTCTCTTTCTTTTATTTTTCGCATCATTAGCATTTCCGCCTTGATTTGAAGGTTTGTTAGGTTGAATTTTAGGTTCTTCTTTTTTCTTTTTAGGCTTATCAAATTGAGATAAATCAATGCGTTGACCTGTAATAGTAGCACCTGATAGTTTTTGATATTGAGTTTCAAATTTCTCTTCTACTAAAGGAGCTGCATCAGCTTCTACTTTGGCTTGCTCAGTAGTAACTTCTTTCGAAATTACAGGCTTTTTTGGTACTTCTTGTTTTACCTCAGGTTCAACTTTAACCTCTTTTACGACCTCAACAATCGGTGTTTCTTTTTCAACAACTATTTCTTTAATGGGTGCTACTTCTTTTTTAACTTCTTCTTGTGGAATTTGTTTTTTAGGATCCAATTCAATTTTTCCAACTTGTTTTGGTCCGGTTACAGTAGCTTTGGCTTTAATCACTTCTTGTTGTTGTTTTAACAACTCTTCTTCTTGTTGCTTTTTTAGTAACTCTTCTTTTTCTCTTTCTATTCGTAGAGCTTCTTTTTCTTTTCTTTTTTCTTCTCCAACTTCTTTAGAAGCCGCCTTGTTTCCTTTATCGCCAGCAAACTCATTACAAAGAATTGTATATTCACTTTCAGAGATTTTAGTATTTGGACTGGCTTCAATTGAAACTCCTTTGTCTTTTAAATAATCGACAGCCCTCTCCAAAGAAATATTTAATTCCCTTAAAACTTTATTAATTCTTATGTTCTTTTCTTCAGACATATATTTTTATTAGTGTGTGTTCAATTCACTTTGAAGATTAAGCTTCAAATTCAGATTTTAATATTTTTATCACTTCCAAAACAGTTTCTTCTTCTAAATCTGTTCTTCTTACCAAATCTTCAACAGAATGTTTCAATACGCTTCTAGCAGTATCTAAACCAATTTTTGCAAATTCATCAATTACCCATCCATCAATTTCATCAGAGAATTCATTTAATTCAACATCATCTTCTTCTTCAGCAACGTTGCCTTCACGAATTACATCTAACTCATATCCAGTTAACAAACCAGCCAATTTAATGTTATGACCTCCTCTACCGATGGCTTTGGATACTTCTTCCAACTTCAAATAAACTTCGGCTCTTTTTTTATCTTCATCTATTTTGATGGATGAAACTTTAGCCGGACTCAAAGCTCTGGTAATGAATAATTGATTATTGTTGGTATAATTAATTACATCAATATTTTCATTTCCTAACTCCCTTACAATTCCATGAATTCTTGATCCTTTCATCCCTACACATGCACCAACAGGATCAATTCTATCATCATACGAATCAACAGCTACTTTAGCCTTTTCCCCTGGAATTCTTACCACTTTTTTGATCATAATCAAGCCATCAAAAATTTCAGGAATTTCTTGTTCGAATAATTTTTCCAAGAACTTTTCAGATGTTCTAGACATAATGATTTGCGGTTTATTACCTTTCAATTCAACACTTTCAATAATTCCACGAACATTATCGCCTTTTCTGAAAAAATCGGATGGAATTTGTTTTTCTTTTGGTAAAACAATTTCATTACCGTCATCATCTACTAAGATAACAACTTTTGGTCGAACATGATGCACTTCTGCTGAATAAATTTCACCAATTAAATCTTTAAATTGTTTATAAAGATTTGTACTGTCATGCTCATGAATTTTTGAAATCAAATTTTGACGCAAAGCTAAGATAGCTCTTCTTCCTAAATCAATTAATTTCACCTCTTCGGATACGTCTTCACCTACTTCAAAATCAGGCTCAATTTTTCTAGCCTCTGATAAAGAAATTTCAGAATTCTCATCTTCTACTTCACCATCCGCTACCACAACTCTATTTCTCCAAATCTCCATATCTCCTTTATCAGGATTAATAATGATATCGAAATTATCATCAGAACCATATTTCTTTTTTAAGGCATTTCTAAACACATCTTCCAAAATGGCCATAAGTGTCACACGATCAATTAATTTATCGTCTTTAAACTCTGAAAATGATTCAATTAATGCTATATTTTCCATGCTACTCTACTTACTATATTTAAAATGTTATTGTCACTATTGCTTCTTTAATTTCTGAATAGGGTAGTTCCAGTTTTTTTTCAACGGTTTCTTTCCCTTTTCCAACTTTTTTTTGTTCTCTTGCCGTCCATGATAACGTGATAAAATCATCTTTTGCGTCTGATAAGAGTGCTTCTATTTGACTATCACCTGTTTTTACTTTTAAGGTTCTACCAATATTTTTTTTATATTGTCTAACCAATTTAAGCGGTGAAGACAATCCGGCTGATGCAACTTCTAATGAAAAATCATTTTCTTCCCTGTCTAGATTATGTTCAATTGCCCGACTAACATCAATACAGTCTTGTAATTGCACGCCATTATCTCCATCCAAAGTTACAATTATTTTCATTGCATCCGTTATTGTGAGGTCAATAAGAAACAACGATGGTCTTTCTGCTAAAGCCTGCTCTAATAACGTTTCAACTTGTTGTTTAAATGTCATGATTTTATAAAAAGAGGGGAGCTTTGCTCCCCTCATTATCCATTTTCTTAAATAATGGTGCAAATATAGTGTTTTTTTTTATATTTGAAAATTCAATTTAAATTCAAAAATAAATTGTACCTTTATAATCTAAAATAAAGACAAAACCAACCAATTTATTATAACTTTTTTTATGAAAAAAATTTTAATTCCAACCGATTTTTCTCAACACGCTGAATATGCTTTAAAAGTGGCTGCTCAAATTGCAAAAAAACACAATGGTGAAATCATTTTACTTCACATGCTTGAATTACCTCATCAATCTGGAGATGCTGTTTCGGCTGGTCATGCTTTACCTGAGATTATGTTTTTTAAAAATGCTGCAATTGCAAAATTAGAAAGCCTTATGGAAGCTGACTATTTAGATGGTTTAAAAGTTTCAGAAGTTATTCAGTTTGAATTAGCATTTGATGGAATTCTTAAAATCATTCAAAAAAATGATATTGACTTAATTGTAATGGGGTCTCATGGTGCTAGCGGATTCAAAGATATGTTTATCGGTTCTAATGCAGAAAAAGTAGTTCGTCATTCTGAAGTTCCTGTGTTAATTATCAAAAAAGAAAATCCAAACTTTAATGTAGATAATTTTGTTTTTGCTTCTGATTTTTCTGATGAAGTAAAAAAACCATTTGCTAAAGCGGTTGAAATAGCCAATAAATTTGGAGCAAAAATGAATTTAGTAATGATTAATACTCCAAATAACTTTAAATCAACCTTAGTAGCACAAGAAATAATGAATAAGTTTATTGCTCAGTTTAACATCAACAATTACAGCACTCACATTTTTAATGATGCAAATGTTGAAAAAGGAATATTAAATTTTGCGAATAGTACTAATGCAGATTTGATTGGAATGTGTACACATGGAAGAAAAGGGTTAGCTCATTTTTTCAACGGAAGTATTAGTGAAGATTTAGTAAACCACTCCGTAAAGCCAGTGCTTACTTTCAAAATATAACATTAAATACCAGAAAATAAAAAAAGCCCACTCAATTTGAGCGGGCTTTTTTGTTGGTCCACTAGGACTCGAACCTAGAAAGACGGCACCAAAAACCGTAGTGTTACCATTACACCATGGACCATCAATTGCTTGATTGCGGGTGCAAATTTAGTACAATTTTTATTTTCTGCAAATTATATGTCCCTTTTTTTATGTGTTTTTTTGCTCAAATTACATTTTAAAAAATTCTTCAATTGATTTTTAGTAAGTTAAAATAACTTGTTTAAGAAAATTTTGTTAAGCAATAGTGGTTTCCATAAAAAAATAGTTTCTTTGTATGAGTTTAAAGCCAATTTATAATTAGCATACATGATGACATTTAATTTTAAAAAATGGAATAACATCTTAGGATGGACAACCTTTTTAATAGCCTTAATCACGTTTACACTAACCGTTGAACCCACTTTAAGTTTTTGGGATTGTGGCGAATACATTGCAACTTCTGCAAAATTACAAGTTGGACATCCACCAGGAGCACCTTTATTTCAGATGATGGGAGCCTTTTTTGCAATGTTTGCTCCTGAAGCATCAAAAGTTGCATTAATGGTCAATATGATGTCTGTTTTTTCTAGTGCATTTACGGTTTTATTTCTTTTTTGGTCATTAACCATTCTTTTGAAAAAAGTAGTTTCTTCATTCCAAAATATTGGAAATTACGAAGGTATTGCCATTTTAGGTGCTGCTTTTGTTGGGGCTGTTGGCTTTACTTTTACGGATAGTTTTTGGTTTAATGCAGTAGAAGCAGAGGTGTATGCAATGGCTTCTTTATTCATTTCCATTTTATTTTGGTTAGCATTACGATGGGAAGAGGAAATGCATACTCCTAGAGGGAATAAATGGTTGCTGTTGATTTCTTTAATGATTGGACTTTCTTTTGGCGTTCATTTTATGGCCCTTTTGGCTATTCCATCCATTGGGTTAATTTATTTCTTTAAAAATTACAAAACCGTTACGGTTAAGAGTTTTATCGTTGCCAACATAGTTGTAGTTGCCATTTTGTTGTTCATTTTTAAAATGCTATTACCATTGACCATGTCGCTTTTTGGAAAAACAGAAGTTTTTATGGTAAACTCTATTGGTCTACCTTTTGATTCGGGAACTATTTTTATGACACTTGTTTTGATTGCCTTCTTTTATTTTGGATTGAAATACACTAAAAATAAAAACTTACCGCAATTCAACACTTTATTATTATGTGTCCTATTTATTTTTATCGGATTTTCAACTTGGATGATGCTTCCAATTCGTGCCAATGCAAATGTTGTGATTAATGAAAACAAACCTTCTGATGCGAGAGAGGTTTTGGCCTATTATAACAGAGAACAATATCCTCAAAATCCTTTATTTTATGGTCCACAATTCACTGATATGTTTGCAGGTTTAGACCCAGACGAACCTTATCTTGACAAAGCACCAAATTACGAAAGAGATTATAAAACAGGTAAATATATCATCACTAACAATTACATTAATGCCACTCAAAATAGTCATGGTGACCATAAAACTATTTTACCCAGAATGTGGAGTAGTGACAATGCAGAAAATTACATGAAATTTACTAATGTTGTAAATTTTAAAATCGATCCTGAATATGCACATGAAGAAGAATTAGTTGACATCGTTTCTCAATTCAAACAAGCTTACGCCTCCGGTAGATTAGACGATGAAGATTATATTACTTTTTTAAAATCATATGGCAATTATTTGATTGTTGAAAAACCATCTTCAATCGACAACTTGAAATTCATGTTTGAGTACCAATTTGGTTACATGTATATTCGCTACCTATTATGGAATTTTGTAGGAAGACAAAGTGACGTTCAAGGAAAATATGACAATGAAGGAAATTGGCTCAGTGGAATCAATTTTATTGATGAAATTTTCCTTGGTTCACAGAAAAATTTGCCACAAGATGTATTGAACAACAAAGGACGAAATACCTATTATTTTTTACCTTTTATTCTTGGAATTATCGGAATGCTTTTTCATTATAAAAAAGATATTAAAGGATTCTATGTGCTTTTCGTTTTATTTCTATTTACCGGTATTGCCTTAAAAGTATACCTTAATGAACGTCCATTTGAACCTAGAGAAAGAGACTATGCTCTAGTGGGTTCATTTTATGTTTTTGCCATTTGGATTGGTCTTGGCGTGTATGCCTTTTTTGATTTTATTAGAAAATGGCTGAATCCAAAAATAGCACTTCCAGTTGTATTGGGATTAACGTTATTGGCGAACCCTGTTTTATTAGCTAATCAAAATTGGGATGATCACGACCGATCAAATAAATATACTGCTTTAGCTAATGCGAAAGGATACTTAGAATCATGCGAACCAAATGCCATCTTATTTACTATTGGTGATAACGATACTTTCCCTTTATGGTATGCTCAGGAAATTGAAGGAATCAGAAGAGATGTTAGGGTAGTGAACACTCAGCTTTTTATGACGGATTGGCATATTGATCAAATGAAAGCAAAAGCGTATGACTCCGAACCATTACCTATTTCATTTGACAGAAACCTATATGTGGGGGATAAATTAGATTATGTCATTTCAAACGAAATCACTCAAAACCGTTGGGAGTTAAAGAACTTTTTAGATTTTATTAAAAGTGATGACCCAAATACATTATTAGAAACGCAAAGCGGACAAAGTATTCACTTTTTCCCTACCACAAAAATTAGAATACCGGTTGATAAAAATTCAGTAATCAAAAACAAAGTGGTGAATGAAAAATATTATGATTCAATTGTCCCATTTATGGATATTGAAATAAAAGATAGAGCAATTTATAAAGCTCGCATCATGATGTTTGACATTATTCAAAATAATAATTGGGAAAGACCTATATATTTCACCGGTGGAAGTTTTAGCGATGAAGATTATCTCTGGTTGAAAGAGTATTTACAACTAGATGGTTTGGTTTACAAACTTGTTCCGATAAAAACTCCAATTAATGAAGATACACCAATGGATATGGGTCAAATTGATAGTGATAAAATGTATGATATTGTAATGAAATGGGATTGGGGTAATGGTGAACGAACCGACATTTATCATGATGTAGAAACCAGAAGAAACAGCATAACCTATCGCACCAATCTTTCTCGATTAATGCAACAATTAATTATTGAAGGAAAAAATGAAAAAGCTAAAAAAATTATCGAATTAGCTCTTTCCAAAATGCCATTGGATATTTATGGATATTACACTATGGTTGAGCCTTTTGCAGGAGGATACTATAGTATTGGTGAAACTGAAAAAGCTCGCGATTTATTACAAAAACTCATTTTAAAATACCAAGATCAGTTGAATTATTTTACTCATTTAAAATCGTCTGAACAAAATGACAGAATGATTGAAATCGTAACCAATATTGAAAGATATCGCTCACTTTTAATTACTATGAATCTAAATGATGACATAGAATTTTATGAAAAACAAAAATCAATATTCAATAGCTACAACAAACGCTTTGAACGATTTAAACGTAAAAACGAATAATATTTAAGAGCCATTCATTTGGCTCTTCTTTTTTTAAAATGGATTTAATTTGGATAAAAACAAACCCAATTATCAAAAGCATTTTTTCAAATTATGTTTGGAGCATTCCCAACCATGAGAAAAAAGTGTTTCTAACTTTTGACGACGGTCCGATTCCTGAAATAACGGATTGGGTTCTAGCACAGCTGAAATTATATAATTGTAAAGCAACTTTTTTTTGCATTGGTAATAATATTGAAAAACATCCTGAAGTATTCAATAAATTAATGGAAGAAGGTCACGCCATTGGAAACCACACATTCAACCATGTGAAAGGCTGGAATACACCAAACAAAACTTATTTCAAGGAAGTGGAAATGTGTGAAGTGGAAATTCAAAAATTGCCAATTGTGAATCTTAAATCTAAATTATTTCGTCCTCCTTACGGAAAAATAAAGCCCTCACAATCTAGAAGATTACGAAAACTAGGGTATAAAATAATCATGTGGGATGTACTAAGTGCTGATTACAAAAGGGAAATTTCTAAAGAAAAATGTTTAGAAAACGTATTGAAAAATGTTGAATCAGGCAGTATAATCGTTTTTCACGATAGCATAAAAGCATTTCAGAATTTGGAATATGTACTCCCAAAAACACTACAATTTTTGTCCGAAAACGGATATCAATGTGAAATAATTCGTTAGACTTGTTCTTGAACTAAACCAATAATCGTATTGGCATCCAACTCACCGGATTGTCTCCAAACCATCTGACCTTCTTTATAAATCATTAAGGTAGGAAGACCTTTGATACGAAGAGCATCGGCCAATTCCTGATTTTTATCTACGTCTATCTTAATTACCTTCGCTTTATCACCCAAAGCAGCTGCTACATCGCGAATCACGGGATGCATCGCTACGGATGACTCGTTCCACTCAGTGTAAAAATCAATTAGCACCGGAACTTGAGCATTAATAAGTTCACCAAACTTTGACATAAGGACAAATTTTATTTAAATTTAAACCTATTTTTTAACATATTTAATACAAATGTAGCATATTTTACGAATTACGCTACTTTTTCGCCTCTTTTTAATTCGATTACTGTAATTTCAGGCCAAATTCCTACTCTTCCGGGGTAGGCATGAAAGCCAAAACCTCTGTTTACATAAATGTAACGTCCCACATTTTCATACAATCCGGCCCATTGTTTGTATACATATTGCACCGGACTCCATTTGAAGAAACCGGGTATTTCGATTCCAAACTGCAGTCCATGCGTGTGTCCTGACAAGGTTAAATGAAAATTTTGATCATTGTTTTTTACTTCATATTCCCAATGACTTGGGTCGTGGCTCATTAAAATCTTGAAATCAGTTTGGCTTAAACCGTTTGATGCTTTCACCAAATCACCTGCTTTTTTGAAACTCTTTCCCCAGTTTTCAACACCAACTACTGCAATTTCATCCGTTCCATTTTTTAATTTTATATGTTCATTCATCAACAACTTAAAGTCAATTTGACGATGTAAATCCTTAATCGCTAAAAAATTATCTTCTTTTTCCTTTTGAGTTGGCCAATCAATATATTCACCGTAATCATGATTTCCTAAAACAGAATATTTTCCAAACTTTGGATCATGGATTTTCTTGAAAGTATCAATCCAAGGATGCATTTCAGTAGCATGTGTATTCACAATATCACCAGTAAACAAAATCATATCTGAATTTTGTTCATTAATTAAATCAACTGCATATTGAATTTTTTCAGGATCATCAAAACTGCCAGAATGAATATCAGAAATGTGTGTAATGGTCGTTCCATCAAAACTATCCGGTAAATCAGGAAAAAACAAAGTTTGTTTGATGACTTTGAAGTTATATTTTCCTTTTGTCATTCCATACAAAAGAGATAGAAAAGGAACGGCAGCCACACCAAGAGCAATTTGACTCACAAATTTTCTTCTTTCCGGTAAAAAAGAACTTTGGTTTGTATTTCCTAAAAAATAGGAAATTGTTCCGGAAATGATACGATAAAAATCTTCCCCAAACATAATGGTGGTCAGAATCATTTTAGGAATATAAATTATCAAAACTAATCCGAGAGTAAAAAGTGTTTTAGGTGTTTGTCCTACGCTTCGATCAAATTGAGAAAAGGAGTATATGATGTAAACAAGGATTAGAACACTTAAAATGATATAAGAATATTGAACCCATTTTACACGCGATAAAGTTTTGAATGCTTGGAATGCGTATATCTCAATGAATAATACAAAAAGAATAAAAAATAGTAATCTAATAATCACAAGTAATTTTTAAGCAAAGTAACAAAGTTTCAAATGGTTAATCGTTAATAAATAATTAAAATTTAAAGGGTTGAAATCCTCTTATTTTTTAGAATAGTTTTGCTATTTTTACTTTTTTAATAATTCAATATGTCAACGCAAAAACGCCTTTTTCTTCTCGATGCTTACGCTTTAATTTTTCGTGGGTATTATGCTTTTATAAAAAATCCGCGAATCAATTCCAAAGGAATGGATACCTCAGCCATCATGGGATTTATGAATTCCTTAATGGATGTTATTCGTCGCGAAAAGCCTGATCATTTGGCGGTTGCTTTTGACAAAGGAGGAAGCGATTACCGTTTAGAAATGTTTCAGGAATACAAAGCCAATCGTGACGAAACTCCGGAAGCTATCAAAATTGCGGTTCCGTATATTCAGGAATTATTAAAAGCCATGCATATTCCGATTATCGAAATGGCCGGTTACGAAGCCGATGATTTAATTGGAACCCTCGCCAAACAAGCTGAAAAAGAAGGTTTTCAAGTTTTTATGGTCACGCCGGATAAAGATTTTGGCCAATTGGTTTCTGAAAATATTTTTATGTATCGTCCGGCCCGAATGGGAAATGACATTGAAATTTGGGGTGTTGAAGAAGTCAAACAAAAGTTTGAAATTGAGCATCCGTTACAAGTAATTGACTTTTTAGCGATGATGGGCGATGCCGTTGATAACATTCCCGGACTTCCCGGCGTAGGGGAAAAAACAGCCAAGAAATTCTTAGCCGAATACGGTTCTATCGAAAATTTATTGGCCAATACGCATGAACTAAAAGGAGCAATCAAAGAAAAAATTGAAGCCAATAAAGAAAAAGGATTGCTTTCCAAAAAATTAGCTACCATCCTACTCGATTGCCCGGTCACTTTTGATGCTACCGATTACGAATTGTCCAAACCGGATGTAGAAAAAACAGATGCCTTGTTTCAGGAATTGGAATTCCGTCAAATGAAAGCTCAGTTTGATAAATGGTTTGGTTCAGGGAAAGAATATGATGAAATTAGTGATAATGGAAATGGAAATAGCAATGGCAATGACAATAACAATGACAAAAATCAAAGTATAAAGAAACCTGTCGCAAAAAAATCCAACGAAGATCAATTTGATTTATTCGGTTTTGTAGATGAAGACTCTACCGAACCGACTTCACACTCTTTTTATGCTACTTTAGAAAACACCGAGCATTTTTACCAAATTGTGCAAGGTGATTTACCGGTGAAATTATTGATGCAAAATTTAATGAATCAAACTTCGGTTTGTTTTGACACCGAAACCACCGGAATTGATGCCTTGAATGCGGAATTAGTCGGTTTAGCACTTTCGTGGGAAAAAGGAAAAGCTTTTTACGTTCCGTTTCCGGAAAATCAGCAAGAAGCTCAACAATTACTAGAGAAATTCCGTCCTTTTTTTGAAAGTGAAACGATTGAAAAAATTGGTCAAAACCTTAAATATGATTTGAAAATTTTAGCAAATTATGGCATTTCTGTCAAAGGAAAATTGTTTGACACGATGATTGCACATTATTTGATCAATCCCGATATGCGTCACAACATGGATGTTTTATCGGAAACATATTTGAAATATTCTCCAAAATCCATCGAAACCTTGATTGGGAAAAAAGGCAAAAATCAATTGTCGATGCGTGATGTCAATTTGGAAGAAATCAAAGAATATGCTGCCGAAGATGCTGATATTACGTTTCAACTAAAAGAAGTTTTTAGTCCGATTTTAGACAAAGCCGAAACGAAGAAATTGTTTGATGAAATCGAAATTCCATTAATTCCGGTTTTAGCCGCGATGGAATCTGAAGGTATTCGATTGGATGTGGATTTTCTGAAAAAAATGTCGGTGGATATGCAAAAAGACATCACTGAATTTGAACAAAAAATCTATGAAACAGCTGGTGAAAAGTTCAATTTAGCTTCACCAAAACAATTGGGCGACATTTTATTTGATAAATTAAAAATCGGCGGAGCCAAACAAAAGAAAACCAAAACAGGACAATATGCCACCGGCGAAGAGGTGTTGAGTTATTTAGTGAACGAACATCAAATTGTGAAAGACATTTTAGAATGGCGACAAATGGTAAAGTTGCAAAGCACGTATATTGATGCGTTGCCGAATCAAGTAGATCCAAAAACGCAACGCGTTCACACCGATTATATGCAAACGGTTGCCGCAACCGGACGATTGAGTTCAAACAATCCGAATTTGCAAAACATTCCGATTCGTACCGAAAGAGGTCGATTAATCCGAAAAGCATTTATTGCCAGAGATGAAAATTACACCTTAGTTTCTGCCGATTATTCGCAAATAGAACTTCGCATTATTGCCGCTTTATCAGGCGAAGAAAATATGATAAAAGCGTTTCAAAACAACGAAGATATTCATAAAAGTACCGCTGCAAAAGTGTTCAATGTTCCGCTGGAGGAAGTAACCAAAGAACAACGAAACAACGCCAAAACGGTGAACTTCGGAATTATTTATGGTGTTTCGGCATTCGGACTTTCCAATCAAACCAATTTATCCCGAAAAGAAAGTGCCGAGTTGATTGATGCCTATTATGCCACGTATCCAAAATTGAAAGCCTACATGGCGAACCAAGTTGATTTTGCCCGAGAACATGGTTATGTACAAACCGTTTTAGGAAGAAGACGTTATTTAAAAGACATTAACTCTGCGAATGCGATGGTGCGAAGTGGTGCCGAACGAAATGCTGTAAACGCCCCCATTCAAGGTTCTGCCGCCGATATTATTAAAATTGCGATGATTAATATTCATCAAAAATTGACTTCAGAAAACTGGCAATCTAAAATGTTATTGCAAGTGCACGATGAGTTGGTGTTTGATGTGCACAATTCCGAACTAGAAAAAATTCAACCGATGATTAAACACGAAATGGAAAATGCGTTTAAATTAGCTGTTCCGTTGGATGTGGAATTGGGGATGGGAAGAAATTGGTTGGAGGCTCATTGATTTTAGTGTTCAGTAAGCAGTTTTTAGTAGGCAGTTAAATTGTTGAACAAAGTATTTCAATAAACAATAAGGTATGAAAGTGAAGAATCTCTTTGAAACAAAAATGTATCTTATCATACTTTTATGTTTACCTTTATTAGTAAGATTTTCAGAAATTGAAAATTATGGAATTAATAAAACAGTAGGCTGGGCTTATGACATTTCAGGATTTACAATGTATTACTTTAAATATATTGTTTTTGCTTTTTTCATTGGATAATTGTTTCTATCCATCATCAAAGCTAAAACTAATTACCTTCTTTCAATAATACATTTTATCTTAATCGCTTTTTGTTGTTTGTTTTATGATAATTTACGATATATGCGTTTGGTTGATAACATTACAATTATTGGAATTGTTGTATTTTTAATGATATTTTTTAATTCTTTGTTTTGGAGAATTAAACTATTATTAAAATTGAAAAACAACTTTTCTGAATTCCAGTCAAATAAAAACCTAAACTCTCCTAGTCGAATCCCGTTGTCTTAATTCCGTTTTCACAACCGTAGTTTTATACGTTGGTGTTTCTTGTTTTCGTTCTAGTTTTTCGATTAGAAGTTTAGCGGCTTCTTCACCAATTTCTGGTCCGTGTTGGCTGATGGTAGATAAACTTGGGGTTAATCTGCGTGACCAAACGCCGTCTGCAAAACCAATAACACACAATTCTTCCGGTATTTTAATTCCTTTTTGAATAGCAATTTTCATCGCCATGGTAGAAGCGTGCTCGTCAACGGCTAAAATTCCGTCAATTTCTTTTTCGGAAATTAACTTTTCCAAACGGGCATCAAAATCCGTTTGACTGTCGGTTTTTATAATGTATCGAGTGTCTACTTCCATTTTATTATCCTGCAAAGCTCTTTCATAACCCAACGCCCTATGTTTTCCGACACTTAAATTATCAATACAAGAAAGCAATGCTATTTTTTTGCATCCCAATTTTATCAAATGATTAACGGCTTCAACTGATGATTCAAAATCATCTACAATTACTTTATCACAATTTACATCTTCCATAATACGATCAAACATAACGATTGGCAAACCTTCACGAAGGATTTCTTTAAAGTGTGAAGAAACATTTTTAGTTTGTGATTCTTCCGCAACCGAAAGAATAAAACCATCAACGGTACCGTTGCTCAACAAATCCATTGCTTGTTTCTCTTTATTATGGGATTCATTGGAAATATAGGTGATGACATTATATCCTTTTTCGTTGGCTTTCTTTTCGATTCCACTAAACACTTTAGCAAAAAAAGGATTCAAGATATTCGGAATAATGACACCAATCGTATTTGTACGTTGATTTTTCAAATTCTTAGCCATTGTATTTGGCTTGTAATTCTGAAGCTTAGCATACTCTTGTACCCTGATTTTGGTGGGCTCACTAATTTCATGACTATCGCTCAATGCTTTGGAAACCGTTGAAACGGAAATTCCTAAATCTTTTGAAATCTGCTTTAACGTGGCTTTTGGCTTCATATATCTTAAATTTAAGATGTAAAAATAATAAAATTATGCATAGATTGACGTTCAAAAGTTGCTTACTTACTTCTAAATTGATGAAAAGATAAATTTGAAAGTAAAAATAAATGTAAATCAAATTGGATGAAAGCCTATGTTAAGTAGCTAAATTCAATAGAATTAAACACAATCTTGAGCAAAAAACGAATCAAAAAAAATAATCTCAAACAGCTATTTGCTTTTATCATAATTAATTGTACTTTTGCAACCCCTTTATTGGGGATGGAATGTTTAATTAAAATAAATTATTGTGAACACATTAAGCTACAAGACAGTTTCAGCCAACAAAGCTACCGCAGATAAGCAGTGGATTGTTGTAGATGCTGAGGGTCATAACTTAGGTCGTTTAGCTTCAAAAGTAGCGATGCTATTGAGAGGTAAATACAAGCCTAGTTATACTCCGCACGTTGATTGTGGTGATAACGTAATTGTTATCAACGCAGAAAAAATCAACCTGACTGGTAACAAGTTGGATGACAAAACGTACATCCGTCACACAGGTTACCCAGGTGGACAAAGAAGCTTGACTGCTAAAGTAATGCAACAAAAAAACCCTGCATTATTAGTGGAAAAAGCTGTAAAAGGAATGTTGCCTAAAAACAAATTAGGAGCTCAACTATTCCGCAATTTAAATGTAAATGTTGGTACTGAGCATAAACATGCTGCTCAACAACCAAAAACCGTTAACTTAAACGATCTAAAGTAATGGGAGTTATTCACAAAATCGGTAGAAGAAAATGTGCTGTAGCACGTGTTTATGTTTCAGAAGGAACAGGAAAAATCACCGTAAACAAAAGAGAATTTGAAAACTACTTCCCAACAGCTACTTTACAGTACAAAGTGATGCAACCAATGTCGATGACAGAAAATGCAAGCAACTTTGACGTAAAAGTAAATGTTTATGGAGGTGGAACAACAGGTCAAGCAGAAGCTGTGAGAATGGCTATTGCTAGAGCGATGTGTGAGGTAGAAGCTGAAAACAGAGCTATCTTGAAACCAGAAGGATTGCTAACAAGAGATCCTAGAATGGTAGAACGTAAGAAATTTGGACAGAAAAAAGCTCGTAAGAGATTCCAATTCTCTAAACGTTAATCGATTTACAAAATTATTATTAAAAAAGTTATTGTTGTTATTATTCCGAAGTAATCGGAAAATTAGTTTAGCATCTAAATGATGAAGACCAGAGAAATTCGCTACTCCATCATTGCTAATCAACAGAACGTAAACTAGTACAAAAATGGCAAACAAAGTTGAAGTTAAAGACTTGCTAGAGGCTGGTGTTCATTTTGGACATATGACTCGCAAATGGGACCCAAACATGGCTCCTTACATTTATATGGAACGTAATGGTATTCATATCATTAACCTATATAAAACAGCTGCTAAAATTGAAGAAGCGAATGAAGCTTTGAAAAAAATTGCAGCATCCGGTAGAAAAGTACTTTTTGTAGCTACCAAAAAACAAGCAAAAGATATTGTAGCCGAAAAAGCAACAGCCGCTAACATGCCGTATATCACAGAAAGATGGCCTGGTGGAATGTTGACTAACTTCGTTACTATTCGTAAAGCAGTGAAAAAAATGGCTTCTATCGATAGAATGAAGAAAGATGGCACTTTTAATACACTTTCTAAGAAAGAAAAATTACAAATCGATCGTCTTCGTGCTAAACTAGAGAAGAACTTAGGTTCTATCGCTGACATGTCTAGATTACCTGCTGCATTATTTGTAGTAGATATCAAAGCGGAACACATCGCAGTAAAAGAAGCTCAAAAATTAAACATTCCAGTTTTTGCAATGGTTGATACTAATTCAGATCCTCGTGAAGTGGATTATGTAATTCCGGCAAATGATGATGCTTCTAAATCAATTGACAAAATTTTATCTTTAGTAACCGGTGCAATTATTGAAGGTCTTTCTGAAAGAGGATCTGAGAAAGAAGCAGACGTTGCAGAGGATATAGTAGAAGAAACAGTAGCTGCCGCTCCGGTTGCAGAAGCTGATACCACTACAGAAGAATAAATAGTATAAATTCCGATAGGAAAATTCCAAGTTCCAATAAATTGTCTTTAAAATTGATGATTTAATAAAATTGGAATTTAGAATTTGATTACCGGAATTTGTTTTTTTACAAAAAAATTAAACACTTAAAAATAAATACAAAATGGCAACAATTACTGCTGCAGACGTAAATAAATTAAGACAAACTACAGGTGCCGGAATGATGGACTGTAAAAAAGCTTTGGTTGAAGCTGATGGAGATTTCGATAAAGCTATACAAATCCTTAGAGAAAAAGGGCAAAAAGTAGCCGCTAACCGTTCTGACCGAGAGTCATCTGAAGGTGCTGCTGTTGCTTTTATAAATGCAGACAAAACTAAAGGTGCTGTTATTACTTTAAACTGTGAAACAGATTTCGTTGGTAAAAACGAATCGTTCGTAGCTCTAGCTAAAGCATTGGTAGAAAAAGCAATCAATTTTTCTTCAAAAGAAGAATTTTTAGCTTCTTCATTTGACGGAAACATGACTGTTGCTGAAAAATTAATTGAGCAAACCGGAGTTATCGGAGAGAAAATTGAAATTGGTGGTTTTGAAATTTTAGAAGGTGCTTTTGTTGGGTCTTATGTACACGTAAACAAAATCGCTGCTTTAACTGCTATTTCATCTGCAATTACTGATGCAGAAACGTTAACTAAAGACATTTCTATGCAAGTAGCTTCAATGGGAGCAGATACTTTATCATTTAAAGATTTTGATCCTGCTTTCGTTGCTTCTGAACTTGCTGCTCGTATTGCTATAATCGAAAAAGAAAATGAAGAAGCAAAACGCTTAGGAAAGACTTTAAAAAATGTACCTAAATATATTTCATTCTCTCAATTAACAGAAGAAGTTTTGAAACAAGCAGAAGAAGATGCTAAAGCAGAATTAAAAGCAGAAGGTAAACCGGAGCAAATTTGGGATAAAATTATTCCTGGAAAAATCCAACGTTTTATTTCTGATAACACTACTTTAGATCAAGAAAAAGCTTTGTTAGATCAAAACTTTATCAAAGATGATAGTAAAAAAGTGGGTGATTATGTTAAAGGTTTCAACGTTGAAATTACAGGTTTCAAAAGAGTTACTTTAGGATAAATCTCCAAAAAAATATTCTATTAAAAAAGAAGGTGTTCAAAAGACACCTTCTTTTTTTATATAAAGATATACTAACTGCTTAAAATAATTTTCTAAAGAATTTAGTTTTAATTTCTAAACCGAAAAGTATTTAGTAGATAAGTACATTAGCACATTGATTTCTTATTTGCTAAAACTCTTCGGGCTTCTTTATAATATTTTAAAGGTACAATTAGCATTCCAAAAACTTCACCTTCTTCCTTACCAAGGTGCTTATGATGAATTTTATGAGCTTTACGTAATGCTAATAAATACGAATTTTTTGAATTTCTGAACCACTTAAAACGTTGATGGATGAATACATCATGTACTAAAAAATACGATAAGCCATAAATTGCTATACCAAAACCTACAGAAGCTACATAGAAATTAGTATTCATCATACCAAGCATAATACAAAGCCAACTTGGAACTGCAAAAATTAAAAAGAAAACGTCATTTTTTTCAAAAAAACCAGGTTCATGTTGGTGATGATCTTTATGAAAATACCACATAAAACCATGCATAATGTATTTATGAGTAAACCAAGCCATAAATTCCATAAAAAAGAATGTGGCAATTACGATAAAAAGGTATAAAACTAATTCCATAACGCTAAATTAAATATTCCGAAGAAAATAAATTGTAATAATAGTAAAAAAGGTGCAAGAGCATTGTTAGATTCTTTTTTAAAATGACAAAGAATGTAACAAAACACAAATCCAATACCAAACCATGCTAGATAATTTTTTAAAGGTACAGTTATATTTGACCAAGTCCAAAAATCATATGCTATTGCAACCGGTTCTATTAAAAAATCTAAAGCTACCAGAATAGCGGCACAAAACAATGCCTTTAAAATATTATTTGTAATGCTATTGCCTGTGGTATAGACCACTGCATAGGTTAACATCATCCAATTGACTCCAATAATTAATGGTGTTTCAAAAATTTTCCACCCCAAAGTATTGCCATAAATGTATTCTCCAAAAATAACTCCCGTATTCACTCCGATTACTTCAATAAAAAATCCCAAGATTCCAATTATAAAAAAAACAAGCCATTGGATAGTTCTCCCTTTTTCATGGTTTATAAAAAGTAAAATTACATTGATTAGTAAGTTCAACGGAGTAAGTGAAAGAAAGTCAATTGCAGTAGTTTTAGTTAGTATACCAATTAGTCCGGAAACATAAAAAGCTACTAATAAAGCGATGGAAATTTTTAATTTATATTTTTTTACACTTTCAAACATGATTTGTAGCGATTTTAGCACTTAATAAACATAATGGAATTCCTCCGCCAGGATGAACACTACCCCCAACAAAATATAGTCCTTTGATATTTTTTTTAAAATTAGGATGTCTTAAAAAAGCAGCAAATTTTGAATTACTTGAAGTACCGTAAAGTGAACCTTTATAAGATAAAGTTTTACTTTCAATAGTTCTGGGGTCTAATATTTCTTCCGTTTCAATAAGCTTTTCAATATTTGTTTTTAAAACAGCGTTAATTTTTGAAATTATATTTTTCCTAGTTTCATTGATTAAATTATCCCAATCTTGTGCTTCATTTGCTGGAGCATTCACCATTACAAACCAATTTTCAGCGTTCTCAGGAGCATCTTTTTTGGTAATTTTTGAAGAAATATTTATGTAAACTGTTGGATCATTGTACATCGTTTTGGCATTAAAAATAGCATCAAATTCATCTTTATACTTTTTAGTAAAAAAGATGTTATGCAAGTCGAGCTCAGGAAATTCTTTTTTAATTCCCCAATAAAATATTATTGCAGAACTGGATCGTTCTTGTGACAAGGTTTTTTTTGGATATTTTACTTTAGGAAGTAATCTGTTGTATGTAAAATAAACATCCATGTTACTAAAAATTAAATTAGCCTCAAAAAAATTACCGTTAATCATTATTCCTTCTACTCTCTTTTGAGCTTCATCAAGTACAATCTTATCAACAGTTGAATTAAAAACAAACTCAACACCAATATCTTTTGCAAGTTTTACCAATGAAGTAGTAATTGAATTCATTCCTTCTATTGGAAAAAAAGTTCCAACATTATGCTCATAATGTGGTATGACACCCATAATGCCGGGAGTTTTATAAGGATTTGAGCCGTTATAAGTAGCGTAACGATCAAATAATTGAACCAACTTTGGATGTTTCAAATCGTCTTGATTAGCTTGATGAAGTGATTTATGAATATCTAAATCGCCGATTTTAAAAATAGCTTTAAGTGTTTTTAAATTCAAAAAATTTTTAATTTGATGTAAACTCTGTTCTAAAAATAAATCACCAATTGTTTGATTTATTTTAGCTGCTTTTTGGAGTTTTCGCTCTATAATTCCTTCTTCAGTATTAAAAGTTTCGCTGACTTTTTTCGACCATTTTTTAATATCACTTTCTGCCTCAATTTTGGTACCATCATCCCAAAAATAATAGCATGATTTATTGTGTTTAACATATTGAAAATAATCTCTAGGATTTTTACCTGCCAACTCAAATAATTCATCAACAAAATGAGGCATAGTAAATAAAGATGGTCCGGTATCAAAACGATATTTTCCTGATTCAAATGAAGATAATTTTCCTCCCGGATAAGCATTCTTTTCAAATACAATTACAGAATAACCTTTTGTTTTTAGTCGAATAGCACTTGCTATTCCGGCTATTCCAGAACCAATCACTATTGCCTTGTTAGAATTTTGTTGCACTATTTTGTTTAATTTATTTACAAATATATTAAACAATAATTAAAATTTAATTCATTTAACAAATAAATATTATTAATTAATGTAACATTAAATTCTATGTAAAAACTTCTTTTTAAATCTTAAAATAGTTATTTTGAGTTCGCAACGATAACATCTATGTGAAGAAAAACAGAAACAAGGAAAGCATAATTATGAAAAACAATTAAATAAAATTTTCAACATTTTTTCCATCCCAAATTCCTTCAAATTTATAGGGTACAAAACGGGCAAACATTTCTTCTTTATACCAATTCAGTTTCCTAGTCAACATAACTACTTCTTTATGTTTTGGATTTTTATACGCATAATCAATCATTTCTGCTTGAGATTTCCAAATACTTATAGTCGCTTGTTGAATTAAGGGCCATTCTCCAACTCCTATAGATAATAAAACTCCTTTATAACCTTCTAAACTTTGACTAACAATTCCAACTTTGCTCCAAAATGACCATAATTTGTTAAGACGAATGCTTGCTCTGGTCAAAACAACTATAGGCTTATCCATTTCTAATTTTGCGTTTTTTTCAAAAGGTTGAACCCCATCCCAATAACCGTGTGCTTCCGCAGATTTCAAATAGACTGTAAACATTTCTGAACTACGCTTTTTATAAGTGTTATAAAACAAGTTTTGTTCGAAAAAAGTTTGAGCTTTGGTTTCATTTTCCCAAACTGAAAATAAGGCATATGTGCCAAAGTTTGGTTTAGCACTAAATCCATTTTTAGCACCGGAGCCTAATAATTTATAAAAAAGTAATCCATCACAGTTTTTCAATTTTCGATGTCCAAGCTGCATTTGCTTAAATGCCCACCATTTATTTGAAAAATTTTCAACCTTAAA
>CALRRY020000012.1:0-75446 GCA_943370635.1 Variovorax paradoxus
TTTTATTTTTTGTTTTGAATATCCAATCGGAATGTTCTTGTTTAATCGGATTTAATTTGAAGGATTGGGAGTTGATTTGAAAGATGGTCGTCTTCGGAAAGGGTATCAAATTCTTTGGATGGATGAAAAAACCAAATCAAAAAATAAAAATGCTTTTCATCCGGCCAAAGAATTTTATACTCTTTCTTGGATTTGATTTTTGAGGATGCTTTAACGTCTTATGAAATGAGAAGTTTCAATTTAAACGGAAGGTTGTACTGAAAATGGAAAGCATCTTCAAAAAACAATGCATTATAATACCTAGTGCGACGGTGCAGTAGCGCGTGCAAGTGTATCATTTTTTTATTTGCTGACTGGGATGTTTCTGATTGCTTTTGTGGAAAAGTTGATGCCATAGATTTGAAAGAAAGATAATGCTTCAAGCTTATACCACTTATTAGTAGGAACGGTATGGCATCGGCTTTTCCGCTGAAGCAATTACTTGGGATTTTCTGGCAAATAAAAAAATGATACTCTTGCTGGCTTTTCTTGATTTTGTGGGTGTTGTAAAATGCTTAATACTATATCGTGAATATTAGAAATATGGTTGATAAGCATTTTACAACACTTACAAAAGCAATGCAAATACTTACCGATTTAAACACAAAGTTGCTAAAAACAGTTACCGTGAACGTTCTTGAAAGCAATTATAACCGTAAAGTTTCCTATGAAATGGCGAGCATTGTTAAAGACAGTGGCGAAGGACAGCTTTTTTTATTGCCGGCTGGTGCGAGGAAGCAATTAAAAAAGCTGTCCTAGAGCCACTGGCAAGCGCGTTGGGTGTGGCGGCTGTTTTACATAAATGATATTATAGCTTCATTGCAAAAACCAAAAAAACAATATAAAAGCTTTGTAATGAACTATAATACTCAATTATGTAACACAGCTTGGGGAAAAAAATTACTGGCGCAAGTTGCGAAGCGTACGTGTTTTTTCTAAAAACTGTGCCAGTAATTTTTTTTGGAGCGTTGGCAAAGGAGTGGCAACTGAAATGTAAAACGTCCTTTTTACCACCGAACGAAAAAAGATATTCTCTTTATTGGAAAAGTAATTAGCGAAAAGAAGCAAACAAAGATGTGAGTTTAGGAATACTTGGACTAAACGAGGATTTTGTGCAGGTGAATGAGATAATTACTGTATTCAATCAACAAACATAGTTATCTGGAACGCCAATGCTTTTTCTTTACAATTTGGACAATAATTATTGACAGTATTTAATTTTAAATCAAAATTATTTATTGTGTTATAATCGTAATTATTTCCTTTTAAAACATCATCTGTGTAGAATAAATATTTATTTGAATTCTTGTGTTCATAATAATTTATATTTTCAAATTCTAAGGTTTCCTTATTAATTGCAGGAACTGGACAATTAGTTTGATAACTAAATTTGCCTCCACCATATCTAAACTCATTTGAAAAACCACAAGATTTACATTTTGTTGCTATAATATTCCCCATAATGTTTTGATTTTAATTGTTAAAAATACATTGACTTATTTACGAAAGTTTTTATACCCAGGTGATTAGGAAATAAAGGTATAATCCTATCTAATACCTTTTCATCATAAACAAAAATATCATTTATAACAAACAATGGGATTTTGTTTTTCACAAGTACCTCTGAGCACATTATTCTTCTACCTTCTTCAATACCGAATTCATAGTTATACCAAGAGCCTTGTTTAATTAAACTCCAGTTTATTTTATTAAAATCATCAATATTCTTATAGAAGTGTGTAGAACTAGAAGCTGCATTTCCATCAGAAAAAGCTACATCATCTATCAATAAAATATGAGGGTTAATGCGTAATAAGACCAGCGTGTTTTTATCTTTATTTTTACATAAAGTATATAGCATTGGATTTTTATGATTGAAATATAATGGGGAATAATCGTGAATATTACCGCCGAGTAAACTCACAAATCTATTTCGTCTTGCATTAACAGTCTGGTTTGAAATATCAACTTTAACTAATCCTTTTTGATGCGCTTGATTATGAGATAAGATCCCATATTTTAATATACTTTCAATATTGTCAATATGTGTTATGTAGAAAAGACCACCGAATGGAATTTTACTTAGCTTTTGTTCGTCAAGTTTTAATCTGTTGCCGATTACTTCTCTTCGTTCAGAATACTCTAAGAATTTCTTAGTGTCATCTTTTACCTTATTAAGAATACTATTAAATGCTTCTATTTGTTCCGCTTTAAAAGTTACAGATAAGTTGTCTATTTTTGAAAATAAATGTTTGTAAAATCTCAAAATCTTCAATAGAACAGAACTATAAATTTTATCAAGTTCAACAATTGTTTCTGATTTTAAGGTTAAGGTTAAATGATAATAAGAATTGCTTCTGTCCAAATTTTCTTCATTCCTCCATAAAGAAAGTGAATGCACTATTTTTGAAACTTTGTAGCTTATGTGATTAACCAGTAAATCATTTGAAAATATATTTTCATACAATTTTTCCAATTCATCAATTTTATTAAATTCTTGATTTTTAACTATTGAATTTAAAAAAGCTTCTACTTGATTTAATTCATCAAAAAGAAATTTGAGAATATTTAAATATATATTTTCATTGTAGCAATCCAGTATTTCGACTTTACTATTCAAAATAAACTATTTTCAAATTCCTATTAGGCATTTTTAATGTGAATTTTGTTACTTCACCAAAATCACCAAAAAATACATTGAACACATAATCAGGATCAACTCCTTCATAAATGTATTTGTTGGATTTAATGGTTTTTATATATGCTTTCTTTGGTGATAGTGATGGTTCTATTGATACAACAATTTCATTCTTATCCTTTGAAAAATTAAGTCTAATTGTTCTTTCAATCTCACTTTCGGAAGTGAGCTCATCATTTTCAAAACGCTTATGCTTCGTTGAGTAGAAAATTGCTGTATCATAATTACCTTCATCAATTTGGATGCCGTGATTTTTTTGAAAATAATCAATCAAAAATTCCCACATACCATCCCAAGCAACATTTTGTTGTATTCCGAAAGTCGCATTCATTGCCTCAGCTACTCCATAATTATTTGGGAATAATTCCATAGCTGCTTCTGTGAAAGCCTTAGTTGTAGGCAATAACTCTTCTGTTCCTTTTAATATTCCTATGAACATATCCTCAATGCTTCTAGCCTTACTTGATTGTTCTTTTTGATTTTTGAAATAATAATAACAGGCATTGTTTATTACTTCCGCTTGCAAATCTTGACCATTAACACTTCCTCTTCTAGTATTAAGATTGGTAACCGATTTTATTAGAATTTGTTTTGCTGTTTCAATGTCCATATTAAAAAAGATTAGTTTGTATATTTAGTGTATCAGCACGCATAGCAAAATCAAAACATCTTTGGATTGTAGTTTCGCCAATTCCTTTATATGTTGCTAGTTGTCCCATATTTTTTAAATGCTGGTTTTCAAGTATTTCTTTCAAATCAATAATTTTGTTTTCCTTTAACAAAGTCAATTTTTTTAAGTCAGAATTGTTGACCGATAAAAAGGTTTTACTAAAAAGTTCATACAAATCATCTGGAGCTTCTGCATCAAATTGATAAACTTCAACAGGTATTTCAATATTATTTAAGTATTTTTCCAACATTTCAAGTGATTGTTCTTTTGAAAGACCTCCATTTTGAGCACCCAAAAGAGGAAAAGCAATTGAAGTTATTCCTTTTTCCTTGTATGTTTCTTTAAATTTTTGCAATCCTTTTTCTAAATATTCTGGTTTTGTTTCGTACTTCCAATGATATTTTGTTGGAAAATTAAGTACCCATTTTTGATTAGATTTATATAAATATAGTTTGCCAATATCAAGCAACTTTTTATCACACATATCTTTATATTTTAAGAACATTTCAGGGTAACGATACTTGCACTCTAAAGCAATTCCAGCACCCATAATGCCAAAGCAATTAACTGTGTTTACTATTGTTTGGTGTTCAGTTTTAAAGATATTTCCGGTAATAATTTTCATTTAACATTTATTATTAATTATGCTTTTCAATGTGTCCATTTGAATTGTAAACTTGAAGATTATAAAATATTGTAAAAGATAAATAAATCTATTTTTTTATAACTCGTTATTTACTCCAATCATATTTTGTTGTATCACAACCACATCTGATTTTTTTTGCAACTGTATCATAATTTATTAAACTGACTTTAGGTTTTTTACAAGCTGCTTCTTGACAGATAAATAATTTTTCCAACTCAATTATATCATTCCAAAAAGCTTTAAGATCTCCTATTTTTGGATTAAATGGATTGTCGTGAGAAAGTAAATTACCTAATAACAACGAATTACCTACTTTTTCAATTACTGGAAGTTTTGCTTTTAAATCTGGACTTTTGGAACAAATTCGTGATTTTAGTTCATTTATGAGTTCATCAGCCATTCTTTTTTCATTAACCACATTAGGCTTATAACTCACTTTTACATCAAGATTAAGACAAACATCTTTTAGAAAATGTTCTAAATAAGTTCTTATTGGATTTCCTAAATTTTCAGTAATTCCGTCAGCCAAAGAAGTTTCAACGAGGTCTTTTAATGTTTTTGGTTCACTATCAATATGTGTTCCTTTAACTTCTGTCCATCTAATTATGTTTGTTAACCAGCCATTTTTCTTTGCCAAAGGACTTACGATATTTGTAAACCATTCTATTTCGTGAGTTAAAAGGATAATTTGATAGTCAGAAAATTTTTCGAAAAGTAAATCGGCAAAACTTTTTCTATGTGTACTGTCAAAACTTGAGATAACATCATCCAGTATTATGAATTTATTTTCATTGTTGAATGCCTCTACCGATGCAAGAAAAAATGAAAGCCCAAAGCAATTCAGATGCGACTCGCTAAAGTATTTTTGCGGTGGCGACACCCAATTACCATTGTACTTATATTCAATTGTAATACCATTCAATTCATCATCCTCTCCAATAGTAACAATTTTAATTTCTTGGAATGGTTCACCAGGGTTCATATATTGGTAAAACTCATTTATTCTTTCAGAAAATGAATTGATAAAATCTTCAAGGGCTTCTTTTTGTTTCTTAACAAATTCATTATAAATCAACTCTAGAGTTTTGCGTTGATTTTCTAATACTTCTTTTTGCTTGTCTAATTTTTGAATATTTAAGAATGCTTCTTTTGATGCTAAAATATTTGAATATAAGACTGTAATAGTGTCGTTTTTAAGAAAGTCTTCAATTTTTACAATACGTTCTTTTATACTAACTAAAATAGAAAAATCTTCTTCTTTGAGTTTATAAAGTTCAGCACTAAGTGGTTTATCCCCAGAAGTAACTTTTACATCAATTGCTTTTTGATATTCAAAAATTTTTGTCTTTAAAGAAATTACGGCTTTTTTGATAGTATCATTTTCTGCCTTATTAATTTCAGTATTTAATAGCACGTTTTCTAATCTTTTAATCCTTTCAGCAACTATTTCAGTAACCATTTTTTTTGCCTTATCAAATGGCACTTTTTTCTTCGAGTATTCTTCAATTTCTTTTAGCCTAACTTTAATTTCTTCTTGAAGATCATTACTGTTTTTAGGTTGTAAACAAAGTGGACAACTTTCATCAGTATGAATTTTTTTCTTAAATACAGTATTTGCAGCATTCAATAAATCACCTAAATATATTTTTATGATTGCGTCTACATCATTTGCAATTATATTGAATTCCTCGAAATATTTTACATACTCTCCGTCAATCAAATCAATTTCACTAAATAAAATATTTAGCGCATTTTTCGTATCATCTAAAAACTTTAATTCAATTGTCAAATTGTTATTTACAGGTTTCTTTATATGCTCTAGTAATTTATCGATATCTGCAATAGAGTTAATTGTAATTCCGGTATTTAAACTTTTAATTTTTTCATTGATGGTGTCAAACAATTGTTTTTCTTGACTTATTGATGCACCTAGCTTATCTATTAAAATTTGTTTATTACTACTTATTTGGGTTTCAAAGTTTTGCGATTTTATCTCGGCTTTTACAGAATTATGTGATTTTTGTAATACCTCTTTTTTCTTGGTTACTTCTGCAAAACCTATAATGTCGGATAAATATTTTAATTTTTCACCCTTTGTATTATCAATGAAATTTGTTAAATATTGATACCTTAATAAAATATTTTCGCTGTTAGAATTTGAAATGTAATTAGAGAATTCCTCTGTTGTATTAAGAATTTCAGGTGTTAGTTTACCTTTTTTTAACGATAGTGTTTTTGAACAATCTAAATAAGATTTTGTGAAACTTATACTTACTTCTGAACTTTCTGTATCAGGAATGGTTGCATTTCTAAGAGCATCTTTTAATTCAATTTCAGAGCTTGAAAGATGGGAAACTTTATCCGTGAAAAACCATTCTATTGCATCTGATATACTACTTTTACCAGAACCGTTATCTCCATATAGAAGGATGGATTTGCCATTTAAATTTAAATCTAAAGTGTCTTTTGCCCCTCTAATACCCTTAATTTTTATATTCTTAATCTTTGTTGCCATCTTGAATACGGAGTTTAGGTAGTTCGTTCTTTACATTGATTTCTGTCAGTTTGTCATTTTCATATAAGTTAGTAAGCATTTTAGCAATATCCTTATCAACACCATCAATGTTTTCTATATTCTTAAAAAAATCATCTACGATTTCTTTACCTGATTTTACTTTATTTTTCATAATTTTTTATTTAAAATAATCCCAATCAATTTTAAAATAAGTATCTAATTTATTGTTTCGAATTTCAAAGCCTGTTTTATTATTACAAATTGGGTAAACGCCAAAATGCTCCACAAAATTTAAAAGAAAATAGCTCTCTAAATCTTCAATTCGAAAATGCCAAATATTTTGAAGCATTTCAAAATTAATATAAGTGAATAAAAGAGGTTCTACTTTTCGGTAATTTGATAATCCTATATTTTTTGATTTCCCATCAAAATGTCCAGATAATCTACTTGCAATACTATTGGTTTTCTTTTCACTCATTCCAATGTACAGTAATTTAGATTTGGCAAATGGATATTGAATATCTATTGATTGACTAAAAATAAAATACAAACCTGCAATACCATTTAGAGGTTTTATATTTGTTAATTCAAATGTTTTAGGGCTATCAAAAAAAATAGTGACTTCTTTGGACATTTTAATTGTTTACTTTTTATTACTATCATTCTCCACCGCAATGATCACCTCATTTTTTTGATTGTCTACTCGTTTTAGAATTCTATCTAAATAGTCGTCGCCAAATTGATTTCTAACCCAATTAATCTCATTTGTGAGTGCTTTAATTTCCTTTTCACTTGATTTGATATCGATTGTTTTTCTACCTAATCTCCCAAGTGTTCTTACTGAAAGAGTATGGTACTTTTTTAAATCTTTTATGAGCATTTTTACGAAGTTGGCTAAACTTTCTTCATTACCCGCAAGCACTTTTAAATATACTTTTAGGTTCTCTAATGCTTTTGCTTCCAGAGCAATATCACTTCTTCCAGTTTTATAATTAGGTTTGAAAGTTTTTATATTTTCATAATTATTCCAAAAGTCTTTTGAAAGCGGCAATTTGTTTTCGTCAAATTCACATTGTGTATTAACCAATAACTCTTCAAAAGTTACTTCTTTAATATTGGAATTAATCTCTTCTTCTTTTTCAATAATCTGAGCAAATAGACTTAATCCTTTTTTTCGCAATACATTGAGTTGGTATTTTTCAAATGCTTTAGCAGTTTTTACTCTTGTTGGTAAGTTGCTAATCTTTTTAATAACTTCTGGGTATTTCTCCTCAATATCTTTAAATGTGTTCCTGATGTGGGTTGAAGTATTAACTTCTCCACCTTCATCCGGATTTTGATTTAGTTTATTGTATAGTCCTGATGCCGTTGGCTCTTCTTCTTCATCAAACATTTTGGCATCTTCTCCCAATGAACTGTGAATTAAGAACATCTTTTGGGCCGCTATTTCTCGTGATTTTACAATATCAGCACCTATCTCTGATGGGAAAAAGTTATAAATGTATAATTCATCAAATACCTTTGCTCCAATACGATTTATACGACCTACTCTTTGAATTACCCTTGTTGGGTTCCAAGGAATATCATAATTGATAATAACACCAGCTCGGTTTAAATTGAAGCCCTCAGAAAGCTTGTCGCTAGTTAATAATACATCAAAGTGATTGGTTTGTGTTCCTTTGTATTGTGCGTTATAGTCTGTATTTAGATTTTTAGCCAATTCTTTTGAAACCTTACCATCACAAACGATTAATCGTATTCCAAATTTCTCACGGAAATAAGGCTCTAGGTGTTTTATAGTATCAACATATTCTGAAAATAATATTACTTTTCTGTTTTTGTCAGCTGCTAGAATGGCTTTTATTTCATCTGCTATACGTTCTCTTTTTGGATCATTATCTACAATTTTCAATGCTGTCAATTGGTTTTGTATTTCCTGAAACACCACTATATCACTTTCTATATCTGCCAAAAAATCTGACTTTCTTTGAAAATCATTTACATCATAAACTGTATTATTTTTAGGTACTTTTTTATTTAATAAGTCTTTTGAATATTCGCTTAAAACCCTATCAATATCATCTTCATCATACATTTTTATTTTATCAATCAATCCTCTGTCTAATATGTATTTACCGTTTGATTTTTCAATGAAATCTCTGACTACAATATGAACTTGTAAAAATCTATCGATGGATTGGCTGAAAGCTCCAAAAGAGCTTTCGAAACGTTTTACTAATAAACGTCTCATAAAATCAAATAAGTTTTGTTGTTGTTGGAATTGTCTGTTTCCTTGTTCGTCTAACTTTTCTTCATCAACTATTTTTTCATAACTGAATGGCTGGTAAATTGCCCCTTTGAACCTTCCGTTTTCTTCAAAATATTCGTTTAGAATTCTGTCGTAAAAAGTGTTTTGTTCGTGTGTTAAATGATAAAATAATTCTACTGGGTCTTTTACTTTTGATAAATCTCCCACTTCTGCTTTATAAATGTAATCTTCTTTTAAATCTAATCGGTTTCTACGGATTACTACAGATGAAATAATATTTTTGATTTGATTGGCTAACACTTTGGTTTCGTGTCGAACGATATTAATATCAACTGGTAATTCCTTGTTTAGCATTGTCACATAAAGTGCTTCCGCCTTTTGTCTCTTTTGTGGTTTATTTGAATTCCAATTTTTAATGATGTCAGAAAGTCTTTTATATTTGTAATTAAAACCACGAAACAATCCTTCTAAATTGTCATCAATCGTTATTCCAGATTTACCAGGAACAATAAATAATTTCAATAAGGAAAATATATCCGCAGGAGAATTATTAAAAGGCGTAGCCGTTAATAAAATAACGGTTCTGTCTCTACAAATAGTTAATAATGCTTCATAATCGGCAGTATCTTGGTTTCTGAAATAATGTGCTTCGTCGACAATCACCACTTCAATTCCTTTGGTTTGAATAGTATCTGCCAAATCTTCTAATTTTCCACGACTTTCTACTTCCCAATCGTATAACTTAAAATCATTAATATATCCCCACCAACCCGAACTGTATGTTTTGTCACCTATTAATCCCGGAGGACAAATAACCATTCCTCTTTTACCTAAATTTTTAGCGATTAATGAAGCAATTACCGATTTACCTAAACCAACTACATCGGCAATAATAACACCGTTGTATTCTTCAATTATTGATAATGCTTGATTTACAGCATCGGTTTGATAACTGTATTTTTTATATCCGATTTCCTCCAGTAGGTTTTCTACTTCGGGTTTTATTTGTTTTTGTTGCTGTAAGTCTAAATAGGTTTTTAGTATTAAAACATACGCTTCAAAAGGTGTAACTGATGCTGCTTGAGATTTGTGCTGAATGAATTGAATAAGAAACTCTTTTCTGTTTTCGATTTCTGAAATAGGAATAGCTCGTTCCCAAAGTTCATCAAAATAGGTTTCGGCATCTACAAAACCATAATCTTTTATCTCCACATTAAACTCTTCTTGACCTGATAATCCCGCACGTGTTAAATTACTACTACCTGTAATAAATTGCCCTGTCATTGCTTGTATTTCTGCCTGTTCTTCGTTTAATCGGAATAGGTATAACTTAGCGTGGTTTGAATTTTCGGTTTTGCGAATTATTAATCGTTTTTCGTTTAGCATTTGCAGAAAGAACTCTACTTGGTTGTAGAATGCTTCTGTGTCCATTTCTTCGTTGTTAATGGCATTACCCATTGAAGTCATAAACTGATTGAATTGGTCGTCTTGTGATTGTTCTTCTTCTTGACTACCGTGTTCAACAATTTTATTTAGAATTTGATCTACTTGTAGTCCAACCAATAATTTTAGTGTTAGTTTATCATTCTTTTTAAGATTTTCAAAGAGTTCTTGCCATCCTGAAAAATAAAAGAAACCTACTAGAAATTTAAGTTCATCACTAATTCCGATTAATGTATTTAACCTCCCTTTTAGTGATTTATGTGTTTTATTATTGGTTATGAAATTGTTTGCCATCTTATTAATGCACTTATAATCTATTATTTATTTATTTTTTGACAATATAGCCACCCGTTTTTGGAGCACCTGCAAATTCAACTAAGTTATTCTCTTTTAGAATTTTCATATATCTTTCGACCGTGGATATTCCCTTGTCAATTTTTGAAGCTATATCCGGAACTTTTAACATTGGTTGATTGTTCAAAGCATTTAATATACTTATCAATTCTAATTTTACTCCCTCGTTTACTCCCTCAATATTTAATTTTACTCCCTCGTTTACTCCCTCGTTTACTCCCTCATATTTTTTACTATGAAAGACACCCGGAAAGGCTAATTTTAAAACATTATCGTTCTCAGACCAAACAGGCGGTTTGAATTTGTTTTTCTTGCAATCTTTAATAATACGCAGTGTTCCGCTACCAAGCATTTCAATATATTTTCTGATGAAGCATATTTGAGCAATATCTGGATTTCTTAAAATAGAATGATGTTCTGTTTTTAACTCTTGTAATGTTATACCATTAAGAAGGCCTCCGAAATTGCTGATTTCAGTTTTGTTTTCATAAATAGAAATTTGTAAAAACCCATTAACCGAATTGTAATCACGGTGTACTATTGCATTTAAAATACCCTCACGAAAAGCTAACTCAGGGAAGTTTTTTCTTTCTTCTCTTAAAATGCCTTCCACTTTTATTGATTTGCCAAAAATGGCTTCTATGTATTGTAGAACCTCGTTGATATTCTTGAAGATGTTACCATCAAATATTTTATCATCAATGAATGAATTGGAAGATTTGTTTCCTGGATAAACTGTAATTCTAATTTTAGATTGCGGAATAAAACGAGTAGGGTGTTTGCCAAAAAGAACCATACAAGCATTGGTAATATTGCCGTTTTGAATTAATCCTAACTGAATAAGGAAGTCTTCAACATCCAGAAATTTAGCCTCTTTTTTATATTCTAAATAGGAAGAAATTGTTTTGTTTATTTCAACAAAATCTAAATCTTCTAATTCAGCACCAAGAACCGCCATTCGCTCCCAATTGAAATCGGCTTGTTTTCTGTCTGATATTAAAACATTTAAAGCATTTTCTTTTGATGACTTTGTTTGTTGTCCGGCTCTATTGTATATTGTGTTATTGTATGTGTAAGGTTTTCTTGCTCCTTCCCAAACACTTACTAATACTAATTCTCTGTTTTTATAGATTACTTTTTGAACCGCAATTGGTGCTAATGGTTTTATACTCTCCACAAGAAAATTTTGAAGATTATCTACCATTTCATCGGCATTGTGAACACCTACTATTTTTTTATCATTATCAACACCTACAATTAAATCACCACCTTGTGTATTAATAAAAGCTGTAATTGTTTTAGCAATTGTATCGGTATTAAAAGAAGTTTTAAACTCCAATCTTTCACTTTCATTTTGTTGGAGTAAATTATCAATAATAAAACTATTCTCCATCGTTTTCTTCTTTATAGGTTAATACTCTTTCAACAAATTGCAAGTCAGAAAACTGTGCATTGATATAGATTAGCATTTCATCTAAACGGTAAAATTCCTGTGCCCAATTACCATTTCGTAAAGTAACTGGAACGTGATTTTTTATTACATATTCATAAACCTCAATACTTCTTTTATCAAATAAACGCTTATCATCAATAACCAATCCATCAAAAAATGCTTTGTCTTCAAAAACACTCTTCTCATCAATTTTAAACTTCATTTTTTTAAATAGGTTCCGAGCAAAAACAACGTCTCTATGTACCAAAAACCAGTATGGTTTTTTGAGTTCGATGGCTTTTTTAATTTCCTCAAAAGTGATGTTCTTTTCTCCAATGTTACCTGTGCCATAATAGCCTCTAATAATACCTAAAAACAAATCGCATTCCTCTACAGCAGCTAAACAGTTGTCTAAATTTGACAACTTAGGATTTACTTTGATACTGCCGTGATGTGAATTGAGCACATCATAACCCAACATTGTAAGTTGGGCTACAATTTGAGACAATTGGTCTTCAAAACCATAAACGGTAGAGCCTACCATTATTTTTATCTTTTTTTGTTGCTGCTTTTTCTTTGCCATTATTTTATGCTATAATTATCATACTCCTGCTCACTTAAACCAAAGTCTTTATCTACCACCAAAACTTCTTCATAAGTAAGCTCGTAGAGTTTGTAAACCATTAGGTCGATTTTGGCTTCTAAATCAGTAGTGTCAATGTTATCTTTTTTTAAATTTAAGATTTCATCGGCTATTTTTACAAACTGACTTTGAGTTATAGTGTCTGCAATCTTAATAGGTATCTTTCTTAAAAAGGTTAGTTTTACCTGTGCAAAAACCTTTCCGCTTTCAGTTATTAAAAGCTTATAGAGAAAATTTCCAAATTTTGAATTTAAAATTGATAAAATATATTTAAGATTGTAATCTTTATCATTATTAATAATTGAATGTACGGAATCTATACAATAAAACTCTTCTTCTTTGAAAGTAGCAATTAAATCAGCAGACGTTTGACGAAGAAAAATTTTAGGACTTTTAAAAAATTTATCATCTCTTTTACACCATAACCACTCACCATATTCAATAAAACCATCATTCCAACTTTCTTCATACCTATTAAAGTCTTTACCTCTCATTACTGGTTTTGATGATTTTGATATTATTGAATTATTAAAATAATTTATCTTCTCACCTTGTACCTTCGCATAGACAGTAATCCCTTGTGTGCTAAAAGTTATTGACCCAAGTTCCTCAGTATTGGTTGAGTATTTTTTTAGAATTTTATAATTATCAATTGTTTTGAAATCAAACGAATTTGAATCATAATCTTCTTTATCTAATTCATACTTACTTAATAAATTGAGATCATTATTTTTAATTTGATATTTTGTAAATTTGGTTTTTGTATGTTTTTTTTCGTTGTTTTTTATTAAGAAAGAAATCGAACTATCTACAATAGCTGTTTCAAAAACATTTTCAATCCTTTCTGTAACCTCAATAATATCAGTATGCTTTCTAATATAATTTCTTAGTCCCTGGAATTGTGTATAAACCGTAAAAGTATGAGGCGTTATGTAAGAAAGTATTCCTTTTTCACTTAAATAATCTATACCTATCTTAAAGAAGAAAATGTATAAATCATAATGTTTCGATAAAACATCTTTAAATAAATTTTGAAAAAAATCTTTGTCTTTTTTTGTTGAAACTTCAACGTAAGGTGGATTACCTATAACTATATCAAATTTTTCTACACCAAACATCCAATCAGGGTCAAACCATTTAGAACCTTCATTGCTAAAAGGGTTCCAATGATACAATTGACTTTCTCTAGCGGTTAAATTATTTGTGTTATTGGTTTTATTTATTTTGTTTTGAACGGCTTTAAACTTACTTTTTAAATCAACTTTTTCAACTGGTGTTGCTTGTAAATAAGCATTTCTTATTTTTTGTAATTCAATCAAAATCTCTTCATTTTCCCCAAAGTCAAAACTCATTGATTTACCAACAGTATTTCCTTTGTCTAAACTAATTAAAGTATTTGCTGTCACAAACTTAAATTCTAAATTAGGCAAAGGTTCAATCCCTCTGTTTTCCGCTTTATCATCAATATTTTCATCTATAATTAAAGAAAGAAAACTTCTTAATTTAGAGATTTCAGCTGCAATGGGTTGAATGTCCACACCATAAATAGAGTGTTGAATAACGCCCAATTTACGAGCATAATCATTATTTGAAAATTGAAGTTTTCGCTTAAAATCATTTAAGTAAATAGAATCTAAAACCTTTGAAGCTTTACTTATTTGCATTTCTCTCCACCATACAGCTTTATCATCTAGTTTTTTTAGAATTTTGATAATTTTATGCAATACTCCCATAGGAAAAGCTCCCGAACCACAAGCAGGATCTAAAATTTTCACTTCGCTTAAGGCTTCGAGTATTGCGATGGTTTCTTTTTCGTTGAACGGGTTTTCGGTATCGTCTTTTAGCAATACTTCCAACTGTTCTTCGTCTTCAATATTGGTTTTGGTTTTGATGTACTGCAATAGTGATTGTTCTACCATATAATCAACAATCTCACGAGGTGTATAGAAACTCCCTGTAGATTTACGAGCACTTTTCTCGGTATCGGGGTCAATCTCTGCCAATAGATTTTCGAAAATAGTTCCTAACATTTCCGGGTCAATACTTACCTCAAAATCGTTAATGCTATTTTCATCAATGGTAAAATTGTATTGTTCTAGTGTTTCAAAGAAATCTCTAAACCATTGGTTAGGTATGTTCAGTGCAAAATTTTGACTGTGAATTCCTTTGCTGTCTTTTGGGAAAAAGTCATCATCTTGAGCTTCAAAAAGTCCACCATTTAAAAACGGTACAAACTCGTGATTGTTCGGTAACACATAGGGTTTTCTGTCTTCGTGCTTTTTGTTTAAAACTAAAAAGAATAATTTTTCTAGAATGGAATGATAGTAATTGTGTTGGTCGTTATTGACACTTGCCACCATATTTGACGAAAGCCATTCTTCGGGAATTAACGGAACTCCACTGTCTGACTTCTTATTTTTTAGAAACCAACAAAAAATAGTTCTACCAATTAATCGTACTGCGAATTCTTGGTATACTTTTCTATTCTCGGTAGGTGTTGATGGAAGTTGCAAGCAGGAATTAAAAGAAACTTCTTTTTTGTTTATACTTACTTTACCTCCAATAAGACTATAAAAAGCGGTTGCAATCTCTTCATAGAATTTTTTGTTTAATTTTTCAACACTAAATGCTTCTTGAATGTCTTCTAACGAGCCAAAATTACATCCATTAATTCTGTTTTTGAATGTTTTGTTTGTTCTTGATGGGTCAACAAAATAAGTATAACGTTTCCAATTGGTAAACTTTTGGTCTTTGTTACCATAATTTTTACGGATGAATGAAAAACGGAAGCAATCATTACTATCATAGAAAATAAAAATAGCACCGTCTTTAAAATCTTCTTTCAGGACTTTTTTGGCAATTTCAAACTGTCGTTTCTTTGAAGAGCGTTCCGATAATACTCCTTGAAATTTACAGGCAAAAACAATTAATTCATCTGAGTTACTAAATTCTACTTCTCCAATTTTTTGTAGTTCAGAGAAATGAGCAAAATCCGCATCTTTTAGTATGTAGTCTAGGTTCTCGCTATTTGGAGAAAATGAGGAAATTTTATTTTTAAAAAAATCAGCAATTGATTTTACAGAGAAATTTTGAATTAGTTTGTCCATCAAAGTATATTTTGTGAGCTAATGATTAACTTGAAAAATGTAAAGTTGTAAATGTATGAAAAAGCAATGGAAAGAAAAATGAGGAAAACCGTAAACGGATGAAATAAACAGAAAAATAGGGCAAAAAAAAATAGGGCAAGGAGGGTAACCAAATTTGGAGTAAAAGATATTTTATATTTTTATAAAATAAAAAACAGATTTATATGGCTGTTTGAGTGCAAAGTGGAACGACAACTTTATTAATTTGCGTTGTTGTGGTCTTATATTACCCGATTGTTTGAGAAGAAAAAAAACAAAAAATGTTTGTTGCGTTTTTTGGTTACCCTGCCTGCCCTGTGAAAATAATGTAAAATGAAGTAATGCAAAGAAGAAAACACAAAAAAAGTGGAAACGCTAGTTTTCCACTTTAAAAATGATGATTTTTTGTTGTTTATTCTTCAACCATTTTGTTTCTGTTATCAACGTCTTCCCAAGTATTTTCTATTAAAGCGTACACTGCTATTCCGTTCTTTTTTAATCGAATGAAGTTGTGTTTTTTTAATGCTTTGCCTAATTTGTTAATTGTGCCATCGGTGATGTTTATTTTAGCTTTTTCAGCCAGTTTGGCTGCTATTTGCGAAGCATTGAGGAAAACATTAGCCTTTTCTCTTTGGCAAGGTTCAAACCACGTTAAAAGCAATTCTTCTTCTGGACTGTGGAGTTGGTATTGTTCGTTATTTTCGGTGATGTTTTTGATTTCTTCCTGGTCGAACCAATATCTAAAACCACTTTTGAAAAGAAACAATGCTTGTGAAAAAGCCAGATTAATATCTACATTGTGTTGGTATTTGATGCCTTCTAATTCAAAACAAAGAAACCTTCTGCTTCCTGTACTGTCGTTTAAGAACTGTGCTGTATTGACACTTCCGGCAAACGATGCCCTTCTGGGCATTGTTTCGTTATTGTGTCCGTAGGCTTTTCTCATTCTTATTTGAGTTTTTGTAATGATTTCTTTGAGTGATCCAATTTCGGAACGGTTTAAGTTTTCTAGTTCGTCCAAGTTGATTAACATACATTCTGAAAGCTGCACCAATGTATCTTTGTTGTTTGGGTTTATGGTCCCGGAAAATAGATATTCTTTCAAAGGTTTTGGAACCAGTTTTTCCACCCAAGTTGTTTTACCCAGTCCTTGCTTGCCACTGAATACAATTACCGTGTGATTGATTACTTTATCATCAAGGACACAACCCACCATTGCCACTAACCATTTCTTGAAACATTGCTGCCAAAGGTCTTGTTTTGTAGTTGTGATTGTGTTTGCTAATTCAGTAATATAATCGGTCTTTTCATCATAAGAGGGCAAATTAAAAAAGTAATCTTCAAATGGATTGAACAGTACACAAAAATCAGAATACAATAAATTTCGTAATGAAGATAGGTTTGTTTTAATTCTACCTTTTAAACACTCTCGGAGCATTGAATTTTCTATAAAATCATTCATCACATTCCACTTTTTTTTACCAAAATATTGGAACTCTAATTTTCCAGATACTATGTTGTGCCGAAATACATATTTGTTTGATAAAAACAACTCTAAACGGTCAATTTGGGTTGGTTTTGGTTTGTCTTCGTCGTCTTCGTCAGTAGTATCTGTTATTGAAAAATTATCGTTCTTTTTGGGTTTATTAGGTTGTTCAAATTTCTCATTTTTGCCAAACTCGTGGATGTTTCCGTAGGCACTATTGACTGCTTGTGTTACTTCTTTTTCATCATATCCAAAATCTGTTAGAATATATCCCAAAGCATCGTTTAATGCAACTCCTTTTCGGTTTAGGTTGCACGCTAGTTGGTGTACGAATACGTTGCGACTACCATTCACAAATTGTACTTTTTTTTCGGTGAAATTTACGCAATGGTTGTAAATGGCTTCGCTGTTGTCGGTTGTTGGTTGTTGGTTGTCAGTTTGAGATTGCTTCACTTCGTTCGCAATGACATCTTCTTTAACTTCACTCGCAAAGACGGTAGAGTTTTCATTGAGATACAAATTTTCATCCCAGGAATAAAAGCATAACCTAGTTAAATCTTTGCCTGATTTGTCTATTTCTAATTTTAAAATATTCTCATAATGAGCTTGAACCTTTAGGAACGTTTCTTTATGTTCGGTTTTTGGTGTTTCTATTTTTACAAGAATTTTTAAACCATTTCCAGAAGGACTAATGAAACACGCATACGTGAACTCACTTTGTGCAGCTATACTTTTTGATTTTTGTAAATCGGTTGTACTTAATTTGTCAATATCTAAGATTATAAACTTTGAATATTCTGTTAGGAATTCTAATTTACGACCACCAACAAATTTTCCTGAAGGTGTGAATGCTGAAAGTGATTTTTTTGCTTTGTTGTATGCTTCCTCTTTCTTTTCAGCCAATGATTTACGCAAGTAAATTATGCCGGGTTTGTACTTTCCAGTTTTAATTTCCTCCAAAATTGTTGCAATTGTTTTGTGTTCTACAACTTCGTTGAAATTCTTGAATATTGTTACCATTTAGGAGTAATTAGTGATTAGTAAATTGCTTTGCCAGTTCGCCTCAATTGAGGCTCGTGTGTGAATAGTTTTTAAGTTTGTGCCTGTCTTACAGACACAAACTTCACAAGTTCCATTACAATCGCTCATACTATCGTCCTTTAAATGATTTGTTGTAATGCTCTTGTAGTAGCTTTTCAACATCGGAAAGTTTGTAGTAGATTTTGTTTCCCACTTGACTGAATGAAATTTTGCCTTCGTCTCTCCAGGTTTGAGCTGTACGTTTTGAAATTTTCATTAGTAATAGGAATTCTTGATTGTCTAAAAAGGTTTCCTTCTTTGGGTCTGCCTTGATAGAAATTTGAGATTGAATAGTGTCTAATTTGCTCATTAGATCTGTGAACTGGTCTTTTGTGAAGATAATTGCATCCATTTTTAAAAGTTTTAAATTGTTATGGTGCAAATGTGAGCAGTTGAAAAAAGTCTTTTAGTCCCCACTTGGTCTCCAGGGGACCATTTTGTTTAAAGCAATTTGTCGATGTCCAGTCTTTTATGGGTGTTCGGACGTTTATCCTCTTTGGAAGGTTTGAGGATTGTTTTGACTGTTAGGGGACTTATTTCTTTACCTTCCTTATCCAAGAAGGAATTTACAATCCAATCCGCTAGATCGTTTGTGTTTTCGTCAATATAAGGTTTGCCATCAATAAAAAGTTCTCGATTTAATTGGTAAAACATATCTACTAATTGGTTTAGATTTCCATTGAATTTTAGTTTTTTGTTTGGTTTTGGGCTGCTTAATTTTAGTTTTTGAGCTTCTTCAATTGCCGCTTGTATTTTTTGTAAGGCATAAATATTCTCTATTTCTTTGGTGCATTGTGCATCATAAAACGGTGTCTTTTGATTGATAAACTCGATATTGGCTTGTTGGTATTCAAACATTTCTTTGGTTAGCAACAATATTTTTTGATTGTCATCATTGATATTATCCAACTGCTTTTTTAACTCATAAAATGAAAAATGACGGTCTTCACTTTCAGCATTAATGAATTTTTTAGGAGTTTTTGCAACTGGTTCTTTTACTCTCAAAGATTGCAACTCAGTTCGTTTTTTCTCGATTAAAAAATACAATTTATTGTATCTACTCATAGCTGTTTTGGAGCTGAAAAAGGCTTCATTATTGGCTAATAATTTTTCGAGTTTACATATCCATATTTCCGGGTTCTTCACCTGGTTGAATTGATAATCAATAAATGCAGGAAATTGAGATTGTTTGAGTTCTAGAATTTTTGCAATTAAAGCATTGCAATAGTTTTGAATGTTGATTTTTTCTTCAACGATTATATCAAATAAAGGATTTTTGGCTAGAGCCGCAGGCACTGCCAATAATTCTACAAACGGAGCTGTTTGCATATTTTGATCCTTTGAATTCAAATTGTAGTATGTTTTTTTTGGTGTTCATTTAGTATTGAAAGGTAATTAAAAGCGTTTTTAAATTGGTTGCTTTTTGGAAGTCCTAGTGTTTTCTACTAGAGTTCGTTTATCACTCGTTTCGAATGCTTTAAAAATTACTTGTTTACTCTGTTGTAAAGTTATAAAATAAAAAAAATCCTTGTTAAAGGATTTTAGTTGAAGTTATTAACAATCGTTTAAGGTCAATAAAATAAGCACTTAACACGAAATTTAAAAAATATAGTTGTCTACAGCTTTGTCCAGTTCTTCGCTGATGATTTTGGCATATACTTGAGTGGTGCTGATGTCACGGTGGTCCATTAATTTAGAAACGTGCTCAATTCTCATTCCGTTATTTAACGCATTGGTTGCAAAGCTGTGTCTTGATAAATGGAAAGAAAGGTCGAAAGGTAATTTTATTTTTACTCCCATTTTTTTAAGATGCCAGTTTGCCAATTTATTAAAAGCTGCTGTTTGAAAATATCGTTTTGCTTCGCTGTTCAAATAGCCTTCTTTGTCCATAATTATCGGAAAGATAAAATCATCGTGATTGGCGTTTTCCTTTTTGTATTTTTCTAAAATATCGATAGCCACTTTACCAATTTTGAACTGGTGTACTCTTCCAGTTTTACGAATGTGTTTGTTGATTTTATGTTCTGCTTCATTGTAATTGGAATATTGCATTTCGATAACATCACTAAAACGCAAACCGCCCGCATAGATAGAGAAAAGGAATATATCCCTCCACATCATCGCTTTTTTGCCCTCAGTTAGCTTTAAATTGGTTAATGCATCTATCTGTACTTTATTAAGAAATAATCTTTTAGAAGAGCTGATTTTGAGGGTTATTTTGCTAAAAGGAAACATAGTTTCAGGAATTACTTCCTCCCGAATTGCATCCCTGAATATGGTTCCGAGCACAATTATGGAAAGGCGTTGAGTTGTATCACCGTTGCCTAAAGTATCTCCTAAATGAAATTTATAGTCGTTTAATAAAGCTACCGTAATTTCATCAAAATATACATCCTTTGTTCCCATATATTTTTCAAATTTATCAACCTGAGAGGTGTAAGCTCTGTAAGTGGAATAAGAAACAGTGCTTTTAATTTTCTCTAATCTCTTTCTGGCATATTCAAAAAAGTTTGGCACTTCTTTACCCTTTATGGCTTCTTTGAGCTTTTTAACCGAAACGGTTTTGATTTTACGTTCCATATCGGCAACCTGACCTTCAGCATCTGCAATCTTTTGAGATAATGCAGCATTCATCCTAGCACTGTTTGAATGGTTCTTTTTTACTTTCTGCTTTACTTCATCCCACTCGTTCTCTTTAAGCTTCACTCCAGCAGTGATAAATTTCGTTTTTCTATCTTTTATAATTCGGATATACAAAGGGCTGTGTCCGGTTTGGTCTACCTGATGTGTTCTTAAAATTAGTTTTACTGATGCCATAATAATAGGAATTTAGGATTGTTGTACTATATTTGTAAAGTAATGCAAACGAGTGAAAGTATTGTAAATACTAGGTTTTCAATTGGGTGCATCGTGATACGAAGGTACAACATTGGGTACAACAAAACAAGTATTTCGTTGCTTTTTGTTGCTTAAAATTGCATTGTTAATTTTTATAAAGTCAATGAATACAACACTTTAAGTGCAAATGGGAGGGTTGAATGAAAAGTTGTAGATAACTAGTATATATCCGTAAGTTTATGTAACTTTTTTCAATTTATATCAGAAAAAAAATTGATTGTACAGTTCTTATTCTGTGCTGTGGTATTTTTTTTATAAAGATATCCTTCACCCATCAAACCTTTTTACGGATTCCCGTATTGCTCAAAAAAATAAATGGGGGTATTCTTGCCAACCGGCTAATTTGTTTTTGGAATTACTAAGATATAAAAAAAGTGATTTGTTCTTACAAAAAACTACATTTTTAAAAATTCAACTTCAAAAACGCATTGGGAGTCATTTCCAAAGAATAGGTATTTACCTCTTCAATGGAAGTATTGGCTGTATTGAGGCGATAAAAGCGATTAATTGTATTGCGTTGGTTCAGGAGGTTCATGATGGACACACCCAAAAATAGTTTGGTTTTTTTGCCCAATGGCATAGAGTAGGCAGTTGAAAAATTCAATTGAATATAATCATCCAAATTTTCTGCGTTGGGTAAGCTGTAGGCAATTTCGGGATTATCGGGTATATTAAAGACAGGTTCACCCGTTAACGGTACCGTATTGGGGCGGCCGGTAAACCAGCGTCCACCCAAGGCTATTTTCAGTTGTTTCCATTCATAGGTTGTACTCATTGCTACACTGTGGTTTACTTCAAAATTATTAGCAAATTGGGGTGGAATATAGCCGTCAAAAGTGTATTCGTTGTTATTAAAACTGTAATTGATCCAACCGGTGAACCGGTCTATTTGTTTTTGTACCAATACTTCCACACCATATACTTCGTAGGCTCCAATGATTTTGAGGAATTCCAATTGGTTTTGAAATCCTTGAGCGGAACTGGTAATGCCATTCACTTTTTTATAAAATACTTCCGGTTGGATGAGCCAATTGTTTTTTCGAAAAGTTACATTCATCCCAATTTGATTGCTTTTTTGAATCGGAATATTGTCATTATTGGCTAGTATCCAACGTCTTTTTTCTACGCCTAAAAAGTCTTGTTGTAAATCGATGATTTGAGATGCGGTTTGGCTTTTTTGTTCACCGGAGACTTCTATTTTCAGGTGATTTGTAACGGCATAATTGAATACGAATCGCGGTTCTATCAGGAAGAGTGTCCATTTTTCAAAGTAATTGCCTCGGACTCCTATTCTTGCAAAGAAATTACCGTTTTTTGACTGATAATCCAGTTCGGCAATGGCGGCATGACTTCGGAGTACTTCTTTAACGGTTCGTTGAAATTGGGGTTGGTTTACTTCATCAAAACTGCGGATTCCGATTTCATTAAATTGGTAACCATTTTTAAAGAGCCATTGTTCCGAGAGTTGGTGAGTGTTTTTCAATCGTAAGCCATTGTCCAACACTGAATTTTCTTGAACTAAAAGCTGATTGGTTGTTACGGATTGGTTTTCGCCTTCTAATTGATAAAATGAACTGTAAAGGCTCAACTCTGTTTGATGTTTTTTGTTCCATTGGGTTTTCCACGTTAGATTTCCGCCTAATGTTCGTTGATTTAATTCGCTTTGTTTGGAGCGTATTTGACTACCTTCTATTTTATTTTCATTAAAACTCAATTCGTTTGAAATGGCAATTCCATCCACCAAAAGCTCACTTTTATTTCCTATTTTTTGGTGGTATTGCACCGTAAAATCATAAAAATAAAAGTCTTCAGAGCTATTGAATGCTACTCCTTGATTGTTGGTTAAATTGACTACCTCGGTATTTTGAAAAATACGTTTGAAATAGTTTTCATAGGTAGGTGATGAAGCAAAGTCAGTAAACGAGCGTCGCCCAGAAATTTCAATACCGGCATTTTTTCCTACTTTCACTTTAGTGTACACTTCGGCATTGATCATGTTTACCCCTATAGTTGAAGATGTTTCCTCAGAGAGGTCAGTACGGGATGAAATGTCGACTACGCTGGAAACACTTTCCCCATAAAAAGCCGAACTTCCATTTTTGGCTACTTGAATGGTATGAGCTAAATTGGGATTTAAAGCCGAAATTAACCCAAAAAAGTGTCCGGTTTGATAGAGTCGAATTCCGTTCCAAAGGAATAAATTTTGGTCATGGGTGCCGCCTCTTACATTTAAATTGGCAATGGTTTCGTCGGTGCTGATAATGCCCGGTATTTGTTGCATGGTTTGCAAAACATCGGGTTCTACCAATCCGGGTAGTATGCCAAACTTTTTAGGTTTGATTTCAATGGTTCCGTCCAATTTTTTTCGTATACCGTTGGTGAGGTATTTTTGGGCTACAACTTCTTCCAATTCCTGAACGGCATAGACTAAGGTAAAGGTTGGACAGTTTTCAACATACATTTCTTTTACTGAAAGGGTAATTGATAGATAGCTTACATGGCTGATTTCGATTGGATTTGGAGAATAAACGGGTAATTGAAAAAATCCTTGCTCGTTTGAAACGGTAAAGGTATTGGTCCCCGAAATTCGTATGGTTGCATTGAAAATTGGTATATTTGATTCGCTATCGAGCAAATAACCACAGAGAGGTTTGTCTAATTTTTTGTTGTTGGAAATCGCAATAAGTTGGTCACTAATGAATTTAAACCGCAAATTGGTTTGGCTTTGTAAGTAGTCGAGTTTTTCTTCCAGTGTTTTTTTTGCGATGGGCCATTTTACAGTATAAATGGTAATTTCTTCTTCAATAAAATTGAATTTAAGTTGGTGTTGTTGTTCCATTTCCTGAAGGATTTCCTTGAGGGGCATAGGTTTACTGAGGTTTTGACTCATTAGACTCAAAACCCAACCTATTGTAACGAGTAGCGTTACTCTGCAATGGGATACCTTCATTAACCTATTCTAAGCTATATTGATTGTTACCGGTTTTGTTTATTTTTAAATGATAAGTAGTGGCAATAATATCGAGTGTAGCTTCGAGATTATCAGTTGGAATAACCCCTGTAAATCGTTGTTGAGTTGGAGGAGTTTTGATTTCTATTTCTATCTTGTATTGTCTTTTTATTTCTTCTACAACAGCGGTTAGTTGCTCTTTAGAAAATTCCATTTGTTTTTGCAACCATCCAGGTGCAGTAAGTTGCGTTTGTTCGTCTAGAATTAGGTTGCCGCTTTCAAAAGCAACTGTTTTTCCGGGAGTTAAGATGATAAGTTGATTTTGGTAGTTAACTTGAACTTTACCTTCATAGCAAGTAACATCTAATCGATTGGCACGACTTTTCACATTGAATTGCGTACCTAAAACAGTAACTTTACCAATTTCAGTATTTACTTCAAATTTTTTTCCTTTGGCGACTTTAAAATAGGCTTCTCCATCGAGGGTTAATTTGCGTTCGTTGTTCCAGTTCCATTTTTTGTATTCTATCTCCGAACCCGAATTGAGTAATACGGTTGAATTGTCGGGTAACAAAAATTCTGTTGTGGAACCATTTAAAGCATATTCCGTGAAATTTGCAAAATTTTTCACGGCAAAGGTAATTCCGAAACTTAAGATGACAACGGCAGCTATGTGAAGCACCACTTTTTGAATGGAAATGCTTTTTGTTTTTTTCGTTTGTAAAATATTTTGCAACATTTTATTTTCGTCAAAATCTGGTGTTTTGAGTTCAGCTGAATAGTGTTTAATTTTTTGGTAAAGTGCAAAATCTTCTGAGGCTTCAAAAGCTTTCAGCTCTTCACCTTCCAGTTCATTGTTCAGCCATTTTGCTAAGTTGTAATGTTCTTCCATCATGATGATTTTATACTAAAACAAGTTGGATTTCAAATACCCTACTTTAACATTGTAATTTCTTTTCTCAGTTCGAGCAAGGCTAAATGCATTCTTTTTTCAACTGCTTTCACGCTTATGCCAAGAGTTTCGGCAATTTCACTGTATTTTTTTCCGTCAATTCGGTGCATTAAAAAGCAAGTGCGTTGGCCTTCAGTTAATTTATCGATTGCCTTTTGCAGTTTGACTTTGAATTCATTTTCTTCCAAATGAAAATCAGGGCTTTCAAACGTTTTGTCTTGTTTTGGGACGCTTTTAGCATATTCCAACACTACTTTTTGATGGGCAATTTGATTGTGTGTTGTATTGTTAGCGATAGTGTATAAATAGGATTTTGCTTTGTCTAAAGGTACTTTTTCGCAGTTTTCCCAAAGTTTGATAAAGGCTTCTTGAGTTACATCTTCGGCTTGCTCTGCATTACCGAATTTATAATACATATAATTTCGTAAGGCTTTTACGTGGTTTTTGAAAAAGTTATTAAAAATGACTTCTTCACAAATTCCTGTGAGTGATTGATTATTCATTTATGATAAAAAAACTTTGTGAAATTATAAAAAAAAACTTAGGTAGGTAGGGTAATTTGGATTTAATTTGTTTTGTATTTAAACAAGAGTCTGATGAGAACATTTTTACTTTTTTTGAATGTAGTCATTTTGACAGGATTTTTTAGTTCCTGTCAAGAAGAGGAAAACAAGGTCATACAAGATACCACACAAAATTTGAATAGCTCTTCGCCGGTTAGTAAATTTTTGTCAAGGGTAAGTCAAAATAACACATCAATAGATAACATTGTAGATGGAACGAGTGTGTTTAGAGTTAAATTACCGGTGACTATCAATTTGAATGATACTGATTTAACGTTGAATGATGTTTCAGATTATCAAGAGGTGGAAGACTTAAAAAATGCTTCCAATTCTGATGATGACATAGTGAATTATCAATATCCGATAACAGTATCATTACGAAATTTTCAAGAAATTGTAGTAAATAGTTCTTCACAACTAGCACAAATCATCCTTCAAAATGACGATATTAATGACATCAGTTGTGTGTCAATTGTTTATCCTATAGTAATCAATCTTTATGATAGTTCGAATCAAATAGCAGATACCATAACTCTAAATAGTGATGCTCAGTTGATCAATTTTTTAGTGAATTTGAATCCTGCTGTTTTTTATGCGATTAATTATCCCATCTCGATTATAAATCCGGCTAGCCAAACGGTTGTAGTCAATTCAAATCAAGCTTTAGCTGATGAAATTGAAGGGGCCATTAGTCAATGTGGAAGTAATTCGGGTAGTAATGATGATTTTGTTACAATCATAACCAGTGGCACATGGCGGGTTTCGTATTATTTTGATGATGAAGAAGAAACAGCAGATTTTAATGGTTATGTATTCACGTTTAATACGAATAATGCCATTCAAATAGTAAAAAATTCGAACAGTTATACCGGAACATGGAGTTTTTATGAAGATGATGGGATTGATGTTTTTGACATACAATTTAGTGACCCAATTTTAAATGAATTAGGCGATGACTGGGAGTTATTAGAGTTTTCTTCTACTTTGATTCAATTGAAAGACGATGGAAATGATGAATATTTAAATTTTTCTAAACTATAATTGTGTGAAAGATGAAAACGATACTCCAAAATTTTATATACGGAAAAAATAATTTCATTTATTTTTTAACACAAGCCGTGATTTGGGTGTTTAACTTTTTGTTGATTTACATCTTGTTTTTTTAGTTTTTACTCCGTAAAAAAGTATTTATGAAAGGTATCTTGAATTATTTTGATCCGGATTTATTAACTCTTTTTGAAAAAGAAGGTGTCATTAAAGATATTCCTAAGGATACTGAGCTTATTAGAGACGGTCAATACATTAATTCTATTCCTATTGTTATCCGAGGACTGGTAAAAGTTTTTACGAAATACCATGAAAAAGAATTCCTACTTTATTATATTCAACCGGCTGAAAGTTGTGTTTTATCATTTATTGTGAGTAAAAAAATGAGCCGAGTACTTTTTTTGCCAAAACTGAGGAAGATAGCGAAATTTTATTGTTGCCGGCCATAAAAGTGCAGGAATGGATAAAAAAGTACCCGCAGTTTAACGCTATGTATTTTAATTTATTTAATGAGCGTTATTTTGATTTAATTGATACTTTAAACCATGTTTTGTTTGATCGGTTAGATGCCAGGTTATATTTATATTTAAAAGAAAAAATGACGCATCATCCTAGTGCTGTCATTACTACTTCACACAAAGATATTGCCTATGAAATGGGCACTTCCCGAGAGGTAATCACCCGTGTTTTAAAGAAATTAGAAACGGAATCTAAAGTGATTCAGACTTCAAGAGGGATCGAATTATTGTAAAGGTGACTTTTGTCACTTTTTTTAGATTTTAGTTGATTTACTTTTACATAAGTAAACCAATTAAAATCAAATCGTATGAAATCAAATGTAGGAACCACAGACAAATTAATCCGAATTATTTTAGCCGTAGTATTAGGAACACTTTTTCTAACCAATACCGTAAGTGATACTTTAGGCATCGTGTTTTTAATTTTTGCCATTGTTTTAATTGCAACAAGTTTGATTAGCTTTTGTCCTCTTTATACTTTATTGGGTGTTAATACTTGTACCATTAACAGAAAGAAATCATGAAAAATACCTTAACAATATTATTTTTCATGTTTTTAACCTCACAAGCACAAGTGAACGTGGAATGGTCGAATTATCCGGGTGGAGTTTCAGTTGCGGTTAATTCATCACATGAAGTATATTCAGTTAATTGGGAGTATAATCCAGCCGGTGACATTACGTTAACCAAACGAAATTCATCCGGTACTGTTTTGTGGAGTTCAACTTATGACAATACCGACAATACGCGACATGAAGTGGCTACATGGATAGCAACTGACAGTCAGAATAATTGTATTGTATCCGGGACCATTCGTTCGGGGTATTCCAATCCGGTGAATGCTGCCAGCCTTTTAATGAAGTATAATCCTGAGGGAGAGTTATTGTGGCGAGTGGTTTATGAATCTACTTTTGAAGGTTCCTCAACAAGAAAAATTTTGATTGATTCATCCGACAATATCTATGTATTAGGATTAGGAATGGGTCCAAATGGAATGGTTAGCAGAGTTAAAAAGTTTAATTCGAATGGTGAAATGCTTTGGACCTATTATGATGTTAACGGTATAGGTTCGCCAATCAACTGTAAATTTACACCGGATAACGCATTAATTGTTTCCGGCAGAAGTATAACCGGAATAATTAATGGATATTTGAAATTAAGTACCGAAGGCACATTACTTTGGAGTAAAACAGGAATAACCAGTCCAACTGTTGGAGATCTTGCAGGTGATGCTTTTGGCCATACGTATATCATTAATGGCGAGAATGTAGGTTCAAATGCCGGAAGTATACTTGAAAAATTGGATACGAGTGGTGTTTCCATTTGGACACATACTAATGTTATGGCAGGAAGTAAGGTAGAAGTAGGTTCAGACCATCAACCCATTATTAGTGGCTTTCCCAATTCAGGAACAGGAGGAGCTGCCTTTATTAAATATACTTCTGAAGGGGCTGTACTTTGGCAAAATCTAAATGCTGATGGTCCGGAAATTCTACTTTTGCATGGTCAGTTAAAACTAGATGCGGCCAATAATGCTTATTTATCTGCCGGAAATCTGTTCAACATGGCCATATGTAAAATAAATGCTGACGGAACAAATGGTTGGGTAGGTTTAGTTTCGGGCAGTAGTCAAGCCAGTTCGTTTGTTATAGATACTGATAACTCTGTTTATGTAGTAGGAGGAACGACAGCCAAATTAGGTCAAAGCCCACTGAATGTTACCCTATTTGATTCTGCCAGCTTTATCATTTCTCCAAATCCATTTGCATCAAGAATTGATATTTTAAATGAAAATGATGAAGCAACAAAAAATGTATTTTTATATGATTTATATGGTAAATTAATTTACAAAGGAGATTTTTCGGGGTTGACAACCAGTTTGTATTTACCGGATATTTCAAAGGGAATTTATATCATAACAATTGTTAATCAATATGGGAAACGATATCAACAAAAGTTGATTAAACAATAAAACAAAAAAAAAGCTGCATTTTCGTGCAGCTTTTTTACGCATAGTAGGTTAAAAGTGGTATTTGGAAACTAACTAACTTTAATCGTCTAATAGATCGGTGTATTCTTCAATTTTATCTTTGATGGTGTTGGCTAAGCTACGGTTTCCATCATTGTCAGTTGGACTAATTTCGATTAAACCGTCACCGTTATCATCGGTCGCATTGGATAAATCAACGTTGGCTAAAACAGCGTCTAAGTTGAAGTTTATCACTAAAGTGGCTGAGTTATCAGCAATTACTAGGTTTTGTCCGGCATCTTCGTAGTCAATTTCAAAATCCTCATCAATGTTGTGCCAAAAGATGAAAGGAGTTGAACCAATAGTTCCTTTTATTAAAACGGATTTGTTAAATAATTCACTGTTTGAATTGTTGTTTCTTGCCATTTCAAACTCAACTTCTTCATAAATTCCATTTGGAATATTGATGGATGTAATGGTCGTTTGTCCACTTAACAAATCCAATTCAAACGGTCCGCTCAATTCGAATTCATCGTCATCGCCATAAAACCCATCTCCGTAGTCATCATCATCGTCATCATAAAAATCATCATCCAATTCGAATTCAATTTCCTTTAAATTAACTTTAAAGTCAGAAATAGCAACAGCATTTGCACTTCTTCCTGTATTTCCTGAATAGCTGGCTTTGGCCACTATACGAAGATTATCATTTCCGTTTGTTGATGAATTTTCATCATTTGAACAGGAAACCATAACTATTCCTGCAAAAAGGCCTAAAAGAATTTTTTTGTTTTTCATAGTGAGTTATATTTTGATTTATATGTTTAAAACAATCTACTATTCATTTACCCTACCTCATTTTAAAAAAAAAATTACTTCACCTCATTTTTTGATGCTTATTTGCTTTATGTTATCTTTGCACTTCATTAAAAGAAAATCAGATTTATGTTCAGTAATTTAAGCGATAAATTAGATAAAGCTCTTCATATATTAAAAGGTCACGGTAAAATTACCGAAGTAAATGTAGCTGATACTTTGAAAGAAGTACGTCGAGCGTTATTAGATGCCGATGTGAATTTTAAGATTGCTAAAGATTTTACCACTACCGTTAAAGAAAAGGCTATCGGTCAAAACGTATTGACGTCGTTACAGCCCGGTCAATTGATGGTTAAATTAGTGAAAGACGAATTAACTGAATTAATGGGTGGTTCCGAAGTAGGAATTAATCTTTCCGGACATCCGACGGTTATTTTAATGTCGGGTTTACAGGGTTCCGGTAAGACGACTTTTTCGGGTAAATTAGCCAATTTTCTAAAAACTAAAAAAGGGAAAAAACCACTTTTGGTAGCGTGTGATATATACCGTCCGGCAGCGATTAACCAGTTGCATGTGGTGGGTGGTCAAATAGGAGTAGAGGTGTATTCAGAACCGGAAAATAAAAATCCGGTGGAGATTGCTCAAAATGCCATTAAACATGCCAAAGCCAACGGATTTAATGTTGTAATTGTGGATACGGCAGGTCGTTTGGCAGTTGATGAACAAATGATGAATGAGATTGCGAATGTACATCAAGCCATTCAACCTCAAGAAACCTTGTTTGTAGTGGATTCCATGACCGGACAAGACGCCGTGAATACTGCAAAAGCCTTCAATGACCGTTTGAATTTTGACGGGGTAATTTTGACCAAGTTAGATGGTGATACACGTGGGGGAGCTGCTTTATCGATTAAGTCGGTGGTAAACAAACCGATTAAATTCATCGGTACTGGGGAAAAAATGGAAGCCATTGATGTATTTTATCCTTCCCGTATGGCGGATAGAATTTTGGGAATGGGTGACGTTGTTTCCTTAGTTGAAAGAGCTCAAGAGCAATACGACGAAGAAGAAGCCCGTAAATTGCAGAAGAAAATTGCCAAAAACGAATTTGGTTTTGATGATTTCTTGGTGCAAATTCAGCAAATCAAAAAAATGGGTAACATGAAAGATTTGGTGGGCATGATTCCCGGAGCCGGAAAAGCATTAAAAGATGTGGAAATTGAAGATGATGCGTTCAAACACATCGAAGCGATTATTCATTCGATGACGCCAACAGAAAGAAGCAAACCGGCTATTATAGACGGAAAGCGAAAAATCAGAATTGCTAAAGGATCCGGTACTAAGATTGAGCAAGTAAATCAATTGATGAAACAGTTTGATCAGATGAGCAAAATGATGAAAATGATGCAAGGAGGTGGCGGAAAAAACCTAGTCAGAATGATGGGCGGAATGAAAGGAATGCGACCCTAATATAGACAACTGAGACGCGATGATTCGCGTCTTATTTTTTTAGCATAAATCAACCAACACAACACACTATGAAAATTTTAGATGGTAAAAAAGTTTCCGAAGACATCAAGAATGAAATTGCTGCCGAGGTGCAGAAAATGAAAGATAATGGTGAGAAAGTTCCTCATTTGGCAGCCGTTATTGTTGGGAATGACGGAGCGAGTTTAACGTATGTAGGCAGTAAAGTAAAAGCCTGTGAGCGAGTAGGTTTTGAAAGTACCTTGATAAAAATGCCCAACACTACTTCTGAAACCGAATTACTCAAAAAAATAAAAGAATTAAATGAGGATGATAATATTGACGGTTTTATTGTACAGTTACCATTGCCAAAACAAATTGACACGCAAGAAGTGTTAATGGCAATTGATCCCAGTAAAGATGTAGATGGATTTCATCCGGAAAACTTTGGGAAAATGGCGTTGGATATGACGACATTTATTCCGGCTACTCCATTTGGTATTTTAGAATTATTAGAGCGTTACGGGGTGGAAACTCAAGGAAAACATACGGTTGTAATTGGCAGAAGTCATATCGTTGGAAGACCGATGAGTATTTTGATGGGAAGAAAAGGTTTTCCGGGAAATTCTACCGTTACGTTAACGCATAGTTACACCAAAAACATTGCTCAAATCACTACACAAGCGGATATTATCATTACTGCATTGGGCGTACCGAATTATTTAAAAGCGGAAATGGTGAAAGACGATGCTGTTGTGATTGATGTTGGAATCACTCGTGTTGCCGATGATACCACTGAAAAAGGCTACCGTATTACCGGTGATGTTGATTTTGAGCATGTGAGTAAGAAATCCTCCTATATTACGCCTGTTCCGGGTGGGGTTGGTCCAATGACGATTGCGATGTTGCTGAAAAACACCTTATTGGCAAGAGAACAGAAGCGTTTAAAACTTAAATAAAATAAAAAAACCCAAGTGATGAACTTGGGTTTTTTTATTTGATTTTTCTCTTACAAACCATTTGAAACCGTACCGGTTATATCCATATTTACCGGAATGTTTGATGTTTGGTTGATATTTTTGAAATTACCATTGAATTTAATGGTATAAATATTTCCGCCGTTAGAAATGATTTGTACCGTTCCGGTAGGAGCATTTCCGCTTTCTATTTCTTGAGTGGCAATTTTTGTAGTAGCGATTAAGGAAGTCCAACCAATACAAACGCGAACATTAGAGCCAAGAATATTATCAATACTGGTAAAAGTATCTTCATCCTGGTCAGTTGAAATTTGATATACACCGGCAAGTGATTCCCCATTTTTTACAAACAGGTCAAAAGTTACCGAGGCTACATCTGAAAGACCTTTTGTTCCATTGATAACAATAGTATTACGATTGTAACTATTTCCATCTAATTCATATGCATTAGGGGATACTACATTTACAATACCTTGAGAAGAAAGTAATGTATAATTTTCTCCATTCACAGAAAAAGTTGTAGGCGAATTGTTTGAATCGCTATCTCCACTACAAGAGAGCGTAATTAGTAAAGTTAGCATTGCTAAACTTGATAGCATTAATTTTTTCATGATTTTGTTTTTTTATTGTTCGCTGCAAAAGTAACGTAATCTTTTGAAGGTCTTACTTTTTATGTTATTTTTTTTTGGGTTGAAAAGGGGTTCTGATTTTTGGCAAACTTGCCTCTTCCGTTTTGCTGGAGGGTTCAATCAATTGATTCAATTCTTTGATTTCAGCATCGGTTAACACCCGGTATCTTCCCACGGGAATATCCAATGTAATGTTGATGATTCGGGTGCGTTTCAAAGCTGTAACTTCATAGCCTAAATACTCACACATTCTTCTGATTTGACGGTTTAAGCCTTGGGTAAGTACTATCCGAAAAATGTATTTACTGATTTGTTCAACTTTACATTTTCTGGTAATGGTATCTAAAATCGGAACACCGTTTCCCATTCGTTGAATGAATCGGTCGGTGATGGGGCGATCTACCGTTACAATATATTCTTTTTCATGATTGTTTCTGGCCCGTAGAATTTTGTTGACAATATCGCCGTCGTTGGTCATAAATATCAGTCCTTCACTGGCTTTGTCCAATCTCCCAATCGGGAAAATTCGTTCCGGATAATTGATATAATCTACAATGTTATTTTTAACATTTAAATTGGTGGTACATTCAATTCCTACCGGTTTGTAAAAAGCTAAGTAAATAGGTTTATTCCTTTTTTCTTTAATTAATTTTCCATCCACACGAATTTCATCAGCATCGGTAATTTTAGTACCCATTTCAGCAATTTTTCCATTAATGGTAATTCGTTTGGCTTCAATTAGTTTATCGGCTTCACGTCTGGAGCAAAAACCTGATTCTGATAAAAATTTATTTATGCGTTTTTCATTGTATTCCATGATACAAAGTTAATTTTTTTGTTGTTTATATATGAACAATCATTTTTTTTAATTCATACTATTTTTTAAATTGCAACAAAATTGCTAAAATAGATTAACCTTTATGAAAAAAAATCTACTTCTTCTGTTGGTTGTGTTTTTTTCATCTGTTGCCAGTAGCCAGTCTCGTAAAAATCAATTTTATCTTGACCAAGAGAGTGAGCAACATGATTTACATGTTTCATTTATTGGAACAGATGAAATACAAACTATATCTGAATTAATAATTCGATTTCCGGAATTAGCTACTCTGATATCAGAATACGAATTAAGTTTTGAAAAATCTATTCGTTTTTCATCTGAGAAATGGCAGGAATTAGAGCGAAATGCAAATCGATTTCATCAAAATGCTCAATCGGTTCAACGCTTAAAAAATATTTTTAAAGTCATTGTTAGTTCTCCTACTAATGAAAAGCTGTACCAATTGGCCAGTTTATTTGAAAAATTTGATTTTGTTCATTATGCCAGTTTATTTTCACATAAACCAGTAAAACCTCCTTTTGATATTGCCCCAACCACACCTAATTTTATGTTAAATCAAACCTACATTGGTCCAAATCCCGGTTTAAATATGCAATATGCATGGGATTTAGGTTTGAAAGGAGCCGGAATTCGTATTCGAGATGTGGAATATGGATTTAACGAAAACCATGAAGATTTGCATGTTGTCAATGCTTTTGTTGCTGAAGGAATGACAATTTCATCCAACGCAACTGTAGACTATACGGAACATGGAACACCGGTTTTCGGAATCATGATGGCTGAGAACGGAGGGTATGGCATAACCGGTCTAGCCCATGAAGCATTAGAAATGATTTTGTTCCCTGAATGGCAGCAAATTGGTTACAATCGAATATTGGCTGTAAATGAATCCATTGCAGCTTCGTCTGCTGGTGATGTTATTCTCTATGAGATGCAAGCCGATGGTCCTTTAAACGGATTTACTGACTATGTTCCAGCTGAATATAATAATGTGATTTGGGATTTAACTAAAGCGGCATCCGATGCCGGAATTATAATAGTGGCAGCAGCCGGAAATGGGAATCAGAATTTAGACGGAGCTACTTATCAAGAGTACATGAACCGTGGCAATAGTGGAGCTATAATTGTTGGAGCCGGTACTCCGGATTTAAATCATTTTCGATTTAATCAACCCGGTTGGTGGGGAAGTACGTTTGGTTCAAGAGTTGATCTTCAGGGTTGGGCCCGAAATGTATATGCGTGTGGTTATGGAGATGTCATTCGAATAGGAAATGATTTTAATCAAGGGTATACTAATTTTTCCGGAACCAGTTCTGCTACTCCTATGGTTGCAGCTTGTGTGGTGGTGTTACAAAGTTATCATCACTCGTTGACCGGTGAATATTTGACCGGTCCACAAATTAGTACTATTTTAAAGGAAACGGGCATTCCACAAGGTAATCCTTCTACCGGTAATGTAGGGCCATTTCCTAACATGCAGTCTGCTGTTCAACGTGTTTTTGATGATTACAGTTTAGCGTTGTCCAGTCAAAATAAAATGGATTTTTATTTTTACCCTAATCCGGTTGATAATGAAGTTCATATTCAATTGGATTCTCAAAAGCGTTCTGAAGTCACTTTTGAGCTTTATTCCACTTTAGGGCAATTGGTTCATTCAGGGGAGTTATCGGATACTAGGATGATAAATCTTTCTCATTTAGCAAAAGGATTGTATTATCTTCAATTATCAGATGGTGAAGGGAAAGTAGTAAAAAAAATAGTTAAGAAGTAAGAAGAAAGCGTTGGATTTTCAAATATAAATCATGGTCATGCATGCTATGGCCTAATCCATTTGTTTCTACAAAAACAGCCTTTTTCCAAGCTGAACTAATCTTTACTGCTTCCTCAAAAAGTACTACATCATCAAATTTGTCATGGGAGATAAAACCCTCTAATTCTATAGAGGAGGCAAATGTTTTTCCGGAAAACTCTGAAAAGTTCATTTTAAATTTTTGAACAAAAAACATTTCTAATAATTGCACCGCTTTTGAGTTCAATCCAAGAATTTTGGCATAATTATCAATTAGAATTTCCAAATCAGACGGAGCTCCCAATAATACCATTTTTACAATATTTTTTGGTTGATATCGGTGATGAAAATACAAACAAGTTGCACCACCAATAGAATGCCCGATAATGGTTTTTGGCTGATACTGTTCAACCACTTTGTTGACAAAAGAAGCAAATTTGGGTACGCTAAATTCTTTACCGCTTGATAAACCATGAGCAGGACCATCTAGGGCAATAATTGCATTACCGTTTTGTTGCAAATAGGGTAGTAAAGTCTCCCATCGTGAAGAATTGCTTTCCCAACCATGTATCAACAATATCGGTTCTTTTGTTCCGCTCCAATGATAGACTTCAAAATATTCATTGTTTACAGCTAAAGTTTCGCGATTAGCTTTTTTCAGAATTTCGGGTAAATCATCCGGATGTAATCTTCCTTCTCTAGGTTCACTGAAAAAGCGATAAGCCAGTTGTGTAGCTTTTTTGGGCCATACATAACTCAGAAAGGAAATGTAAAGTCCAATGGATTTGGCCATTATTTTTTTTAAAAATTCAGTCATAAAAAAACCCCGAATCTCGGGGCTTTAGATTATATAGTAGCAAATATGCTTTCCATTTTTTGTTTTTCTTCGGCTGCCAATACATTGTCAACTAAAATTCTTCCGCTGTGCTCATCGGTAATTATTTTTTTACGGGCTGCAATTTCCACTTGTGTTTGTGGTGGAATGGTGAAAAACGAACCTGTAGAAGCTCCTCTTTCAATAGAAACGATGGCTAAACCATTTCTAACATTGTTTCTGATTCTGTTATAAGCTGCTAAAAGCCTATCTTCAACATTGGATGCATATTCAGCAGAAAGTTTAGTCAAAAACTCTTCTTCTTTCTGTGTTTCAGCCATAATATCACCTAATTCCGCTTTTTTGTGATCCAAGTGATTTTGTTTAGTGGCTAATTTTTCTTGTGAATCAGCAACTTGTTGTTTTTTGTATTCAATAGACGCTTTTAATTCTTTAATGTGCTTTTCATTCAATTGAATTTCTAACTCTTGGTATTCAATTTCTTTTGTTAAGGAATTGAATTCTCTGTTGTTACGCACATTTTTTTGTTGTTCTGTATATTTTTTGATACCTTCTTTGTGAGCTTCAATTGCATTTTTTTTGGCTCTGATTTGATCATCAATTTGTTCTAAATCGGCTTTTAGTTTTTCATTTCTAGCTTTTAATCCAGCTACTTCATCTTCTAAATCTTGCACTTCCAGAGGCAATTCTCCTCTAACGTTTCTGATTTCATCTATTCGTGAGTCGATTAACTGCAAATCATAGAGAGCTCTCAACTTCTCTTCAACACTCATTTCTTTTACGTTTGTCATAGTCTAAAAGTACTTAACTGGGTTTGTATTCTGTTCTGATAAAATGATGGCAAAATTAGGAATTTTTTTGATAAGAAAATCAACAATATAGTTTTTTGTGTAACGTTCGCTTTCATAATGTCCAATATCAGCCAAAAGCAACTGATTTTCAGCTTCATAGAATTGGTGATATTTTAAATCGGCGGTTAAAAAAGCATCAGCACCCATAATTTTTGCTTGTTGTATGGCAAAACTTCCGGCACCACCTAAAACAGCCACTTTTTTGATTGGCTTATTCATAAAAACGGAATGACGAATGTTTTCACACTTCATTTTTTCTTTTACAAATTGTAAAAAATCACGTTCAGGCATCTCGTTTTCCAATTCACCAATCATGCCTAACCCAATATTTTGGTGTTTATTTTGCAATTCATAAATTTCATATGCCACTTCTTCATACACATGATTGGTAAAAAGAGCTTTCAAGATTTTGGCTTCCAAATGCTTTTCAAAGGTCACTTCAATTTTGATTTCTTCACTTTCTACAAACTCAAAGCGTTCTCCTATTTCCGGATTACTGTGTTCATTGCCCATATACGTTCCGATTCCTTTAGAATTAAAACTGCAATCTTCATAATTGCCAATGTTTCCGGCTCCGGCATCAAATAAGGCATTCCGCAATTGTTGATGGTTTTCGGGAATGGTGAAAGTGACTAATTTTCGAATGAATTTTTCTTTAGGAACCAATATTTTTGTTTTTTTTAATTCTAATTGGTTGCAAATCATCTTGTTTACTCCTTCCGGATGATTGTCTAAAGCGGTATGGACAGCATATATGGCAATATCGTGTTTGATGGCTTTCATCACCACACGTTCAACATAGGTTTTTCCCGTTATCTTTTTCAATCCGGAAAAAAGAATCGGATGGAAGCAGACAATCAGGTTGCATTTTTTTTGAATGGCTTCGTCCACAACCGCTTCCAGAGCATCGTGACACACTAAAATGCCGCTGATTTCTTGTTGCGGATTCCCGACCAAAAGGCCAACATTGTCAAAATCTTCCGCATAAGCCAAAGGAGCTAATGCTTCTAAAATGGGAGTAATGGTGTGAAGTTGCATAAGATTGAATTGATTTTCAAAGATAGTATATTTCGTTTTGTAAGTTAACCTGAATAAAAAAAAGTAATATACTAGTATTTGTATTTATAAAACAATTATTTAATTTTAAACAAATATCCCTACCTTCGTAACATGATTTTGTTGCGAAAAATACTCTTTCCTATTGCCATTTTATATGGGTTGATTACCGCCATTCGCAATTGGTGTTTTGATAAAGGAATACTAAAGTCATTTTCATTTTCTATTCCCATTATCGCTGTTGGAAACCTTAGTGTGGGTGGAACCGGAAAAACACCGCAAATTGAATATTTGATTCGATTGCTTTCCCCAAATTATAAAATCGCTGTTTTAAGCAGAGGCTATAAACGCAAGTCATCCGGTTTTTTGTTAGCGGAGTATTCCTCAACTGCTGAATCATTGGGCGATGAACCCTTTCAACTTCATCAAAAATTTCCAACCATTCAAGTGGCTGTTGATGCCAACCGTAAAAACGGGATTGAACGATTATTGGCTTTACAAAACAAACCTGATATCATTTTACTTGACGATGCTTTTCAACACCGCAAAGTGAGAGCCGGTTTTTATATTTTGCTCACCGCTTATAATGATTTGTATGCGGATGATTATATTTTACCAACCGGAAATCTACGTGAAAGAAGAAGCGGAGCAAAACGTGCAAATATCGTTGTTGTCACTAAGTGTCCGCCAACGCTGTCCGAAGCTGAACAAAATCAAATTCGAGAAAAGTTACATCTTTCAGCACATCAACAACTTTATTTTTCGGCAATTCAGTATGATGAAATTTTGTATTCCGAAACCGAAAGTCGTACCGTTGCTTCACTACATAACACTGATAAATTGTTAGTTGCCGGAATCGCCAAACCCAAACCTTTTTTCAACCATTTGCAAGATGGCAACGATGAAGAATTGGAATTTCCTGACCACCACGATTTTACAGAAAGTGATATCCAAACCATTCAAAAAAAATCAAAAAATAAACCCATTATTACCACCGAAAAAGATTTCGTACGGCTAAAAGGAAAAGTAAATCAGGCACAATTATTTTATTTGCCCATTCAAAGTGTTTTTCTTTCTGATGGTGAACATTTTAATCAACAAATCAACAATTATGTGGAACAAAGTACAGGAGACCGTTCAGTTTCTTAAAGAAAAAACCAATTATTCTCCCGAATACGGCATCATTTTAGGTTCCGGTTTGGGTACATTCACACAGGATATCGACATCGAATTTACCATTCCGTATTCCGAAATTCCAAACTTTCCGGTTTCCACTGTGCAAGGTCACAAAGGGGCGTTGGTTTTTGGAACTATTGGAAACAAAAAAGTGGTGGCCATGCAAGGAAGATTTCATTATTATGAAGGATATGATATGCAAACGGTTACATTTCCGGTAAGGGTTTTACATTATTTGGGCATACAAAATTTGATTGTTTCCAATGCTTCCGGCGGTGTGAATCCGAATTATAAAGTGGGGGATGTAGTATTAATAAAAGACCATATCAATTTGTTTCCTGATCATCCGTTACGTGGTGCAAATGATGAGCGTTTTGGTCCACGCTTCGTAAACATGAGCGAGCCTTATTCCCGCACCTTACAACAAAAAGCGAAAGCCATTGCTTTGCAACACAACATTGATTTAAAAGAAGGTATTTATTTAGGTCTTCAAGGCCCAACTTTTGAGACCTTAGCCGAGTATAAAATGGTTAAAATTTTAGGTGCAGATTGCGTAGGAATGTCCACTGTGCCCGAGGTGATTGTAGCCCGCCACATGAATTTAGATTGTTTAGGAATTTCAGTTATCACCGACATGGGCGATGAAGATAATATTGATGAGGTCAACCATGATGAGGTTTTGCAAGCCGCCAAAAAGGCCGAACCGGTGGTTAGAAAATTAATTAAAGCGTTTATTCTTAACGATTAGACAGCTATTCGGTTATCCGTTGTATTCGGATTGCTATTGGAATTAGCCTTCAATCTATTTTTCTATAGTTTTTTCGTGGCTTCATAGGTCGCCCTAAAATAGCAAAGAAAAATTAGCTTTCAGTCTTGCGGGGTTTTCTCCCGAAACTTCAGGACTAAACGTGCTGAAAAGTACATTCTTGAAAGAGAATTGAATTTTTAACTCAACAGTTGAGCTATCGATTGATAAAAATTATCCGGATTGAAGGGTTTTGTCACTACATCATTCATTCCGTAGGATAATAGCATTTCACGGTTTTCATTCAATGAAATGGCCGTAAGGGCTATTATGGGTAATGTTTTATTGAATTCCCTAATTTTTTGTGTTGCTTCCGTTCCATTGATGCCCGGTAGATGTACATCCATGAGCACCAAATCAAAATGTTGGTTGCGTATCAATTCAATGGCATCTTCACCATTATCAATGATTTCACATTGAATGGATTTGTTTTCAACCATTTTTTTGGTAATCATCTGGTTGATTTTATTGTCTTCAACAATCAATATTTTTTTGTTTTCAAAAACACTTTCATCATATTGTTTCTTATCTTCTACAAATTGTTGTTCGCCTACAATAAATTTTATATCAAATGAAAAGGTAGAACCAATACCTTCTGAACTGGATAATTCTATTTGACCACCTAAAAGTTCAACTAATCTTTTAACGATGGCTAAGCCCAAACCGGTTCCACCGTATTTTCGATTGATTTCTAAAGAGCCTTGTGCGAAACTTTCAAAGATAGAGGATTGTTTTTCAGGAGAAATTCCAATTCCGGTATCAGCTATGTCAAAATGAATGGTACATTCTTCATCTTTTTTTTCAGTAACGGATGCTTTAACAAAGACTTTTCCGTTTTGTGTAAATTTTAAAGCGTTATTGATGAGGTTGATGAAAATCTGAGATAATTTTGTTGGATCGCCAATTAAATTTTCCGGTATATTTTCGTCCATTTCCAACACAAAATCATTGTTGTTTTTAGACGCTAAATCTTTGAATGAATTGTGTAGGTCACTTAATAATTGTTTAATGTTTACATTGATTTTTTCAATTTCAATGTTCTCACTTTCTACTCGGTTAATTTCCAAAATATCATTGATAAACGTCAATAAATAATCACCGGAGAATTTCAGTGAAGTTAAATACTGCATTTGTGATTTTTTAGGATTTTCTTCTAACAAAAGATGTGTAATTCCGTTGATGGCATTTAATGGCGTTCTTAATTCATGACTTACAGTAGATAAAAATTCGGCTCTTGCTTTCGAGGCTTTTTCCGCTTTTTCTTTTGCTTGAATTAACTCTTGATTTTTATCTTGAAGTAATTTATTGCTTTGACTTCTGATGATATTGTTTTTGTATAACGACAAACTCAATAACGACAAAATTGAAATCAAGGCAATACTCAAAATGCTGATGAGTTTAGAAAATTTATTAGCTCTTTGTTGCTCTTTGTTTTCTTTGTTCATTTGTTCAACAGCTTTCAACCGTTCGGCTTCTTTGTAGCTTAAAAAATCCTCTGTACCAACTCTTTTGTTATTTAAATTTTTTAAACTATCACGTAATAAAAGATGTTGTTTAAGGTATTTGTGAGATTGTTTGATATCAATCATTTCTTCGTAAATATCACTTAACGATTTAGAAATATCAGCCGATAATTGTAAATCTTTATATTTTGAGCTAAGTTCTAATGATTTATTTAAATAATTGATAGCTAGATTATTGTGATTTTTTTTTATTTCAATTTGACCAATATAAAAATAAGCTTTTGCTTTTATTTTTAAACGATCTTCCTCATCAGGTTTTGCGATTAATGAGTTGAAAATTTCTAACGCTTTATTTTCATCGCCTTTTATTTGATTTAAAATTCCTTTTTGGAGGCTAATTAATTCTTTTCCCTCCGGAACATTTATGATGTCATATATTTTTTCAGCTTCGTTCAAATGGTATTCAGCTGTTACATAATCCTTTTTTTCTAAATAACACAACCCTAAAGTATAGATAGTATAAGCCTGATTGATAGAAGGTTTATATTTAGCATAAAGAGGAATACTTTTGCGAAACACGATAATGGCATCATTTATTTTTTTAAGTTCAAAATAAACATTTCCTAAAAACGAAAACGCATTGGCTTGAGCAAAATAATCTTGGTTTCTTTCTGCTACTTTAATAGCTTTTTGTATATAGTCCATTGAACTTCCATAATTGTTATTTTTTTTGTGGAAATTAGCTAGTTCAATGTAATAGGTTGTACTGTCGATTTCTTCTTTTCCATTTTTCTTTTGAGCAAAAAGAGTAAACGTACAGAAAAATATCGTTAAAAAATAATATTTCATACTAAAAGGCGTGCTTTTATTTAGCGTATAAAAATAATTATTTATTTGAAATATATGTAATTAAGTCTATAATTCTCGATGAATAACCAATTTCATTGTCATACCACCCCACAACCTTGACCATTTTATCAATAGTTGATGTGAGTTGAGCATCAAAAAGGCAGGAATGAGTATTTCCGATGATATCAACCGAAACAATAGGAGCTTCCGTATAGGCTAAAATATTTTTCAATTCTTTTTTTGAAGCGTTTAAGAATGCTGCATTTATCTCTTCAATCGTAACCACTTTTGAAACATAACAGGTGATGTCTGTTAGTGAGCCATTGGCAACCGGAACACGAATACCACTTCCACCAAGTTTTCCTTCCAGTTTTGGGAAAATTTTTGTCAATGCTTTTGCTGCACCGGTTGTAGTTGGGACGATAGATTGAGCCGCACCACGGGCTCTTCTCAAATCATGATGAGGTTGATCGTGTAAACTTTGGTCGGTAGTGTAGGAGTGAACTGTAGTGATATATGCTTGTTCAATTCCGCAAAGTTTATCAATAATTTTAATCATTGGAGCGGCATTGTTAGTGGTGCAACTCGCATTAGATATGATTTTTTCCGTGCCGTTTAAAATGGATTCATTGACACCCAATACAACTGTTTTAATAGAATCATCTTCTGATGGTGCAGATAAAATGACTTTTTTAGCTCCGGCATTCAGATGAGCCTGAGCCGCTTGATACGTTTTAAACTTTCCGGTAGATTCAATTACAAAATCAATTCTGTTCCAGTTTAGGTTTTCTATATTTTTTTCTGAAAAGAATGAAATTTTTTTTCCAGCAACAATCAAATGTTTCTCATCAAAGTTAACTTCTTCCTTTAAAATGCCATGAATGCTATCATATTTGAGCAAATGAGCCATGGTTTTTACATCTGCTAAATCATTGATAGCAACCACTTCAATGGTAGGATGGTTTAACAATAAACGGAAAAGATTTCTTCCGATACGACCGAAACCGTTGATGGCGATATTTGTTTTCAAGGTTAATTTTAGTTTCAGGTTTCAAGTTTCAGGTTTTCGGGACTTAACTTGAAACCTGAAACCTGAAACAAATTTTAAAGTATATGTTTCTGAGCATGATAAGATGATCTTACCAACGCTCCACTTTCCACATGGCGGAAACCTAATTCTTTTCCGATTTCTTCGTATTTTTTGAATTGTTCCGGAGTGATGAATTCTTTTACCGGTAAATGTTTTTTGCTCGGTTGAAGGTATTGTCCAATCGTAACAATATCTACGTTTACAGAGCGAAGGTCTTTCATGGTTTCAATAACTTCTTCTTCTGTTTCGCCTAAGCCTAACATGATTCCGGATTTGGTTCTTCGGATTCCTTTTTCTTTTAAGTAGCGTAAAACTTCTAAGCTTCGGTCATATTTTGCTTGAATACGCACTTCGCGAGTTAAGCGACGTACTGTTTCCATATTATGTGAAACTACTTCCGGATTGGCTTCAATGATTCGATCGATATTTCTTTCCACTCCTTGAAAATCAGGAATTAAGGTTTCTAAGGTGGTTTGCGGATTCATTCTTCGGATGGCCAAAATTGTTTCATACCAAATAATGGATCCCATATCTTTTAAATCGTCGCGGTCTACACTAGTTACTACCGCATGTTTGATATTCATGATTTTGATGGAACGAGCCACTTTTTCCGGTTCATCCCAATCTACTGTTTCCGGACGACCGGTTTTTACTCCACAAAATCCACATGAACGCGTACAAATATTTCCGAGAATCATAAAGGTTGCCGTGCCTTCTCCCCAACATTCTCCCATGTTTGGGCAACTTCCGGAGGTGCAAATGGTGTTCAATTTATATTTATCAACCAATCCTCTAAGCTCGGTGTATTTTTGTCCGGTTGGCAATTTTACTCTCAGCCATTTCGGTTTTCCAACCGGTGGTTGAACATGGTCTAAAACAGTATTCATATTCTTTTTATTGAAGTACAAAGATAAGAAAAAACGAAATGTAAACTCAAGAACTCAAAAATTAGGATTTCTTTATTATTTGTTGAATTAAGCGAACTCAATCAATAAAATCCAAATCGGAATTGTGCGTTTCAGCAATAGTTAATGTTGCATAAATTCCCAGTCCAAAAACAACTGCTCCAACAATAGCTGCGGACCAAATTACACCATAATCTACTTTGAAAAAATCAAATCCGATAAGCATTATCGGTAATAAACCTCTCACCATATTGGGTACAGTTGTTGTGGCTGTACTTCGAATATTTGTACCAAATTGTTCTGCCGCTACAGTTACAAACATGGCCCAATAACCGGTTCCTAATCCGAGCCAGCAGCAATAGAAATAATACATGTTTTCGGATTTTTGACCACTAAATAGAAGGAGTAAAACACCAATAATGGTGAAAAGCATCATGTATAAAATTGCTTTTTTTCGTGAATGCAATGCATGAGAAATAAAACCACTGGCAAAATCTCCGGCAGAAATTCCGATATATGCCCACATGATCGCTTTTCCGGGTTGTAGGGAATCAATTCCCATAACATCAGCAAATTGATTCGCCATGACGGCTAAAATTCCAATGCAAAACCAAGTGGGTAAACCAATCGCAATGCATCGTAGGTATTTTATAAATCTGTCTTTGTTGGTAAAAAAAGAGATAAAATTGCCTTTTGAAACCTGATGACGATGTTGAATGTCTTTATAAATACCACTTTCCACTACACCAATACGTAGAAGTAAAAGAGCTAAACCCATGGCACCACCAATAAAATAGGCAATTGTCCAACTTCCGGCCAATTCAACAGTAAGTTGAGCGACTACAGCCCCTAACAATCCAAATCCAGCCACAATGGAAGTGCCAATTGCACGTAATTCTTTTGGTAAACTTTCTGCAACTAAAGTGATGCCTGCTCCTAATTCTCCTGCTAAACCTACTCCGGCAATAAAGCGTAAAACAGCATACAGCATGACTTTGTCTTCCATAGGAAATTGAGGTAAAAATCCACACGCAATATTGGCCAATGAATACACCAAAATGGAACCGAATAAAACAGAAAGACGTCCTTTTTTGTCGCCAAGCACTCCCCAAAGAATACCACCGACCAGCAAACCGGTCATTTGAAAATTTAGAATTGTTGTTCCGTCTTGGTCAACATTCATTCCTAATTCAATAAGACTTGGCACTCGCACAATTCCGAAAAGCAATAAATCATAAATGTCTACAAAATAGCCTAAAGCAGCCACAATAACAGGAAGACTTAAAAGATGTTTGAGTTTTTCAGCTCGGGTAAAAGTTGTCATTTTTTGTTTGTTGAGAAAAACAAAAATAACAAAATAGTATTATCGTTGTTGAATGATTTCAGCGAGTAATTTTTTTGCTCGAAGTAGCTTCACTTTTACATTGCTGAGAGGTTCATTCAATTGTTCTGCAATTTCCTGGTAACTTAATTCCTGAAAATATCGAAGTTGAATTACTTCCTGATAATGGGGTTTCAATTCCTTGATATAACTCAATAATCGGGAAAGATTTTGTTCCGTTATTAATTTATCTTCTACCGAAGGTGTAGTATCAGCGACATTGTACATTGGGTGGTTTTCTTCATCGGAAATTTCTACGAATGGTGTAATTTTCTTTTTCCGTAAAGCATCAATATGTACATTTTTTGCAATGGCAATCAACCAAGTATTGAATTGAAATTCAGGATTGTAACTGTTCAGTTTGTCGAAGGCTTTTGAAAATGTTTCTATGGTAATGTCTTCTGCATCCGTTTCATTTTCTGTTCTTTTCAGCATAAAACCATATACTTCATTCCAATACATATCCAACAAGGAAGTAAAGGCAACTTGGTCGCCATTGATTGCTTTTTGTATGGTTTTATTTATTTCCAATGTACAGGTTTTGAGAAAATATTGCTCAGAAAAACATTTAATTGTACCACTAATAAAGCAATTTCCATAAATGGGTACCAATAGATAACGTCTTTTTCATTCAATTTATTTGCGGCATATCCCATTACCAACCAGGCAACCAAATAGCGAAACAAAACGATTGGTAAAACAATCATCCACAAATACTGAAATGATAAAAGTAAAACAGCAAGTAGCAAAAAGGAAAGTTGTGAAAAATAGAATAATCCCAATTGAAAACGGTCAAAACCTTTGTAATAAGAGGCCGTTGAAACATGTCTTCTTTTTTGGGTAAACCATTCTTTGAACGTTGTTTTAGGTTTTGAATACGTAAAGCTATCTTTAGAAAAGCAAATGGTTGTGTTGGCTCCGTTTGCCGCTTGATTGATAAACAAATCATCATCTCCTGAGCGAATTTTCATGTGGTCAATAAAGCCGTTTACTTTGAAAAATTCTTCTCTTTTGTAGGCTAAATTTCGACCAACTCCCATGTATGGTTTCCCTATTTTAGCCCAACCAAAATATTGGGTAGCGGTTAGTAAGGTTTCAAAACGAATTAACTTATTTAAAAAGGAATTTTGAATTTTTTCATACGCTCCATAACCTAAAACAATGGTTTTTTTGAGTGTAAATTGTGCACTCATTTCTTTAATCCAATTGGGTGAGGTAGGATAACAATCAGCATCTGTAAACAAAAGATATTCGAATTTTGCGGCTTTGATACCCAGCGTTAAAGCAAATTTTTTATTTCCCCAAAAGGCTTCATTGTTTTCAACTTTAACCAATTTAATATTGGAATATTGTTTTTCAAATGCTTCAAAAATTTCTAATGTGTTATCAGAAGAGGAATCGTCAATTAATACAATTTCAAATTCAGGATAGTTTTGTTCTAAAAGAAGCGGTACAAACTTCTGTACGTTTTCCTCCTCATTTTTAGCACAAACAATTACTGAAATCGGAATTCTTTTAGGAGTAGAATCGTTGTTTTTCAGAAAAGAGAATTTTCCAAAAACCACCAAATAGTATAAAAGCTGAATGATTCCAATACCAATTAGAGCATAAAATAATAAGTGCAGCATAAATTTTATCGCTTACGAATGACTTGGTTCTGAACAATCTTTCATTTCTTCCGGCGTGCGACCACAAAAACTACAGTTTTCACCGTCTTTGTTTAAAAATGGGCTTTGGCTGGCACAGGTACCGGCAAATTTACCGTCTTTTTTCAACCATATTTTAATTGCTATTCCGGCAAAAGCCAAAGCAAGAAGACCAATCGTAAGAAGTATCAATTTCATGTGTGGTAATTTTTGATGGCAAAGGTACAAAAAAGAAAGAAATTTTAATTCAAAAAGAAGGGTTAAATAATGTTCACTTCTGCTTCTATCGATATACCGTATTGCTCAAAAACAGTTTGTTGAATGGTTTTCGAAAGAGCATAAATTTCCTTTCCGGTTGCCTTTCCATAATTAACCAAAACTAAGGCTTGAAATTGATGGATTCCTGCATCACCAAAACGTTTTCCTTTGAATCCGGCTTGTTCAATTAGCCAACCTGCAGGAACTTTTACTTCCGTTTCAGAAACGGTGTAGCTTGGCATTTCGGGAAATTTCACTTTAATTTTATCATAATCTGCTTTTAGAATTACCGGATTTTTAAAAAAACTTCCGCTATTTCCCAGTTCTTTAGGGTCGGGAAGTTTGCTTTTTCGAATGGCAATAACCGCATCACTAACATCTTTTATGGTAGGTTGTAGTATTCCGTTTTTCACTAATTCAGTATCAATCGCACCGTAAGAAGTATTCAGTTGGTGATTTCTTTTGGTCAGTTTAAAAACAACAGATAAGATAATAAATTCATCTTTGACTTCATTTTTAAAAATACTTTCGCGGTAGCCAAACCGGCATTTTTCTTTGGTAAAAATCAGGTTTTCAGTCGTTTCGATATGCATCGCTTCGCAGAGAACAAAACTGTCTTTCATTTCAACGCCATAGGCACCAATATTTTGAATTGGTGTAGTACCCACATTTCCGGGAATGAGCGAAAGATTTTCTAAACCACCAAAATCCTGGTCAATTGTCCAAAGTACAAATTCATGCCAATTCTCCCCGGCTTGAGCTTCTACCCATACAAAATTGTCGTTTTCATCAATAATTTTTTTGCCTTTTAGATCAACATGAATGACTAATGCATCAATATCTTTCGTTAAAAGCATGTTACTTCCACCACCCAAAATAAATTTTTTAGAGGAAGGAAATTGAATTAACACTTCTTTTAATTCAGCTTGATTGTGCACGGAAACAAATTCTTTTGCTTTCGCTTCAATACCAAAAGTGTTGTAGTTTTTTAATGAAAAATCGGTTAAAATTTGCATGATTCAGTTATTCAACGGTTTCTAACGCTCGGTTTAAAAATTCGTTCAAGGGTTTTAATAAAAGTAATTTATCCGCTATTTTTTTAGCAAAATCAGCATCAAAAAAGTCTGAGTCTTTGATGGAATACGTAGCAGTATAACTCTTTAATTTCAGATGTTCAATGGCCGGATGATTCGGTTCAACATCTTTTGGGGCTTTTTTCAACACATTTTGTTCTTCGCGATCAAGTGCATGAAAGGTATTTTTGAAAGCTACATCATTTAAAATGGTGTTTAAGTCTTCATAAAAAAAAGCAATTTCTTTTCTTATTTTTTTTACCTCTTCAGGTTCCGGACAATACAATCCACCGGCAATGAAGCTTTTACCCTTTTCGTAATGGACATAATATCCGGGTGCATTTTTTTGGTTTTTTCGGGTAGAAAACCAAATGCCTAAATTGGTTTTATAAGGCGATTTATCTTTTGCAAAACGAATGTCGCGATTGATTCGGAAAGTACAATTTTTAATTTCTAAATCACTTAACATCGGGTCTCCTTTTTTCATTTCCTCTAACAAAGCTGCAATTAGTGCATGATATTCTTTTTTAAATAGTTCATATTGCTTTTTATGGTCGTGAAACCATTCTTTGTTATTGTTGTTTTTCAACTCTTCTAAAAACAGAAATGCGTCTTTTAAAGCCATATTTAATTTATTTAATGAAGGCACACAAAGGTAAAAGAACCATTTTAATTTGAATGGAAATCAACATTAATTTTTAGTGGTAGCCGAAAAGTTTAGGATAACGTAAACAAAGAATATTTTTGTTTTGTTTTTTTTACAATTAACTCGGTGCGTTCTTCATGTGTATCAGAAATAAACAATTGCCCAAATTCGTCTTTGTTAACCATTTCTACAATTTTAGCCACACGGGATTCATCGAGTTTATCAAAAATATCATCGAGCAGTAAGATTGGTTTTTGTCCGCTTTGTTTCTTTAAAAAATCAAATTGAGCTAGTTTTAAAGCGATTAAAAATGATTTTTGCTGACCTTGTGAACCAAATTTTTTGATGGGATATCCTTTGATTTCAAACGCTAAATCATCTTTGTGAATACCCATTGTGGTGTATTGAACTATTTTGTCTTTTTGAATGGATTCGTCCAATAATTGATGCAAATCGTTATCAAAAAGGTGGCTTTCATACCGCAAAGAAACCTCTTCAACGGAATTCGTTATCGATTGATGATGCTTGTTAAAAATCGGTAAGAATAATTCAATAAATTCTTTTCGGGTTTCAAAAATGGCATGCCCTAATTGATGCAATTGTTCGTTGTAAATGGAAAGTGTTTCACCATCAAAAGTATGATTAAGAGCAAAATACTTCAGTAATGCATTTCGTTGTTGAAGAATTTTTTGGTACTGAATCAATTGATTTAAATACGTTGGGTTCAATTGTGAAATAACGGAATCCATAAATTTTCTTCTGGTTTCGCTACCTTCAATGATTAAATCCGTATCATAGGGGGAAATAATCACTAACGGAATTAATCCTAAATGTTCAGAAAATTTTTCATACACCTTACCATTGCGTTTTAAGGTTTTTTTGAACCCTTTTTTTAAGCTACACACAATTTGTTCGGTGCGATCGTTTTTATCAAAATCACCTTCAATTACAAAAAAATCTTCTCCGTGTTTGATATTTTGAACCGCTAATGGATTAAAATAACTTTTTCCATTTGCCAAATGGTAAATGGCATCTAACACATTGGTTTTTCCTACACCGTTTTTCCCCACAAAACAATTGATTTTACTCTCAAAATTGAATTCAATTTCGGAGAAGTTTTTATAATTGAGTAAAGAAATTCGTTTTAAATACAAGGTAAAAGAACAATTTTTCGGATTAAATTTTATACAGCAAAAATAATCGGATTTTAAGTAATAACTACACTATTATGGAAAGACTTTTAAATAAATTAAAAATATCTGGAAAATTACTTTTAAATAGGAATAAAAATTTTATTTTTGCCGCTCATTAAATTTAGAATAAATGGCAACTTATAACAAAAGAGGATTCAAAGCACCTAAACCGAAAGAAGTTGAAGATATTGAAAATGATGTAGAAGTTGATATCGATGCAAAAGACAGTACTACAGCAGGAGTATTTAATTCACTTGATGAAGGAGCTTCCAAAGCAGAAGAGTGGGTAGTACGCAATCAAAAATATATTTTTGGAGTTGTGGGTGCTATTGCTTTGGTTACAATTGGATATTTGGCATATCAAAAATTTATTGTAGAACCAAAAGAGTTAGAAGCGGCGGATGAAATGTTTTTAGCTCAACAAAATTTTCAAAAAGCGTTAGATGCCACTACGGGACAAGATAGTTTGTTTAATGTGGCGTTGAATGGTGCAGATGGAAAATACGGTTTTGTTAAAATAGCTGCTGAGTATTCAGGTACAGATGCAGGAAATTTAGCGAATTATTATGCCGGAATTGCCTATTTAAACACCGGAAAAAATACGGAAGCGATTGCTTATTTAGATAAGTTTTCCTCTGAGGATATGATTTTAAGTGCTTTAGCAAAAGGTGCGGTTGGAGATGCGTTTGCTCAAAAAAATCAGTTAAAAGAAGCGTTGGAATATTATAAAAAAGCAGCTGAAATGAATCCAAACGATTTAACTACGCCTCGCTTTTTATTGAAAGCCGGTCAAACCGCTTTTAGTTTAGGTCAAAAAGCGGATGCTTTAAAATATTTTACAGAAATTAAAGAAAAATACGAAGCTGCACCGGAAGCAAAAAACATTGACGGATTAATCGGAATGGCTCAATAAATATGGCAACCGAAAATAAAAATTTATCGCATTACGATAAAAATACACTCCCAAACGTTAGTCAACTTTCGTTTGGGATTGTTGTTTCTGAATGGAATGAAACGATAACTGAAGGTCTTTTTAAAGGAGCTTTGGATACTTTATTAGATTGTGATGTTCATCCGGACAATATCATTCGATGGAATGTTCCCGGCAGTTTTGAATTGATTTATGGCTGTAAAAAAATGATGGACAAACATCCGGATTTAGCCGGAATTATTGCCATTGGAAGTGTAATTCAAGGGGAAACTAAACATTTTGATTTTGTTTGTGAAGGTGTCACACAAGGAATCAAAGACCTAAATATTTTAGGGAAAATGCCCGTTATTTTTTGTGTATTGACGGATAATAACATGCAACAATCGCTTGACAGAAGTGGAGGAAAGCACGGCAATAAAGGTGTAGAAGCGGCAGTTGCGGCAATAAAAATGACAGCTTTATAGAAAAAATATTTCTTGTACAAAACTTACAGCCAAAGTCAAATGATTTTGGCTTTTTTAGTTTTAAGATTCATTAACTAATGATTTTAATCTTGATAGTTTTTAAAACCTGTTAGGTGTATGATTAGTATTCTTTTAAAAACTAACAAAACTTTCACACGGTTAAATTTTCTAGTCTTTTTAGAATTGCTTAACTTTGAATGTTAATATTGAAAACATGTTAAAGCGATCGTTATTTAAATTACCTAGAAACAAAAGTTTTAATTACACTCCCCGTTATTATGATGGAAAGGAGTTGGGTAATCCTTATGATTTTGACTCTGTTTTTTATAAAAATAGAGATTCGGTAAATTATAATGATTATCGATCGCATTGGAAACAAGCCAGAAATGAAAGTAGGCATCGAGGGAACCGAGAGGTCAGCTTCAGACTTATTGCGATAGTTTTGGTTTTGATTTTATTGTTTTTATTCGTTATCGATTTCGATTTGTCTATATTCAATAGAAGATAATGTCGAGTGTTATTCATTTACTTCCCGATCATGTAGCTAATCAAATTGCTGCCGGTGAGGTCGTTCAGCGGCCTGCCTCGGTGGTGAAGGAATTATTGGAAAATGCTGTAGATGCAAAAGCAACCAACATCAAATTAATAGTAAAAGATGCCGGAAGATCGCTCGTTCAAGTGATTGATAACGGTCAAGGAATGAATGTGACGGATGCCAGAATGTGTTTTGAACGTCATGCTACTTCCAAAATTCGTCATGCCGAAGATTTGTTTTCACTCTATACCAAAGGTTTTCGTGGTGAAGCATTGGCTTCTATTGCTGCAATTGCTCATGTTGAGTTAAAAACGAAGCAAGAAAATGATGAATTAGGTACACACATCATTATCGAAGGGAGTAAATTTATTTCTCAAGATCCTGCTGTTTTACCTAAAGGAACCTCTTTTGCTGTCAAAAATTTATTTTTTAATATTCCGGCACGTCGAAATTTTTTAAAATCAGAAACGGTTGAACATCGTCATATTATTGATGAATTTCAGCGGGTAGCTTTGGCACATCCTGCCATTCATTTTACCTTTATTCATAACGGAAGTGAATTATTTAATCTTCCTTCCTCCAATTTACGTCAACGAATTGTAAATCTGTTTGCCGGTAAAACAAATGAAAAGTTGGTGCCGATTTCTGAAGAAACAGAAATTGTGAAAGTACAAGGTTTTATTGCAAAACCTGAATTTTCTAAGAAAAGCAGAACCGAACAATTCTTTTTTGTGAATGATCGATTCATTAAAAGTGGTTATTTGCATCATGCCGTGATGGCTGCTTATGAAGGCTTATTAAAAGACGGAATGCAACCTGCTTACTTTATATATTTAGAGGTGCCACCGAATACCATCGATATCAATATTCATCCTACTAAAACAGAAATCAAATTTGATGATGAGCATTCGTTATATGCGATTTTGCGTTCAACCGTTAAACATAGTTTAGGTCAATTTAATGTTGCCCCAGTATTGGATTTTGAACGGGATCCAAATTTGGATACGCCTTATGAATACCAAGAAAAAGAGGCTTCTATGCCGATCATTCAGGTAGATGCTAATTTTAATCCGTTTGCACAAGATAAACCATCAAAATCGTATTCAGGTTCAAGTTACAGAGAAAAAAGGGCAGATGCTCCAGCATGGGAAAGTTTGTATGTGGGTTTAAAAAATGATGTACAAGAAATTGATGTGCATTCGTTTGAACAAGTGGCGGTATCCAGTTCATTGTTTAATGATGTTGATTTGGAAGAATCTCAAAACAGGACTTACCAAATTCATAAAAAATATATCGTAAGTTCTATTAAGTCCGGAATGATGGTGATTGACCAACAAAGGGCTCATCAACGTATTTTATATGAACAGTATCTAAAAAATATGACCGTTCAACAAGCTTCAAGTCAACAGTTGCTTTTTCCATTGGAATTGTATTTTTCTGTGCATGAGATTCAATTGTTGAATGAATTGAAACCATCTTTAGTTACTACCGGATTTGTTTTTGATTTGATAGAAAATGATAAAGTAATCATTTCAGGCATTCCCGTTCATATCACGGAAAGTGAAGTTTCGATTGTATTAGAAGAACTGATGAATGATTTACAAAGTGATACTCCTGAAAACAGTTTTAGTTTAAATGACAGCATTGCCAAATCAATGGCCAAAAGTTTAGCGGTTCGAACAGGAACCTATTTGACCGAAAAAGAACAGGAAAACATTGTCAACAGTTTATTTGCATGTAAAGAACCAGATGTTTCTCCATTTCATAAACCCACATTCATCACCATTAGCGTAGATGATTTAGATAAAAAATTTGCTATATGATGCGAATGACTGAAACCGTTAAGCAATTGGTAATCATCAATGTAATCTTTTATATTGGATCTAATACCATTGCACCTGCTGCCTACGATTATTTGGCTTTACACTATCCATTGAGTGAAGGTTTTAGATGGTGGCAACCAATCACACACATGTTTATGCATGCCAAAATGCCTAATTTGATGCATATTTTCTTTAATATGTTTGGTTTAATCATGTTTGGTTCAGCATTAGAACATTTTTGGGGGTGGAAAAAATTCTTATTTTTCTATATTTCTTGTGGTTTAGGAGCTTCTTTGTTGCACATGGGAATGACCTATTATGAAATTCATTCTTTGATGGCAAAAGTTTCAGATTTAAATTTAACCACATCTGAAATTGATTATTTGTTAAAGGCAAATCATTTTCAGCATTTTGATACTAATAATAAAATTATTTCCGGTCAGTTGAATGATATTCTAGAAAAAGTGAATGCTAATCAAGAACAATACAATACCATTGCAAGAGCATCGTTGGAGTTTCAAACTACTGCTGTTGGTGCTTCCGGTGCATTGTATGGAATATTAGTAGCATTTGCTTTTATGTTTCCTAATGCGGAATTGATGTTATTGTTTTTGCCAATACCAATTAAAGCAAAATATTTTGTTCCCGTTTTAGTTTTGGGTGATTTGTTCATGGGACTTCAAGGGGGGTCTATATTTGGAGGAGGTGGCGGCATTGCCCATTTTGCTCACGTTGGAGGTGCAGTTACCGGTTTTTTGATGATGTGGTTTTGGAAGAAAAATCAGTTTAACGATAGGAGATGGGATTAGAGTAGGTTAATGCTAATAGTTAAAAGGTAATTGGAAAAAGATGAGCATTTTAAATGAAATAAAGCAACAGTACCGTATGGGTGGCGTAACAGAAAAGTTAATCTACCTTAATGTATTTTTATTTGCGATTCCGTGGGTGCTAACCGGTATATTATTTCTATTTGGAATCAAATTTAATTTTACGCAGTTTATCAGTTTATCTTCAACTCCGGCCGATTTACTTTGGAAACCATGGTCGGTTTTGAGTTATGCTTTTTTCCATGCGGATATTTTTCATATTCTATTTAATTTAATCATTTTCAATTTTGCAGGACGTTTGTTTTTGACCTTTTTTACTCAAAAACAATTGTTGAGTTTGTATCTCATGGGGGCCATTTTTTCGGGCTTAATATTTGTTATCAGTTACTTAATTTTTCCTGCCTTAATTAATCAAAATGCAACTTTAATTGGTGCTTCAGGTGCCATTATGGCTGTTCTTTTTGCTACCACAACTTATGCTCCCTATATGCAAATTCGTTTGTTGCTGATAGGAACGGTTAAACTTTGGCATATCGCTTTATTTTATTTAGTTATTGATTTAATTAGTCTTTCTTTTAGTAATGTGGGTGGACATATCGCACATCTTGGTGGTGCTTTGTTTGGGTATTTGTATAGTAGTCAGCTAAAAAAAGGAACGGATATTACTAAATCATTTACTTCATTTGTAGATGGTTTGGTTAATTTATTTAAGGGAAGAAAATCGACTCCTTTCAAGAAGGTACATAAGAATTCAACCTATTCTAAACCAAAACCTGCCGGTAAAGATAAAACACAACAGCAGATTGATGATATATTAGACAAAATCAGTAAGTCAGGTTATGATAGTTTAACCAAAGAGGAAAAAGAGTTTTTGTTTAAAGCCGGAAATAATAATTAGTTTCGTTGTATGAAAAAGTTGGGCTGGTTTAATAAAGGAATATTTTACATCAATATTGCACTTACGATATTGACCTTTACGGCTTATATACTTCCTTTTTTAGCTCCAAAACTATTTCCTTTATTATCTGTTTTTACGCTTTTTTTACCATTAATGCTTATTTTGAATTTGTTATTTTTTGGTTATTGGTTACTTCAATTCAAACGCCAAATGTTACTTTCAGGAGTAGTTTTATTATTAGGCATTACGTTTGTATCAAAATTTTATAAATTTTCGGAAACAAACTTACCTAAAGAAGAAAACGATTTTGTGGTGATGAGTTTTAATGTTCGTTTATTTAATTTATACGAATGGATTAAACGAGATGATGTTAGTGAACAAATTTCAGATTTTATAAAAGAGCAGACGCCTGATATTTTGTGTATTCAAGAATTTTCAAATCGAAATGAGGTGGATTTCAGAATCTATAAACATAAATATATTTTTATTGAAGGTCAAAATACAAAATTAGGACAGGCTATTTTTTCCAAATACCCAATTGTGAATGAAGGTGTAATTCCGTTTCCAAATTCTACTAACAATGCTGTTTATGCTGATGTTAAAAGAGGAAAAGATACGATTCGGGTATACAGTATTCATCTTCAATCCATCAAAATAACACCAGATGTGCATGAAATTGATGAAAACATTCAAGGGGTATCACAAAATCAATCAAAACGTATTCTTAAGCGAATGAGTAGTTCGTTTAAGCTTCAACAACAACAAGCCGAAATTATCAAAAAGCACAAATCAGATTGTCATTATCCTATTATTGTTTGTGGGGATATGAATAACAGTCCTTTTTCATTTGTATACAGAAGTATCAAAGGCGACTTAAATGATACCTTTGAAGAAGCCGGAAAAGGTTTTGGTACCACGTATAATTTTAAATATTATCCTGCTAGGATCGATTATGTTTTTGCAGACAAACAGTTTAAAGTCAAACAATTTCAATCTTTTCCGAATTTTAAAAATTCAGACCATTTTCCTATTGTGTCCAGATTGACTTTTGATAATGAATAATTTAAAAGGATTGTTTTTTAAGATAATCTAAGGCATATCTTCCTTCGTTGAATATCAAATCTAAGATGGTTAAATTATTGATGAATCCATGTTTTTCATCAAAAACCTGTTGATATGGTTCACAAATGGTTGTGTCTTTTTTTCCATTAGCCAAATGCCTAAAATCAATCATTTCTGACACTTCATGAAAATATTCAGCAGTGAATTCCGGTTGAATAGAAATACCTAAACACTGATTTACAATTTCGAAAAGCTGAATATTCAAGTCAAATAGAAAGGTGTGTTGCTTTTCAAAAACAGGAGCAATATCATCTTCAAAATATTCAAAAAATGGAGAGGTGCGATAAGCGGCTTCTAAGGATTTAAAATGTTGTTTTTGCCAATTAAATGCAGGCTCAATTTTGATGTCTTTGTATTTTTGATAAGCGGTTTTGGAATGTTTTATCGGAATATTCAACAATTGAATTCCATTCGGACTGTAAATATACATTCTGTTCCGATTAGTTTGTTTTTGAAAATTGTCTTCCCTTTCAAATATTAAACCCTCCGCTTGGACTATTGCAGCATATTGACTAATTGACGGAAAATAAGTGGGATGTAAAAGGGTTTTCATAACCAATTATGCACTTTGTTTTTTCTTGCGTTTGCGGTAAAAACTATAACCATTCCATCCAATTAAAACAATTACAAAATAAATGAAATATGATACCGGTTCGCCATTTCCACCAACAGTTGTAAACATTCTTTCCCATCTTATTTTATCTAAAGCTTTACTCCAAGGAACATTTTGATCTAGGCTTAACCAAATAAATACAGGTTTTCCAACAATGTGGTCAGAAGGAACAAATCCCCAATAGCGACTATCTTCTGAGTTGTGACGATTATCACCCATCATCCAATAATAATCTAATTTGAATGTATAGTCTTTCGCTACTTTACCGTTTATTCTGATTTCATCGCCATTAACTTCCAATTTGTTTTTTTCATAATCAGTGATAATCATTTTATAAAATGGAAGAGTTTCTTTATTCAGTGCAACTGTTACGCCAGCTTTTGGAATGAATAATGGTCCCATGTTGTCACTGCTCCAACTAGGTTTTGTGTGGGGAAAAATAGCAGTTGAACCTTCGGCAATATCATATTTTACAGAAACCACTCTGCTATCCTTTTTGATTTCCTCTGCTAGTTCCTTTGTTAAATTTAAATAGGCAATTTTTGTAGAAACACCCATTTCTAATTTTTTAAAATCCTCTTCATCTAGCTGTCCAGAAACAGTAGCTTGAATGCTGTCTTTAAAAACTTCAACTAATTTAGAATTGTTATTTCCATTAGTTAAGTAGTCTTTTATTGAAGGGACATCCCAATATTTTCGATTGATAGTATAAAAGTATCTAACTTCGGTAAGTTTATAGTTATTGATAAAATCGCCTAGGTTATTATCTTTAAATTCTACTGTATAAAAATGTTGTAATTTTTGACGATCATGTTGAGGAAGAACTTTTCCATTTATGTAAACAACTCCATTTTTAATCGCTAAACTATCTCCGGGAATCCCGAGGCATCTTTTTACATAATTTGATTTTTTATCTAAAGGTTTATCCACTCTTCTGCCAGAACGATCTCTAAATTGATAAACTGTATCAACCGGCCAGTTGAATACAACAATATCATTTCTTTCAATACTTTCTAATCCCGGAAAACGAAAAGAAGGCAGTTGAGGCCAACTTAAATATGATTTATTTTTTGTAAGCGGTATAGAGTCATGCACCATTGGCAAACCAACTGCTGTTGTTGGAGTTCTGGCACCATAATGAAACTTGCTTACAAATAAAAAGTCGCCAATAAGCAAAGATTTTTCTAAGGATGAAGTAGGAATGGTAAAGGGTTGCATAACATAAGTATGCACAGTAGTCGCCACAACAATAGCAAACAAAATTGAACTGATAAAATCAGCTGTTTGGTTTTTGGGATGAAGACTTCTATCTTTTATGTGATGAAGTTCTTGAGAATAATTAAAATAGTAGATGATAAAACCAAAAGTAATAATAGCTAAAAATGTATCAAAGGCTGAATTTTTACCAAAACTTCTCATAGTTTCCACCCAAATTACCGGAAACATGATTAAATTGACAATAGGAATAAAAAGCAAGAATGTCCACCACCATGGGCGATTGATGATTTTCATCAAAACTATTGCATTATAGACCGGTATTGCGGCTTCCCATGATTTTCTTCCTGCTGCTTTATATAATTTCCATGTACCTAAATAGTGGATTATTTGAACAACCAAAAAGAGAATAAACCATTGATATAAAGTCATTTTTTGTATATTTTTAATTTGATAATTATAATATTGAACATCCAATTAGTACCTAAAAGAGGTTTAATGTTACGTCAAAAACGTTCATTTTATTTTAAATTCAAAACATCTTTCATAGTAAAAACCCCTTTTTTACCTACAATCCATTCTGCCGCAATAACAGCACCGATAGCAAATCCTTCTCGATTATGAGCAATATGTTTGATTTCAATGGAATCAACAACAGATTGATAAAAAATACTATGAGTTCCTGGAACTGCATCAATTCGTTTTACATCAATAAAAACATCATCTGGTCTAGGATTTTCAATACTCCAACTGTTTTTTGATGTATGATTGATGATTGCATTCGCTAAAGAAATTGCTGTTCCACTTGGTTTATCTAATTTTTGAGTGTGATGAATTTCTTCCATTGAAACATCATATTGCGAAAATTTAGCCATCATTTTAGCTAAATAATCATTTAACTCAAAAAATAAATTTACCCCTAAACTAAAGTTTGAACCATAAATAAAAGCTCCATTTTTTTCTTTGCAAAGATTAACCATTTTATGATAATCATGAAGCCAACCTGTTGTACCGGAAACTATCGGAGTATTATTTTCCAGACAAGCAGTAATGTTTTGCACCGCAGCATCAGGAATACTAAAATCAATGGCAACATCTGCATTATTCAAACCATCAAATGAATCTTGACTATCTTTTTTCAGTACAATTTTATGACCTCTTTCTAAAGCAATTTTTTCAATTACTTTACCCATTTTTCCATATCCGAGCAGTGCAATTTTCATTAGAATTTAAAATTTAATACGATGCCAACATTATGTTTGTTGTCGATTTCGTTTTGATAAATATCAGGACGAACTGATAAATTATCATTTACATTGAATTGTAATAAATGTGCATCAACATTGGCATCAATTATATTTAACACATAAAATCCCAACATAACAACCAACGAAATGTCACGATTTCTTTGGTAAATTCGTTGGGCATTAATTAACACATTATTAGAATAAATTCCAAAATATTCATCATCTGTGTAACCTTCTAACCTTCGTTTGTAAATATTTCTGAATTCTTTATAACTTTTATTGTTTTGATTGTAGAAATAATACCCAATAGCTATTCCTCCATAAACAATTGGAATTTTCCAATATTTTTTGTTATATGCCTGACCTAAACCCGGAAGAACAGCGGAGTAAAAAGCTGCTTTTGAAGGTGCAAGCGGATCGATTGGTTTGTATTGAATGGAATCGGATTTGCTTTTAAATTCTTCAATTTGAATTTGAGAATAGGTGGAATGCATTCCTAATAATAGAAATACAATCATTGCTATTTGTTTAACCTTCAACACTATCCTTTGATTAAAGCAATAATGCGTTGAAAATCAGCTTCAGATTTAAATGGGATGGTAATTTTTCCTTTGCCGTTGGCATCAACTTTTACATCCACTTTTGCACCTAAAACCGTTCCGATTTCTTTTTTATCCGCGTCAGCAATTACGAAAGCAGAAGCAGATTTAGTAGTTTTTCCGGTTTTGGGTTTTAAGCCTTCCTGATAATTTTTTACTAAGGTTTCGGTATCGCGAACAGAAAGATTTTGACTGATGATTTTATGATAAATGTCGGATTGAGCATCTTCGTCTTCAACGTTGATTAATGCACGACCATGTCCCATTGAAATAAATCCATCTCGAATTCCGGTCTGAATAATTGGGTCTAATTTCAACAAACGAAGGTAATTGGCAATGGTAGAACGTTTTTTTCCTACTTTTTCACTCATTTGTTCTTGTGTTAACTGAATTTCATCAATTAAACGTTGATAGGATAGTGCAATTTCAATCGGATCTAAATCATGACGTTGAATGTTTTCCACCAATGCCATCACTAGCGACTCGTTATCGTTGGCAATTCTGATATATGAAGGAATAACAGTTAATCCGGCCATTTTAGAAGCACGAAGTCTTCGTTCACCCGAAATTAACTGGTATTTATTAAAGTCTAATTTTCTAACGGTAATGGGTTGAATGACTCCCAATTCTTTTATCGAAGAAGCCAATTCCTGAAGTGTTTCTTCATTAAAATTACTTCTTGGTTGAAACGGATTTATTTCAATGGCCTCAATTTCAAGCTCAATAATATTTCCAACCACTTTGTCGGCATTTTTATCATTTACCGATTTAATGTCGTTTTCGGGGTCTTTCAATAAAGCCGATAATCCTCTTCCTAAGGCTTGTTTTTTTGTGGCTTGTGTCATAAAATCCTAGCTATTTTTTTTGATAATTTCTTCTGCTAAACTCAAATAATTATTGGCACCTTTGCTGGTAGCATCAAAATTAATGATGCTTTCGCCAAAACTTGGAGCTTCACTTAATTTCACATTTCGTTGAATGATGGTTGAAAAAACCATATCATTAAAATGCTTCTGAACTTCTTCCACCACTTGGTTCGATAAACGCAAACGGGAATCGTACATGGTTAATAATAATCCTTCGATATCCAAATCCGGATTGTGTAATTTTTGAACACTTTTTATAGTATTTAATAATTTTCCTAAACCTTCTAAGGCAAAATATTCACATTGAATCGGAATGACCACACTGTCGGCAGCTGTTAAAGCATTCAAGGTTAATAACCCCAAAGAAGGAGCACAATCAATCAAAATATAATCATAGTCATCTTTAATTGATGCCAATGCTTCTTTGAGCATGTATTCCCGATTTTCTTTGTCAACCAATTCAATTTCAATGGCCACCAAATCAATATGAGCCGGAATAACATCTACGTTGGGAGCTGTACATTTTACAACAGCTTCTTGTGGCGTATTGCTGTGTTCCAATACTTGATAGGAGCCAATAGAAACCGTATCCACATCAATTCCCAACCCTGAACTGGCATTCGCTTGCGGGTCAGCATCAATTAATAATACTTTTTTTTCTAAAACACCTAATGAGGCAGCTAAATTCACTGTTGTAGTTGTTTTTCCAACGCCTCCTTTTTGATTCGCAATTGCAATAATTTTGCCCATTGATTCGATTAAATTTGAGCCGTAAAATTACGATTATTTACGGGTTTTTCAAGTTCAAGTTGTTAACAAATGTTAATTGTTTTACACACAATAATTTAGGGTCTAGCAAATGTTTTAGTTGCTTTTTTTCGCTTTAATCATGGCCTCTAACATATCCCACATTTGTTCCGGAATTTCTTCTAACAAATTGAATTGTCCTGCTCCTTTTAACCATTCTCCGCCATCAATGGTAATTACATCACCATTAATGTATGCTGAAAAATCTGAAACCAAATAAGCAGCCAAGTTGGCTAATTCCTGATGATCGCCCACGCGTTTAAGAGGTACTTTCTTTGCCATATCAAATTTTTCAGCTAAATCGCCGGGCAACAATCTATCCCAAGCTCCTTTGGTTGGAAAAGGTCCCGGAGCAATAGCATTACTTCGAATACCATACTTTGCCCATTCTACCGCTAAACTTCTTGTCATGGCTAAAACACCTGCTTTTGCGGTGGCACTTGGTACTACATAGGCAGAACCGGTCCATGCATAGGTTGTGACAATATTTAAAATTACTGAACTTTCTTGCTTGGAATCAATCCAATGTTTTCCGAAAGCTAAGGTGCAGTTTTTGGTTCCTTTTAAAACTATATCAATAATTGTATCAAACGCATTGGCAGATAGTCGTTCAGTAGGAGAAATGAAATTTCCGGCTGCATTGTTTAATAAAACATCCACTTTTCCGAAGGTTTTTATCACTTCATCACGCATGGTTTCTACTTGTTCATAAAAACGCACATCGCATTGCAATGGCAAACACGTTCCTCCGGTTTCTTTTTCTAATTCGGCTGCGGTGGTTTTTAATTTTTCTAAATCTCTCGAGGTAATGGCGACTTTAGCACCCAATTCTAAAAAGTAATTGGTCATTGCTTTTCCGAGTCCGCTACCGCCACCCGTTACCACAATTACTTTGCCTTCCAAGGCATTATCGCGAAGCATTTTTGCTGAAAAATTCATAGTCTTTTATTATAAGTGTTGTTAATCCAAATTTTAAAGATAGGGTCAATAAATTCAATTTTTTTTTCAAAAACGTCAATAATTTCTTTTTGAATGAGTGCTTCTTTTGAGCGGTTAACGCTTGCTGAAGAACTTAAATTATATTTTTTTATTGTTTTTTTACTACTCAATTCTTTTTCATCTGCTGCCAAAGCTTTCAAAAGATTGAGTTGTAAGTTTGATAGTCCATCAACTTCTCTGCTAAAAAACAGTTCATATTGAAGCAGAAGTTTATCTAATCCGTTTTCAATATCCTCTTTCGAACATGCTTTGTTAACTTCTAACCAAACCGCATTTGCTAATTGTTGCACAAAATACGAATGATTTTCCACTTTTTGAGTCAAAAATTCTGCTAATTCTATGGAAATATTTTTTTTTGTGGATTTGAATTTTTCGATAATGTATTCTTGCCAATGATGTGTTTCAATCTTTGAAAGTAAAATTACTTCACCAAATTTGTAAAACGGCATCGACTTGTTTTCAAAAAGTTCTGCCATCATGTGCCGTTTACTACCATATAACACATAACTGCAATTTTGATGTTTTTGCCATGTTGCTCTGGCTTTTTTCTGAAAACTTAACGGATCATCAAAAAACGACAGGTTTTGAAATTCATCCAAACAAATAACAAGTTGAATGTTTTTGGCTTTAGAAACAACTTCCGGTAAATCTAAAATTTCTTGTTGATTTTTTGAGATGTTATCCCAGTCAAATGATACTGAAAACTCTTGATTAGGGTCTAAACCAAAACTAAATTTTGGTATGATTTGCTTGAAAAATAATTTTGCGTTTTCAACTCGCTCATCCCATTTTGAATAACTTGCTTTTAAAATTTCAGTCGCAAAATAGTTGTAAAATTCCTCCTCATTTCTAACGTTATATAAATCGATAAAGCAAAATTTGATTTTTTTTTCGTCTTTTGCCATGCTTCGGGCAATTTTTGAAACCAACGACGACTTACCCCAGCGTCTGGGTGAGATAAGTGTAAGATTAATTTTTGATTTAATGTTTTTTTTTAAAAAATCTATTTCACTTGTCCTGTTGACAAAAAAAACATCATCAATTATTTTTCCGTACTTGAATGGTAAGTTCATTTTTAATGAATTGAATAACAAAAGTACGATTTTTTAAATAACTAACAAAATTGTAACTAACAAAATTGTAACTAACAAGGTTGTTATATTAATTACTACTTGATTTTAATCAATCGTTCAGCCGCTTTCATCAATAGTTCATCATCTTTAGCAAAACAAAAACGAATGCGTTTTAAGTCTAAATTATCACCATAAAATACTGAAAGCGGAATGGTTGAAACACCAAATTCGGTTACTAAATGTTTCGTAAAATCAACATCCTTTTCATCCGAAATGGTTTGATAGGATACGGTTTGAAAATACGTTCCTTCGCACGGCAACAATTCAAAAGCCGTTTCTTTTAAAAGGTTTTGAAAGAAGTTTCTTTTTTGAATATAGAGTTGAGCCACTTCATTCACATCAAAAACGCTCAAGTATTCATTAATCGAAGCTTGAGCCAAACTATTTACACTGAATACTAAGTATTGATGCACTTTTTTGACTTCTTTCAAAAGATTTTCAGGAGCGATTAAGTAGCCTATTTTCCATCCGGTTAAGTGAAGTGTTTTCCCGAAGGATGAAACAATTAAGCTTCTGTCTTTTAATTTTTCTCTTGTATTAATGGAAATATGTTTGTTTTCAAACGTAATGAATTCATATACTTCGTCTGATAAAATCAATAGATTGGGGTACTTTTCGATGATTTTTTCGAGTTGAATAAAATCATTTTCTGTCCAAATTTTTCCGGACGGATTGTGTGGATTATTCAAAATCAACATCCGAGTTTTCGTTGATAAATGCTGACTAATAGCTTCAAAATCGGGGGAATAATCTTCTTTTAACGCAATCCGAATGGGTTTGGCATTACTCAAAATGATTGGCATTTCATAACAATCATAACTTGGGTCGAGAATGATGACTTCGTCTTGCGGTTGCACAAAAGCTTGAATGGCAGCAAAAATCGCTTCGGTTGCTCCGGCGGTGATTAAAATTTCGGTTGATGGATTCACTTTTCGCAGATAATGATCCAACGTCAATTGAGCAATTTTTTCCAATAACGGCGGATAACCGGCCATCGGAGCATATTGATGAATGTCGGTTTTGGCCAATCGAGCTACAATTTCCGTCATTCGCACATCAATCGGGAAATTCGGGAAACCTTGTGAGAGATTGAAGGCTTGATAATCGGTTGCCATTTTAGACATTACTGTAAAAATACTAGTGCCGATATGCGGAAGTTTAGACATAGCTTTGATTTTGGTAAAGATAAAAAAAGCACTTAAATCATTAGTAGGTGATTTGTAATAAGAAATTGAAATTTCAAAAATTATTACTGCCAAATACAGTTTTGATTCATAATGATAATACTACGAACATAATTATCGTCTTTGACAATTATTTCCACTTTTATCTCATTAGCATACATTGAAATAGTTAATTCTTTTATGTTGTTGACTTTAAAATTATTTAATGCTCTTTGGTTGTTTTCGAGAAACGGATGTTTATTAAGAACGATCTCGTTTAATGCTTTAAATGAATTGGGATTGTTTGGTGGAGCAAGCGTTAAGGTGAATCGAACGCATTTTTCAACTGTGGTATTAATCGTTTGCATGGCTATTCGGGTTGGCCTTACTTCAATTTTGTTTTCTGTTTTTGTTTCAATTTTGGAAGAGTCATCAACCGTTACTTCTTCTAGAATTTCCTTGGGAATTAGTAGACTGATTTCCGATCTCGGGATAGCGAGTGTAGCTTCATAACTGACAACTTCATCAATATAATCTGAGGCGTTATAACTTGTATGGCTTCTGAAAAAACTCAAAAAATTTTGGTATTCTTTTTTGGAATCTTTGGTTTTGATATAAATGTCATACAATACACTCGAACAATATTTGTTGGTTTGTTGGTAAACTTGCTTAACGATATCGGTAAGTAAACCTCTGTCTTTATTCTCGTCAACGGTTATTTTGACTTTGGCTTCTTTACGCAAATCGTTTACCAATTGTTGAATGGCGGTTGTTTTTTTGTTGCTTTTATCTGAGATGTAACGATTAATGAAATCGGCTAAAACTTGTTCTTCTGACAGATTAAAAATCATTAAACCCAATTCATATTTCTGTTTGAAGTCATTTGGATTATATTTATTTGGGTCGAAACTACGAAAGTAAGCCAATATTCGAAATTTTTGTTCCATTTGGATATTGAACGGCGTAGTAAAATCAGGTTTATCTTTATTTACCACAATTTCTAATCCTGAATTGCCTATTTTGAACTGGTTTAATCTTTTAAAAATCAAACCCATACTCATAAAGGAAGCATCGCCTCTCGGATTGGCACTTTGTTGTAGGTCTTTATAGAACACCGCTTGTGTTAGGTTTTTTATCCAAGTATCGTAGTAATTAAAATCGTTAGGCATTTGTTTGTCAAAACTTTCGGAATATAGATTTTTAAGCGATGGATAATACCTTGGCGTATTTTGAGCCAAAAGCGAGTAGGATAGGAGTAATAGTGTAATGTATATGATTTTTTTCATTTATTTTTCAGATTTGAATGATCCAAACTCCAAATCAGAGAGGAGAATTGATTTTTTAAAATTAGAATTAAAAAACTACAGGATTAAAATTTTTTAACAAAATTTCGTTTTAAAAGCGAATACACCACTGAATCCCAAAACTTGCCATCCCAAAATTCATTTTCTAAAAAATGAGCTTCTTTCACAAAGCCATTTTTTTCTAACACTTTGGCAGAAACATAATTTTCAGGATCAACCACTGCTTCCACAGAATGGAAATTTAATACATTAAAACCATACTCCAAAACGATATTAATGGCTTCACTTGTAATTCCTTGGTTTTGATATTCTGGTAACAACATATACCCAATTTCTGACCGATAATTTTCAGGTTGAATGCGATAATGACCGATCACACCCAACAATTTCGGATTTCCTTTTAACGTAATGGCCCAATTGATTCCGGTATTATTTTCAATTTTGTCGGTAATCATCGCAATGTGTTCCAATGCCATTTCGGGCGAAGTCACCAACGGTCGCGGAATGAATTTCATCGTTTCCGGATTGCCACGAAGTGCCATTACTTCGTTCACATCTTCAACTGTAACCGCTCGTAACAACAAACGGTTGGACTCGAGGATTGGGAAAGGGGTGAAGGAGAGGGTGAGCATTTTGTTTTGTGATAAAAATAAATAAAAACACCAACCTCTCAGTCAGTGTTTTCATTCATGTAATTTTTATATTAATCTTCAAGCAAAACCTCCAAAATACTAATCGCCGCCTCACTAATTTTAGTTCCCGGTCCAAAAACGGCAACCGCTCCGGCATCAAACAAAAATTGGTAATCTTGGTGCGGAATTACGCCACCTACAATGACCATAATATCTTCACGACCGTATTTTTTAAGTTCTTCAATGACTTGTGGCACCAAAGTTTTGTGTCCGGCAGCTAAAGACGAGACACCTAAAATGTGTACGTCGTTTTCCACTGCTTGTTTGGCAGCTTCTTGTGGGGTTTGGAATAGCGGCCCAATATCCACATCAAAACCAACATCGGCATAACCGGTTGCCACTACTTTTGCCCCGCGATCGTGACCGTCTTGTCCCATTTTGGCAATCATAATCCGCGGGCGACGACCTTCTTTCTTGGCGAAAGCATCGGCTAATTGTTTCGCTTTTTCAAAGCTTTCATCGTTTTTAATTTCTTTACTATACACGCCACTAAAAGTTCTAATTTGTGCTTTATAACGTCCGAAAACTTCTTCTAAGGCATCACTAATTTCGCCTAGAGTTGCTCTGTTTCGGGCTGCTTCTATGGCTAAAGATAATAAATTTTCCTGACCTGATTTTGCCGCTTCGGTCAATTTTGTCAAACTGGCTTTTACTTTTTCCGTATCACGAGTGGATTTTATTTGTGCCAATCGTTCCAATTGTTGCTTGCGAACCATTTCATTATCCACATCCAAAATCATTAACGGATCTTCTTTCTCCAAACGGTATTTGTTTACGCCAACTATAATATCTTGTCCGCTATCAATACGGGCTTGCTTTCGGGCAGCGGCTTCTTCAATTCGCAGTTTCGGAATACCGGCTTCAATGGCTTTGGTCATCCCGCCCAATTCTTCTACTTCTTCTATTAAAGCCCACGCTTTTTGAGCAATTTCATCGGTCAAACTTTCTACATAATAACTGCCTGCCCAAGGGTCAACCGTTTTACAAATTTTCGTTTCTTCTTGCAAAAAGATTTGCGTATTTCTTGCAATTCGAGCAGAGAAATCGGTTGGTAAGGCAATCGCTTCATCCAATGCATTCGTATGTAAGGATTGCGTTCCGCCAAAAGCTGCTGCTGCGGCTTCAATGCATGTTCGAGCCACATTATTAAACGGATCTTGCTCCGTTAAACTCCAACCCGAAGTCTGACAATGAGTTCGCAACGCTAATGATTTTTCATCTTTCGGATTGAATTGTTTGAGCAATTTTGCCCATAACATTCGACCCGCACGCATTTTGGCGATTTCCATAAAATGATTCATGCCAATCGCCCAGAAAAAAGAAAGGCGAGGAGCAAAGGTATCAATATCCATTCCGGCTGCTAATCCGGTTCGAATGTATTCTAAACCATCGGCTAAGGTATAAGCCAATTCAATATCGGCGGTTGCTCCGGCTTCTTGCATGTGGTAACCCGAAATCGAAATCGAGTTGAATTTTGGCATATTTTTGCTCGTATATTCAAAAATATCGGCAATAATTTTCATCGAAGGAGAAGGCGGGTAGATGTACGTATTTCGCACCATGAACTCTTTCAAAATATCATTCTGAATTGTTCCAGAAAGTAAATGAGGAGCTACACCTTGTTCTTCGGCAGCGACAATATAAAACGCCATAATGGGTAAAACCGCTCCGTTCATTGTCATGGAAACCGACATTTCGTCTAACGGAATTTGGTCAAACAAAATTTTCATATCTTCCACTGAATCGATTGCGACACCGGCTTTTCCAACATCACCCACCACACGTTCATGATCGGAATCATATCCTCGGTGTGTGGCTAAATCAAACGCTACTGAAAGTCCTTTTTGACCTGCAGCTAAATTTCTTCGGTAAAACGCATTACTTTCTTCGGCTGTGGAAAATCCAGCATACTGACGAATGGTCCACGGTCGGCGAACATACATCGTAGCATAAGGACCTCGTAGGTTGGGAGCAAATCCGGCACCGAAATCAAGATGTTTTAAATCAATCACATCCTCTTTTGAGTAGAACGATTTGAGATCGATGTTTTCTGCGGTGAGAAAGTGTTCAGTATTCAGTTTTGAGTTGGCAGTTTGTGCTTTTAAACCGTTACTGCTCACTTCTAATTTTATATGTTGGATATTTTTTCTCATGAATTTTTTTTTAGTATTTTTTCAAATTCATTCACGGTAGGTATGTTTTTTTCGTAAATTTTTGGTAGTTTTTCAGTGAAAGTATATTCACTCACACCAATTGGTTTGTTTATGTCTTTTAAAGCATATTCTACTTCAATTCCATCTTTTCCATTACACAACAAAATACCGATTGTTGGATTTTCATTTTCTGTTTTCAATAGATCATCAACCGCTGATAAGTAAAAATTTAGTTTTCCTGCAAATTCAGGTTCAAATTCTTCTGCTTTTAATTCAATAACGATGTAGCATTTTAAATGAATGTGGTAGAAGAGTAAATCTAACGAATATGATTTCTTACCAATTTCAATAGGATATTGTCTCCCAACAAAAGCAAAACCTTTTCCAAGTTCTAATAAAAACTTAGTGATATTTTCGGTAAGTTGCTTTTCTATTTCTAATTCGTGAACTTTTGCTTCTAAAGTTAAAAAATCAAAATTATAAGGATCTTTTAATAATTGATTGGCTAGTTCTGCTTGATTTGTTCTTAGATTTTTATCGAAATTATTTATTGATTTTCCTTGTCGTTCAAAGAGGTTTTGTTTTTGTTGTAAAGCTAAAATTGCTCTACTCCAATTGTTTTTAACTGTTTCATTAATGTAAAAAAAAGCTTCTTCTTTTGTTTTCGTTTTTTCTAATATCAAAACATGATGTCCCCATGGAATTAAGACTAATCTTTCTAGTCCATCAACTTGTTGGATTGATTCTATTTGATTCAGTCCAACAAGCTGTTGAACTGAATTTTCAGCATAAAAAATATAAAACTTTCTAATATTGAATAGATTTGTTCTTGAAAAGCCTGAAATATGTGGGAATTCAGATTTAATATCTTTTGAGAGCTGGTCAATGTAATTGTTTCTTCCTTCCAAAAGTGACTGGTTTTCAAAAATCATTTTACCAATATTCCAATACAGTAAAATCAACTCTTTATTGACTGATAAAGCTGCTTTTTGATGAGAACTTAAAATTTGATTTTTAATTTCAACAATTAAATCTTGGTATTTTGAAAACTGTAAATTCATTTATTCCTCTTTCAATCTTTCCTGTTCCAATTTCTCCGCCAATCGTCTTTCAATAATCGGCGTAATCAATGTTTTTCTCGGATTAGTTTTCACAAAAGGAAACAACTCTAAGTCATTGGCCATTTTATCATTCTTGTTCGGATATTTATTGGTTCCCAACAAAACTTCTTTTCCGGAATCAAAAAAATCTTGCTCTTTTTGAGCACTTTCATTGATTTTTCGTTGAATCGTTCCTTCAATTAATTGTGTAATGAATCCGCCATTGGCTTCAATATCTTTGAATAATGCCAAGGCTTTTTCTGCTAATTGTTCCGTTAAACTTTCAATGTAATACGCTCCGTCAGCTGGATTATGAACGTGATTAAAATAACTTTCGTGTTTTAATACCAACAATTGATTGCGAGCAATACGATCTCCAAATTCATTGTCTTTATGGTAAATCGCATCATACGCTAAATTTGAAACTGCATCGGCTCCACCCAAAATAGCACTCATGCATTCGGTTGTGGTGCGAAGCATATTCACATTATAATCGTATAACGTTTTGTTGCGTTTTGTTGGTGTAACAACAACATGACAATCAAGTGTGTGGTTGTATTCTTTGGCTAAGGTATTAAAAAGCAGACGTAAAGCTCTTAGTTTAGCAATTTCAAAGAAATAGTTTGTTCCTAATGCCACTTCAAAAGTAATTGGAGAAGAAATTTTTTCTATACGATTAAAATATTCATTCACATGAGCCAATGAATAAGCCAATTGCTGCACGAAATTCGCTCCGGCATTTTGATATAAATCGGTTTTACAACTTAAAAATGGAATGTTTGAACCTGAAATTAAATTCAGTTCGCTAAAATCTTTCTCTAACGAAGCAAACCAATTTCCGTCTTTGGCCAATTGACCAACCGCATCTTGTAAAATGACAATTTCAAATTGATTTTGAGAGGAAAATGCAGCAATTTTTTTGACAAATTCAGCAGAAAGAAATAATATATTAAAATAATACGTTACTTTTTCTTTTGGAAGATTCACCATTAATTCATCTAAAGAAACTGTCTCATTTTCTAATGTAAATCGAATACATTCAGCACCTCTTTGTAATGAATCAATCGCTTTTTCATTCGATTTTTTTACATCATAAACATAAATATTCTGAACAATTTTGAATCCGTTTGATACTGGTGAAGGCAATTTAACTTCATTTTCATCACTATGATAAAAAGGTTTCACTTTGATGCCTTCCGGACTTTCCCAAACCAGCGTTTCGTTGTAGTCTGCTCCCTTAAGTTCAAACTGAATTTGTTGTTTCCATTGTTTGGATGAAACCGGTTCAAACTCATTAAATAATTCTTTTGCCATGATTTATAGCGATTTGTTATTTTCTTCTTCTTTTGGAAGTATATCTTCCTCAAATTCTATAATGTAAATGTCTTCACTATCCCGTTTCATATAATATTTTTCACGGGCGTATTTTTCAATCTGATCCGGATTATTAAGGCGTTTAATGTCAAGACAATCTTTTTTAATTTCGTCTTGGTAGTATTTTTTATTGGTTTCCAATTCGTCGAGTTCTTTATTCAAAATTCGATGTTCCAGATAAGAATAATTATCTAAAAAAAGCATCCAAACCGCAAAGAAGAGAAATACCAAAACATATCGATTACCGATATACTTGAACCAAGGATATTTGTCTTTTAGGTTTTGGATATAACTCATAATTTATAAAATTCGTTGATTGATAACTGCTCTAACTACATCTATTGCTACTGTATTGTATTTGTCATTCGGAATAATGATATCAGCAAATGCTTTTGTAGGTTCTATAAATTGCTGATGCATCGGTTTTAAGGTGTTTTGATAACGATTCAATACTTCTTCCATATCTCTACCACGTTCAGCGATGTCTCTTTTTAATCTACGAATTAATCGTTCATCAGAATCCGCATGTACAAATATTTTAATATCAAACATATCCCTAAGTTCCGGATTGGCTAAAATTAAAATTCCTTCAACAATCATTACTTTTCTTGGATGAGTCATAATTGTATCATCCGTTCGATTGTGGGTAACAAAAGAATAAACAGGTTGTTCGATAATTTTACCGGCTTTTAATTCTCTTAAATGTTGAACCAATAAATCAAAGTCAATCGCCCTTGGGTGATCAAAATTAATCTTTGTTCGTTCTTCATAACTCAAATTATGCGTTTCTTTATAATACGAATCTTGAGAAATGATGCCTACTTCAGTCTCTGGGAGTTCATTCATGATTTGATGTACTACCGTTGTTTTTCCGCTTCCGGTGCCACCTGCAATGCCAATAATCAACATGTTTTTTATCGTTTGTTTAAGTGTAACAAAGTTAAAAATTATAAATGCAGAATGATTATTTTTCAGGATTAATTTTAATAAAATGTATTAAAGATTTTTTTGAATTAAAATCGAATAGAATGAAACCAAAATATTTATAAAAATATATTTTTTTGTTTCCAAACCTTACAAGCAAACTCGACGGTTTAAAACAAAAAATCCCTCACACTTCGTGTAAAGGATTTTGGTGGTCGGGGTGGCAGGATTATTCCATGAACCTAACTATTGGAAATGTTGCTCACCAAAATCCTTTAAGCTTCGCTCTGAGTTATTTTTTGTTTCCCAACCTTACAAGCAAGCTCGACGGTTAAAAACAAAAAATCCCTCCCACGATATGGAAAGGATTTTGGTGGTCGGGGTGGCAGGATTCGAACCTGCGGCCTCCTGCTCCCAAAGCAGGCGCGATAACCGGGCTACGCTACACCCCGTAAAGCTTTGTAGAGGGTGCAAATATAGAATTAAAATTAGTTTTACCAAACCTAATTTTAAATAAAATTAGGCTATTCAAAAATTATTAAAACTAATCAACAATTAAGCAATCTTTTTCATTTAAAACTTACATTTGCATTTAAATTTAGAAATCAAAACTATGTCTGATACAATAGAAAAAGTAAAGTGCTTAATTATAGGTTCCGGACCAGCAGGTTATACAGCAGCTATTTATGCTGCGAGAGCCAATATGTTTCCGGTTTTATACCAAGGAACTCAACCGGGTGGACAATTGACTACAACCAATGAAGTTGAAAATTTTCCCGGATATCCGGATGGTGTGACAGGACCGGAAATGATGATTCAATTGCAGGAACAAGCGAAACGATTTGGAACAGATGTTCGAGATGGGTGGGTAACCAAGGTAGATTTTTCCGGACCAATTCATAAAGTTTGGGTAAATGATACGAAAGAAATTCATTGCGAAACGGTGATTATTTCTACAGGTGCCTCTGCAAAATATTTAGGATTGCCTTCTGAACAACATTATTTACAAATGGGTGGAGGCGTTTCTGCTTGTGCGGTTTGCGACGGATTTTTCTATAGAGGTCAAGAAGTTGTCATTGTAGGTGCAGGAGATTCGGCTTGTGAGGAAGCTCATTACTTATCAAAATTGTGTAAAAAAGTAACGATGTTGGTGCGAAGCGAAAAATTTCGTGCCTCAAAAATCATGGAAGCTAGAGTCCGTAAAACCGAAAATATCGAGATTTTATTAAATACTGAAACCATAGAAGTAAAAGGTGACGGACAAGTAGTTAGTTCTATTTTAGTGAAAGAAAGAACAACCGGAAAAGAAACTGAAATTCCTGCTACAGGATTTTTTGTTGCTATTGGTCATAAACCCAATACGGATATTTTTGCTGATTATTTAAAATTAGATGAAACAGGTTACATCATTAATGTTCCCGGAAGAGCCTTAACCAATGTAGAAGGTGTTTTTGTAGCCGGAGATGCTGCTGATCATGTCTACAGACAAGCAATTACCGCTGCCGGTACGGGATGTATGGCGGCTTTGGATGCGGAACGTTATCTTGCGAGTAAAGAATAAGAAGAAAAAACATAAAAAAATCCAACTGAAGAGTTGGATTTTTTTATGTTTTTATT
>CALRRY020000013.1:0-71481 GCA_943370635.1 Variovorax paradoxus
TTATGCAAAGTCTTTCGAAGGTTTTAAAACTAGAATTTTAGCAAAGATTACTACTTTGACAACAATTCAATATCTCAATAAATTTGTATTCAACAGAAATATTAACAACTTAAAAATTAATCTAGTTTAATAATGCACTACGGGTAATTATCTTAATTTGTTACAATCAAATAAAGTTGCGGTATCTAGCAATACAGGATTGGTAAATTCTTCGGGGTATTCGGTTTCCTATACCGAAGAAAAAATAGTGAGTATCCCTCCTAAAACTTCTAAATATGTAGTTGAATATTCAATTAATAATTCACTTTACAGAGATTGTGATTTATTAAAATATCCAACCAAAAAACAAATCAGTACCAAATCATTTACGAAGTCTGATAGTCCATTGGTATTTAGTAACAAAATTACCTACTACGTAGACAGCCCTGATAAACTAATTAAATTTGATCATTCATTCTTTGTAACCGAAATTACAAATTATCCAGAAAGCGAAGCATTGTATTCAAAAATGGATGAAAACTGTGGCCAAAAAAGCATGAACAAAAGGTATTACTTCAAGGATAAATCGCCCGATAAATTTTATGTAAAATATGTAAAAGGTCAAAATAGTTGGAAGAATTAATAAATACTTGAAAGCGATACAATACCAAGTATAAAAGGGGAGGGTACCCATTTTAAAATAGTACTTTTCCTGACTGTGCTACTTTGAAAATATATTTATTTAATAATGGAAAGAACTCTAATTCAATAATTTGTGGTATTTATTGTTGGAGCTAGTTGTTTTTTCAAATGAATCCCTACTTAATGTGGGGATTTATATTTTATTAGCTTCTTACATGTGAATTGGTGTTTAAATTAACTATAACCCGTTGGGTTAAATTAAATTAAATTAATTGATTTTTGATGTTATTTATTGGTCTGCCAAAGATAAATTTATTGATATATTGAACCAATGTTAATACTGTTATTTTTGCTAAAATTCTGGTTTTAAAACCCTCAAAAGTTTTAGCATAATTTCTTCTAATTAAGAACAGGTCGCATAATTTAGAAAATAGTGTTTCTATTCTTTTTCTTGATTTTTTGAATAGGTAAGGATGTGGGTTGTAATTATAATAGTTTTACGTGAAAAATAGAGTAGAAGTCAAGAAAAACTAGCAATAGCGGTTAGCATCTATGTTACCAGTTGGCGTTTTAAGCAAAATTTGAGGAATTATTCATCATCATCTTCCTTTTCATATCCTTCATAATAATATGACTGCTCAATTCCTTTAAAAATAATTTCTCTATTGTTTATTTCGTCAGTTAAGTTTTGACTTAATAAAGTTCTTAATTCCAAACCATTAATTGGGCTTCTTTCCATAGCTTGTAAGTAAAGTGATTTATCTACAAATTGCCAATTTACTAATTTTTTAAGTCTTGTTTTTAAAATCATATCGAGCCAAATACGCATTGTTCTTCCGTTACCTTCCATAAAAGGATGAGCTATATTCATTTCAATATATTTAGCGATAATTTCCTCAAAATTATTCTCAGGCATTTCTTCAATTTTCACCAAAATTTCGTTTAAATATAAAGTGTTTGCAAATCTAAAACCGCCTTTCGATAGGTTATGTTTGCGCACTTTTCCAGCAAAATCGTATAAACCCTTAAAAAGATAATAGTGTATCTCCATAAGACCTTTTGTTGTTCCTACTTCGATTTTGTCAATTTCATTTGATTCGAACAAACGATATGCATTCTCTAAACTATTTTTATCAATATTTTTCATATAAATCAGATTTATAGAGCTGTATATTTATTGTCAAAAATACTTCAAATGATTGTCATTTACTTCAAAAGATTTTATTTTTTTTGGAAGTATTTACTAGTGTCGATTTCCGCTTGCGGACGTTTGCTGATAACTTGTAAATAAGTGTGAAAAAATAACGCCAATCTAACCAATTTTGGGTTGTATTTGTTTGATAAATAGACACTTTTTTCAAATATAGTATTTTTAAGGATATGCAATTTAAGATTTAATTTTCCAAGTTGAATTTTTGCAAATGAATTACTGAAATCAAAATAAATAGAATAGATAATTACGTATTGATTTGTATTGATGTGTAAGTATATATATTGACAACGATAGACTTGTATTGACACAAATTGAAATATATTGATTTTTTTTGCTTTGGGAAAAAATTATTTTTTGGTTCTTCTTTTTTGGTTTTCTTTGTAAATATTTATTGCCACAAAAATTATTGCCCCTCCCGCAATTGCAGAACCTAGCATTATTACCCAGTTATTTTTTACATAGGTTCCCACTAATGATTTTGTAATTTTATCTTTAGCCATTTCATTACTTAGACTTTCTATGGTTGGAATAGTTGTTGGTATTCCTTCAAGACCTGCTGTGAAACCGCCTTTGGCAAGTGAATTATTGACAAAATGTGTAGACTGAATGTCCAGCAATTGTTTGCTGTATGACAACGGAAATAACTCTTCAAATGTTGGTACTCTATAACTCATAATCTAATGTGTTTTTAATTAAAAAATATTCTGCTTTTGGGTCTATTAATTCAAGAGTATAGTCAAAACAAACTTGAACTTCTCTCCCTGTTTTTTTGTTAATTATAATGCAGTGATATATAGTAAAATCATATTCTTCATGATCTAGTAAAAACTTTGAAGCATATCCATTTTTTTTGTAAAAAGCACTTGTTTTAATTTTTTTTAAAATAGCTCTATTGCTTTTAACTCTTTTTAAAAAGAAAATATTAATTGCTTCTTTTAGTTTTCTCTTATCGTTGTTAAAATCAATACGATGCTGTTCACAACAGTAAATTTGTCTAAAATCTGAAGGCACAAAATCTTCGTTACAATCTGGTTTTTTGCATTTACGTAATGGATATCGTCTATTTGAAATCCTTTTGTTTAATTTATGTTTTTCTTTTCCCATGTAATTTAATTTTTTGAATTAACAAAATTATAAAAAAGTTTGTTACAATACAAACTTTATGTATATTTGATAAAAAATTTAAAATGATTTCCAACAAAAGTTTTGTAAATAACCCAAATGCCGCTGAAGCATTATTTGACTTACTTAGAGAACGTGTTTTTTTGAAAACAGAATTAGATATTGTTTATTCGGATTTAGTTAACTGGGAACGTTCAAATTTATTATCCATAGGAGGAGATTCTGACAAGGGTGATTGGAAGAAATTAAACTATATCGAATATACTTGGGTTAAAATCATACAAGAGTTAAGACAATATGGATTTAATTATGATGAAATACTAACCTATAAAACCGAACTATTTAAGCAAATTGCGACCGAGCAAATTATTGAGGCAAGTAAGATTGATGGCCAAAATATAAGTCAGCAACTTGGTTCTGAAGCTCTTGAAAAATTAAATGTTATTTCAGATACTGATTTCGATAATAACATTAATATTGGCATAAGTTTTTTTGAAACTATTATGGCAAATGCTATCATAAGTGCTGAAAAATGGTCTATCCTCTTTTTTAAAGAAATGCCTGGATTTTACTTCCCTATTTCAACAGAAGTATTTAGAGGTTTTGATCTAATTGATAAGCCTGGGATTCCTTTAGAGCTATTGTCAAAAACTTTTTTAAGTGTTTCTTTGAGTGATATTATATCTAATTTTTTAGTTGATGGTGAAACTTCTTTTCAAGAAAGAACTATTTCTATACTAACTAAAAATGAGCATAAATTATTGAAGCAGATTAGAAAAGGGTATAACGATATAAAAAGTGTCAAAATAAGGTTTAAAAATAATCAAATGGATATGATTGAAGTTAGCTCCATAAAGAAAGTAAAATTAGAAAGTAGACTTTTAGAGCATATCAAGAAAGGAGATTATCAAACTATTTCTATTGATACGGTTGACGGTAAAATTGTTAATTTTGAAAATACACAAAAAATAAAATTATAGATACTGAATAACTCAGATCATAGGTTTCATAGTAAGCTTATCGGATATGCCGAAAGTTAAGCACATTACATAAAATGTGGTAGAGCTTGAAAAATATAAAAAAATTTTAATTAAAAAAAATCCTGAACTAACTGATGAACAAATTGAGAAAATTTTGGAGTTTTTAGCACTAGTTGCTAAACAGACAGTTAGTAATTATAAAAATTCGATTTAATTATGAAGAAAGCCGTAATTATGTGCAGGGTAAGTAGCGATGAGCAAGCTAAAGGCTATAGCTTAGATGTCCAGCTTGAACAACTTATAAGGTATTGCAATAGAAATAATATTTCAATAGTTAAGCAGTATAGGGAGGACCATTCTGCCAAAAACTTTAATAGGCCAGAATTTCAAAATTTTTTGCAATTTGTAAAAAAGAATAAAGAGGAAGTTGATTTGTTATTGATTACATCATGGGACAGATTTTCCAGAAACTTAACAGATTCTTTAGTTATGTTAAGAACCCTTGAAAAGTATGGTGTAAAAGTACAAGCCGTTGAGCAGCCAATCGATATGAGTATTCCTGAAAATAAAGCTATGCTGGCTATTTTCCTTGCTATTCCTGAAATTGATAATGATAGGAGGTCGATTAAGATAAGAGGTGGAATAAGAGGCTCATTAAAAGCGGGTCGATGGTGCAGAATAGCACCGATAGGATACAAAAATTTAAGAGACCAAAACAATAAGCCTATAATTGTTCCCTCTACTATTGCACATCATATTAAGTATATTTTTGAGCAGATAGCTATCGGTAAATTGCAAAGTGAGCTACGAACCGAAATTTATAAGAAAGGAATTAAGATAAGTAGAAGTAATTTTTCGAAATTGTTGCGGAATCCAATTTACATGGGTAAAATAATCGTACCAAAAAGCGAAGAGGAACCCATGATGATTATTGATGGAATTCACGAAGGAATTATATCTGAAAATTTGTATTTTCAGGTGCAACAAGTGTTGTCAAACAATAATAAAATTAGAAAACTTCCAGTCTATAAATCATTGAGAGAAGAATTACCTTTAAGAGGTATGTTATCATGCTCTCAATGTGGCGAAAAATTAACTGGAAGTCGCTCAAAAAGCGCTACGGGAAATCATTATTTCTATTATCATTGTAATTACTGTGCTAAAGAACGATATCCGATGGATTTGGTTAATCAAACATTTGAAAGTATCCTTGCTGATTTTACTTTTACTAATGAAGCAAAAGAAATTTATCAGTTGATGGTGAAAGATTTATTATCGGTTGATGCAAAAGATTCCAAAGTAAAGCATACTCAATTAGACAAAACTTTAAATGATGTTTTAGCACGTATTGAAAAATTACAAGATTTATTTATCGACGGTAAAATTGAACATAACCATTATAGTGATACAATGGCCAGATATACTGCGCAAAAGTTTAGTCTTACAGATGAAATCAATCAAATTAAAAAGATGGATAGTGATTATTTAAATTGGCTGAAAAATGGAGTAGATGCCTTGTCAAATCTAAAGATTCATTATGCTAACTCAGCAATTAGGGATAAACAACAATTAATTAGTTCGATATTCCCTGAAAAATTTGAATTTGATGGAAAAAAATGTCGAACTACTAGAATCAACGATGTTTTGAGGTATATGTTATTGATTGATAGTGATTTACAAAATAAAAAAAGTGGACAATTATCGAAAAAAATCGAGTTGTCCACTTTAGTGGAGTCGGAGAGAATCGAACTCTCGTCCAAACAAGCAACCAAAGAGCTTTCTACGCGTTTATCCTTTGATTAGATTTTCGACAAAAAGCGAGGCCAAAGGCAGCCACTTCTTGCTTAGCTTTACAGTTGTCAGAAGGGATTCAAAGCATTACCCTTCCTAGGTTTATTTTTACGGTTCCCCTGAATCAAACGCCACAAACCAAGGCTTCTGAGGAGAATCTAGCTTCTCGTCCTTGACGAGACTAGGCAAATCTTACTATAATTCAGATTAAGCAGCTAAAGCGTAATTATTTTCGCCGTTTATAAAGTGTGAACCTTGATATTTACGAGCCAAATGTCCAATGCTCGACGTGCTTACCGTTTAGTTCCACCTGCTGTCAAAACCGGTCGACCCCTTTTTTTAGTGTTAAGTTGTCAGTTGTCAACTCAGGCACTCAGGCACTCAGGCACTCAGGCACTCAGCCACTCAGCCACTCAGCCACTCAGCCACTCAGCCACTCACAACAAAAACCAGACCACAAATATACAATTTAAATTGTCATAAATAAAACTTGTCGGTATAAACCAATAATGTTATATTTGAAACAATTTTTAAGATTTACCATAAAAATATCACAAATGACATTTGGCATCATCAAAGAACGCAAAAATCCACCTGACAGAAGGGTTGTATTTACTCCAGAAGAGTTAGTACGTTTACAGCAACAATTTCCGGAGGCAAAAATCAAAGTGGAAGCCTCTGATATCAGGGTTTTTCCGGATCTATTTTATCAAGAAGCCGGACTAGAAGTAACAACAGATATGTCAGATTGTGATGTATTAATTGGGGTAAAGGAAGTGCCAATTGACGCTTTGATTCCGAATAAAAAGTATTTTTTCTTTTCGCATACCATTAAAAAACAACCGCATAATCAGAAGTTATTGCAAGCTATTTTAGAAAAGAAAATTGATTTATATGACCATGAAACGATTGTAGATGCACAAAATCGTCGTTTAATCGGTTTTGGACGTTATGCCGGAATTGTTGGAGCTTATAATGGATTAAGAGGTTTTGGAATCAAATATGAATTGTTTACGTTACCAAAAGCAGAAACCTTAAACGGAAAAGCAGAATTAATTGCAAAGTTAAAACGACAAACTTTTCCACCCATAAAAATTGTGTTGACCGGTAGAGGAAAAGTAGGCATGGGGGCTAAAGAAATGTTAGATGGAATCAAGTTTAAAGAAGTTTCGGTTGAAAATTTTCTCACTAAAAAGTATTCAGAACCCGTTTATGTGCATATTGACGTATTAGATTACAACAAGCGAAAAGACGGTAAGCGATTGGATAACCAAGATTTTTATGCTAACCCTGCTGAATATATTTCTGATTTTGAACGATTTACCAAAGTAGCAGATGTTTTTATGGCCGGTCATTTTTATGGTAATGGTTCACCGGAAATTTTAACTAATGATATGTTGAAAGCTGCGGATTGTACGTTGAAAGTAGTGGCTGATATTTCATGTGATGTAAATGGACCAATTGCCTGTACTATTAAAGCATCTACAATAGCTGACCCGTTTTTTGGTTATTTGCCTTCAACCCGTGAAGAAGTCCCCTACATGCATCCGGGTTCCATTATGGTCATGAGTGTTGATAATTTGCCATGTGAGCTACCCAAAGATGCCAGTGAGGGTTTTGGGGAAATGTTTATGCAGCATGTAATTCCTGCTTTTTTTAATGGTGATAAAGATGGTATTTTGCATCGAGCAAAAATTACTGAAAACGGAAAGTTAACCTCTCGATTCAGTTATCTACAAGATTATGTTGATGCTTCTTCACCGGTTTTAAAATAACAACTGTACAGTACAGGTGGTTTAATCCGAATTGTTTTTTACATTTGGGAAATGAAACTAGCTTGTATGAAAGGTAGATTTTTAATTTGGTTATTGTTTTTCATTTCCTTTGACAATTTTGCTCAGGAACTGCTTCCTTTTGTAGAAAATTTCACAAAAACCGATTACAAAGGCGATAATCAAGTATGGAACCTCACTCAAGGTTGCCCACAGGAAAATTTGCATTAAGTGGCTTTAGAGTGTTCGGAAAAGGCTCCGGTGAAAAACCAAAAGCAGTTCAAAACTTTGTTCCTTTGCGTTCCGGACCAAAAGTAAAAGGTGAACGTAGAAATGTTTGGTTCAAATGGCAACAAGAACCTTCAGCAGATGGTTATGTGATTTATTTCGGCAAATCACCTGATAAACTTTACGGTTCAATTATGGTGTATGGAAAGAACGAATATTATTTCAATGGTTTGGATCGTTCCGATGTGTATTATTTTCAAATTGAGGCGTTTAATAATAATGGGATTGGTCCGCGAAGTGAAATTAAAAAGTCGGAATGATTTTCATTTGTTAATGTAAACATGATTTCGTTGATAACTATTTTATTTAAATTGAATTTATCTTTTTGTTCTAATTAAATTTAACTTTTTTAATCACTACTGTAAATAAAAAAACTAAAACCAACCTTTAAAAACAATTTATGAGTTCAACCACTTCAACCAAATGGGCACAGTTCATTCCTTTAGTCACCGTATTTTTCTTTTGGGGATTTGTAGCGGCCAGTAATGATATTTTAATTCCTGTTTTCAAAAAAGCATTCGATTTAACTCAAGGGGAAAGTCAATTGGTTTCCGTTGCTTTTTATGTAGCATATACCGTAGGTTCTTTGATTTATATGGGTATTTCTTTTCTAACGAAAGGAGATATCATTAACCGAATCGGGTATAAAAATGCATTAGCGTTAGGGTTAACCATTTCTGCTTTAGGCACGTTATTATTTTATCCTGCGGCCAATAATGGTTCTTTTCCATTGATGCTTTCAGGTTTATTTATAGTTGGACTCGGATTTTCTTTGCAACAAACGGTTGCTAATCCGTTAGCCATTGCTTTGGGACCCATTACTACCGGTTCACAACGATTAACCATGGCGGGTGGAATCAATAATTTCGGAACTACTATTGGTCCGTTGATTGTGAGTTTTGCCATTTTTGGTTCTGCGGCTTCTGCCAATACCGATGTAAGTATTGAAAGTGTAAAGATTCCGTATTTGATTTTAGGGGCGGCTTTTATTTTGGTAGCCATCTTTTTGAAATTTTCATCTTTACCGGATCAACCCGAAACCGTTGTTGAGGTAACGGAAGATGTTAAGTCTTCAAAAAAATCAGCACTTCACTATCCACAATTGATTTTAGGGATGATTGGAATTTTTGTATATGTTGGGGTTGAAGTATCTACCGCGAGTAATTTACCGGCCTATATGGAATCCGGTTTAGGTTTTGAAACCAAAGATATTGCTCCTTATATTTCGTTGTATTGGGCGAGTTTAATGATTGGCCGTTGGACAGGAGCTGTTGAAGCCTTTAATGCGACAGCCAGTACCGAAAAAATATTGAAATTTTTAGCTCCTTATTTGGCTTTCGGAGTTTTCTTGATGGTTAACGCGATTGCCAAACATGATTTGACTGCGTTTTATGTGTATGCGTTAGTGATTGTAGTATTAATCGCTGCGGATATTGCCAGCAAAGGAAATCCGGCCAGAATGTTGTTGATTTTTTCTTGTTTGGGAATTGTCGCTTTATTAGTAGGTATGTTTACCACCGGAATGTTGAGTGTTTATGCCTTTACAAGCGTTGGTCTTTTCTGTAGTACTTTATGGCCGTGTATATTTACCTTAGCCATCAGTGGTTTAGGTAAAAACACCAATCAAGGTAGTAATTTCTTGATTATGATGATTATGGGTGGAGGAATTGTGAGTTGGTTGCAAGGAGTAGTAGCAGATGAAACCAACATTCATTTTAGTTATATTGTTGGGGTAGCCTGTTTTGTTTATCTCGCTTTCTATGCTTGGAAAGTAAGCGGGATTTTAAAAGAACAAGGAATTGATTTTGATCAAAAAGTGTCTGGCGGACACTAAGATAATTTATTTCTAATTAAAACCCGGCAAGTGATTGTCGGGTTTTTTGCTTTCTAACGCCACATACAGTAAATATACAAACCTTATCTATAATTCTGTAACAAGTTACTTCACATGCACCACTACCTTTACACCTAATAATAAAACAAATAAATTATGAAAAATCGAAGTCTATTATTCGCCTTTGCCTTAACAATCGGATTATTTGCCACTTCATGTAGCGACGACGATAACGACGGCGAAACACTTCTACCGGTAATCGGAAAGTGGAATGTAAGCCAAGTGGGAACAGTAATTGCGGGAGAAGAAGTTTTAATCAGTGCTCCGCAGAATGAAGCGGGTTGTGATAAAGATTATATTGATCTTAAAATTGATAACGACGTGAATCAAGGAGAATACGATTCATCGGACACGCCATGTGCATTGATTACCAAAACCGGAACATATTCAAGATCCCACAATAATTTAACAACAGTTATTGATGGTGTATCTAAAACTCAAGACATTATGAATCTTACGCTTTCAGAATTAAAAGTGAAAGACGCTTTAGGTTTTATTACCGTGTATGAAAAAGATTAATGCTTAAAAAACAAATGAAAGTCCGTCACGTTATGGACTGAATGTAAAAACGGAAACACTTTGAGTAGTTGTTTCCGTTTTTTTTGTCTGAAATTCAATAAAAAAAGGGTTCACCAAGTATGCTTAATGAACCTTAATTTCTTAATGGTTTAAAACTAAATTAAATTAATTCCCCGCTCCCCAATCAATCTTCCTAGAAAAATACATCACGGCGGCTAAAATCAAGAACAATCCGATGCTACCCACCAACAACGCATAATCTTCCATTTGAATAATTACAAAAATAAAGGTGTATAAAAACGTGAGCGAAATGCCAATGAAAGCCGGAAATTTTTTATTCTTTAAAATCGAGATAGAGTAGAGCGAAATCAACACAATTACTGAAGCTCCTGCTACCACATATGCCAAAGTAAAACTACTGTGCTCCGTAATTGAAATCAGTAACGTATAAAACATAATCAACGCCAAACCAATCATCGAATACTGAAAAATATGAATGTTGATTTTGCTGATGCTTTGAATGAGGAAAAAGATTAAAAACGTTAATCCAATGACCAAAAACCCATATTTTGAAGCTCGTTCGTTTTGTTGGTATTCATCCACAGTGGTAATAAATTCTACACCAAAAGCGTGCGGTTTCACATTCGGTAACGTTTCAAATGATTGTTGCGGAAAAGGGCGGTTGAGGTGCAAGACTTCCCATTCGGCTTCAAAACCTTTGGAAGTGATTTTTTTGTTTTTATCATTTGGTAAAAAATTACCTGAAAAACTCGGCGACGGCCAATTGGAAGTCATTTTTGCCGAAGTCGTTTTGCCAATCGGAGCAAAGTGAATCATTTTACTTCCGTTGTAATTGATGTTGAACGTAAAGTTTTGCTTTTTGTTCTCCCGAAGCGATTGCAAATTCACCAAACCGGTTTCTAACGTTGACAACGAATCATTTTGCTTATTTTGAGTCGGTTCAAATCGGTAAATCGAATCGCCTAACTTCAAATTCACCTGACTTTTAATGCTTTTTAAATTAGTGGTTCGAATCTGAATTGTGGCTTTGTCCCATAAGATATTTTCATCTGCAATCGAATTGATTTTAAAGTTGGGAAAAACATAACTTCCTGAAAAATCCATTTGAGCATTGAATACATTCGACTTATACAAACTGCGTTGCAAGGGTTTCACCATCGTGACATCGGTCGTGTTTTTTAGTTCTTCCGGGAAGAAATAAGCTAATTTAGTCTCGGTTACGTATTTTTTTACTTGTACGTTGGTTTTAGCATCATATTCAACAACTTCACTGGTTTGTTTGTACGGAATTTTCAAAATCGGACCATAAAAGTAGATTGCTTCGCCCCATTTTTCTGAGGTTTCGGAAACCACTTCTTTTTGACGGACGGAACGTTCTTCAATTAAGCTTTTCACAAATTGAAGCGGAATCAATAAAATGAGCGTTAAAAAGCCAACCATGATGATTTTTGCGGTGTTGGACTGAAAGAAATTGGTTTGTTTTTCCATGTTTGAAATAGTTTAAAAGGTTAAAGGTTTAAAAGTTTAAAAGGTTGATGTGATTAATGGTTAAATAAAAATAGAGGACAGCGACGGGAATATTAGCCAATACAAGTAGAATTTTTACCCCAAAATATTCTCGGTGATTTTGAAAGAAAATAAAGTGATGAATGAGGTTGAGTACTACTACACCGTTAACAAACAAGGCTATAAGTACGTAAATGAAGCCAATAAAAAAAATTATATCTTCTTGTGGGAAAAATTGATTCAACAAAAAAACTAAGGTCCCAAAACCAAATGATGCAATGGCAATTTGTGTAGAAAGTTTTCCTGTAACGGTGGCGTAGGTTTTTTTAGTCATGATAAGGATTATTTGATTTTCAGATTATTTGTTTCCATCTTTTTCATCGAAGTTGCAACAAAGTAGATGACCAATAAAAACGTTCCGAATCCAAGTGTAAAATTTTGAACGTCTCTGATAAAAAGGCAGTTGATACAAGAATTCATTAAGTCAATTGGATTAGAAAGTACATCCCAACTGTTGAAACGAAGGTATCTTCCCAAGTAAATACCGAATGCAGTTAAATAGAGACTAGTTAAAAGAATAATTTTTGAAATACTTACCGAATAATGATTATTGAGTAACTTTTCGATGGTAAAAAGTGAAAAAATACCAAACAAAAAACCGGTCAGCGAAAAAGAGCTTACCACCATAAGATCAAACCAAACCGGCACCGAATTGAATTTATTCAAATGAAAAAAATCGGTCAATAGATAAAATGAATTGGGAAGAAATATTAACCAAATTAGTAATCCAAAGATTCTATACCATCGATTTTCTCTAATTTTTAAGGAATATAACATCATTTGACTGATGCAATAGGGGAGAAAACCCAAGAACAAATTCCAAATTAAAAAGAAGAAGAAGATGCTGTTTGAAGCTTTTGCCCGAATGATTAATAGACTTAAGCAGAATAACGAAAGAACGGAAAGAACAAGAAATTCTCTCTTTTTGGTTTGAAGATAAAAATGGATTGTTTTCATATATAAAAGTACTTTGGATTTCAAAGTTAATAGATAAAAAAATAGGTTAGCTTTTTTTGATTAATTTTTCTAAGGCTTCAATATGCTCTTGAAAGGCTTTTTTTCCAAGTTGAGTGGCTTTGTAACTGGTATTAGGTTTTTTTCCGATAAATTGTTTTTCAATGGCAATGTATTCTTCTGTTTCTAATGCTTTTGCGTGAGAGGCAAGGTTACCATCAGTAGCACCCAACAATTCTTTTAACGTGTTAAAATCGGCACTTTCATTTACCATCAATATCGACATAATGCCCAGTCGGATGCGATGGTCAAAGGCTTTGTTGATATGTTGGATGATGTTTTTCATTTGGCAAAGGAAAGGAATTAATTTTTTTTGGAACACAGATTTATAAAAACTAAAAAAACTAAAAAATCAAAAAAACTAAAAAAACTTAAAAAATTTAAAGAATATATACATCAAATAATCGGACTATCTAACAATCTTATTCCTTTCATATTTAAAATACATTATACTACCATATAAAATGTGGCATACCCCGAAACCTAAAGCCCAAAATAATAATCCGTAGCCTAAAAACCATGTTGAAAGTAATCCTAAAACAATAAAAGTTAGTCCTAAATAACGAACACCTCCGATGGTATATTTGCTTGCATTCACACAAGCTAATCCGTAAAAGATTAAAGTGAGAGGAGCAATTAACCCTAACATTTCTTTTTCAATCAAAAATAGGATAAAGAAACCACCTGTTGCTAAGGGAATTAAAAAATTGATTACTAGTCTTCTTGCCGTACTGTTCCAAATGGTTTCGTTGTTCTTTTTTGCTTTTCGTATGCTTAATACTATTCCGGTTAGCAAAGAAAGTATCGCTACAGAAACAGCAATTATTAATAATCGAATAACAGCTGCCTCAGAAATTACTAAGTTCTTGTACCCTCCCATTGTGGAAGTGTCAAAGTAAATTGTTTTATATGCCAAATATGCTCCAATTAACGCATATGTTCCGGCTAAAATTCCCGATAATCCACTTAATGATAGAAAGCGTGAGGATCGGTTCATCAAGTCTTTGATTTCAGAGAGGTCGTTGAGGTATTTCTCGTTTTCCATTTTTAAAGTACTTTGAGATGCAAAGTAAAATATAAAATTTTTCACAACCAAACAAATTTTAATTTATTTTTGAAATATGAAACCTGCAGAAGAATATATTTTAAATCAACCTGAACCTTTTCGTTCTATTTTACTGCATGTTCAGGCAGTAATTGAGTTGTCAATACCCGATATAAAGTTGCTGTATAAATTTAAAATTCCGTTTTATTACTACAACAATAAACCGTTTATTTATTTAAATGCCAGTCATAAACAACATTTTGTGGATGTTGCCTTTATGAAAGGGTATGAATTAACCTTGCATCAAGATCAATTGACAGGTGAGGGCAGGACATTGGTAAAATCGTTGCGGTATAATCGTTTGGAAGAAATTGACAATACTGTTTTAACCGAATTGATTTTTGAGCAGTTAACACTATTTACTACTCAATAAAAAAATGCTTTCCAGATGGAAAGCATTTTTTTTATTTTAAAATTGATTTATCGTTTTTCGAATCGCTACTAATTTCGTCATTAAATTTTCAAAGTAATCTAAATGAAGCATGTTAGCACCATCACTTTTGGCATTGGCCGGATCAAAGTGAGTTTCAATAAAAATACCATCCACACCTGTTACAATTCCCGCTTTGGCAATGGTTTCAATCATATCGGGACGACCGCCGGTTACACCTGACATTTGATTAGGTTGTTGCAAGGAATGGGTAACATCCAAAACGGTAGTAGCAAATTGTTTCATGGTTGGAATCCCTCTGAAATCCACTATCATATCTTGATAGCCAAACATGGTTCCGCGATCGGTAACCATTACATTTTCATTTTGGCAATCCAATACTTTTTGAACGGCATGTTTCATGCTTTCCGGACTCATAAATTGTCCTTTTTTTAAGTTTACCGTTTTTCCGGTTTTAGCAGCAGACACTACTAAATCAGTCTGACGTACCAAAAAGGCAGGAATTTGTAATACATCTACATATTCAGCGGCCATTGGAGCATCTTCATTAGTATGAATATCAGTAACAGTAGGAATGCCAAACGTTTGCGAAACTTTCTGTAAAATTTTCAAGGCTTTTTCATCACCAATTCCTGAAAAACTGTCAATACGAGAACGATTGGCTTTTTTGAATGAACCTTTGAACACATAAGGAATTTCTAATTTATCGGTAATTTGAACTAAACGCTCTGCTATACGAAGAGCCATTTCTTCTCCTTCAATTGCACAAGGTCCGGCAAGAACAAAAAAGTTACCACTATTGGTATGTTTAATTTGGGGTATTTTTGTAATATCCATTTTCAATTTTTAAAGTGCAAAAGTACGATTTTTTGATAGATTTTGAAATAAGCTTACTCGTCTTTTTTGGCTGTCAAGCCTTTTGGAACCATCAGCTTTCCTTTTTCATAAATATTGAAGTAAAGTTTAAGTGGCTTTTTGCAACCTACCCAGTTCACTTGATATACATCTAATAAACCGGCTCCAATTTCACTTCTTTTGGTAGGGAAAGGGCAACAACTTTCAACTTTTTCATAAAATATTTTTTCACCATTTGGTCCAGCCAAAGCTTTCAAAAAACGCTCCTGATTTATGGTATCATTGGCTGTATTTCGATAAAAAATATTAATGGGATAATCCGGATCATAACCATATTTAGGATCTTCACTAACTTCATTTAAAATAAATGATACATTATTCTTTAAAAGTGGAGTAGGAACAGTATCATCAATATTTTTAATGGTATTTTTAATGCTGCCACATGAGATAAATAGTAAAGTTAAGCAGCTTACAAGAAGGACAACAGTGTTTTTCATATAAAACCAATTAATAATAGGTCAAAGGTAAAACGTTTTTTTTAGAAAACCATTGTGTTTTCATTTGTGTTAACCGTTTCAGAATTCTATTTTTGTAAAAAAAAAGATATGGAACTACTCACTCATACTTGGCATTGGTCGATTTCCGGTTTTTTAATTGGATTGGTGATGCTTTTATTGATTTATTTTGGAAAAACATTCGGAATGTCATCCAACCTTCGTTCATTATGTTCGATGACCGGTATTGGAAAAAAAGTTCCTTTTTTTGATTGGGATTGGAAAGGTCAACGTTGGAATTTAGTGGTGGTTGCGGGTGCGATGGTAGGTGGTTTTATTGCAGTTCATTTTTTGCATAATGCTTCAAATGTAAGTCTTAATCCAAAAACAATTGTTCAATTGAATCAATTAGGAATAGATGAACCCAACGGAAAGTTAGTGCCTGATGCACTTTTTAATGATTTTTCTCCAAAAACAATTTTCATCTTGTTGATTGGCGGAATGTTAATTGGATTTGGAAGCCGTTATGCCGGTGGTTGTACATCGGGTCATGCCATTTCCGGATTAAGTAATTTGCAACTTCCTTCTTTAAAAGCAGTAATTGGGTTTTTTATTGGCGGATTAATCATGGCTCACTTTCTTTTGCCTTTAATTTTTTAAGATATGAAATTATTCAAGTTTTTTTTAGTTGGCATTTTGTTTGGGATTGTGCTCACCAAAACAGAAGCTGTTTCTTGGTATAGAATTTATGAAATGTTTCATTTTCAATCGTTTCATATGTATGGAATTATTGGAACAGCTATAGCTACAGGATTGATTGGTATTCAATACATCAAACGAAAAAAAGTGAAAGATGTGGATGGAAACCCAATTGAAATTTTAGACAAAGAAGATGGAAATATGCGTTATTGGCTAGGCGGAACACTTTTTGGTTTAGGTTGGGCATTGGTTGGTTCATGTCCGGGGCCTATTTTTATACTATTAGGTGCAGGTATTTATAATGTTGCTTTTGTTTTATTGGGTGCCATTTTTGGAACTTTTTTATATGGTTTGTTCAAAGATAAATTGCCACACTAGTTTTTGAAGTGTAATAAAGGTTACACTTTTATTTTTTCAATTGATGTAAATTTGTGTAATAATCTATGAAAAAATGAAAACAACCCTAAGAATTCAAAATGTAAAGTGTAATGGTTGTGCGACTACTATCATCAATAAAATTACAAAACTTGACGATGTTTCTTCTGTTTTTGTGAGTGTTGAAGATAATACTATATCATTTAATTATACAAAAGAAGATCAAATAGATCAAGTTAAATCAACTTTGAAAAAATTAGGTTATCCTGTAGAAGGAGAACAAAATACTTTTGGCGAAAAAGCAAAATCATATTTGAGTTGTGCCATTGGTAAAATATAATAATTTTGTACGAAAAATTGTTTTATATTCGCACTCAATAAATAATTAAACAAAATGAAAAAATTAGTAGTATTTTTTATGTTAGCTGCCTTGAGTTTTTCCTGTTCAAATAGCGACGATGCTGTAAAAGTTACGGAAGCTAAGCTAGTTGGGAAGTGGTATTTTAAAACTACCAAAGTTATGGGAGAAACGTTTCCCTATGACGACCATGAACCTTGTGGAAAAGATTATCTTGAATTTAGAGAAGATGGTTTTGTAGTGAATGGTGATGTTTGGGATTGTGAATTATATGAAGAGGTTACAGGTGTTTGGGTGATTGATGGTAACAAAGTAATCATAAGTGATTCTGGTGAGACAGAATCTGCAACAGTTACCAAAATAAATAATACCACACTGGTTGTAAAGTTGAGAACTGATTATTTTGATGATGGTGAATTAGTTGATGTTGTGTTTACTTTTACTAGAAGCTAAATAATACATTAGTTTATAAACTGTCTCCAAAAGAGGCAGTTTTTTTATTGTTTATAAGTGAAGTCATAATACAAAATTGGGCTCCCAAATAAGTACTCATAATCCAAAATGAACTCATGGGTACAGGTGAATGGAATTTGTTAATAGCCAAAATACTATCTGAAATGACAAATAGTAAAGATCCAATTAAAACCCATAAATTACTGGGTTTTTCCCATTGAAAATAGGCTTTAATACTCATTAATAACATTAAGGAAATGACTATTGCATAAACCAAAACCGGAATTTTCATTTCATTTAAGAAAGGCCATAGAAAACGTAGTATAGTTACCAGATAAATAATCACAAAAGGGATAAACCACAAATAGTTATTATTTTCATTGATTTTATTTTGCCTTTGAAACAATATAATATAGGCTAAGTGTGCAATTAAAAAAGAGATTAGCCCCAAAATAAAAAACAATGCGTGTTGATTTGCAAACATTAATAAAACATCACCCACCCAGGAAAAGAACAAAGCAAAAAGAAGTATTTTTTGAGTTCGAAACGAATCAGAAACCGAAACAATATAGAGTAAAAAAGGAATTAAAAAAGGCTTAAACCACCACGCTATATTTTCTCTCCCGACAAATAAAAAAATAAGTATAGACTACTAAACGCTATGAAACTTCTGATAAATTTCTTGGTTTTCATCAGGATCGCAAATAGGTTGGAGTGTGAAATTCATAATTTGAAAAGTAATATGAAATCATAAATGAAACGATGAAATACATTCCTAAAATATAATTTCCAACTAAAAATTGTTCATTCAACCCAAACCAATCACCATAAAAATATAAAATACCAATACCTAAAAAGGCTCTAAACAATTCAAAAAAGTATGCATTTGGATTAGTATCCATCAATTCGGTTAGGCTGTAAATGGTGACAAAAACAAAAAGCCCATAAATGAAAATGGTTGGTAAACCAATTGATGCCACATTAGCAAATAACAAACTTACAAATCCTAACGTCACAAAAAGTTGAATAATTGTGTAGTAGGTTAACAAATTAGAATGTTTGGGTTGGTATTTTTTAAAAGCATACACATCTTCAATTTTATAAACAGGATATTTTTCTTCAAATCCCTGAGGTCTCCAACCCGTTGGCATAAACCAAATTCTCAATTTATCTTTCCAATTTTCGGCACGCCACGCATCTTGAATCAATAGCCATAAATGCTGAAAATTAATTTTTATAGGATTCCAGGTTTGAGCGGGTCTTGTAATGCCAAAAACGGCCGGAACTTCTTTTAACTCTTCCTGAAAAGTACCAAACCACTTGTCCCAAAAAATAAAAATTTGTCCGTGATTTTTGTCTAAATATTCTTTGTTGATTGCATGATGCACTCGGTGATGAGAAGGTGTAACAATGATTTTTTCTAAAATTCCCATTTTGCCAATGTGTTTGGTATGGTACCAAAACTGTAAAAACAAATGCAATGGCAAAACTATGGCTATGACTTCTGCCGGAACGCCTAAAAAAGCGGCAGGAAGTAATAAAAAAGTAAACAAATTGACAAACGAAGAAATGGATTGTCTTAATGCACAAGCTAAATTGAATTCTTCACTACTGTGATGAATAGCATGTTTATTCCAAAAAATATTGATTTGATGTGACCATCGGTGCGTCCAATAGCCATAAAAATCAATCACAAAAAAAGCAATAATGTAAGTGAGAATTGTATTTTCAATGGTAAAAATTGCCACTTTGCTCTCCATCCATTCGTATGTCAAAATCGAAACACTAACGCCCAAAACATCTTTCACGGCATTCGTTATTCCGGAGCTTAAACTCGAAACGGTATCCATCAAAGGAGCGGTATCATTTCCTTTGAAGTAACCATAGGCTTTTTCAATTATTATTAATAACAGAAATGCCGGCATGGCAATGACGAGTATTTTGCCGTATTCTTCCACCGCTCAATTAGATAATTTCGGCACTTAAACCAGCCTCTAACAGTTGGGTACATTGCGGTTTTAATTCATCAAAAGGTCCGGTTTTAACTGTGCATTTACCTTTGTAATGTACTAAAATGGCACATTGTTCAGCTTGTTCACTTGTGTGTTTGCAAACGCGAATAAGCGTATCAATCACATGATCAAAAGTGTTCACATCGTCATTAAAAAGCACAATTTCGTTGTTGATGCCTACGGCTTCTTCTACTAAAACTTCTTCCTGAATTTTTTCTATCGTACTCATTTTATTCTAGTTAAAAAGTAATTCTATTTTTTTGATTATCCAATTTACTACTCAATGGAACACTGATTAAATTAATAATCTACGCTTATTGTAGATTATCACGGGTTTATTCAGTGAAATATTTCTAATATAACAACATTGAGCATTAGATTAGTAAAGAATGTAAAGTTTGAGATGAACCTGAAACTTGAATCTCCAGACTTTCAACTTCTAACTTCCCGCTTCCATCTTATACTTTAAACTTACCCAATTATTCCGTTCCAACGTTTTTTCCAATTGTAAACCTAATTTTTGGCAACATTCGTCTATAGCCGGAATATCTTCTTTGTAAAAACCACTCAAAAATAATAAACCATTTTGATTTAAACAATTCACATAGCGATGCATATCGTTTAAAAGTATATTTCGATTGATATTAGCAATAATTACGTCATACTTTTGGACTACCAACAGCGAAGCATCTCCTTCATAAACGGAAATGTGCTCACAATTATTACGTTCGGCATTTTCAATCGAATTCAAATAACACCAATTGTCAATGTCAATCGCATCAATGGGTTTGGCTCCTTTCATTTCGGCTAAAATGGCTAAAATGGCAGTTCCGCAACCCATGTCCAACGTTTTTTTACCAACCAAATCGGTTTCTAATAAATGTTGAATCACCATGTGTGTGGTTTCATGATGACCTGTTCCGAAACTCATTTTCGGTTCGATGATTATATCAAATTCAGCATCGGTCTTGGGGTGAAAAGGAGCTCGAACATGGCATTTTCCATCGACATCAATCGGGTCAAAGTTTTTTTCCCATTCTTCATTCCAATTAACTTGTTCAATTTCCTCAATTTGGTATGAAATTACAAATTCAGGAGAAGTTAAAACATATAAATCGTCTAAAATATTAGCTGTCCAAAGTTCCTTTTGAATATAAGCGGTTACACCAAATTCAGTTTCAATAAAACTTTCAAATGGTTTTTCGCCTAATTCGGCCACTAAAATTTCACAACCCAATTCTTTTGGTTCAACCGTAAAATGATATCCTAAATATAAATTCGACATTTTGTTTTTTTTTTTGCAAAGGTAATAATACCTCTATAAAACTTTCACTTTACAAAAATTAAATTACTTTTGTCAAGCAAACACAACGACTACAAATGAATAAGATTTTTTCATTTTTGTTTTTTTTAATATCCTTTTTTTCAATTGCTCAGGATATCAAATTAAGTACAAAAGACAATGATTTAAAATTAGCCACTTTACCTTATTACAATTACGGTAAAGGGTTAGGTTTGACATCACCGGATAGTATTTTTCAATTGAATATACGATTTCGAATGCAAAACCGAATGGGTTTTTTAAAAAATGAAGATCAAGAAGATGCTTTTGATGGGCAAATTAGACGGTTACGCTTGCGATTTGATGGTTATGTAGGAAATCCTAAATTTTTGTATGCTATTCAATTGTCTTTTGCTCCCGGTGATGTAGGCGAAATTGAAGAGGGAGAAAACATTAATATTATTCGTGATGCAGTTGTGTTTTACCGACCCAACAAAAACTGGAGTTTTGCCTTCGGTCAAACCAAATTACCGGGTAATAGACAACGGGTTAATTCTTCGGGTGCTTTACAAATGACAGACAGAACGATCAATAATGCTCGTTTTAATATTGACCGTGATTTTGGGTTTCAAGCCTATTTTTTGAATGAGAAAAATGAAAAGTTCTCTTACAATCTAAAGACCGCAATAAGTACAGGAAATGGAAGAAACGTGACCAAAAGTCCGGATAATGGTTTTGCCTTAACCGGTAGAATGGAATTGTTTCCTCTTGGGTCATTCTCTAAAGACGGAACCAATTTTGAAGGTGATATTGCAAGGGAACAAAAACCTAAATTGTTGTTGGCCGGAACTTTTCATAGAAATGTAAAAGCTCGTCAAACACAGGGGCAATTAGGAGTTGATTTGTTCGAAAAAAGAAATATGGAATCCGTTTTATTGGATGCCATGGTAAAATACAACGGTTGGGCTTTTATGAGTTCCTACATGAATCGTACTTCAAAGAATCCATTAACTTTTAATCCAGAAGACCCAAGTGATTTTAATTTTGTTTATGTTGGAGAAGGATTTGATTACCAATTGAGTTATTTATTTCCAACCAATTATGAAGTAATTGGTCGTTTTTCTTCACAACAAGTAAATAAAGATATTCAAGCTTTTACACCCAATACCAAACAATATAGTGTAGGTGTAACCAAATATTTTTGGGAACATGCTTTCAAACTCCAAACGGAGATTACTCTAGATGAATTGTCTTATTTAAACGGAAGTTCTGAAACCAATTGGTACATTCGCTTTCAAGTTGAAATCGGAATTTAAAAGCTAGCTAAATTACTTCTAACCCGTTTTAATTATATATAATTTAACTAGGAAACTGTTTTTCACTTTCCAAGAATATCCCTATTTTTGTCCATGCAACACAACGTACTTATTTTAGATTTTGGTTCGCAATACACACAACTTATTGCGAGAAGAGTTCGGGAATTAAATATATTCTGCGAAATTTTTCCTTATAACAAAGTTCCCGAAGATTTGTCTAGCTTTAAGGCTACAATTCTTTCCGGTAGTCCTTTTTCGGTTCGAGCAGATGATGCTCCTCATCCCGATTTATCACAAATTAGAGGCAAAATGCCTTTGTTAGCTGTTTGTTATGGTGCTCAATATTTGGCCCATTTTGATGGTGGTGAAGTAGCTCCCTCCAACATTCGTGAATACGGCAGAGCCAATTTGAGTTTTGTGGATGACCATGATCCGTTTTTTGAAGAAGTGGCTCTCAATAGTCAAGTTTGGATGAGCCATAGTGATACGATAAAAAAGCTTCCGGTAAATGGCGTGAAATTAGCCAGTACAAAAGATGTAGAAAATGCAGCTTATCGAATTGATGGTGAAAAAACCTATGCTATTCAATTTCATCCGGAAGTTTATCATTCAACTGATGGAAAGCAAATGTTGGAAAATTTTTTGGTGCGTATTGCCGAAGTACCTCAAAATTTTACACCCAATGCATTTGTGGATGATATAGTTACTGAATTGAAAGAAAAAATCAAAGGAGATAAAGTTGTTTTAGGACTTTCCGGAGGAGTAGATTCTACCGTAGCGGCCGTTTTATTAAACAAAGCCATTGGCGAAAATCTCTATTGCATTTTTGTCAATAATGGTTTACTGCGTAAGAATGAATTCCAAAATGTATTAGACCAATACAAAGGAATGGGATTGAATGTAAAAGGAGTTGATGCAACCGATCGATTTTTAGATCAGTTAGCCGGAATTGAAGAGCCGGAAGCCAAACGAAAGACTATTGGTCGTGTATTTATAGAAGTTTTTGATGATGAAGCTCATCAAATAGAAGACGTGAAATGGCTGGCACAAGGAACGATTTATCCTGATGTGATTGAATCGGTTTCGGTAAAAGGACCATCTGCAACCATTAAATCACATCATAATGTGGGTGGTTTACCCGATTTTATGAAATTAAAAATTGTAGAACCACTTCGAATGTTATTCAAAGATGAAGTGAGAAGAGTAGGAGCTACATTGGGAATTGCCCCTGAATTATTGGGCAGACATCCCTTTCCGGGTCCCGGATTATCTATCCGAATTTTAGGAGATATAACTAAAGAAAAAGTTCGTATATTGCAAGAAGTTGACGCTATCTTTATTGAAGGTTTAAAGTCACACGGTTTGTATAATAAAGTATGGCAAGCCGGAGCCATTCTTCTGCCTGTAAATAGTGTAGGAGTAATGGGTGACGAGCGAACCTACGAGAAAGTTGTTGCCCTTAGAGCTGTTGAATCAACCGATGGAATGACGGCCGATTGGGTACATCTACCGTATGATTTTTTGATGAAAATTTCAAATGAAATCATCAATAAGGTTAAAGGGGTTAACAGAGTTGTATATGATATTAGTTCAAAACCACCTGCTACCATTGAATGGGAGTAGCAATTAAATTTTAGTTAGATGAAAAAGTTTTTGTTTGGAGCAATGATATTGCTAAGCCCCCAAATCACTTTTTCTCAAACCGTAGTAAAACCTGGTATGGATTTAGTTAAACATACCGTTGCTTCCGGAGAAACCGTATTGGATATTTCAAAAAAATACGTGGTTGATCCGGCAGAAATTTATCGTTCCAATCGTTTTGCCATTGATGGAGTGAAAGAAGGAATGGTTTTAGAATTTTATGTTCCTCAAAAATCGCCTGAAATTGTTTTACCTTCAGATAATTATAAACCAATTAAAGAACTGGACAAAAAAAAAGAGGTAGAAAAGTCAAAAGAAGTTACATCAAAAAGAGAGGTTGTAAATACGACCCTTCCCAATGATGCTAAAACAGGTTTTATGATGCATAAAGTAACAGCCGGCGAAACACTTTATGGTTTGTCAAGACTTTATAATATATCTGTTGATGAAATTAAAAGTGCAAATGTAATTTTGTTGAAAAACAGTTTGCAAGTTGGGCAAACGTTGAAAATTCCCAAATATGGTACAGTTATTGAAAAACAAACCAAAGAAGTTGCCTCAACAAATAAACCAGCTGAAATAGCTACTACTGTTGCATCAACTAATACAATTATTAAGCATTCAGTTGCTCCAAAAGAAACATTATATGGAATTGCAAAAAAATATAATGTGACCGTAGAAGCAATTATGAATCAAAATGAAAAATTATTGAAAAACGGATTACAAGCCGGACAAGTATTAACCATTATCACCAAATAAATTTTGAGCTCCATGAGGGTATTTTTCATATTTATAGTATGCTTTTTTTTGTGTATTCTGAACAGTTTCGCTCAACCCAATGAGTCTGTAAAAAAGCATATTGTAGCTAAAGGAGAAACAATAACTCAGATTGCTCAAAAATATAAAGTTACTCCATACGACATTTACAGGATGAATCCTGATGCCAAAAATGGGATTCAAGTTGATGCTACATTATTAATACCTTCATCAATTGTTGGCAATTCTTCAGCTTCATTAATTCATGAAGTAAAACCAAAAGAAACTTTATTTGGAATAGCAAAACAATACAATACAACAGTTGAACTTCTTGAAAGATGGAATCCAGACGTTAAAGAAAACGGTTTAAAAGTTGGTCAAACCATGTATGTTTCCGGTAAAGCTAGTGAAGTACAAAAAACAAAAATTCAGGATACCTCTACTTTCAATCATGAAGTGCAAGCAAAAGAAACACTTTTTTCTATTGCCAAACAATATGAGGTCTCGGTTGATAATTTATTACTTTGGAATCCCAGTACAAAAGAGGGTTTATCAATTGGTCAAAAAATAATAATCAAAAACGGAAATTTAAAATCAACATCAACTGATTCAACACCTGAATTAAAAAAAGTTTCAAAATCAAATTATTTGGAATATGTAGTTAAACCTAAAGAAACTTTATTCAGTATATCAAAGCTTTTCTCAATAAGTCAAGATGAATTATTGTCGTTGAACCCTGAGTTAAAAGAAGGTGTAAAAGAAGGTATGAAACTTCAAATTCCGGCTCAACGATTTGTGTCTTCCGGAAAAACCAAAGAAATCAAAGATTTAACAAAATCATTGGTTCAAAAAGATAAAAAGGAAATAGTATTATTACTACCATTTAATACTTCTAATATTGAAAGTGATACTACTTTAACAACACAAGCCAGATTAAAAAGAGATGGATTTTTAAACCTAACATTAGATTTTTATTCGGGTGCTTTAATGGCAATTGATTCAGCAAAACGATTGGGGTTAAATTTGAATGTTAAAATACTTGATTCTCAAGAAACTAAAAAAGGTTCTAGTGTTTCGTCAATTGTACAAAATCAAAATCTAGCCAAAGCGGATGCCGTTATCGGTCCTTTTTATCCTCAATATGTTGAAAAAACGGCAGAATTACTCAGTACTAGCAATGTGCCGGTGATTTCTCCTTTACGTGAAATAACTTCTACTACCGATAATGTTTATCAATCTATGCCACCGAATGACTTTGTTAAAAATGAAATGTTTTCTTTTATTCGTTCAAAAAATGGTAATATGATTGCATTTGTGGATAGTAAAAAATCTGCTGCGAAGCAATTTATTGTTGACAACCATAAGGATATTTATCTGGCTCCTTTAAACGAAAAAGGAGCACCAGTTTGGGATAGTATTTTGACAAAATTATCAAAAGAAAAAGTAAACTTTTTTATTTTAGAAACAGCATCAACCGGAATGATTTTTAATGCTTTAAATCAATGTAATAATGCAAAATCGGCAGGCTATAGTACTGAATTAGTTGTCTTAGATATTAATAATACATTTGAAACTGATGAGGTTTTTCCCAGAATTTTAAGGCAACAAATCATATTTCCATCGCTTACAAGATATCAAGATACTCCACAATCATTGAATTTTGCGATTCAGTATAAAAAGAAAAACAATGTGTATCCTAATCAATATGCTGTACGTGGATTTGATGTTGTTTTTGATACCATGATGCGACTGTTCCAAAAAGAAGATTTTGAAACAACCATTCAAACGTATGCTTCTGAAGGAGTTGAAAATAAGTTTGATTACGAAAAAAATAGTTCAGGATATTCTAATAAAGGAATATATATCATGCAATACGTTGATGATTTTAATGTAAAATTAATAGACTAATGACATCTAAAGTAACTTATATCGGGGATTTACGAACAACTTCCGTTCATTTACAATCGGGTACAGAAATTCTTTCTGATGCACCAAAAGACAATCATGGAAAAGGAGAGGCGTTTTCACCAACCGATTTAGTTGCCAATTCACTTGCGACGTGTATGATTTCTATTATGGGAATAAAATCCAGAGATTTGAATGTGGATTTGACCGGTTCAACAGTGGAAGTCACAAAAATCATGCAGGCAGAACCAAGAAAAATAGCCAAAATTATTACTGTTTTAAACATGAATATCGCTGCCGATGATAAAACAAAAACAATATTGGAGAGAGCCGCTATGACTTGTCCGGTAATGTTGAGCTTACATCCGGATATTGAAAAAGAAGTTACTTTTAACTGGAAATAGTTTTCTGTTGTCGGTTGTCCGTTATCGGTTTTCAGACAACAGAAAACAGACAACAGACAACAGATAACGGAAAACAGACAACAGAATTGGACCAACAAAAACAACTCATCAAATTAGCACACACTAAAATGCCTTTCGGTAAATACGAAGGGCGTTACTTGATTGATTTACCGGAATATTATATTGTTTGGTATCATAATAAAGGTTTTCCAAATGGCGAACTCGGACAACAACTTCAGTTGATTTACGAGCTCAAATTAAACGGTTTAGAACATTTGGTTCGAACCATTAAAGAAAAATTTCCAAAGCCTTAGAATCTAATTATCAATCAATTGATTTGTTTGGAGAATATTGTCTAACAATCTCCACATTTCATTTTTACATTGATGAATTAAATCGTACTTTTGCACCGTTTTGCATTAATGTATGTTCTATTAATTCATCACACACAACTACAACAACAAACAACAACACAATGAATCAGACGAAGTATATTTTTGTGACGGGTGGCGTAACTTCTTCCTTAGGAAAAGGGATTATTGCGGCCTCGTTAGCAAAATTATTGCAAGCCAGAGGTTATCGAACGACCATTCAAAAGTTCGACCCGTATATCAATGTCGATCCGGGAACATTAAATCCGTATGAACACGGCGAATGTTATGTAACAGATGATGGAGCAGAAACCGATTTGGATTTGGGACATTACGAGCGTTTTTTAAACGTACCGACTTCGCAAGCAAATAACGTAACCACCGGAAGAGTCTATCTTTCAGTAATTGAAAAGGAGCGAAGAGGCGAATTTCTAGGTAAAACGGTTCAAGTCGTACCCCACATTACCAATGAGATTAAAGAAAGAATGCAATTGTTGGGTAAATCCGGTGATTTTGATATCGTGATTACCGAAATTGGTGGAACGGTGGGTGATATTGAATCTTTGCCGTACATTGAATCAGTTCGTCAATTGTTATGGGAATTAGGGGAGGAGAATGCCATCGTTATACATTTAACGTTGATTCCATATTTGGCTGCGGCGGGTGAGTTGAAAACGAAACCAACACAACATTCCGTAAAAACCTTAATGGAAAGCGGAATTCAAGCCGATATTTTGGTTTGTAGAACAGAACACGAATTGTCAGATGAATTGCGTCAAAAATTGGCTTTGTTTTGTAATGTAAAACGGGAAGCGGTAATCCAGTCGATTGATGCCTCAACGATTTATGATGTGCCGAATTTGATGTTGGAAGAAGGTTTGGATAAAGTGGCCTTGAAAAAATTGAATCTACCTGAAAAATCTTCTCCGGATTTGAAACAATGGAACGAGTTCTTATACAAATTGAAAAACCCAAAACATACGGTTAACATCGGATTGGTTGGAAAATATGTTGAATTGCAAGATTCCTACAAATCGATTTTAGAAGCGTTTATTCATGCCGGAGCGGCCAATGAAACAAAAGTAAATATCGTTAGTGTGCATTCTGAATACATTGATAGAAACAATGTAGCTGAAAAATTAAGTGATTTCGACGGAGTATTAGTTGCACCCGGTTTTGGAGAAAGAGGAATTGAAGGAAAAATTGAAGCCGTTCGTTACGTTAGAGAAAATAATATCCCGTTTTTCGGAATTTGTTTAGGAATGCAAATGGCTGTAATTGAATATGCTCGAACTGTTTTAGGTTTTGAAGATGCCAATTCAACCGAAATGAATTCGCAAACGTCTCATCCTGTGATTGATTTAATGGAAGAGCAAAAAACAATTACAGAGAAAGGTGGAACCATGCGTTTGGGAAGTTGGAAATGTGATATAGAAAAAGATAGTTTAGCTCATCAAATTTATGGAAAAGACCAAATTGAAGAACGTCATCGTCATCGATTTGAATTTAATGGTCAATTTAAAGAGCAACTAGAAAAAGCAGGTTTAAAAGCAAGTGGTGTAAATCCCGATACCGGTTTGGTTGAAATTATAGAAATTGAAAACCATCCTTTTTTTATTGGGGTACAATACCATCCGGAATATAAAAGTACAGTAGCCAATCCACACCCAATTTTTGTTGGGTTTGTAAAAGCCGCAGTTCAACATAAAGCCGTTTCTGTTTAATTCGGAAGCGTAAAAATTGTAATAAGTAAGTAAATGGAAGAAAAAAAATTAGACGTTAACTCGATTATCGGATTCGGATTAATTTTCGTGATTCTGATTTGGGTCATGTACAACAGTCAGCAAAACGAAGCAAAAGAAAGAGCAAAAAAGGCTCAGCAAGAACAAGTTGAGGCCAAAGAAAAACCAACATCAACTAAAGTTGTGAAAACAGAGACAAAAGCGGTTGCACCTGTTTCTGATTCAATTCAAGCAGCTCAATTGCAAAGTAGCTTGGGGTCTTTTGCTTATTCAGCTTCACTTCCATCAGCAAAGGAAGCGTTTACAACCATTGAAAATGAAGTAGTACGCTTAAAAATTGCCAATAAAGGTGGTTACATCGTTGAAGCCGAAATGAAAGAATTTGAACAATTCAAAAAAGGTTCCGGCAAAAAAGTACATTTGATTAAAGACGGTAATGCCGATTTTAATATCGAATTAAAAACCAACGATAATCGCACGTTAAATACAAAGGATTTATTTTTCGAGCCAACGTTAACAAAAGAAGGAAAAAACCAAGTGGTTTCTTTAAAACTAAAAGCCGGAAATAATCAATACTTAGAGTACCGATATGTGTTGAAACCTAACGAATATATGCTCGATTTTGCTATTCGTTCACAAGGGTTGAATACGGTTTTAAATACCTCCAATCCTTTAAATTTAGATTGGAAAATCAAAACGTATCGCAATGAGAAAAGTGTAAGCTACGAAAATCGTTACACAGAGCTTATTTTTGAATATGAAGACGGGAAAGACGATTATTTAGGACAAGGCGAGTCTACTTCTGATGAACCGATTGATGTGTCTTATATTGCTTTCAAACAACATTTTTTTACTTCTGTTTTATTGACGGATACGGCTTTTGAAAAAGCAGTGGTAGTTTCGGAAAACTTAGTAAAAGACGAAGAAAAGGATACTTTATTCACCAAACAATTCAAAGCGACTGTTCCGTTGGCCTTTAAAAATGGGGAAGTGAACTATAACATGAATTGGTATTACGGACCGGCAGATTATCATATACTTAATGATTACGATAAAAATCTTGATGAAATCGTTCCATTAGGTTGGGGAATGTTCGGATGGATAAACCGTTACATTTTTATACCAACTTTCGATTTGTTAATTGGTTTTTTACCATACGGAATTGCGATTATTATCTTAACCATTTTGGTACGAATTGTGATGTCGCCAGTAACCTATAAATCGTATTTGTCGCAGGCTAAAATGAAGGTTTTACGTCCGGAAATCATGGAATTGAATACCAAATTTGGTAAAGACCCTATGAAAAAACAACAAGAAACTATGAAGTTGTATTCCAAAGCGGGAGTAAACCCAATGGCAGGATGTCTACCGGCTTTAATGCAGATTCCGGTGTTCTATGCGTTGTTTAGTTTCTTTCCCTCTGCTATAGATTTGAGACAAAAAAGTTTCCTTTGGGCAGATGATTTATCGTCTTTTGATTCCGTTATTAGCTTACCTTTCTATATTCCATTTTATGGTAATCACGTGAGTTTGTTCCCTATTTTAGCTTCTATCGCTATATTCTTTTACATGAAAATGACAACCGGTGATCAGGCCATGAGTGCTCCGCCACAAGAAGGGATGCCGGATATGGGCAAAATCATGAAAATGATGATTTATTTGTCTCCTATCATGATGTTGTTTTTCTTTAACAATTTTGCTTCCGGATTGAGTTTATATTATTTTGTTTCCAATGCCATTACGATTGGAATCATGTTAGTGATTAAAAACTACATCATTGATGAAGATAAAATTCACGCACAAATTCAAGAAAATAAAACCAAGCCAAAAACCATGAATCGCTTCCAACGCAAAATGCAGGAAATGATGGAAGAAGCCGAAAAACAAAAGAAACTGAAAAAATAAAGATTAACATTAGCCCTGAATTCGTTTGGGGCTTTTTTTATATACTGTTATTATTTAGATTCGTAAAAAAATGGTCAATACTGAGTTCACTTTTGAATAGTATGTTTACTGAACGAAGTAATATAATTTTTAAACGTAAAATATTGAAAAACAATTTATTAAAATCCATACTTCACTATTCGTATTATCGATATTTCTTGCATTTAAAAAAGCAATGGAACAATGAGAAATCAATATCTGAATTTAACTTAGGTTTTGGATATACGTATAGTGCCGGAGCTTTGGTTGGACTTCTAATATTTTTAATTAATGATTTATTTTCTATAGATAAATTTGTAATTCCATTACTTGTAACTTCTATAGTTTTCGTAACTATCTCTTCCTTTTTTCTGCCTAAGATTGATTTCCTCGAACAAAAATTTAAAAATTATGACAGAACAAGTAGGGAATGGAAAATAAAAGGAGTTTTGTCTTTAATTTTAGTATTTGGCTCTCCTGTATTATTGATTTTATATATGATTTTAAATATTCCTAAATAAGTATTTTTAAGCATACTGTTGATATTGATTTAAAAACTTTATGACATAAAAAAAGCTCCGATGATTCGGAGCTTTTCTTTTTCATAGCAAAAAGATTATTATGAACCTGGTAAAAGAACTTTGTTCAATACGTGAATTACACCGTTAGCTGCTTGAACGTCAACATCTACAATTCCTGATGGTCTTCCGGCACCATCCGTTACATTTGCAATGTTTCCACCTGTTCCAGGTAATGTAATGGTAAATGATTGACCTTGTAAAGTAGGAACAGATGTGTTTCCATTAGGCGTCAATTCACTAGACAATACATCTCCAGAATGAACATGGTATTTTAAAACTGGATCTAAAATTGATTCTGGTATAGCTGCTAAATTTGGAAGAGTTAACTCTGTAAGTAGAGCACCAAATGCAGCATCAGTTGGAGCAAATACAGTAAAAGGACCTGAACCACTTAAGACAGTAACAAAATCAGTAATATTATCTCCTTCTCTTGTTAAAGCCGCTTCTAATATGTTAAATGTTGGATCAGCTGTTGCAAAAGTAACGACAGTTGGTAAACCAATTACTGCATCTACAACATGTACAACTCCATTTGAAGCAATAATATTAGGTGTTGATACAGATGAAACACCGTTTAATCTAACTCCAGAAGCAGTGTTTACATACATACTTAATGTGTTTCCACTAGTTGTGCCTCCAAATGTAGCAAGTGTTTTGATGTAACCAGTTTCTAATTGAGAAGATTGAACACTTCCTGAAACAACATGGTTTAACAATATTTGTTTCAATACCGGTACCGGAACTGCTTCTAAATTAGCAAATCCATTTGCATTTAAAAAAGCAGTAAAAGCTGCATTGGTTGGTGCAAATACAGTAAATGAACCTGAACCATTCAAGGTAGAAGTTAATTCAGCTCTCTCTAAAGCTGCAACTAATGAACTTAAATTAGGATTTCTTGAAGCAATCCCAGCAATAGTGTTGTTTTGTGATGATGAATCATCGTCGCTGCAAGAAAAAGCAACCACTGTAAAAATAGCTACAAAAGCTGTTTTTAATAAATTTAATTTTTTCATAGATAAATGAGTTTTTATTGTTCTCTACAAAGATATACATTTTTTTATATTGTTTAATCATTGAGTTTAAATGATGAACAAAAAATAAATAAAAATACCATATGAAAATCTTAAAAACCCTTTGTTTTTATGGAATCTTATAGTTATTCATTGTTAATAACTTTGTTTAATTTTAACATAAATTTAATAAACAAAATATAAAAAAATCACTTTTTGAACAGTTTTAAAACTATAAATGTTGACTTTAAAAGATAAATTCCGCTCATTAATTCATCAGAAATTGAATTATAACCATTTTTTAATTCCAGTGTTGTGATTTTTTGTCCGGTTATGGTATAAAGTTCAAATGGTGTGGTTTCGGTTAAACCCTCCACCCAAATTTGCCCATTATTCGTTTGAATAATTTGTGGTTTTTTATTTTCTTCTTTATTTACGGATAAATTTTCTTCCAAAAATAACCATTGATAGGCGGCACCGAATTCATTTCGCCAATAACTTTCTGAGTGTGTTCCATTAGCATCAATCTTGGTAAACGTATTGTTGGTTGTTAAACCGTTGTTTTGCATGGTTGTTCTGATGGTGGTTATGTTGGGCACCATTGTGGAAGATTCATTTTGCCCGGCAACAAAATAAACTCTGTGTTGATTTAAATTTGGAACGGAACTTATATAATTAGTTAATGGAGTTAAAGCAAACCAATAAGCCGGACTAAACGAACCGATTTTTCGAAATGCATTTGGATACTCACAGGCACCATAGGTTGTAATCAGTGCTCCCATCGAACTTCCGATGAGTGCATTCATTTCCGGTTCAGGTCGGGTTCTGAAATTTTCATCTATGTAGGGTTTGAGTGTTTCAGCAACAAAAGTCATATACGCATCTCCTTGTCCACCACCATATTGAGGATTTACCCATGGTGAATATTCATTTAACCGTTCACTACCACCATTGTCAATTCCCACTACTATTGCTCCATAATCTCCTTGATTAAACAAGGTGTTTAAGGTTTCATCCACTTGCCATTCTCCTGAAAATGAAGTTTGATTGTCAAATAAGTTTTGACCATCTTTCATATAAAGTACCGGATAGTGTTTGGTAGAAGTAAAATAATCCGGTGGCAGATACAACCAGATTCTTCGGTTTCGGTTGAGTTGTGGCATAAAGAAACTCGGACTCAAAATTTGTACATTTGAAGCGGCTGTACTATTATTTCCTCCACCTAAGTCTTCCCAAGAAAGAATACTCAAATTAATCGTTTGTGGATTTCCCGTAAACGTAAAGGAGCGATTGGGTAAAAAACCGCCATTGGCATTTCCTTCCACAGTTGGCCAACTTCCACGCGTAAATTTGTATTCAACGGTTCCCGTCCCTTCCGGAATGGTAATTTGAAAAGCTCCTAAACCATCCGGTTGCATAATATATGCAGCATTTCCGGGGGTCCAACTGTTGATGCTTCCGGCTAGATAAATAGTGGATCCAAGCGGAGTGTTAGTAGGAATAGATGTAATTCTTAACGTTACTTGTGCTGGAAGTGAAAGTGAACTTATAAATAAAAAGAAAAGACTGATTTTTTTCATAACTGCTGTAAAATTTCCATGATGCTCAAATTTAATAAATTCGTTCGATTTTTCACTAACTTATACTATTTTTGTGAATAGATAGTTATGATACTGAAACTTAAAATCACTCCCATGCAATTTTCGAAACCAATATTATGGATGTTTATTTTTTCAACTCTAATTTCTTTTGCTCAAGAAAAAACCAATCAATTGGATGAAAACGGAAATAAACAGGGAAGTTGGAAAGGCTATTATGAGGATACCAAAAACCTGAAATACGAAGGTGAGTTTAAAAACGGAAAAGAAGTTGGCTTGTTTACCTTTTATGATAATACAAAAGTAAAATCAATTGTGGCCACAAGAGATTTTTCGGCCAATGACGGTTCGTGTTACACTATTTTTTACAATGGAAAATTTAAGGTGAGTGAGGGTAAAGTAATCAACAAACAATTTGAAGGCGAATGGAAATACTATCATTTTAAATCGCCTGACATTATGACCATTGAGCATTATAAAGAAGGAAAATTAAATGGAGTACGGAAAGTTTTCTTTACCAATGGTCAATTGGCTGAAGAAACAAATTACAAAAATGGAATAAAAGAAGGAGCCTCAAAACGGTATGCAGAAAACGGTGTTATTTTAGAAGAAGCCAATTATAAAAATGATGAATACCATGGCATCGTAACGTTTCGCGACGCCACCGGAAAAAGTTATTCCACCGGAGAATATAAAAACGGAAAATCGGTTGGCATTTGGAAGTTTTATGAAAACAACAAATTAGTCAAACAAGAAAACCGTAGCGAGAAGAAAAAAGCCAAACCCAAAACGGCTGCCGGTGAAGCCAAAAGAAAAGTTAAAGCACAGAAACAGTAATTTTAGAAATTCCTACCTTTGCAAAAAAATTTGAAATGAAAAGAGTAGTAGTCGGACTTTCCGGCGGAGTGGATTCTAGTGTTGCGGCGTATTTGTTGAAGGAACAAGGTTACGAAGTTATCGGTTTATTTATGAAAAACTGGCACGATGACTCGGTTACTATTTCAAACGAATGTCCGTGGTTAGAAGATTCCAATGATGCTCTTTTAGTGGCTGAAAAATTAGGCATTCCTTTTCAAACCGTTGATTTAAGTGAACAATACAAAGACCGTATTGTCGATTACATGTTCAAGGAATATGAAAACGGAAGAACACCTAATCCGGATGTACTTTGTAATCGCGAAATCAAGTTTGATGTTTTTATGAAGATTGCTCTTTCTTTAGGAGCCGATTTTGTTGCCACCGGTCATTATTGCAGAAAAGGAACGATTCAAAAAGACGGAAAAGAAATCTATCAATTACTAGCCGGAATCGATGGCAATAAAGATCAATCGTATTTCTTATGTCAATTGTCGCAAAAACAATTGGCAAAAGCATTGTTTCCGATTGGCGAGTTGACCAAACCACAAGTGCGAGAAATTGCCGCTCAACAAGATTTAATTACAGCCGAGAAAAAAGATTCACAAGGGTTATGTTTTATTGGAAAAGTTCGCTTACCTGAATTTTTACAACAGCAATTGCAACCCAAAGAGGGCATTATCATCGAAATCGATAAAAGTGACTCCATTTACAGTCAACCTATACCTACGTTTGATTCCTTGGAAGAGCAGCTTCAATTTGATGCACAACCCTTGACCTATCTACCGACTATGGGTAAAATAGTTGGGAAACATCAGGGTGCTCATTATTATACCATCGGTCAACGAAAAGGACTGAATGTGGGCGGAACAAAAGAACCCCTTTTTATCATTCATACAGATGTAAAAAACAACACCATATATACCGGTCAAGGTCATGATCATCCCGGATTATATAGAACGACTTTAAATGTAAATCCGGCGGAAATTCACTGGATAAGAGAAGATATGCGTCTTAAAAATGGTGAATCGATGAGGGTTATTGCTCGTATTAGATACCGTCAAGCCTTGCAAAACGCAACCTTATTTCAATTTGAGTCCGGTTTGTATGTTGTTTTTGATGAACCTCAATCAGCTATTACTGAAGGCCAGTTTGTTGCATGGAATTGTGGTGATGAATTGGTAGGTTCAGGAGTAATTTCGTAACTTAGTGCCCAAACCAAATCAAAATGAGAAAGTTATACCTATTCTTTTTATTCATTTTTGCTCAATTTTCTTTTGCTCAAGAAGATGCTTGGGTATATTTTACCGATAAACAATTGGTGGATTATTATTTGCAAAACCCACTGGAAATGCTCTCTCAACGAGCATTAGACAGAAGAGCCAATCAAAATATTGCTCTTGACACTAAAGATGTTCCGATTACGGCATCCTATCGACAAGCTATAGAAAATCAAACAAGTATTACTGTTCTGGCTCAATCTAAATGGATGAATTGTTTGCATGTAAGAGGTTCAGTTGAGAACATTCAAGCGTTAACACAATTGCCTTTTGTAGCCGAAGTGTTTTTTGCCAATCGAACCTTGAATACTGCGGGTCGACATTCTTCAAACAATAAGATAAGTCTGGTACAAAAAAATCTTGAAACAGAAGAAACTTTTCTTTACGGAAATTCATCTAATCAGATTCAGATGCTTAACGGCCATTTGTTACACCAAAACAACTATACCGGAGCCGGAAAAATTATTGCCGTCATGGACAATGGTTTTCCGGGTGTGAATGTCATGTCTCCTTTTCAACGCTTGATGCAAAACAACCAAATTTTGGGAGGTTATGATTTTGTAAACCGAGATGAGAATGTGTTTGATGGCGGTACACATGGCACATTAGTACTATCCACCATGGGCGGATTTGTAAATAACCAATTGGTTGGTACCGCTCCCGATGCCGCCTATTATTTGTTTAAAACTGAAGCAAATGATTATGAAAATCCATTAGAAGAATCGTTGTGGGTGGAAGCGGCTGAAATGGCTGACAGTTTGGGTGTTGACATTATCAATACTTCTTTAGGTTATAGCACTTTTGACAATCCTGCCTATAATTACACGTATGCTGATATGAATGGAGTAACAACCTTTAGCAGTAGAGGTGCAGATATTGCTTTTTCCAGAGGGATGTTTTGCGTGACATCAGCCGGAAATTCAGGTAGTAGTTCTTGGCTTTACATTTCAACTCCAGCTGATGCTATTAATACGTTAACAGTTGGTGCCGTGAATGCTACCGGAAATTACGCTTCTTTTAGTTCAATTGGTCCATCTTCTGATTTACGCATCAAACCGGATGTAGTTGCCCAAGGAGTAAGTTCGATTGTCGCTACAGCATCAGGTAATATTTCTTCCGCTAATGGCACTTCTTTTTCTGGCCCTATAACGGCTGGTTTAGTGGCTTGTTTATGGCAAGCATTGCCACAAAAAACCAATGTAGAATTATTAAACATCATTCGTGAATCCGCTCACTTGTATCAAAACCCGACCGCTCAATTGGGGTATGGAATTCCTAATTTTAATTTAGCTTTAGAAAATGCACTGGCTTTAGGCGAGGTAAAAACAAATAAAGTTATGGTTTATCCTAATCCGGTGGCTGATCAGTTAACGCTAATTTTACCGTCAGAAAATACAAATGCTACTTTTGAGCTTTATAATCAATTAGGGCAGTTAATTTTCCAATCATCTGTACTTTCAACCCAAAAAAATATTGATTTTCAAGCTTTTTCAACCGGAATATATTTTTATAAAGTTACATTTCAAGGTGAAGAAATACAAGGTAAATTAATCAAAAAGTAAGCTATACACATTTCATGAATAGAATAACTTCACTTTTCAATATTCAATATCCAATTATTCAAGGGGGAATGATTTGGAACAGCGGTTACAAATTAGCCAGTGCAGTTAGCAATGCCGGTGGTTTAGGATTAATTGGAGCCGGCTCAATGTATCCGGACGTTCTTCGCGAACATATTCAGAAATGCAAAAAAGCAACCGATAAACCTTTTGGTGTTAATGTACCGATGTTGTATCCCAACATTGAAGAAATCATGCAAATTATTGTGGAAGAAGGGGTAAAAATCGTCTTCACATCTGCCGGAAACCCTAAAACGTGGACGTCCTTTTTAAAAGAAAATGGAATTACGGTGGTGCATGTTGTCAGTAGTTCAAAATTTGCCTTAAAAGCCCAAGAAGTAGGAGTAGATGCGATAGTAGCAGAAGGATTTGAAGCCGGCGGACATAACGGAAGAGAAGAAACGACTACCTTGACATTGATTCCGATGGTGAAAGAAAATATAACCATTCCGTTAATCGCAGCTGGTGGAATAGCCACAGGAAGAGGGATGTTAGCCGCCATGATTTTAGGAGCAGACGGCGTACAAATGGGTAGCCGTTTTGCGGCTTCTGTTGAAAGTTCGGCACATCAAAATTTTAAACAGACCATTATTGATACCAAAGAAGGGGATACATTAGTTACCTTAAAAGAACTCGCTCCTGTACGTTTGATTAAGAATAAGTTTTTTAACGATTTACAAGAATTGTATGCAAATTGCCCAACCACCGAGGAATTAAAAGCATTATTAGGACGAGCAAGAGCCAAACGCGGCATGTTTGAAGGCGATTTAGTAGAAGGTGAATTAGAAATCGGACAAATAGCCGGATTGATTCACGAAATTAAACCGGTCAAAGAAATTATCGATTCGGTAATACAAGAATTTGAACTGGCAAAAACAGAAGTTTTTTCGTTGTAATAAAATCTCAACCAATCGATCTTATCAGATTTTAATTTCTACAATTTTTTTTACACTCTTTTTTAAGAATATTTTCTTCAATATCGGAAGGTTAATCTGTGTAATTGGCATAATTTGTCATTACTATACAGAATACTATAGATAAACGGTACAAATTTTTTAATTTGCATATACATTCAAAAACATTTCTGTACAGAAATTTATTAATTTCTGTATAGCAATCTATTAATTTCTGTACAGAAAATTGGTAATTGCTGTACATTTTTTTATAAATAGTTACCGATTAAATTATTATTTTATCAAGATGAATTATAAAAACTTCCACTAAAGCGTTTCCATTCATTACTGTAAAGGAAGTTAAATGATCAAAATAAAAAAAACCGTTCAATTTTAAATTGAACGGTTTACATTTTATTTTAATTGTAATTTACAAATGAATCACTTCGCCATATGCATCTGCTACAGCTTCCATTACCGCTTCACTCATGGTTGGGTGAGGGTGGATGGCTTTTAAGATTTCATGCCCGGTTGTTTCTAATTTACGAGCTACTACTGCCTCGGCAATCATGTCGGTAACGCCGGCTCCAATCATGTGGCAACCTAACCATTCGCCATATTTGGCATCAAAAATTACTTTTACAAAACCGTCAGGAGTTCCGGCTGCTTTTGCTTTTCCGGAAGCGGTAAATGGAAATTTACCTACTTTAATTTCGTATCCTTTTTCTTTCGCTTGTTTTTCAGTTAAACCAACGGATGCAATTTCAGGTGTAGCATAGGTACAACCCGGTACATTTCCGTAATCAATTGGTTCAACATGATGTCCGGCAATTTTTTCAACACACAAAATTCCTTCTGCGGATGCTACGTGAGCCAGTGCTTGCCCCGGTGTTACATCACCAATGGCATAATATCCCGGAATATTGGTTTGGTAGTAATCGTTTACCAAAATTTTATCTCTGTCAGTGGCAATGCCCACTTCCTCTAATCCGATGTTTTCAATATTTGTTTTGATACCAACTGCAGATAATAAGATGTCTGCTTCCAATACTTCTTCACCTTTGGCTGTTTTTACAAAAGCTTTTACTCCATTTCCACTGGTGTCAATTCGTTCCACAGAAGAATTGGTCATAATGGAAATTCCTGCTTTTTTCAACGAACGCTCAAATTGTTTCGATACATCTTCATCCTCCACCGGAACAATGTTAGGCATGAACTCTACAATGGTTACTTCTGTTCCCATAGCATTATAAAAACTAGCAAACTCAACACCAATAGCACCAGAACCAACCACAATCATTTTCTTTGGTTGTTCCGGTAAGGTCATGGCTTGACGATAGCCAATTACTTTTTTTCCATCTTGCGGAAGATTAGGCAATTCACGTGAACGAGCACCGGTAGCAATGATAATATGATCTGCACTATATTCTGTCACTTTTCCATCAGCGGATGTAACATCTACTTTTTTACCCGGTTTGATTTTTCCGAAACCTTCAATCACATCAATTTTATTCTTTTTCATTAGGAATTGAACGCCTTTGCTCATTCCGTCTGCAACACCACGGCTACGGTTGATTACCGCACCAAAATCTTTGTCAAATTCTTTTACGGTCAATCCGTAATCAGATGCATGTTTTAGGTATTCAAATACTTGAGCAGATTTCAAGAGGGCTTTTGTTGGGATACAACCCCAATTTAAACAAACGCCACCTAAACTTTCTTTTTCAATAACAGCTACTTTAAAGCCTAACTGTGAAGCACGAATGGCTGTTACATAACCACCGGGACCACTACCTAAAACAATAATATCGTATTTCATTATGAAGAGATTTTTCGTAATTAATTGAGTGCGAAAATAAGGATTTATTATGTCTTTTAAAAGTTTTTTTTATTTGGTTGACTGGTGACTGCTATCCGTTGTCAGTTTTCTGATAACCGACAACCGACAACTATTCATTCACAAACTGTGCGTCATACAAATTTTTATACACACCATTTTCTTTATTCACCAAATCGGCATGCTTTCCTTGTTCAACAATTTTCCCTTGGTCCATTACAATAATCTTATCCGCATTGATAACCGTGGCCAATCGATGTGCAATGACAATAGAGGTTCTTCCTTTGGTGATTTTTTCAGTGGCTTGTTGAATCAATTCTTCCGAATAGCTATCAATGGAAGAGGTGGCTTCATCCAAAATTAAAATACTCGGATTGCTAACATAGGCTCGTAAAAACGCAATCAATTGTCGCTGACCCGAAGAAAGCATTACACCTCTTTCTTTTACATTATAGTCATAACCATTCGGGAGACTCATGATAAAATCATGCACACCAATTTTTTGTGCAGCTATGATAACATCATCTCGTGAAATGGAGGGATTGTCTAATGTAATGTTGTTTAAAATGGTATCGGCAAACAAAAAAACGTCTTGTAATACTACTGCAATTTGATTACGTAAACTCTTTAATTCAAACGTTTTAATGTCTTTACCATCGATAGAAATGGTTCCGCTTTGAAGTTCGTAAAATCGATTCAATAAATTGATGATGGTTGATTTTCCGGCTCCGGTAGAACCCACAATAGCTATGGTTTCACCCGGATTTACTTCTAAATTGATGCCTTTGATGATTTCTTCTCCTTCAATATAACTGAAATGTACATTTTGAAACGATAATTTACCTTCAAAATGGGGAGCAGTTTCTGTTCCTTCTTGTTGTACTTGGTCTTCAATATCTAAAATGTGAAAAACACGATTGGCAGCAATCATTCCCATTTGCATCTCATTGAATTTATCAGCGATTTGTCGAAGTGGATTGAATAACATTCCAATCAACATGGTATAAGTAAATAAATCTCCAAAAGAAGTGGTAGTATCGCCTTCTACTAAGGATAAACCGCCAAAATAAATCACCAATGCAAGTGTTAGATACGTAACCAAGTCCGCAATGGGAAAGAAAATAGAGTTATACCATACGGTTTTAATCCACGCTTTGTTGTGTTTGTCGTTGATTTCTTTGAATTTTTCATATTCAATCTGCTCACGCGAAAAGAGTTGTACTATTTTCATGCCGGTCACACGTTCTTGAACGAACGTATTCAAGTTGGCCACTTGTGTTCGCACTTCTTCAAAAGCGACCTTCATTTTCAATTGAAAAATTCGAGTGGCATAAATCAAAATCGGCATGGCTAAAATGGCTATCCAAGAGAGTTTCCAATTCATGAAAAACATGACGATAATTACCGCAACCATTTTCATTAAGTCGCTGATAATCATAAATAAACCTTGACTGAAAATTCGAGCAATTGCTTCAATATCAGATACGGAACGAGTCACCAATTGTCCAACCGGAGAATTATCGTAGTATTTCATTTTGAATCGTAACATGTGTTGGAAGAGTTTCACACGAATGTCTCGCACAATATCCTGTCCCAACCAATTGGCCCAATAGACAAAGTAAAATTGCGAAAGCACCTCCATTAACAAAATGAATCCCATTAGAAGGATATACACTAAAAGTCCTTCTTTGTCTTGTGTTTGAATATAATCATCCACCGTTTTTTTAAGCAGATAGGGGCGAAGTGCAGCAAAAACAGATAGCCCAATAGCCCAAATGATTACACCTCTAAACCGCCATTGATAGGGTTTAGTGTACACTAATATCCGTTTGAAGAGTTTGGTGTCAAATGCTTTCATTCGGTTGGGTAAGGGTATTTAATTTCGGTTAAATATAATCCGTGAGCCGGCACTGAAAATCCAGCCTGACTACGGTTTTTACTGGCAATGATTTCATGAAGTTGTTTCGGTTCAATTTTTCCTTGACCGATGTTTATCATGGTTCCCACGATGGCTCTGACCATGTTTCGCAAAAAACGATCGGCAGTAATCGTAAATACTAATGTATTTCCATTTTGTTGCCAATAAGCGTTTTTTATTTTGCAATTAAAGGTAAACACATCGGTGTTCACTTTTGAAAAACATTCAAAATCGGTGTATTCCATTAAAATAGATGCCGCTTCGTTCATTTTTTCAATCGATAACGGATAATGATGGTACCAACTCAACTGATGAATAAAGGCATCTTTTAAGGTGTGAATGTAGTATTCATACGTGCGTTCTGTGGCATCAAAACGAGCATGAGCTTCATCATGTACAGCAAAAACAGCGTAAATCACAATATCTTTTGGTAAAAATGAATTGAGTTTTGGCAGTAAAATGTCTACCTCAATTTGTGCATCTACATCAAAATGAGCGAACATTTCTTTGGCATGCACACCGGCATCGGTACGTCCTGCAGCGACCAGTTCAATTTTTTGTTTAAGTAATAATGACAATCCTTTTTCTAGGGTTTCTTGAACGGAATGGGCATTAGGTTGCGATTGCCATCCATGATAGTTTGTTCCGTTGTATGCTAATTTGATAAAGTACCTCATTTACACCCGCAAAGATAATTGAATTGAATGGGTTATGAATTGGAATGGATATAATTTTAGGTTAATTTTTATTGATGATGATAGGGTTCATTTCGTAAGATGGTGAAACCTCTATACAATTGTTCGATAAAAAACAACCGCACCATTTGATGCGAAAAAGTCATTTTTGATAGGGAGATTTTCTGCTGAGCTTTTTGATACACTGCTTCCGAAAAGCCATATGGTCCGCCAATCACATAAACCAATGTTTTGAGGCCGGCATTCATTTTCTTTTGTAATTCTTCCGAAAATTCAACACTGCTGAACGATTTCCCGTTTTCATCCAACAAAATTAAAATATCAGTAGGTGAGAGCTTTTGCAAAATCAATTCGCCTTCTTTTTCCTTTTGTTGTGGCTCACTTAAGTTTTTCGCATTTTTAATATCGGGAATAATTTCCAATTCAAATTTAATGTAAAACGACAATCGCTTTTGGTATTCGTCCATCAACGCTTGTAGATTTTTATGATCCGTTTTACCTATGGCGATTAATTTGATATTCATGGTATTCTTTTGATGCAAAGTTATTTTTATTTTCGATGGGAATAGATTTTAGGGTAAAAAATAAAATTCTTGGTCATTTGAACTATAATCCTACGATTATCACTTACTTTTGCACCGCAGACCGCCTTATCGCTTTCAGTAATGAAAGAGGAAAGTCCGGACACCAAAGAGTAGCATAACGGGTAACGCCCGTCGCTCGTTGAAAGACGAGAAGGACCAGTGCAACAGAAAGGATGTACAGTTCGGCTGTAGTGAAATCAGGTAAACTCTATGCGGTGAAATGCCATGTATATCAACGTTCCGCTCAGGCGGATAAGGGCTACTCGTTCGATGTTGAAGGGTAGGCAGCTCGATTCAATGGGTAACTGTTGAACCAGATAAATGATAAGGGTTCGCTACGGCGAATACAGAATCCGGCTTACAGGTCTGCTTTTTTTTGGTGATGGGAGATGGGAGATGGGAGATGGAATAGAAAGTTGGGAGTTGGAAGCTTCAAATTCGTTAATCAATTACATTCCAAAACAAATCTACTTTTACTGACACCCACCGTGTTTTAGCAAAAGTTTCAATTCTTTCTCCAAGCATTTTTTTAGGATAGATTGAGCTGATTTTCCAAAGACAACATCTTCACTATTATTTTCAATACTAATGTTTCCAGTTGTTTGGTGACCATAAATCAATTGTTTTTGGTTCACGTCATACACTTGAATTTGAATAGAAGCGGATGTTTTTTCTTCGTTTTTCATCGGTTTTATGTTCATTGCTCCTATTTCATTTTTACCGATTGTTCCCGTAATTTGTATAACATAATCAACCATTTGAGTAGCTTTTAACAGCGAAAGATTTTCTGAAGCATTTTGTTCAGTTATAATAGGAACTTTGTAAATAGCTTTTCGTTTTCCATAACTCAAATACAACGAATCGTTTAAGCAATTTGAGAGGCTTTTTTCAGTCAATTCATCGAATGCGAAATCCGATTTTCCATTGATTTGAATATTGTTTAGATACCATTTTCCTTTTGAAAAGTCTATCAAATACGGATTAGTTTCAGCTACAGATTGATAGGAAGGAAAATAACACGATTGTAATGTCATTCCTATTGTAAAAAAGGCAATAAAAAGTTTAATCTTCTTCATGTTCTTCTTCATTTTCCCACTCAAAAAATGAAAATACAGAACCACCGTAGTTTTTTTGAAAAGAAAAATTAGGAAGTTGCTCCAAATGAGTGTGTTTTGAGTGTTCTACAATCAGCATGCCATCCTCAGCTAACAGTTCATTTTCAAAAATAAGTGTTACTACTTTTTCAAATTCTTTTTGCTCCATACCATACGGTGGATCGGCAAAAACTATGTCATAATTGCCTTTTGTTCTGGCTAAAAAGGAAAATACATCACTTTTTAAAGCAGTAATGTTGAAATCAAATTCAGTTGCCGTTTTTTTGATAAAGGACACACAACCATAATCAGCATCAACCGAAACGATTGGCTCACTGCCTCTGGACGCAAATTCAAAGCTGATGTTTCCGGTGCCGGCAAATAAATCCAATACCGATAATTCTGCAAAATTAAAGTGATTGTTCAATATATTAAACAAGGCTTCTTTGCTCATGTCAGTGGTTGGACGAACGGGCAGATTTTTGGGAGGAGAAAGTCGGCGACCTTTGTATTTTCCGGATATGATTCTCACGAATGAAATAAAATAAAATGTTTTCTGTTTTCTTCCACCGAAAACGAATTGGATTTTTGTACTTCACTCACCTCCATCAATTGGGTGTTTCGAATGTATTGATAGGCTTTTTGATACAATTCATTTTCTGTTGTACAATCCCCTAAAAAGAATAATTTAAACGATTCCGGATTCAAATGAAGTTGTTCTGCCGTAAACAATAAATAATACAAAAAGTCATCAGCATTTTTGTATTGAAAAGAATTATACAACAATAATTTTTGGTTTTGAACCACTACAATTTCAAAATGTTCTTTAGCAACATGCACAAATAGTTGAGGTGATTCTTGATTTTTTGAATGATCAAGCAATTTAGAGACTAAAATAGTGCTGAAATGATTGTATTCAAATGAACCAAATTGGTCAATCAGATAGTTGTTGATGTGAACATACGGCACATATACATTCACCATTTCACTTTGTTCGATTTCATCGGTTGCAAAAAAATCAGTTTCAAATACCTTGGTATTAAATTGAAGATAACTGCCTTTATAATCTTTATCAAATAAGGGTTTGGGAACAAATGTACTCAAATCATTTTCGTGCAATACAACAATGGAATCGTATGAACGGGTTAGTTCAGGATAATCTAAAATAGTTTTCCAAAGGGCATTTTCAATCGTATAATTTTTTGGGAAAGATGAAAAGTCAACTTGTTTGAATGAAGTAATTTGTCCGGATAGTAAGTCCCGACAACAAAAAGAAAGCCCATTCAGTGCAACCTGAATGGACAACTTTTTATAGCTTTTTTCGGTAAGTGAATTATTCGTTATTACCATATTTTTTTGGCCAGTTTCCTGACATACTTACTTCTTCCATAGAACCCAATGTGATAAATTCTCCATTGATTCCTTCAACTGAAACCACTTTCTTTTCTTTTGCAACTAAATTTGGGTCTTGGTCAGTTAATAAACTGGATTTATCCAATTTAGCTTCAAAAACAGGAATTTTTAAATCTTCTCTTTGAATAAAACCGGCTTTTAATTCAATTTTCGTTTCAATGTCTCCAACTTTCACAAGATTAAGTCTTTTATAACGATCTGAATCTTTAAAAAGTGAATCTTTTACACTTACCTTTCCTAATTCTTTAGTTACAACAATGTCTTTAAAATAACCACCGGTTCCTGATGCATCAACGGTTAAACCATATGCTCTGTTTTTTTCAACATCAATAATAGAAGTATCTCTTCTTTCAATAATATTGAATTTTTCATTCTCTATAAAATAGATTAAAGAATCTAAATTGTCAGTATATTTACCTTTTATTGCTCTGTAAGCCAATTGTGCGGCCTTTATATCTAACATTTTATTTACCGCAACTTGGTATCTTTTTTCTTTTAATTTGTCAAATTCAATTGGAGCTTGAATCGATTGATAAATTAAGTAGGTAAATACAATAGAGATTGCCCATAACACAACAGAAAGTCCTATTTTTAATGAACGATTAGTAGATTTATCAATTAATTTTACTGTTCCAAATACAGTCAAGGCAAGAACTACAATTATAATGATTAATGTTAACATATTTATTTTGTTTAATTTCAGTTAAGGCAAATCTACAATTTTTTTTTTTTCTCAAAAGCATTTCGCACAAAATTCATCAGTATATTTGAATTTTAATATTTTCCTAACTTTTGACAATGAATTCAGCTCTGTTTTACAGTATTTTACAAAAATCATTCCCATTTAATCCGACTGTAAAGCAACTTATTTTTTTTGAAAAGATTGCCGATTTTGTCACAAATCCTCAACAAAACGATCTTTTTGTGCTAAAAGGATTCGCCGGAACCGGAAAAACTACTTTAATTTCTTCGTTGGTTGAAAATTTGAATGCGGTAAATAAAAAATATGTTCTTCTTGCTCCAACCGGTCGAGCAGCAAAAGTAATTGCTAATTACTCCGGAAAGCCGGCTTTTACTATTCATAAAAAAATTTATTTCCCCAAAAAAAATCAGGGAGGAGGAGTTTCGTTTACCAGACAAATCAACAAACACAAAAACACCATCTTCATTGTAGATGAAAGTTCAATGATTTCGGATACGAACACCGACATCAAAACACTGGAATCAAGTTCTTTACTCGATGATTTGATGCATTATGTATATTCCGGTGAAAATTGTAAAATCCTTTTTTTAGGCGATACTGCACAGTTGCCTCCGGTTCAAATGGAAATGAGTCCGGCGTTGGATATTGCAACACTTACAGCATATTATCATAAAGAAGTATTTCATCTGGAATTGGATGAAGTCATGCGGCAAGAAGAAAATTCAGGCATTTTATTTAATGCCACTCTACTACGTGAGACCTTGAAAGAGCATTTTTTTGACACATTTCAATTCGATGTAAATGGGTTTAAAGACATTGTTCGACTGTCTGACGGTTTTGATATTCAAGATGCTATTAATACGGCTTATAGTAACGATGGAATGGAGGAAACAGCATTTATTGTGCGAACCAATAAACGGGCGAATCAATACAACCAGCAAATTAGAAACCGTATTTTGTTTCGCGAAAGTGATTTGTCGGCTGGTGATTTTATGATGGTAGTTAAAAACAATTATTTTTGGTTAAAAGAAACCGATGAAGCCGGATTTATTGCCAATGGCGATATTATTGAAGTACTCGAAATTCATAAAATAGTGGAATTATACGGATTCAAATTCGCCAAAGTAAAAATTAGAATGGTGGACTATCCGCAACAAAAACCGTTTGAAACCATCTTGCTTTTGGATACCGTCATGAGCGAATCCCCTTCATTAACCTATGATGAATCCAATAAATTGTATCAAGAAGTATTGAAGGATTACGAAAATGAAGGGCCAAAATACAAACAAGTACAAAAAGTGAAGGAAAACGAATTTTTTAATGCTCTTCAGGTTAAATTTTCTTACGCTATTACGTGTCATAAATCACAAGGTGGGCAATGGAATACTGTTTTTGTTGAGCAACCTTACTTACCGGAAGGCATCAATCGCGATTATATTCGGTGGTTATACACAGCCGTTACCAGAGCGAAAGAAAAATTATACTTAATCGGTTTTAAAGAGGAGTTTTTTATGGAAGCTCATGAAGATTGATGATTAAAAAAAATCAGTTGCTCTTTTCTGAGTTTAAAAAGTTTAAAAGTACATTTGTAATCTAAAATTTAGCTTCATTATGAAAATCATTGCTGTTATTCCTGCTCGTTATGCTTCTACTCGTTTTCCTGCCAAATTAATGCAGGATTTAGGAGGAAAAACGGTGATATTACGCACGTATGAAGCAGCAGTGAACACGGAGTTATTTGATGATGTTTTTGTAGTGACCGATTCCGACCTCATTTTTAAAGAAATAGAAAAAAACGGTGGAAAAGCCATCATGAGTATCAAAGAGCATGAAAGTGGGAGTGACCGTATTGCAGAAGCAGTTGAGAACTTAGACGTTGATATTGTAGTAAATGTGCAAGGAGATGAACCATTTATCAACAAAGAGCCGTTGCAAAAAGTAATTGAAGTATTTAAAAACGATTTGGAGAAAAAAGTAGATTTAGCATCACTCATGCGTGAAATTTCCGATTGGGAAGCCATTGAAAATCCCAATAATGTAAAAGTAATTGTGGATCAAAATGGTTTAGCGTTGTATTTTTCCCGTTCTGTAATTCCTTATCCCAGAGAAAAAAATGTAGGCGTTCGTTATTTTCAACACATTGGAATTTATGCCTTTAGAAAAGCGGCTTTGATGGATTTTTATCGTTTACCGATGCAATCGTTGGAAGCTTCCGAAAAATTGGAACAACTTCGCTATTTGGAATATGGTAAAAAAATCAAAATGGTAGAAACTACTCATGTAGGCATCGGAATTGATACTCCGGAAGATTTAGAAAAAGCCAGATTAATGTTTTAATCGTGGTATAAAGCATAATACGCTTCAACGTTGTCTAAGAAAACACCATCAAAACCGGCATCCACAATTTTTTTCAAATAGGAATCGTCATTTCCAAAAATGATTTTTTGCCAAGCAGGTTCCCAAAATTGGACATAAATTTCATTGTCATAGCCCTTGTAGTTCTTTTTTAACCATTTTGGGTTACCCAATTTCCAATCGGATTGCCAATAATTTCGCCAATTTTCAGCCGCACCAATATTTAGGTAGCAAATTACCAGCCTTTTTTTGCCGTTTTTCTTCGTTTGTAGCTTTTCAATTTCTTTTTTGGAATAAGGAAAGCTTAAATAATTCAAATCGATTAAAACAAGGTCAAAATTGGTATTGGAAACTTTTTCAATCAGTTTATTTTTTGTATCAAAATCATCCGCATTAATGAGGTATAAAAAATTTTGGACGTCACTCAATTTTGTGATATCATTTTCATTTTCATTGATGATTTTTTCAGGGATTAAATGATAATGATAATTTTCTGCGGAGCGAATAAAAGGGACAAAACCGGCTTCCTGATTCAATTGAATGATGCGATTATGATCATTAGGTTCTTTTACAAACTCGGAAACAATCACTTTTTTTTGAGCCACAATTTTTTTCAAATTATTAATTCGGTAGTCATCTGCTTTTCCTTTTTCATCATAAAACAATTCCTCAATAGCAATCCCGTCGATTGCATTTAAATACTCTTTGCATAATGGTTTATCCGGTTGCACGTTTTGAAAAGCTAATTCAGAGCCATTTTGTGGAATCACAATAAAATCAGCATCAAATTTTCTGGCATATTTGGAAAGATTGATGACAAAATCCTGCATTTTCTTTCCTGCTTTGGCAGATTCTTTTTCTGAATCTTCTTGTTCAAAGCTGTAGAAAAGTCCTATTGCGAATAAAATGCTCAAAAAAAGATAAATTTTTTTCATGTTTCTGATAGAGTTGGCTAAGATATTGATTTTTATTGAATTCCGAATACCCAAAAAGCTTGCCAAAGCCTATTTTTTCTGAATAATAATCAGTTCATTATGTTCTTCAACCCTCGGTAAAGTATTGACGGTGAATTTATGTACATCAAAAAAGGATAGGTACTTTTTATTTCGTTCATTGTCATTTGAGTTCAACAACATTGTATTGAACAAAATATAACCATTTGTATTCATTATTTCTGTTAACCTGTTTTGAAAAAAAGATTCAAATAAAAAGTCGGGCATAAACTTATCTTGAAAAATGTCGATGATAATTAAATCATAGGCCTTTTTGGTTCTTAACACAAATTCAAATGCTTCATGATGAATCAGTTGTAAGTTTTCAATCTTGTTTAATCCAAAATAAGTATTGGCAAGGTCAATTACTTTTTCATCTAATTCAATTCCGGTAATAATTCCTTGATAACCAATTTCATCTATCAATGTTTTGATTACACTTCCACCGGCAACACCTAACACCAAGATATGTTGCATGGGAAGAATGTTTTCAAAACCAATATGTTTGAGCCCTTTTCGAAGAATTCGCTGTAAACTTCCATAGGAATAATTGGTGTTTTTGCTGTCTAAAACAATTTCACCATTTACCATCGTTACTTCCAATGACTTACTGATTTCAGAGGTTGTTTTGTGAATCGGAATAGGATAGAAGTAACTGATGATTTTTTTTAGCATGCCATTTTTTTTCAAAAATAAGGGATTAATCGTATTTTTACTAAAATATTTTCAGCATGAAAAAAGCACTCTATCAATTCATCTTTTTTAAGCTGATGGGTTGGAAAATTAGTGGAACAATAGAAGAGAGCACCAAAAAATGTGTGATGATAGTGGTGCCACACACGAGCTGGCATGACTTTTATTTGGGTATTTTCACCAGAGGAATCGTTGGTTTAGAAATGAATTTTGTAGGTAAAAAAGAATTGTTTCGCTTTCCATTCGGCTATTATTTTCGTTGGATGGGTGGTGCGCCTCTCGATCGCTCAGGCGGATTAAACAGAGTAGAAGCTATTGCAGCTATATTTAAAAGTAAAAATGTTTTTCGTTTAGCCATTGCTCCTGAAGGAACAAGAAAAAAAGTAAATGAATGGAAGACAGGATTTTATTATATTTCACTTGAAGCTAAGGTTCCAATTATTCCGGTCGCTTTTGATTATGGTAAAAAAGAAGTGAAATTAGGTAATCCTTTCTTTCCAACCGGAAATTACGAGCAAGATGTGAAAGTTTTACAAGCTTTTTACAAAGGAGTAATTGGAAAGATTCCTCAATATAGTTTTGATGTAGATTAATTTTTTTTTTACTTTTTTAAAAACCATTTTCTTTTTTTTATCGTAAGTGACTTCATAACACTTAAAATTTTATACGATGAAAAAAAGTTTTTTATTTGCTTCATTATGGATTAGTTCGGTTGTATTGTTGTCATGTAGTGATGATGATAACAAACAAACAGTAAAAGAGTTGATGTTGTTTACTTCAAGTAATACGTCAGGAATGGTTTCCGTAACGGATTTACTTCCTTCAACGCCGGTTTTTAAGCAATTTATGGTCAATTCAACAGATGCTGACGGAATATATTATCATCCGGGTTCAGATCAATTAATCCAAGCATCTCGTTCCAATAATCGTTTAGAAGTATATGGGAATTTCAAACAAGAATATATGAATAATGCAAGTTCATTAACATTAACAGGAATGAGCACAGCCGACTTCACTAATGCCAGAGAAATGGCTGCTTCCGACAATATGATTGTGGTGGCACAAGACCAAGCAGCTTCAAATAGCAACATGAATAAATTGTTTGTCTATGAAAAATCGGCTTCCGGATTGCAATTGCAAAAAACGTTTGAGGTAGATTTTAAACTATGGGGAATTCAATTTGATGGTACGTCTTTGTATACAGTGGTTGATCTAACTAGTGATTTGGTAGTGTTTAATAACTTTTTGTCCAACAATTCAGGACCCATAACACCAACAAAGAACGTCACTATCGAAGGTTTAATTCGCACGCACGGTATTGCTTATTCATTTATAGAAGATGTGATGGTACTATCAGATGTGGGTGCGGCTTCTTCTGATGTGGACGGTGGATTGGTAGTTATTAAAAATTTCAAGAGTGTGTTTAATGCAACGACCAATAATGGGACTATTATGATGGATAAACAACTCCGCATTTACGGACCCAATTCTATGTTGGGTAATCCTGTGGATGTAGCATATGATAACGTAATAAAAATGATTTATGTAGCAGAGCGTGCCAATGGTGGCGGACGATTGCTGTCTTATATGGTGCCAACTACAAGCGGTGACTATTCTCCAATGATGAATAGGCTAGAACCGGGATGTACTGCTGTTTTTTTATATAGAAAATAGTTTTTTGTGTTTGTTTTATTGGTTTGAAAGCCTTTGCTCTTTTGAGTGAAGGCTTTTATTTTTTTGGATGGTGCGTGGTGAATGTTCCATTAGTGTAGAAAACAATGATTTTGTCAATGTTTTCAGTGTTTGATGATGGAACAAAATTGCTTTTTGGTTCGATATTGCTGTTTTTTTCTTCCGGTTTTAAATTATTCTTTTCAAATGAAGTAATGGGAGCCGAGCTATTTGATTTCGGAAACGAACCTTTGTCCATTAAAAACCAATATAAATCTACTTCGGGAAAAGTTTCTGCCACTTTAACTGCAAACTCTAAACTGGGTTTGTTTCTTCCGGATAGGAGGTGAGAAAGACTTGAACGTTGCACTCCAATTTTGTCGGCAAAAGCGGAAGCACTCAGCTGAAAATAAGCTAATATCTTTTCTAGTTTTTCCACAAAATCGTTCGCGTCTTGCATAGTTTTTTTTTGTAATTAATATCGTTTACAAATGTAATTAATATTTGTGATTTGGAAAGTGTTACAATTGTAATCTGTTATAAAACCAAGTAATAAATATAAATTATTACTTCATGTAATTTATTTTAAATAATTGGAAATAAATAAATTAATAATTAAAATATAATTAAGTGAATTTTGCTTGAAAAATTTGTTTACAAAAGTAATTTAAATAAGAAAAGAAAGCTGTTTACAAATGTTACGATAAAGATGTTTACTTTTGTTGTACTAATTTTTCAGTATGAATTACCTATCTTGCTTTGAAACCTATAAAGAAAATTCGCTTTCGGGTCGTTACATTACGTTACCTAAAATTAAGGAACTTCTTCAACATTTTTCTAACAAAAATGAGTTGACTGTTTTTGGATATTCTGTTTTGCAAAAACCAATTTATGTGTACAAAGTAGGTTCAGGAAAAATCAAATTGCTTTTTTGGTCACAAATGCATGGAAACGAAAGTACCACTACAAAAGCCTTATTTGACCTTTTTAATTTTTTAGAAAGCAATACTAAAGAAGCTCAAGATTGGAAAAAAACATTCACTTTCATTTTTGTCCCAATGTTGAATCCGGATGGTGCAGAACTATATACACGTGAAAATGCCAATAAAATGGATTTAAATCGTGATTTTCTTCAATTCTCCCAACCCGAAAGTCAGCTCTTATTTCAATTGTTCAAAGACGAAAAACCTGATTTTTGTTTCAATTTACATGATCAACGAACTGTCTTTGGGGCAGGAAAAACAAATTACCCGGCAACAGTTTCGTTTTTAGCTCCATCTTATAATGAAGAAAGAGCAATTAACAATGTACGTCAAAAAGCAATTAATCTAATTGCCGGTATTGTAGAAGAGCTTCAAAAGCATATTCCTAATCAGATTGGTCGATTTGATGATGGGTATAATCGCAATTGCGTTGGAGATACGTTTCAGCAAATGGGAGTGCCAACGGTTTTGTTTGAAGCGGGACATTTTCAAAACGATTATAATAGAGAAGTAACCCGAAAATTTATTTTTGTGAGTATGTTGAAGGCAATTGAACTACTTTACGAAAACGATATAGTTGATAACAAAACTGACAATTATTTAAAAATTCCTCAAAATAATGTCTGTTTTTTCGATTTTGTTTATAGAAATGTCAAAATTAATTATGAAAATTCAAATTTAATTACCAATTTTGCAGTACAATTTAAAGAAGAAATTGACGGAGATGATGTAGTTTTCAAAGGCTACATTGCAAGTGTTGGAGATTTAGATGATTTTTTTGGGCATGTGGATTATGATGCACAAGAAGCATTATTTGAAGATGAAGAAGGGAATTTTCCGATTAATGGTAAAAAAGCGAATTTTTCTTTAGGAAAAAATAAAGTATTTGTTAATGGTTTATTAAAAAAATAACAAATTCGTTTTTTTATTGAATTAAATGTATTTCTTTTGTGAGGAAAATTGAAGTAAACAATTATTAATACAAACACAAAACCATGAGTAAGTTTCGTTTAGATGAAGTGGATCATCAAATTCTTGATATGTTAATTGACAACACAAGAGTTCCTTTTACAGACATCGCTAAAAAGTTATTGATTTCTGCCGGAACAGTGCACGTACGTGTAAAAAAGATGGAAGATGCAGGAATTATTATGGGTTCTTCATTGACCTTGGATTATGAAAAATTAGGCTATTCATTTATCGCTTATGTGGGAGTGTTTTTGAACAATACTTCTCAAACTAAGTTTGTGTTGGAAAGAATTAATGATATTCCGTATGTAACGGTTGCACATGTTACAACAGGTAAATTCAATATCTTTTGTAAAATCAGAGCCAAAGATACCAAACACGCAAAGGATGTCATCTTTATGATTGATGATATCGAGGGAGTTTATCGTACAGAAACGATGATTTCTCTTGAAGAAAGCATCAATGACAAAAAACGTTTGATGCACACCATTTTTAAAAACATGTAATTTGAAGCATGAAAATATAGCCCTCTCCGCAACGAGAGGGTTTTTTTATGTCGTTTTTGTAAGCTTACAAATAAAATCGTAAATTAGTAAACAAAAAATGTACTCACTTCCTAAAATAGAACGATTCAATCAACATGTTTGGCTCAAATACAAACTATTCAATAGTGTATTTATCACATTGCCATTTGATGAAATTGATAATACGGGTGTTTTACTGCCTTTGTTTTCTGAAGTGTGCGAAAATGGATTTAAAAATGGAGTAAGTCCAAAAGAAATTGTAGAAACGTTCGCAACAAAATACCTTGAAAATCCCACCGAGCAAGTTAAACTAGATTTGATGTTTCGTTTTATTCAATACGTTGAACGTCAAATTGTATTGTTTGATGCAATTGAAGATGCCGCTTTTCCAATTGTGAATAATATGGAAGGAAGAGGTTCGATTCGCGATATGAAAGAAAAAGCAGATCAGCGATCCAAAAATCAAGAGTTAGTGCAATTTTTAAATGATTTTCAAGTTAGAACAGTGTTAACCGCTCATCCTACACAGTTTTATCCGGGTTCGGTTTTGGGAATCATAACCGATTTAACAGAAGCGATTCGGGTCAACAATCTGGTTCAAATCAAAGAATTATTGGCTCAGTTGGGCAAAACACCATTCATCAAAAAAGAAAAACCAACCCCTTTTGACGAAGCGGTCAGTTTGATTTGGTATTTAGAAAATGTGTTTTACAGCACTATTGGTGATATGCTACAGTACTTGCACAAAAACATTTATAAGCACCACGAAATGCCAAAATCGATTGTCAATCTGGGGTTTTGGCCGGGTGGTGATAGAGATGGAAATCCATTTGTAACGACTGAAATTACGCTAAAAGTGGCTGATCGACTCAGGACTTCTATTTTAAAATGTTATTATTCTGATATCCGAAAATTGAAAAGAAAGCTAACGTTTAAGGGGGTTGATACGCTTTTGGCAGAGATAGAACACAAACTGTATCGCTCAGTTTTTTATTCGCAAGGAGAAATTTTTATCACCATTCAAGCCTTTGAAGAAACTTTACAAGAAATCAAAAAACGGGTTATTGAACATCATCAATCGCTTTATCTGGATGAAATTGATTTGTTGTTGAATAAACTTGCGGCATTTGGTTTTCATTTTGCTACATTAGATATTCGTCAAAACAGTAAAATTCACCGACAAGTTTTTGAAGAAATTGTCCAAAAAATGGACGTTTTTCCACCAAATTATGAGTCACTATCGGAAATAGAAAAAATTGAAATTTTATCCCATTTAAACGGTAATCTAACTGAAAATGAGGTTGAAAATGAAATGACAAAATCTACCATAGGTTCCATTCATGCTATGAAAACGATTCAACAAAAAAATGGTGAGTTAGGAAGTAATCGTTACATTATCAGCAACAACGAAAGTGCTCTAAATGTAATGGAAACCTTGTCGATGTTCCATTTGTGCGGTTGGCAAAATCCAACAGTTGATATCGTGCCTTTATTTGAATCAGTAGATGATTTGCAGCATGCTGATGTGATTATGGAACAATTGTATGCTAATTCTGCTTACAAAAAGCACTTGGAATCCAGAAATAATGTGCAAACGGTAATGTTAGGTTTTTCAGACGGTACTAAAGATGGAGGCTATTTAATGGCCAATTGGAGCATTTACAAAGCAAAAGAATCGCTCACGGCCATGTCAAGAAAATACGGTATAAAAGTGCTCTTTTTTGATGGTAGAGGTGGTCCGCCGGCAAGAGGTGGCGGAAAAACACATCAATTTTATGCTTCATTAGGGCCTTCGATAGAAAATAACCAAATTCAAGTTACGGTACAAGGACAAACCATCAGTTCTAATTTTGGTACATTGGATGCCTGCCGCTACAATCTCGAAAATTTGCTGAGTGCCGGTGCTACCAATCAATTGTTCAGCAAAGTGAATAACCAACTTTCTGATCAAGATAGAAAGGTTGTAGAACAATTATCGGTGTTGAGTTATGAAAAGTACTTACAATTTAAGCAACATCCCAAATTTATTCCTTATTTGGAAAAAATGAGTACGCTGAATTATTATGCAAAAACCAACATTGGTAGCCGTCCATCCAAACGAAACAAAAGTGAACAACTGGTTTTTGAAGAATTAAGAGCCATTCCCTTCGTAGGTTCATGGAGTCAACTCAAGCAAAATGTACCCGGATTTTTTGGCTTGGGAACGGCATTGCAGCATTTTGAAAAAACCAATCAATGGGATAAAGTAATCGATTTATACAAAAACTCCTTATTTTTTAAAACGCTCATCGAAAACAGTATGATGGCATTATGCAAATCATTCTTTCCTTTAACGGCTTACATGCAAAAAGATGAGGAATTTGGAGAATTTTGGCAAATTATCTATGATGAATTTTTAGCAACCAAACGATTATTGCTTAAATTATCCGGTTATCAGGAATTAATGGAAAATTATCCTGACGGGAAGGCGTCCATTCAAATCAGAGAGCAAATTGTTCTTCCTTTATTGACCATTCAACAGTATGCTTTAATCAAAATCAACGAAATCAGAAAGGGGACAACTAAACCGGATTTGTTGGAAGTATATGAAAAATTAGTCACCCGTTCCTTGTTTGGGAACATTAACGCAAGTCGAAATTCGGCTTAGTATCTTTTAAAAATAAAATTTACATCCTAAACTAAATATGAAAGTAGCTGAATTACAAACGAATGAATACGCTCCTTATTTTTCAACTTATTTGCAATTGGTTGACGATTTGGAATTAATCGATGGACTTGAAACTACAATTCAAGATTTTGAAACATTTTTGATGAATATTCCACAAGAAAAGCAGGAGTATAGTTACGCACCCGGAAAATGGACCATCAAAGATATCATGCAACATTTAATCGATACAGAACGTATTTTAGCTTATCGTGCTCTTCGGTTTGCCCGAAAAGACCAAACACCGCTTTCCGGTTTTGAAGAAGATGATTACGCTCAAACCGCTTTTGCAAATCAACGTTCCTTTCATGATTTATGCGAAGAGTTTAAAGCCGTAAGAAAAGCAACGCTTTTTTTGTTCGCTTCATTTTCAGAAGAACAATTCAAACAAATTGGCATGGCCTCTGAAAAAAAATATCTGTTAAGGCATTGGGTTTTATTATTATTGGACATCAATTGCATCACCAAAAGGTAATTAGAGAGCGGTATCTATAAAAAAAAGGAGCAATTTGCTCCTTTTATCTTAATATTCGTCTTCGTCTTCGTCGTCATCTGATGGTTTATCATCAAAATCGTCTTCATCATCATCATCGTCGTCAGAACCGCCGGCATCTTTTAATAAATCAATTTCAGCATCATCATCTGAGGGAGCATCATCGTCTTCTTCATCTACATCCACTTCGTCTACATCTTCATCAAGGTCTAATCCTTTTACCGGTGCAATCGTTTCTACTTCTACATCCAAATCATCATCTTCTTCAAAGTTTTCAATTCGGGTAGCTAATTTTTTACTGACTTTCACTAAATAAATAGTATCCTCAGTTCGTACTTCTACAGCCTCAATTAATTCATTTTGAGCGTTCTTGAAACGGATGATGTCTGAATCTTCATATCCTTCCGGAAACTTTTCTACCAATAAAGATAAAATGTCATTCGTTAGTTTAGCATAGTCAACAATAATTCTTCTCATAAAAAAATCTGTTATAAATCAAGTAAGTAAGCAAAGATTAAGGGGGCTACAATGGTAGCATCTGATTCTACAATAAATTTGGGAGTGGTGATGTCTAATTTACCCCAAGTGATTTTTTCATTCGGAACGGCTCCCGAATAAGACCCATAACTTGTGGTAGAATCGGAAATTTGGCAAAAATAACTCCAAAACGGTACATCGTGCATTTCCATATCTTGATACAACATCGGAACCACACAAATAGGGAAGTCACCTGCAATTCCACCACCAATCTGGAAAAATCCAACTCCTTTTCCTGAACAATTTTTGGTGTACCAATCGGCCAACCACATCATGTATTCAATACCACTTTTCATGGTGGTAGGTTTAAATGTTCCTTTGATGCAATAGGAAGCAAAAATATTACCCATGGTACTGTCTTCCCAACCGGGCACAACAATGGGAAGGTTTTTTTCTGCCGCGGCAACCATCCAAGAGTCTTTTGGGTCAATTTCGTAATATTGCTCTAAAACACCTGAATTAATCATTTGGTACATAAATTCATGCGGAAAATAACGTTCACCTTTTGAATCAGCATTGTGCCAAATGTCATATAAATGGGATTGTAATCTTCTGAAGGCTTCTTCTTCAGGAATACACGTATCCGTAACTCTGTTGTAATGGTTTTCCAATAAATCCCATTCTTCTTGTGGACTTAAATCGCGGTAGTTGGGTACTCTTTTGTACGAGTTGTGAGCGACCAAATTCATGATATCTTCTTCTAAGTTTGCTCCGGTACACGAAATAATGTGTACTTTATCTTGACGAATCATTTCTGCTAATGATTTTCCCAACTCTGCTGTACTCATTGCACCGGCTAAGGTAATCATCATTTTTCCGTTTTCAAGCAAATGTTGCTCATACCCTTTGGCAGCATCAACCAAAGCGGCAGCATTAAAGTGAAGATAATGTTTTTCAATAAATTGACTGATAGGTCCTTTACTCATTTTGTTCGTATATTATTATTATTTCGTAACCCGCTTCAAAGAAAAACTATTTTTCTGAAACGAAAAACTCTTTTTGTTGAATTTTGTTATTTTTTGTTATACCCTAAAATAGACAACACATCGTCCGCATTTTGTTGCTCTGAAAATACCTCGGTAGCAATAATCCCGTTTTCATCCCGATCAATCAAAATATGTTTGGGTTGCGGAATCAAACAATGGTGCAAACCGCCAAATCCTCCTATGGTTTCCTGATACGCTCCGGTGTTGAAAAAACCAATGTACAACGGCTTTTCTTTGTTGTATTTTGGTAAATATACCGCATTCATGTTTTGTTCAGAATTATAATAATCGTCGCTATCGCACGTCAAACCACCAAGTAAAACTCGCTCATAGGTATCATTCCATCTGTTTATGGCTAACATTACAAAACGTTTGTTAATCGCCCAAGTATCCGGTAAAGTAGTGATGAATGAGGAATCTATCATGTTCCACTTTTCACGGTCGTTTTGTTGTTTTTGGTACAACACTTGATAAATGGCTCCACCGCTTTCTCCTACTGTAAATGAACCAAATTCTGTGAATATATTCGGTACATCTACTTCTGCTTCTTCACAGGAAATTTTGATTTGATTGATGATTTCATCAATCATGTATTGATAATCATATTCAAACGCCAATGAATTTTTAATCGGGAAACCGCCACCAATGTTCAAACTGTCGAGCGTTGGACATTCCTTTTTCAATGAAACATATACTTTCATACATTTCAACAACTCATTCCAGTAATAGGCCGTGTCGCGAATACCGGTATTGATGAAAAAGTGCAACATTTTTAGCTCCACTTTTTTGTTTTCTTCAATTTGTTTACGGTAAAAAGGAAGGATGTTTTTGTAACCAATTCCTAAGCGGGATGTATAAAATTCAAACTTAGGCTCTTCTTCTGCAGCAATTCGAATTCCTATTTTAAACTTTCCGTCAATTTTTTCCTGAAGTAAATCCAATTCCTCAAAATTGTCAATTACCGGTATGGTTTTATTGTGACCGTTATTGATTAATCGAGCGATATTGTCAATGTATTGTTCTCTTTTAAAACCATTACAAACCACATACGTGTTTTTATTGATTTTTCCTTCGGCCATTAAATTTTCAACAATATTAATATCAAAAGCAGAAGAAGTTTCAATATGAATATTGTTTTTAAACGCCTCATTCATGATAAAACTGAAATGAGAACTTTTGGTACAATAACAATAGTAATATTTGGCATCGTACTTGTTTTTTTCCATGGCTTTTCTAAACCAGCCTTTAGCACGATTGATGTTGTTGGTAATTTGTGGCAAATAAGTAAACTTCAAAGGCGTACCATATTGCTCTACTAATTTCATCAAGTCAATTTGATGAAACTGTAAATTATCTTTATTTAACGTAAATTCTTCTTGTGGAAAATAAAAAGTCTGATTGATTAAGTCGTAATATTTAGTATTCATTCGTTTGTTTAAAAAATTAGATTAAAAAATAAGTGAACCATCTTAATCTGCTTTTCAAACTCTGATATTAGCGAAAATAATCGGCAATTTTTCATGAAAACGATTGGTGTTTTCTGTACATTCAAAAGGTAAAAAAGCTGCAGTAGAAACAGAATTTTTTAAAAACCGATGAAAAGACTCGTTATCGCTAGGATAAGAGGCTTCAAAACCCTTTTTAGTTTGGATGTTTTTCATAGGGACAAATGTAAAAAATAAAATGAGCCAATTCCAAACCAAAACTTAAAAAAAATGTTAGTTTTTATAATCGTCAAATGCAGCGATAATTTGCTGATTTTCAAAATATTGATTTAAACTAATTCCTCCAATTCCGTCTAATAAAGCAAATTGAATTTTACCATATTCATTTTTTTTATCGTGAATTAAATTTTTTAAGATTTCTTCCATGTCTTTTTCTGAAAAATCAATTGGTTCATAAAGTGATAATAGGAATCTTTTGATTTCTCTATAATCTTCCCTAGTCAGTAATTGTTTTTCGTAAGAAAGATAGGCTTCTAAAACCATTCCGGCGGCAATGGCTTCGCCATGCAAAAGCGAATTTTTTTCTTCACTTTCCAGAAAATAACTTTCAATCGCATGACCCAACGTGTGCCCGAAATTTAACGCTTTTCGGATACCGTTTTCGGTTGGATCTTGAAGTACAATTTCGTTTTTAATTTCAATGGATCGATAAATCAATTCATCTAAATCAGTATAATCCAATTGACTTAAATCGTTAAATTTTTCCCAGTAACTTCGGTCATAAATTAATCCGTGTTTCAACATTTCAGCCAAACCTGAACGCATTTGATTTTGCGGTAAAGTGGCCAAAAAATCAGTATCAACCAAAACCGCTTGTGGAGGATTTATCACTCCGATTTGGTTTTTTAACGGTCCCAAATCAACACCGTTTTTTCCTCCAATCGCCGCATCTACCATACCTAATAAGGAAGTGGGTATATTGATAAAATCAATTCCTCGCTTAAAAGTGGAAGCCACAAATCCGCCTAAATCAGTAACAACTCCACCACCTAAATTGATCAGCAAGGTTTTTCGGTCGGCACCTAACTCTATTAACGTTTGCCATACTTCTAGACATGTAGAAATGGTTTTGTGTTCTTCACCCGGTTCCAACTCAATAATTTCCAATGGGATTTCAACAACAAGCGATGACAAGAAATACGACAAACAATGTTCACTGGTATTGGAATCAACTAAAATAAACACATTGGAATACTTTTTTTCATGTATGTATGTCTCCAAAAAGGAATACACTTGTTTATTAAAATAAATAGAATGATTACCGGCTGAGATTGGATGCATTGTTCAGAAAATTTAAAATGTCTTGTAATTGCAAAATAAGTGAAAATAATTGGATTCAATTACATATTGTAGTATTCGATGTTAAAGTCAAAAAATCGTTTTATATCTGAATTTTTCAATCTATTCAAGATAATAAACTACATTTGCCAAAATTTTAAAAAAAACAAAATGAAAAGTACGATTAAGTTTTTAGTAACTTCTTTACTAATGGTAGGTTTAATGTTCAATATCGCATGTAGTAGTGATGATGATTCAAACAACAATTCAAACAATCCTTCTGACTTGTTTATCAAGTTTACTAGTGGAGGAACAACGTATAACAATCCAGACCCTGAAACGATTAATTCGTTGGCTAAAGCAATCAACTATAATGTGTTTCTAGAAGACCAACCATTTCAAATTGTGTTGTATATGCCACTTACTCCTGTTGTGGGAACTCATGATATTACAGATGAACCTTCGAATATTGAAAGTTATGGTGCTCGATACACCAATGGTGTTACAGATGTTGAAATGACTGCAACATCCGGTACCATGACCATTACGGAAGTTACAGCTACTTTAGTAAAAGGTACTTTTAGCTTCTCAGGATCGAATAGCGATGGAACTATTGTTGAAGTTACAAACGGTTCTTTCGTAGGATTAAAATAAGCACAATTTATAAAATCAGGAAAAGAGTTGTCAAATTGACAGCTCTTTTTTTATGCTTTTTTTAAATAGTTGAAGTTTAGAAAAATCTCAAAAACTACTTATCTTTGCTACATTATTTTCAATAAAACATGGAAAAAATATTCGATAATACACAAATTGCTTTTTCTTTAAAAAGTGATACGGAATTAGACAGAGCTTATTTTTTGTTCAAAATGATTGATAGTGAGCCACTTGTTCGCATTGGAACAGCGGTAACAAATTTTGCCCTTAAAGCTCATTTACCTGTGGAAGGATTAATTAGAGCCTCTGTTTTTGACCATTTTTGTGGTGGAGTGAGTGAAGATGATTGCCTACCGGTAATGGAAAAAATGTACACCAAAAAAGTATGTTCAGTTTTAGATTATTCTGTGGAAGGTAAAGAAGAAGAAGACCAGTTTGATGCCGCTTTGGCTAAAACGTTGAAAATTATCGATTTTGCAAAAGATAAGGCTTCGATTCCGTTTGCGGTGTTCAAACCTACCGGTTTTGGTCGATTTGCATTGTATGAAAAAGTAGGAAGAAAAGAAGCGTTAACTGAGTCAGAACAAACCGAATGGAATAGAGTTGTAGCACGCTATGAAGAAGTATGCCAAAAAGCGTTTGAAAATGATGTTCCATTGTTAATTGATGGAGAAGAAAGTTGGATGCAAGATGCTGCCGATGATTTGGCTTTGACCATGATGAAAAAATACAACAAACAAAAACCTATTGTATTCAATACCTTGCAATTGTACCGTTGGGATCGCTTAGACTATTTGAAAAAAATTCACCAAGAAGCTACTGCAGAAGGATTTTATATTGGTATGAAACTCGTTCGCGGTGCCTACATGGAAAAAGAAAACAAACGGGCAGAAGAAATGGGATATCCCACCCTAATTTGTGCTTCTAAACAAGCCTCAGACGATAATTATGATACAACAGTTGCCTATATGATTGATAACATTGATAGAATGGCCATTTTTGCGGGAACGCACAACGAATTGAGTTCCTATAAATTAATGGAGTTGATGAATACCAGGGGAATTGCTCCCAACGACCAACGCATTTGGTTCGGTCAATTGTATGGCATGAGTGATAACATTAGCTATAATTTAGCCTCAAATGGATATAATGTAGCCAAATATTTGCCTTTCGGACCGGTGCGTGACGTGATGCCGTACTTAATTCGCAGAGCAGAAGAAAATACCTCAGTAGCCGGACAAACGAGTCGGGAATTGATGTTGATTAAAAAAGAGAGAGAGAGAAGGAAAATGGAAAATTAAATAAAAAAACACAGTTTCTAGACTGTGTTTTTTTGTGAATTAATAGCGTAATAAGAACCTTAAAATTTATTTTCTACCTCCGCTGCTTGTAACATAAAATAATGTAAATCAGTATTTTTGATAAACGGTTTCAGTTTTTCACTACCCGGACCAAACATTGCCAATTCAGTGAAATCTGCTGAGTGATCCATGCTAATCCAACCCACAGAAGTGTGACTCTTTTGCATTTCTGCAAACGCTTTATACGGTAAGTTTTTATAATTGTATAAACCATCATCTTTTTTCTCTAAGCCGGAATAATAACCCATAATTGTTTTGGCTTCCTCATCAGTCAACGCAAATCCATTGGCAAATTCAATTCGTTCTTTTACTTGAGCCATTGAAGATTCAGGGGTAATTCCATTCAAAATCCATTCATTGGTGTGTTTAAACTTTCGTACATGGTCAAAATGGTCGTTTACGTTTTTCCCATAAATCAATCCCGGATTGGCATTGCCGTGGTCAGTAGTAATGATAACCAATGTTTCTTTGTCTTTTTGAGCAAAATCAATGGCTACTTTTACCGCTTCATCAAAAGCAATTTGGTCAAATAATAAACCGGCAATGTCATTGGCATGTGCGGCCCAATCTACTTTTCCGGCCTCTACTTGCAACACAAAACCGTTTTTGTGAGTTTTCATGCAATCAATGGCTTTTTGTGTCATCTCTGCCAAAGTCGGAACGGAATTGCCCAAATCTTTAATATTTTCTCTATCAATCGAGTAGGGAAGTCCGTCTTCAAAAAACACGCCCAATAAAGGCTTATCATGAGAAGCGACCTGCATTTCCGTTCGGGTTTTGACTACTTGATAACCTTGCGATTGAAAAGCAGCATACATGTCTTTTTTATCTTTTCGTGAACCGGCATCAAAATATTGTTGACCGCCACCCATCATGACATCAAAATTCAAATTCAAGTAACTTTCCGCAATATCTGCTTGACTATTTCGGCTTTTACTGTTCACACAAAATCCGGCGGGAGTGGCATGAGTGATCGGAACGGTAGTTACGCATCCTGCCATTTTACCTGCTTTTTTAAACTTTTGCCAAATCGGTAAATATTCTTCCCCGTTTACACCAACATTCAACGCACCGTTTTTCACGCGAAACCCACTTCCCCAAGAAGAACTGGCTGCGGCAGAATCGGTCACGATAGAAGAAGCAGAAGCCATGTCCATCAACGATCGGCTCACTAAATTATCCCGATACAAATTCAACCAATTGGAACCTTTTCCGTGCAAACGATTCAAGTAAATATCCGCCATGTTCAACGTGCCTGAACTCATTCCGTCACTCACCAATAGGATGATGTTTTTGGCTTTTTTACCTTTTTGAGTAGTTGCTACTTCCGGGGATAAAAGCAATGATTCAAGCGGATTAGATAACGCTGCACCCAACGTAACCATTGAGCCGTTTTTGAAAAAATTCCTTCTGTTCATTGTGCATTAAATTTTTCCAAATGTAAAAAAAGGAAATAAGAAAAGCGTTAATTTAGTATTAATTAGCGGTCAAAAAATTGATGAATAACGACTTTTATCTATTTCGATGGCTATTGTTTAATAATAGACACCTGACAGGTTTTCAAAACCTGTCAGGTGTAAGTTGTTCATAAATAAAGTTCTTTTTTGTCTAAAACGTAATTTCAATCTGATTTCTCAAAATATCTTCCATGTTTTCTCTTTCGCGAATCAATTGTCCTTTTCCTTCATACCAAAGTACTTCTGCCGGACGGAAGCGTGAATTATAATTAGATGCCATCGAAAAACAATACGCTCCGGCATTTCTGAAACACAAAATATCGCCTTCTTTTATTTCTGAAATTCTGCGGTTGTTGGCGAATGTGTCGGTTTCACAGATATAACCTACAACAGAATAAAATCGTTCTTTACCTTTTGGGTTGGAAATGTTTTCAATGAGATGATAGGATCCATACAGCATCGGTCGAATTAAGTGATTAAATCCACTATCAATTCCAGCAAAAACGGTGGAAGTAGTTTGTTTTACTACATTTACTTTGGCTAAGAAATAACCGGATTCGCTCACTAGAAATTTGCCCGGTTCGAATGCTAATGTCAAAGGTCGACCGTATTCAGCTTGAAATTGATTGAAACGTTTGGATAATTTCTTACCCAATTCTTCCACATTGGTTTCGATATCGTCTTTTTTGTACGGAACTTTGAATCCGCTACCAAAGTCGATAAAATCAAGTGTTTTGAAGTTTTTTGCGGTTTCAAAGAGAATTTCAGCTGCGTACAAAAACACATCGATATCTAAAATATCGGAACCGGTGTGCATATGAATTCCGTTGATGTGCATGTGCGTGTTTTCGATGATTCGCAACAAATGCGGCAATTGATGAATAGAAATTCCGAATTTACTGTCGATATGACCTACTGAAATATTCGTGTTTCCACCTGCCATCACGTGCGGATTGATTCGGATGCAAACCGGAACAGTCGGGTGTTTGGTTCCGAATTGTTCTAAAATGGAGAGATTATCAATGTTGATTTGAACGCCCAAAGTTGCCACTTCTTCAATTTCATCGATGGAAACGCCGTTGGGTGTATAAATGATTCGATTCGGTTCAAAACCTGCCGCTAAACCCAATTGCACTTCTTGCAGCGAAACCGTGTCTAAACCCGAACCTAATTTGTGAAAATATTTTAAAACAGATATATTGGATAAGGCTTTTACCGCATAATTAATTTGCAATCGTTCTATTTTTGAAAAAGCGTTGACTAAACGATTGTATTGCGATTCAATTTTTTCGCTATTGTATACGAATAGTGGACTACCAAATTGAGTAGCGGCTTGTAGTAATTGTTCTGTTTTCATTTTACTTTTTTGTCAAAAGTAAATGCTGAAAATAGGATAAGCAATTTAATTGCTGAATATAACAAAAAACAAAAAAATGTGATATTTTAAAAAACTAATAACTTCCCTAATACATTTTTATACCAGATTAATTTTTAGTTGTAAATATTTTAGTTGAATACAAATTTATTGCGTTATTGATTAGTTTTAAACTAGTAGTCTTTACAAAAATTTTAGTTTTAAAACATTCGAGAGACTTTGCGTAATTTCATTTAATCATCAACTAATCTAAATAATTTAGAAAATAAAGTTTTTACACGTCATCTGTATTTTTGAATTCATATAACAGGGTTTGTAATCTTTTTGTTTTTTCCTTTTTAGCGTTTAATTCGCTTGTTTGCCTTTGGCTCGGGTATAATTCAATGTTTACATTATTATAAACAAGTCAAGACATATCGTTTCTTAAAGATATTCTTTTTTCAAATATCAAGAAATCTGAAACTAGTTTTTTTATGTTATTTAAATAATGGATGTCATAAACAGAGGATGACGACAAATCAAAACTTTGAAAAATACCATTAATTATGCAAAAAGCATGAAATTTATAACCATTGAATTTTAAATACTTTAAAAAGAAATAAAAATACTACAAAAAATATTAAAAAGTGTAAATAAACGGTATAAATATGCATTTTATCGATAAAAAATTTGGTTGGTATTAATAAAGTATATTTATTTGCATGGTGTTTTTAATGGAAATTAAACTTTAATAAACAGAATATGTTTTAAGAAGTGAATGGTTATTTAGGAGATTAAAAAATAAAACAATAAAGAAGAAAAAGAAAACGGACTGTAAAATTAAATACTAATAGTAAACAGTAAAGTCAAACTAAAAAAGAAAACTCGTAAAGATGAAAGAGATATAATGTTTATTGGAGTTTTAAACAACTGTTTCGAATTTTCGAAATCTTAAGTTAGAAAAGAAATTAAATAAAAACAAAAAAAAGATGAAAAATGAACAAAAAAGCTATTTTTTTACCCCCGTAATCTAATTTTAACTGTATTGTAACCAGTAATTTAAGTGTCATTCATCGAGTATTTTTGCACTTCAAGTGAACAAGTTGAACTTTAACGAGTTTATTTATATTTCATCGAAAAAATGCCATTTAAAAATAATTAGCGTTATAATTTTACCCCTTAAAATCAAGTATTAATTAACCAGTTATTAAAATGAAACCAAATCTAAATTTTAATTAATTAAATGTGTTATGAAAACAAAAAAACAAATAACTAACAATCTTTTTATTAAGATTACCCGCCTGCAGCGATCGTGCTGCTCGGCGGTATTTTTACTAGTCTTTCTGCTGAGCGCAAGTAGCTCGTGGGGTCAGATAGCACAAAGAGGTATTGCCACAACCGGCACAAGTACTTCTGCAACGGTAACTGTCAACAGACCAACAGGTGTGGTGGCAGGTGATATCATGATTGCCAACATCGGTAACTTTCGAGATGCGACCCAAGCTACTGCTTCGAGTTCAGATTGGACACCCATTGCAGGGACAACTTTAAGTAGAGGTAGAGCTACCTTATTGTATAAAATAGCCACAACTTCAGAGCCCGCAAATTACACGTTCACTGTAACTGCAGGTTCCTCTGCAGCTGCTGGTGCAATTGTGGCTTTTTCCGGTGTAGATGTGTCAAATCCTTTTGATGTGTCACTGCCTTCAAGTTGGTATACTGAGAGTACAACAACAACCTCTGGAATTCCTTCGATAACAACCCAAACGCCGAATACCGCGGTCTTAATTTTTGGTAATTGCTCTAGAATTACTACAACCTTAAATACAAACTTTACTTCTTGGAACGCATCAAGTCCATCATCACAATCACTCGTTGAATTGTATGATGTAGGATCAAATCCGGGAAACAGCGATAACGTTGCACTTGGTTGTGCTTGGGCACTGAAACAAACAGCTGGTCCAACTGGAGATGCTGGTTTCCAATGCACCCCTAATACCAACCCAAGAACAATGGGTGGTTTTATATTAGCATTGAAGCCGTCGTTTACTCCTGGTAGTACATTTAGTACAACTTTCACTTCAAACGAAACTTTTACCGTTCCCAGCTGTGTTACCAGTCTTACTGTTGAAGCTTGGGGCGGCGGCGGTGGTGGTCGTGATGGAGACTCAAATGGTGGTGGAAAAGGCGGCGGCGGCGGCGGTTACGCTAAAGGTACAATTACAAATGCTTCAGGAGAATATTCAGTCACAGTCGGTACTGGTGGTACTATGAATAATAATGGTACTGCATCTACTTTTGGTTCAACGCTTGTAGTTGCAAATGGAGGAACTGGAGGAACAAATTCCACAACTGGTGGAGGAACTGGAGGAACTGCCACTACAAGCGGTGTAACAAATGGTACTACCTCAAGTGGTGGAGCTGGAGGTAATGGAAATAATACGGATGACGTTGGAGGCGGCGGTGGCGGTGCTGCTGGTCCAAATGGAAATGGAGCAGCCGGAGCAAATGGAGCTAGTAATGTTGGTGGTAATGGAGGTAGAGGAAATAATAACTCAGGAGGAACCGGTGGAACCGGTGGAAACGGAGGAAACGGTGCTAATGGTTCATCTAACGCCTTAGGTGGCGGCGGCGGCGGCGGTGCGGATAATGGACTTGTCGGCGGTAACGGAGGATTTCCAGGCGGCGGCGGCGGCGGCGGCGAAAATGGTGGTGGTTCAGGAGCCAACGGATTGGTTATTGTAACATATACTTTACCAAATAATCCAACTATTACTCTAACAAATTCAACAGCTACTGCATGTTTTAGTGCCTCGGCGCAAAATGTAACTTTGGCATACTCAGGAACCTCTGGTTGCCCAAATCAATACAGCATTGATTTTGCCTCTGGTATTGCTGATATAACTGACGCGGATTTATCTGGTAGTCCTATTACAATTTCATTGCCAGCTAACTTACCAGCAGGTACTTACAATGGTGATCTAACTGTGAAGAATAGTACTTACGGTTTTGTAAGTATTGTTTATACAATTTCAATTACGGTAAATGCTCCACCGCCTGCTGTTGGTGCTATTACAGGTTCTAATTCTGTTTGTGTTAATGAGAATTCATTAGTTTATAGTATAGAGGCAGTATCTAATGCTACCAATTATACTTGGACAGTTCCATCTGGTTGGAGTATAGTTTCAGGACAAGGATCAACCTCGATAACAGCAACTGCTGGAGGTGCCGGAATAGGTAATATTACGGTGCAAGCAAGTAATTCTTGTGGAGTTTCTGCTGGAATTTCTGCGTTTCAGAATACAATTTCACCCTTAAATGAAATCAATAATACGGGTTTCGTTACAAGTTCAGTTAAGACGAATGACGGTATTCAATCAAATAGTGGTTCAGGTGAGCGAAGAGGATTTATTAAATTTCCTTTATCAGCAATTCCTGCTGGTTCAACAATTACGTCTTCTACTTTAACTCTTACCAATAATAATTCCCCTACGTTAAGTGGTGCTGCCAATGATGTAAAGCCATTAGGAAATGTAGATCCAGTAACATCGACTGCAGCTACATTATTTAGTACTATTGGAGCTCAAAATAGTGGTACAAACTACAGTAGAGAAATATGGTCTAATACTGGAGTTTTAAATCTCTCTTTAAATGCAACTGCAGTTGCAGATATTCAATCTAGATTTGCATCTCCCGGATACATAGCTATGGGTTTAGCAAGAGGAGGAACAGCAATATACAATTTTTTCGGTTATTCTAACAGTACTAACTCTCCAAAATTAATTGTAAATTACACATTGCCTGCTGGCTCTTTATCAGTAATTGTAAACCCATTGCCAACTGTTAATGCTGGAACAGCGTTTACCAAAACTTGTGTAGCGAATCCAAATGGTGCAGTAATAGGAGAAACAGCTGAGGCAGGTCATACCTATGCATGGTCGCCAGCAGCAGGATTAAGCTCAGCTACTGCAAGTAATCCAACAGCTAACCCAAGTTCAACTA
>CALRRY020000014.1:0-68319 GCA_943370635.1 Variovorax paradoxus
TTCTGCGTCTGAAATTTTACTTAATTCTTTGAAAATTAATTTGTAACTTGCTTCAAGGTTGCTCATAATTGTATTTGATTGGTAGTCAATACAATGTACTAATTTTTAGTGTTTTGAGCAACTTTTTTTATAATGCACTACGGGTAATTCATAATAAAAGTTTTTATAAAGTTAATCGTAAAGTTTGAATGATTGTGTTTATTAACAGCTCTTTATTACTTGTTTAATTATTGACTTATCCAATTCTCTAATATCACTTTCCCGTCCGGTGTTAAAATACTTTCCGGATGGAATTGCACGCCTTTAACATCTAAATGTTTGTGTTTGATGGACATAATATGTTGTTCTTCATCAATCGAAGTTACTTCCAAAACATCCGGAATGGTATCAGGATTCATCACCCAAGAATGGTAACGTCCTACTTGGATTTTTTTGGGTAAATTATGGAAAAGTTCATCTTTAGATACAATAGTGATTTCTGAAGATTTTCCGTGATGGACTTTATTTAAATTAAGTAAATGACCACCAAATACCTCTGCTATTGCTTGAAGTCCTAAACAAACACCTAAAATACTTTTTGAAGTGGCATACGTAGTAATGACTTGCTTTAGTAAACCAGCCTCAGAAGGCAAACCCGGTCCTGGAGAAAGCAAGATTTTATCAAAGGGTTGTAACTCTTCCAATTCAAATTCATCATTCCGATAAACGGTAACTTGGCAATTTAAATCCTCTAAATAGTGGACTAAATTATAGGTAAAACTGTCGTAATTGTCGATGATGACTACTTTTTTCATAGTGAAAATTGGAAAAGTAAAAGTAGCAATAAATTAGGCTAAAAAGCAAAAAAAATCCTGACACTTTTGCATCAGGATTTCCAGCAATTTTTCCCATTTATGATTAGTAAACTAAGGTAACCGTCAATTCGAAATTGTCATCGATTGCTTTGTCTCCTAAATTATCAAAGAACGAACCTGAACCGTATTTGATGTCATATTTTGTTCTGTCTACTTTGAATGATGTTCTAGCCGTACCTGCACCAATAGCAAGGTCAAAAGTTACAGGCAATGTTTTTCCTTTGATGGTTAAATCAGCCGTAACGGTATAGATATCGCTTCCTTTTGCTGCAATTTTTTTGAAATCTAAAGTAGCAGTGCCAAATTTATCTACTCCAAAAAAATCATCAGCCTTTAAGTGACCTTCTAATTTTTCTTTTCCTTTTCCGGCGGCTAAGTCAGCCACTACAATAGAATTCATATCTACCACAAAAGAACCACCTTTTAGTTTATTTTTCTCAAAAACCAACGTTCCTGAGCTAAAGTTGATGGTACCGTCATGTTGACCGGTTACTTTCTTTCCAACCCAAGTGATTTTGCTTTTTTCAAGGTTGATTTTTTTGTTTTGTGCAGTAGCTGTTAATGTGGTAGCTACTACAAATAATGCTAATACAATTGTTTTTAAATTTCTCATTGTTTACTAGTTTTAAAGTTATTGATTATAAATTGATAAATAATTCGTTAATTGGTTTACGCACTTTTGCGTAATGTTGCGTAGCATCATCTTCATGACGATATCCGATTGTGGCTAATAAAGAGGCGTTCAATCCTTTTGCGGGTAATCCTAAAATTTCATTCACTTTTTCAGGTTCAAAACCTTCCATTGGTGTAACATCAATTTTTAATTCAGCAGCGGCATTCATTAAGTTTGCTAAAGCAAGGTAGGTTTGCTTAGATGTCCAAATATTGCGTTGCTCTTCCGGTAAACCTGTAATTTTCATTTTCATGAAATCAGCATAACCTTTCACACTTTCAACAGAAATTCCTCTGGTTTCAGCCATTAGATTGATATAATTGTCAATTTCAGTTTCTCCAAAGTTAGTGATGTTGGCAAAAACCAATAGGTGAGAAGCATCCACAATTTGGGTTTGACCCCATGCAACCGGTTGAATTTGTGCTCTTACTTCAGGATTTTCAATAATTAAAATTTTATAAGGTTGTAAGCCATAAGAAGAAGTGCTCAATTGAATGGCTTCTTTTAACGTTTCAAAGTCTTCAATTGAAATTTTTTTGGAAGCATCAAACTTTTTCGTAGCATAACGCCATTTTTGATTGGTAATAAAATCGCTCATTTTTTTTAAGTTAAATTGTTCTGTATTTTTCTAATAAATTATTCAAATTTTCTAATTCATCTGAAGATAAATTGTTGGAAAACAACCTCTCATGAGCTTCAATTTTGGGATCTAAATCCGCTAATAGTTGTAAACCTTTTTCAGTAATTGTCACTTCCATTTTGCGTCTGTTTTCTTCGCAAACTTCTCTGTTTACTAATCCTTTTAAAAGTAATTTATCCACTAATCGAGTAGTGTTACTCGTTTTAGCTATCATGCGTTCTTGTATTACACACATGTTAGCAGGCTTTCCTTTTTGCCCACGAAGAATACGCAATACATTAAATTGTTCAACCGACAAATCAAAGGATTTTAAAATCTCATTAAACGAATCCGCAATCACATTTTGAGTGAACATAATGTTCAATACTGTTCGCTTTTCTACACTTATAGGTGAATTGGATTTTATGATTTCTTCTATCTTCATTTGTAATTACAAAATTTGTATGTACAAATGTAGTGGTTTAATTTAATTGTATATACAAATGTCTATTAAATTTTTGTTAAAGATTTTATAGCAGAGTTGTGAAGCCTTATTTTTATAGAATAATTGTATTTTATAGATGAGAGGTAAGACAATGCTTTTATTGATTCTGTTTCAATTTATTTGGATATCCAATTGTTTTTCACAAGTGAGGTCTAATCCTAAACCTTTAAAAGTATATGAAAAAGATGGGAATAGAGTAAAGTCTTTCAATTTTGATGGACTCGAATCATATTTGAATCAAAAGAATGATACCGTTTATGTCATCAATTTCTGGGCTACTTGGTGTGTACCGTGTGTGAAAGAATTGCCTCATTTTGAAAAGCTAAACCAAAAATACAAAAACGGTAAATTTAAATTGATTTTGGTAAGTCTAGATTTTCCTAAGATGATTGAAAGCCGGGTGATACCATTCATCAAGCAAAAAAAATTAAAAGCAGAAGTGATTATTTTGAATGATCCTGATGCCAACAGTTGGATTGAAAAAGTAGCCAAAGAGTGGTCGGGAGCTATTCCGGCAACGGTTATTTACAGAAATGATAAGCGAAAGTTCTATGAACAATCGTTTACAAAAGAAGAACTTGAAACAGAAATAAAAACATTTATCAACTAAAATTAATACGATGAAAAAAATCAAAATTGCTCTTTTAATAGTTGCTACCGGTTTAATCACGGCATTCAACACTATAACGCCGTCTGGGTACGAAATTGGTTCTATCGCTACCGACTTTTCTTTAAAAAATATAAATGACAAAATGGTTTCCTTAAAAGATTATAAAGAGGCGAAAGGTTTTATTGTCATTTTTACCTGTAATCATTGTCCGTATGCGGTGGCGTATGAAGACAGAATCATTGATTTGGATAAGAAATATAAAAAGTTAGGTTACCCTGTGATTGCCATCAACCCGAATAATCCGGAAAAACAAAAAGACGATAGTTTTGATAAAATGAAAGTCCGTGCCAAAGAAAAAGGGTTTACATTTCCCTATTTATTTGATGATGGACAAAAAATTTATCCGCAATACGGTGCAACGAAAACCCCACATGTTTACATTTTACAAAAAACTGACAAAGGAAATGTTGTGCAATATATTGGTGCCATCGACGATAATCACAGTGATGCATCAGCCGTAAAGCAAAAATATGTGGAAGTAGCTGTTGATGCCTTACTAAAAAATCAAGAAGTAAAAGTAAAAACAACTAAAGCGATTGGTTGTTCGATAAAAGCTTAGTAGAGGCACTAAGGTGCTAAGGCACTGAGGGACTAAGGTAAATTTACTAAATTTGTATTTTATAACACTTTCACCTCAGTACCTTAGAACCTTAGAACCTCAGAACCTCAGAACCTCAAAAAAAAAATGAACTTACAACAACAACAATGGTGGGCCGATGCCCAAAATGATGAAAACGCTGTCATTCTAGATGTGCGTACACCGGAAGAATTTGAAAACGGAATTATTCCAAATGCCATCAACATTGATATTTATAAAGGACAAGGATTTATTTATCAATTAGAAGAATTAGACAAGTCAAAAACCTACTATGTCTATTGCCATGCCGGAAGTCGCAGTGCAAAAGCATGTGAAGTCATGCAACAATTAGGATTTGAAAAAGCATTTAATCTTCTGGGTGGAATTTCGGCATGGAATGGTCCGATTGTGGAACCAAACTAATTGATAAAATCGTATTTTCTATTCTTTTTTTTCATAATTTTATCTTCAATAACCAAAAAAATAATCCTTATGAAAAAAAATGTAGGCAATACAGATCGCTTTGTTAGAGTTATGTTTGGCATCATACTGTTGATTTTATTTATGTCCGGTGCAATTGAAAACAATCTTATTCAATGGATTGTTTTGGGTGTAAGCTTAATTTTAATCATTACGGCTTTTACTACTTTTTGTCCGTTGTATGCTTTGGTAGGTAAAAACACTAGCGAAGTGAAGAAAAAGAAATAATTAATAACAATAATGAATTCAACCACGTTTATTCGTGGTTTTTTTATGCAAAAAAGTAACAAAATAAGCTCACGATTTCCTATTTTAGCCATTCGATACATTTATATTTATGATTACAGAAGCACAATTTCGAAACGAACTTCAGCTCATCATACAAAACGGAATTAGAGAAGATATAGGCGAAGGCGATCACAGTTCATTAGCTTGTATTCCAATTTCAGCATCCGGAAAGGCAAAATTATTGGTAAAAGACAATGGAATTATTGCCGGTGTAGAATTTGCCAAAATGATTTTTAACCATGTAGATGCCGACTTAAAAATAGAAACGTTTATTCAAGATGGAAGTTCTGTAAAGTATGGCGATGTTGTTTTTCATGTTTCGGGAAGTTCACAATCGATTTTAAAAGCGGAACGGTTGGTGCTCAATTCTATGCAACGCATGAGTGCGATTGCCACCAAGACCAAGAAATATGTGGATTTATTGGAGGGAACCAACACTAAAGTATTGGACACCAGAAAAACTACCCCCGGATTTCGTGCGGCAGAAAAATGGGCGGTAAAAATAGGTGGAGGCGAAAATCATCGTTTTGCGTTGTATGATATGATTATGCTGAAAGATAATCACAATGATTTTGCAGGCGGAATTTCAAAAGCGATTCAAAAAACGAAAGATTATTTAACAGAAAACAAATTGGATTTAAAAATCATTGTGGAGGCCAGAAATTTAGAAGAAGTAGAGGAAATTTTGAATAGTGGTGGCGTTTACCGCATTTTATTAGACAATTTTGATTACAAAATGACAAAGGAAGCAGTTGCTTTAATTGGAAATCAATGTCTAACAGAAAGTTCCGGGAACATCAATGAAAATACCATCAGTCAGTATGCAGCATGTGGGGTGAATTATATTTCATCGGGTGCATTGACCCATTCAGTGTATAATATGGATTTGAGTTTAAAGGCTTTTTGAGAAAGGATTTTACAGTATTCAGTCTCAGTCGCAGTTTTCAGTTGTAGAAGTTATTTAGTAGTAAGAAATCAGTTTAACCTGCGTTTTGCTATAGTAAATCTGTCAAATCAGCGTTCCAAAACAATTAAAATAATAGTTCATAAGACAAAAAGATGTCATTAGAAATAGAAGAAAAACTTGAAAAAATACCAGTGATTAACCACTTGGTCAGATTGATGAAAAGCATCAAACTACCCTGGTTAGAAGGTTTGTCGTTCTATGATTTAATGGAGTTATACATCATCGGAATTGCACAAGGAGCTTTTTCGTATCGTGCGGGTGCCATTGCGTTTAGCTTTTTTATGGCATTGTTTCCTTTTGCATTGTTTATTTTAAACTTGATTCCGTTTATTCCAATAGAAAATTTTCAAGTTGATTTTTTAAATTTCGTAGAAGATGGCGTTCCTCCCAATACATTTGAAGCTATTAAATCGATTATTGATGATATTTTGAACAATAGTTATAAAGGGTTGCTTTCGTCCGGTTTTATTTTGTCCATTTTTTTAATGTCGAATGGAATTAACGCAATCCTTGGTGGATTTGAGACCTCTTATCATATTACGATTTCCCGCAGTTTTATTCGTCAATATTTGATTGCATTAGGAATGTCGATTTTGTTTTCACTTATATTAATTGTGACGGTTGCCGCAATTGTAGTATCTGAAGTGGTAATTCAAAAAATTCAATTAAATGAAATTGTGAATACGGATATATCTTTTATTGAAATTATTCGTTATGGTTTCGTTGTATTAATGGTTTTGATTACAACATCATTACTTTTCAAGTTTGGTACGAAACAAACTTCAAAAATTGCATTCATTAGTATAGGCTCCGTTTTTACAACGATTTTAATAATACTGTCCTCTTATATTTTCGGAATTTATGTGGTGAAATTTGCTAAATACAACGAACTTTACGGTTCAATTGGAACCTTGTTGATTTTAATGTTTTACATTTGGATAAACTGCATGGTATTATTGTTGGGTTTTGAACTCAATGCGACCATCAATAAACTAAAAAGAAAAAACCTCTACGATTAATTTTCAACGCCAAAATCGAATATATGCCTTATTTTGTTGAAGTAATATTGCCACTCGCACTCGATAAAACTTTTACCTATCAAATTTCGGAGACAGAATTTCAGTTTATTCAACCCGGAATGCGAATTGCCGTTCCGTTTGGGAAAAATAAAATTTTTACTGCTCTTTCTATTGATACGCATGAAAATCCGCCAACCTTATATGAAGCGAAAGAAATTCATCAGATTTTAGATGAAGTACCTATTGTTAATTACATTCAAATCAAACTTTGGCAATGGATTGCTTCGTATTATATGTGCAGCATTGGCGAAGTTTATAAAGCCGCTTTACCATCGGGTTTTTTGTTGGAAAGTGAAACCATTATTTCCTTAAAATCAAATGAGAACATCAACGAAACTGAACTTTCTGATGATGAATTTTTAGTTTTTGAAGCCCTTCAACATCAGAGTTCCATAAAAGTTAATGATGTTGTGGAAATATTGAACAAAAAAAATATTTTCCCATTGTTACAAAAGCTTCTGAACAAAAACATCATTCAATTACAAGAAGAAATTCATGAGCAATATAAACCGAAGTTGGTTCGCTACATTAAACTTCATCAAAATTATACCGACCATGAAGCGTTGAATGTTTTATTACAATCCTTAAAAGCAGAACGTCAAAAAGAATTGATTTTGGGATTTTTTCAAATATCAGCAACAGATAAAAAACCAATTTCTGCTAAACAATTGCTTGATTATACAAAAGTTGATAGTTCTGTTTTAAAAAAATTAGTAGAAAAAGAAATTGTTGAAGAATATTATTTGGTGCAAGATCGAACAGATTTTATTACTGATGTGGCAGAAAAATCAATCACGCTTAGCGAAATACAACAAAAAGCATTCGACGAAATTAAACAACAATTTCTTTCAAAAGAAGTATGTTTGTTGCACGGCGTAACATCCAGTGGGAAAACTGAAATATACAGCCAATTGATTTGGGAATATATTGAAGCCGGAAAACAAGTCCTTTTTTTATTACCTGAAATTGCGTTAACTACACAATTAGTAGCACGTTTGCGTCGCTTTTTCGGTAATAAAGTAGCCGTTTTTCATTCCAAATACAGCAATAATGAACGAGTAGAAGTATGGAATCAAGTGTTGCAAAACTCACCTAAAGCTCAAGTTGTTATTGGTGCCCGTTCGGCCATGTTTTTGCCTTTTTCTGATTTGGGATTGGTAATTGTTGATGAAGAACATGAACCTAATTTTAAACAAACCGACCCGGCTCCTCGTTATCATGCTCGAGATGCGGTGACGGTTTTGGCAAAATTTCACCATTCAAAAGTGCTTTTAGGTTCTGCAACACCAAGTTTGGAAACCTATTACAATGTACAAAACCAAAAATACGGTCTGGTTGAACTTTTTCAACGTTACAATAATGCTCCTTTGCCGGAAGTTGTGTTGGTTGATTTAAAAGATAAATATTTCCGTAAACAAATGAAAGGACATTTCAGTGATACGTTGATTGAAGAAATTTCAGCAAGTTTATCGTTGGGAGAACAAGTGATTTTGTTTCAGAATAGGAGAGGATATGCACCTTTATTGGAGTGTATGACGTGCGGTCACGTCCCACAATGTCCGAATTGCGATGTCAGTTTGACCTATCATAAATTTAAAAACCAGTTACGTTGTCATTATTGCGGACATTCGATTGCGAAACCAACCAACTGTCATCAATGTTCCAGTGTAGATTTAACGACCAAAGGTTTTGGAACGGAACAAATAGAATTGGAATTAGCTTCACTTTTCCCAAATAAAAAAATCCAACGAATGGATCAAGATACCACTCGAGGAAAATTTGGCTATGATAAAATCATCGATAAATTTCAAAATCGGGAAGTTGATATTTTGGTGGGTACGCAAATGCTCGCCAAAGGATTGGATTTTGATAATGTGAGTTTGGTAGGCATTTTAAATGCAGACAACATGTTATATTTTCCTGATTTCAGAGCTTTTGAACGCAGTTATCAAATGATGGCACAAGTATCGGGTAGGGCAGGACGTTCAGATAAAAAAGGGAAAGTGGTCATTCAAACCTATAATCCGAACCACAACACGATACAGCAAGTAACGCACAATAATTATGTTGGGATGTACAAAGAGCAAATTTATGAGCGTCAAATTTTCAACTATCCGCCTTATTATCGATTAATAAAGATTACGTTGAAGCACAAAGATTTTGAAAAAGTCAAAGAAAGTGCCATGTGGTTATACCAAGTGCTTGCTCAAAATATGAAAATTCCTGTTTTAGGTCCGGAAGAGCCTATGATAAACAGAATAAGAAATGAATATTTGAGAACCATCTTGATTAAAATTCCTGAAAACGTTTCACAAACAGAAACAAAAAAAACTATCCAGAAAATACTGAATAGTTTTGATGTGATTCCGCAATATCGTTCTGTAAAAAGAACGGTAAACGTTGATTTTTATTAAGCGATAGCTAATGCTTTTTTCAAATCGTCTTTTTTGTTTCGGCTTAACGGAATTTTAGTCACTCCGATTTCAGCAAATTTACTATTGAAGCGTTCAATTTTGTCAATATTCACGATAAATGATTTGTGAACACGTAAGAAACGATCTTTAGATAAATCATTTTCAAAAGATTTCATAGTTGAAAGTACAAGATTACTATCCTCATCGGTAACTACTTTAACATAATCACCATACGCTTCAATCCATTTAATTTTAGAAGTGTAAACTTTTAACTTTTTCAGATTACTTTTAATAAAGATGTAATCACCTTCTTCTTCAGTTACTTCATGACGCAATTTGTGTAATTCAATTGCTCTTTTAACAGCAGAATCAAAACGCTCTACTGAAATTGGTTTTTGTAAGTAATCGGTGGCATCATAATCAAAAGCTTTTACGGCATAATCCGCTTTTGAGGTGATAAAAATAATCTGAGGTTTGTTTTTTAGACCATCAAGGAAATCAAAACCATTGATAATTGGCATTTCAATGTCCAAGAAAATTAAGTCAACAGAGTGTATAGACATACAGCTCTTGGCTTCGATAGCATTTGAAAAATCACCTATTAATGTTAGGTTTTGGTGATTATTCACTAGTTTTGTAATGATCATTCGTTGAATCGAACTATCATCTACGACAACACAATTTAGTTTCATAATACGATTAATTATAGATTTGGTGAGACAAACATAGTGCATTTCATCGATAAAAACTAATTTTTTTCGGTTTTTTTTGCGTTATGTCGATTTTTGTTGATTTGTGGTTGTTAATTAAAAAGAAATGATTAGTTTTGCACCCAATTTAACATTTTTAAAGTAAATTATTATGAATCATTATGAAGCTGTTTTCATCTTGAATCCCGTTTTATCTGAGCAGCAGGTAAAGGAAACAGTAAGCAAATTCGAAGATTTTCTTACGTCCAAAGGGGCACAGATGGTATCAAAAGAGGATTGGGGACTAAAAAAATTAGCCTATGAAATCCAACACAAGAAAAGTGGTTTTTACCATTTATTCGAATTCAAAGCTCCTGCAGATGCAATTTTAGGTTTTGAAACTGAATTAAGACGTGACGAAAGAATTATGCGTTTCTTAACGGTAAGTTTAGACAAACATGCTATTTCTTGGGCAGAAAGAAGAAGAGAAAAATTAAAAGCTAAAGCGTAATCATCATGTCAACAATAGAGCAATCAGCAAAAGGAAAAAAAGAAGGAGATATCAGATATCTTACTCCTTTGAATATTGATACGAACAAAATTAAAAAATACTGTCGTTTCAAAAAATCCGGTATCAAATATATTGATTATAAAGATGCAGACTTTTTATTGAAATTTGTAAACGAGCAAGGTAAAATTTTACCAAGACGTTTAACCGGTACTTCTTTAAAATACCAAAGAAAAGTGTCTGTTGCTGTAAAAAGAGCAAGACATTTAGCGTTAATGCCATATGTGGCGGATTTATTAAAATAATCATTAATTAAGTTGTTGCCTCGCCATTGGTGGGCTAACTTCTACAAAAAAGGACATCAACATGGAACTAATCTTAAAACAAGACGTTCAAAATTTAGGTTTTAAAGACGATATCGTTTCGGTTAAACCGGGTTACGGAAGAAATTATTTAATTCCTCAAGGATTTGCAACCTTAGCTACTCCTTCTGCAAAGAAAGTGTTAGCGGAGAATTTAAAGCAAAAAGCTCACAAAGAGCAAAAATTAGTGGATGATGCTAAAAAATTAGCAGAAACATTAAAAGCATTAGAAATTAAAATCACAGCTAAAGCTGGTGGTGAAAAATTATTTGGTTCGGTTACCAATATTGATATTGCTGAGGCATTAGAAAAAGCAGGTCAACCAATTGATAGAAAATTCATCACTTCAGGTACAGTGAAAAGAACCGGTAAATACAGTGCATCTGTTCGTTTACACAGAAATGTTGTAATTGACTTACCTTACGAAATCATTGCTGAATAATTTTATCAGTATAGCATATCAAACCCTGTCATTCGGCAGGGTTTTTTATTTTTATTTCGATTAGAAAATAAATCATGTACATTTGTCAAAATTTTTGAAATGGCACAATTTATCAAAATTTATCCGCAAAATCCGAACGAAGCAGCCATTGCAAAAGTAGTGAAGGTTTTGAAAGAAGGTGGTTTAGTTATTTATCCCACAGATACCGTTTACGGATTAGGTTGTGATATTACCAATACAAAAGCCTTAGAGCGGATTGCAAAAATCAAAGGCATTAAACTTGAAAAAGCTAATTTTTCTTTCATTTGCCACGATTTGAGTAATTTATCCGATTATGTCAAACAAATTGATACCCCAACATTTAAAATTTTAAAACGATCATTACCCGGTCCTTATACCTTTATTTTACCTGGAAATAATAATTTACCAAAAGAATTTAAAAAGAAAAAAACGGTTGGTATTCGTGTTCCGGATAATGCTATTGTGTTAGAAATTGTTAAACAATTAGGCAATCCTATCGTATCTACTTCTATTCACGATGAGGATGAAGTTTTAGAATATTCTACTGACCCTGAATTGATTTTTGAAAAATGGCAAAACCTTGTCGATGTTGTTATTGATGGTGGTTATGGGGATAATCAGCCGTCAACCATTATTGATTTATCGGAAGGTGAACCGGTTGTTATCCGAGAAGGAAAAGGTGAAATTGATATTTTTTAAACAAAAAAAACGCCTCAATTGAGACGTTTCTTTACTTCATTCTTAGGTATTATTTGGATTGATTTTTCATTTCTTTTTCAATCATATCATAAAACTCATCGATTTTAGGCATTACGATAATTCTTGTTCTGCGATTAGCCGCTCTATTTTCAACAGTATTGTTGGCCACTAAAGGTAAATGTTCACCTCTTCCGGCTGCAATCAATTGTTTTGGATTTACTTTATGCGTTTCAGTTAGTACACGAACAACCGCAGTGGCACGTTTTGCACTCAAATCCCAGTTGTCAAGTAAAACACCATTTCTGTAGGGAACATTATCGGTGTGACTTTCTACCATACATTCAAAGTTGGGTTTGTCGTTCACTACTTTTGCAACTTTACCTAAAATTTCTTTAGCACGGTCACTGATTTCATAACTACCGGATTTGAATAATAATTTATCTGCAATCGAAATCATTACTACTCCTTTTTCAACATTCACTTGAATGTCCGGGTCAGAAATACCAACTGCACCTTTTAAACTGGTAACCAATGCTAAAGTAACACTGTCTTTACGCGTTAAAGCATCTTGTAAACGGGATATTTTTAAATCTTTTTCTTTTAAACTTTCTAGTGATTTTTCTAAGTTTTCAGCTCCTTTGGCAGATAACATGGTCATGTTACCTACATTGCTGATTAAATCTGAATTGGTTTTCTTCAAATCAGCAATCTGACTGTTTAACAAATCTTTTTCAGACAAACACATGTTTAATTTAACAGTCGTAGAATTTAATAAATCTTGACATTCTTTGTTTTTGGCTTCTAACTCAGCGATTTTTTTCTTTGTTCCACAAGAGGTGAACGTTAATGCTACTACGGATAATACTAAAACGACTTTTTTCATATGGATTGATTTTTGATTTTACAAAATTAACGCTTAACTATTGTTTATACCAAATTAGAAATAGATAAACTATTGTTAATTTTTGTCAGCAAATATCGTGCTATTTTTGATGAAATACTCAAAAACAATGCTTGTTTTATGGTAATAGAAAACGTTATTGTTTGATTTTCTTTTCTTTACGGTTTTAAAAAATAATGCATAAAAAGAAAAGTGAGCTTTTAAAATGGATATAAAATGCTTTAACTTTCCTTTAAATAGCAATTGAATTCCGGCAATACCATCTAAAATCAACCTTCCAAAAAGTATAAATAGTAATGATTGAGTAGGTAAATTTTTAGTAAGCATCAACAATGAATTCCTAAAATTCAAAAAAGTTTTTCTTGGATTGGAAGATGATAAAGTTCCACCGCCTAAGTGATAAACGGTTGATTGTCCACAATAAAAAGTATCGTAACTACGATTGAAACTCCTCCAACATAAATCGATTTCTTCTTGGTGAGCAAAAAAATCAGTATCGAAACCCTTTAACTCACGAAACACATTTTTTCGAATAAAAAAGCAAGCTCCGGATGCCCAAAATATTTGTCGAGTGTCGTTATATTGCCCGTTATCTTTTTCAATCGTATCAAAAATGCGTCCGCGACAAAACGGATAACCAAACTTATCAATAAAACCTCCTCCGGCACCGGCATATTCAAAATGGGTTTTCTTTTTGTAATCTAAAATTTTGGGTTGTATAATCGCCGTATTCGGTTGTCTTTCAAAAAGGGATAGAATAGGAGTGAGCCAATTTTCGGTTACTTCAATATCAGAATTGACTAAACAATAAATTTCTTCTTCAATGTTTTGTAAACCTTCATTATAACCTTGTGCAAATCCGTAATTTTCTTTGTTTTGAATGATTTTAACTGATGGAAAATCTTCTTTCAATACCAATAAAGAATCATCTGTGGAAGCATTATCAATCACATAAATACTTGCTTCCTCCGAATATTTTACTACCGAAGGCAAAAACTCTTTTAAAAGTTTGGCTCCGTTCCAGTTTAAAATGACTACTGCAATTTTTTTCAAGGTGTTTTGGCTATTGAGTTGTAATTGGGAATATCATTTAAAAACAAATAACTTTCTTTTTCCAAATCCACTTGACAAAAATAGTGATTCAAGCCATTGGTTACCATTAAATAATTCGCTTTTAAAGTCAAATTGTAACGGGCTATTTGATCGAAAACGTTTTGTGAAATGGCTACGTTCGGTTGTTTACATTCAACCACTAAAAAAATACTTCCATCCGTTTGAAAAACAACTACATCGTATCGTTTGGTTAAACCGTTAATTTTAATCACTTTTTCCACATTAATCAACGATTTCGGATAGTTTTTTTCCACCATTAAAAACTGCACTACATGTATGCGTACCCATTCCTCCGGAGTGAGTACCACAAATTTTTTCCTTATTTCATCAAAAACCAACAAGTTATTTTCACTATTTTTGAAGCGAAAGGAATAGTCGGGAAAATTCAGTTTTTGCATACCGCAAATGTACTTATTTTAAACAAAAAGCCAACTTATTCGCCAAGACAAGCTCTATCATGGATGAAATTGTAAAAATTATAAGCGATATTAAAAACGGAAACATCAAACCTATTTATTTTTTAATGGGTGAAGAACCGTATTATATTGATAAATTAACGGAATATATTGAAGATAATGTATTGTCGGAAGAGGAGAAAGGATTTAACCAAATGGTGCTGTACGGACGTGATGTAACCGTGGAAGACATTGTAGGCAATGCCAAACGCTATCCAATGATGGCCGACCGACAAGTGGTGATTGTGAAAGAAGCACAAGAACTTTCCAGAACCATTGATAAATTGGAAAGCTATGCCGAAAATCCTCAACCCACAACGGTTTTGGTGATTGCATATAAATATAAAACGTTGGATAAACGCAAAAAATTAACCAAAACCATTGAAAAAAACGGACTCCTTTTTGAGAGTAAAAAGTTATATGAAAACCAAGTCGCCGCTTGGATTTCCAGAGTGTTAAAACCAAAAGACTATTCCATTGAACCCAAAGCTGCCGCGATGTTGGTAGAGTTTTTAGGAACCGATTTGAGTCGTATCAGCAATGAATTAGACAAACTACAAATCATTTTACCCAAAGGCAAGGTTATCAATCCCATTCATATTGAAACGAATATCGGGTTCAGCAAAGATTTTAATCAGTTTGAATTCCGAAAAGCTATTGGCGACCGCAACGAATTACAATCCTACCGAATCGCTCAACATTTTTCGCAAAACAAAAAAGAGTATCCGATGGTATTGACTGTTGGAATGGTATTTGCCTTTTTTTCTGCATTATTACAATACCATGGTTTAAAAGACAAATCACCTGGAAATGTTTCAAAAGTGATAAAAGTGAATCCGTACTTTTTGAAAGATTATGATGTCGCTTTGAAAAATTATCCGATGAAAAAAGTCAGTGCAATCGTAGCCAAACTCCGCGAAATTGACGTGAAAAGCAAAGGAGTAGGAGCCAATCAACTCAACGATGAAGATTTATACAAAGAGTTGCTGACTACCATTTTTGCAAAATAAAAAACCACCAATCGGAGGAGATTGATGGTTGATATATTATTTGTAAGAAATTAGAATTTCACATTCACTATTTTCGTTTCCCCATTGCGTTTAAACGTAACCGGTAGTTCATCACCGGAATTAATTTTTGATAAACAGTTCATATAGCCATACACTTCTTTAATCTCACAATCACCAATTTTTAGAATCACATCACCACCTTGTATTCCTGCTAATTGAGCCGGTCTGTTATCCGTTACACCATCCACATGTAATCCGTCGCCGTGGTCGGTATAATCCGGCATAATGCCTAATGTGACTTTATATTTCGGAGCGGTTTTAGGAGCGTCTGTTTTGGTGGGAACAAATTCTACTTTGTCTAAGGCTGCAATTTCGTTACACACTCTAAAAACATAATCGGTAATGTTGCGGACTCCATAATAATTGATTTTTTCTTCATCATCTGATGGTTTGTGATAATCGGCATGGGTTCCCGTAAAGAAAAACAAAACCGGAATATTTTTCAAATAAAAGGAAGTATGATCCGAAGGTCCCATACCGCTTTCATCCAACGTAACGGCAAATCCGGCCGGTTTATTTCGTTCCACAATCGATTTGAAGTTCGGATTGGTTCCAATTCCACCCACAGTCAAGTTTTTCATTTCATTCAAGCGACCAATCATGTCCAAATTTATCATGCTGATAATATTCGGATGATTGTTTTTCAACACATTGGCCAATTGTTTTGAACCGATTAGTCCGTCTTCCTCACCGGAGAAAAAAGCGAATAAATAGTTTACCTTTTCATTTGTTTTGTTTTTCGCATACATACGAGCCAATTCCAGAACTGCCGCCACACCCGAAGCATTGTCATCCGCACCGTTGTGAATTTCTCCTTTTGAATTGGGTTTAGAAGAATGGTTGTGCTCATTCAATCCCAAATGATCATAATGTGCTCCGATCAAGATAGTTTTTGTCGCTTTATTGTCTAAAAAGCCAACCACATTCTTTCCTGAATTTTGTTTAATTTGCGTCGAATCGTGCGGATTTAAACGTACTTTATAGTCAAATTTTTGAATATAATTTTTTCCGTCATAAGGCTTTACACCTAAACTTTTTAATTCTTTTACCAAATAATTGGCCGCCAATTCTTCACCTTTAGAACCGGTTAATCGCCCTTGTAATTCATCTGATGCCAGATACGAGATATGTTTTTTCAACGATTTTGGTTGCGTCAATTCTTCCTCGTCTTGATCAACCCAATCCGCAATAAACACATTGGTTTCTCTAGGTTTCGATTGCATTCGATTACTCGAAAAAACTAATTTTTTTCCATCCGGTGAAAACATCGGAAAAGCATTAAATTCACTTTCCCACGTAATTTGACGTAAATTTTCACCGTTGATATCAATCATATACAATTGAAAGTCATACCCTCTGGTTGAATGATGGTTGGAAGAAAATATAATTTTTTGGTCTGTCGGATGAAAATAAGGAGCCCAATTGGCTTTTCCTAAGTTAGTAATTTGCTTTAAATCAGACCCGTCAATATTACAAGTATAAATTTCCATTTCGGATGGAGCAACCAAATTTTGACTCAATAAATCTTTATATTCTTTGATTTCTTCCTCTGTTTTAGGGCGAGAAGAACGAAATACAATTTTTTTGCTGTCATGTGAAAAGAAACATCCACCGTCATAGCCCAAACCAAAAGTGATTTGTTTTAAATTGGAACCATCAATATCCATGGTGTAAATTTCTAAATCACCACTTCTAATACTGGTAAACGCAATTTTTTTTCCGTCAGGTGAAACTACCGCTTCAGCATCATAACCGGGAGAATTAGTTAATTTTTTGGTAATATTACCATTTAAATCAGCAATGTAAATATCAAATTCAGGATAAATCGCCCAAAGATATTTTCCATCGGTAGATTTAGGAGGAGCAGGACAAGCATGATTATCAGCATGTGTGGAAGCATACAAAATGTGCTTTCCATCCGGCATATAATAGGAGCAAGTGGTTCTTCCTTTTCCGGTAGAAATCAATTTCAAACTTTTTTCGTTGAATTCTTTTTCCTGTAAATCAAGCATAAAAATTTGATCACACGGAACACCAAAAGCTTTATTAGTCACCTGAAGAGTTAATTTTTTTCCATCCGGACTAAAATAAGCTTCCGCATTATCACCACCAAACGTAAGTTGTTTGATATTTTTTAAGTGACGCTCTTGTGCACCTAAAATGAAGGTTAGTAATAAAAATGGAAGGACTAGTTTAAATTTGAACATGATTTATTATTTTAAAGATGCAAATATATTAAATCATAACGGCCCTATAAATAATTCATAATAGTTTATGTATTGTTCATAATTATTTTGATTTTTTATTAAGACATTATTGTCGATATTTGCATTTCCAAAAAACTAAAATAACTACATCATGGGCATGAATAAGAATACAGTCTTAGCATGGGCAACTTTTATTATGATTATTATGGGTATACTACTAATTGGTTTAGGCATTTATCGATATGCCGATGTGGCCGGTTGGGGTTTTGCTACAGTAGGCATAGGATTTTTAGCCATTGCATGGGTGTTTAATGCATTAAAAGGAAGGGTATAATTTAAAATTACACAACAATGTCAGACGATAAAAAGGTCATCTTTTCGATGTCGAAAGTGAGTAAAACTTACTCTAGCACGAACAAACAAGTTTTAAAAGATATTTATTTGAGCTTCTTTTATGGAGCTAAAATTGGTATTTTAGGTTTAAACGGTTCCGGAAAATCTTCTTTGCTTAAAATTATTGCAGGAGTAGATAAAAATTTTCAAGGCGATTTGGTTTTTGCACCGGGTTACAAGGTGGGTTATTTAGAACAAGAACCGCAATTAGATGAAAACAAAACAGTGATTGAAATTGTTCGCGAAGGAGCGGCTGAAATTTTTGCACTCTTAGAAGAATTCAACAAAATCAATGATATGTTTGGTTTACCGGAAGTCTATGAAGATGCCGATAAAATGCAAAAATTAATGGACCGTCAAGCGGAATTGCAAGATAAAATTGATGCCGTTGGAGCTTGGGAAATTGATAATAAATTAGAAGTAGCGATGGATGCACTTCGCACTCCGGATTCAGATACACCAATTAAAGTATTGTCCGGTGGTGAAAAAAGACGAGTGGCTTTATGTCGATTATTATTGCAACAACCTGATGTTTTATTATTGGATGAGCCAACCAACCACTTGGATGCGGAGTCAGTTTTGTGGTTAGAACAACATTTACAACAATATCCGGGAACAGTAATTGCCGTAACACACGACCGTTATTTCTTAGACAATGTAGCCGGTTGGATTTTAGAGTTGGATAGAGGAGAAGGTATTCCATGGAAAGGAAATTATTCTTCTTGGTTAGACCAAAAATCAAAACGAATGGAATTGGAAGAAAAAGTAGCTTCCAAACGCAGAAAAACACTGGAACGGGAGTTAGACTGGGTTAGACAGGGAGCAAAAGGTCGACAAACCAAACAAAAAGCTCGTTTGCAAAACTATGATAAACTCTTGAATGAAGATCAAAAAGAGTTGGATGAAAAATTAGAGTTATACATTCCAAACGGACCACGATTAGGAACAAATGTTATCAATGCGAATGGTGTTTCAAAAGCGTATGGCGATAAATTGTTGTATGAAGATTTGAATTTCACCCTTCCTCAAGCGGGAATTGTGGGCATTATTGGTCCGAATGGAGCCGGAAAAACTACTATTTTCAGAATGATCATGGGAGAAGAAGCTCCGGATAAAGGAACTTTTTCGATTGGAGAAACCGTTAAAATTGCATATGTTGATCAATCCCATTCTAACATCAATCCTGATAAATCCATTTGGGAAAACTTTTGTGATGGTCAGGAATTAATCATGATGGGCGGAAGACAGGTAAACTCAAGAGCTTATTTAAGTAGATTTAATTTTGGAGGAAGCGATCAAAACAAAAAAGTGGCTACTCTTTCAGGTGGGGAGCGTAACCGTTTGCACTTAGCAATTACCTTAAAAGAAGAAGGTAATGTTTTGCTTTTGGATGAGCCAACCAATGATTTAGATATCAATACATTACGAGCATTAGAAGAAGGATTGGAAAACTTTGCCGGTTGTGCCGTGATTATTTCTCACGACAGATGGTTTTTAGATAGGGTTTGTACACACATTCTTGCGTTTGAAGGTGATTCGCAAGTCTATTTCTTTGAAGGAAGCTTTTCCGAATACGAAGAAAACAAACGCAAACGCTTAGGTGGTGATTTGACACCGAAACGTATCAAATACAAAAAATTAGTGCGAAATTAATTTTAATCAAAATCCTGAGCAATCAGGATTTTTTTATTATTAATAGTATATTTGAGCAATATAATGAAGAGAATGTCCCCAAGATTAATTTTACTGCTAATTTTATTAAGTTGTCCCGTTTTTTCCCAACCGTCTGTTCAAGGTAATAGAAAAAAAGAAATACTTCAACTTTTATCCGTTTCAGATAGTTTGCTTTTAAAAGCAGATTATAAAAATTCGTTAGCCTATTCAAATAAAGCATTAACAAATGCCATTAAAATAAAAGAAAATAAATTAATTGCCTTAGCTTATAATTCCATTGGCGGTGTTTATGAAGAAATTTTAGAGATAGATAAATCATTACACTATTACAATAAGGCCATTCAATTTTCTGAAAAAGCTAAAAATGACACGTTAAAAATTTGGTTCTACAATAACATTGGAAATATTTATTTGTATCGAAAAAATGATGTCAATACAGGAATTGACTTTTATATAAAATCTTTGGAGTATGCTTATAAATTTAAAGAAGATGCATCAAAGGTATTAACAAAACTAAATTTGGCTTGGGCCTATTTTCAACAAAAAGAGTTTGACAAAGCAATCGAGAATGTAGATTATGCCGAAAAGAACATTGAATTGATGAAGTATCCGGATACGGAAGCGTATTTAAATTTATTATTAGGATTAAAATACAGTCATCTTAAGAATGATAAATTAGTAGAATATCATTTTCAAAAAGCCATTGAAATTAGTAAATCCAATCAATTAGATAGTTATCTTTCTGATATTCATGAAGAATATGCTCGATATCTTTTTAATAAAGGCGATTACAAAAATGCATTTATTCAATTGGATTTACATGAAGATGTAAAAGACAGAATTTTTACATCAGATAACATAAAGAGTGTTAATCTAACTGCTTTGAAAATTGAATTGGAAGAATCGAAAAGAGAGCTTGAAAAAATAAATAAAGAAAGAAATCTGCAAAGAGAAAATTTAAAAAAGACCAAAATCATTACTAGTTTGTCTTTGGTATTTATTTTATTGATGATTTTTTTACTTTATTTACTTTACAGAAATGGTATTTTTCGCAAAAAAGTCAATCTTTATTTAGAAGCCAAAAACAAAGAATTGAATCTGGCCAAAGAAAAAGCTGAGGAAGCTTCTAAATTAAAATCACAATTTATTTCTACAATCAGTCATGAACTTCGAACTCCTTTGTATGGAGTTGTCGGTATTACAAATATGTTAGCTGATGAACATAATGAATTAACTGATAGTCCGCATTTGAAATCATTAAAGTTTTCTGCCCGTTATTTATTGTCGTTAGTAAATGATTTACTCCAAATCAATAAAATAGAGGAAAATAAAGTAGTTTTAGAAAACAGTACCTTGAATTTGGAGGATGAAATTCACATGGTTTCCGAATCGCTTTCTTTCATCGCTACCCGAAATAACAATAAAATCATCACAGAAATTGATTCATCAATTCCGGAATATTTGATTGGTGATAAATTGCGATTGTCTCAAATTCTGATGAATTTAGTGAGCAATGCCCTTAAGTTTACTCAAAACGGTGAGGTATATATAAGAGTTAAACTCCAAAATTTTGAGGGAACGCTTTCAAATATTCAATTTGAGGTGAAAGATACCGGTGTTGGAATTCCTCAAAAAGATTTGAATAAAATCTTTGAAAAATTTGTTCAAATTGACCGAAAAGAAGATGATTATCAAGGAGCCGGTTTAGGACTTTCTATTGTAAAAAGATTAGTTGAAATTTTTGGAAGTGAAATTTTTGTTGAAAGTGAAGAAGGTAAAGGCACTCGATTTTATTTCACAATAGCTTTTGAAACCGATACCAAAAAAGTTGACGAAATTATCCAAAATATTTCGGTAGATTTATCTGCAGAACAAATCTATAAAGTTTTGGTAGTTGAAGATAATAAAATCAACCAAATGGTGACCCGAAAAATTATGGAGAAAAATAACTTCAAATTTTTGATTGTGGATGATGGTTATGCAGCCATTGAAGCTCTGGGAAAAGAACATTTTGACGTGGTGTTGATGGATATTAACATGCCACTTATCAATGGTTTTGAAACGACACGACTTATTCGTAAAAAAGAAATTACGGTTCCCATTATTGCCTTGACAGCTTTTGCTAAAGACGAAATTACAGATGAAGCTTTTTCGGTAGGAATGAATGATATACTAATTAAACCATTTGAACCATCAAAATTGATTCAATGCATTGAAAAATTGATGAAAAATAACCGTTAATACCAACGCTTTTTATTTTTTTTAGAAGCATCAGATTTTCTGGAAGTGTTATTTTTTTTCGTATTTCGATAATCTTTTTTTGCCGGTTCTTCTGTTTTTGTTTCTTCAATAGTTGTCCATGGATACGGATGATCTTTTATGGTTTTAACATTCACTTTGACTAACTTTTGAATGTCTTTCCAATAGACTTCTTCATCTTTTCCACAAAAAGAAATCGAAATTCCGCCATTTCCGGCACGACCGGTTCTTCCGATGCGGTGTACATACGTTTCCGGAATATTGGGTAAATCAAAATTCAAAACATACGGTAAACTTTCAATGTCAATTCCTCGAGCTGCAATATCAGTAGCCACTAAAACAGAAATTTCATTCTTCTTAAAGGCTTCTAAAACCCTTTGACGTGCCGACTGTGATTTATTACCGTGAATAGCTTCTGCATTTACACCATTTTTCTTTAATGCTTTGACCACATTATCAGCACCGTGTTTGGTTCGACAAAAAACTAACAATTGTTTTAATCCTTCGTTTCGAATCAAATGATATAACAATTTTCGTTTGTCTTCTTTGTTTACAAAATAGATGTGTTGTTCTACCGTTTCAGCTGTGGAAGATATTGGCGTAACGGAAACGTATTTCGGTTGATTCAAAAAACTATCAGCCAATTCACGAATGGCAATGGGCATCGTTGCAGAAAACAACAAAGTTTGACGATTATCGGGGGTTAATTTGATGATTTTTTTCACATCATTAATAAAACCCATATCCAACATTTGGTCAGCTTCGTCTAAAACTAAGGTGTGTAAATGGTCTAAATCGATAAATCCTTGTTTGTGTAAATCCAATAAACGTCCGGGAGTAACGATTAATACATCCACTCCTTTTTTCAATTGATCTACTTGAGGCACTTGACTTACGCCACCGTAAATAGTGAGTTGTCTAATGTTGGTATATTTTCCATACGTATCAAAGCTTTCTCCAATTTGAATGGCCAATTCACGAGTAGGCGTAACCACTAATGTTCGAATATATTTGCGTTTTTGTGCGGAACCTACAATTCTATGCAATGTATTCAAAATAGGAATCGCAAAAGCGGCCGTTTTTCCGGTGCCGGTTTGTGCACAACCTACTAAATCATTTCCTTCTAAAATGATTGGGATAGCTTGTTGTTGGATTGGAGTTGGCGAAGTGTAACCTTCATCCGATAAAGCATGTTGTATATTTGAAAGTAAATGTAGGTCTTGGAAAGTCATAGTAAAAAAATTGACTGCAAAGATAGGGTAATTATTTTTGGGACTCTAACATTTGATTTGGAATAAAATTATCCCTCTAAAATACTCTTTGCTTTGACAAAATCGGTCATTAAATACCCAATTAATTTTCCAATGAGTTGTGGATTTTTATCTTCCCCTAAATCCGGTGCTCCTTCACAAATGTGCAAATAAGCAGCATTTGGATGTTGACCAAAATGATGCACAAATTGTCGGGCTTGTTCTACTGAAAAACCACTTGGCGTCATGGCACTGCTGGCTATATTGGGAAGAGAATCCAAATCAATTTCAATTCCGAAGGGTTCATTTTTGATAAAAGTCAACGCTTGGTTCAGTTCTTGTTCAAAATTTTTTACTTTTCGGATGCTGATTTCATCATAGGTATTAAAACGTACCCGGTCATCAAGGTCTTTTAAACGCATCAACACATTTTTAGAAGTATAGCTTTCATGTAAGCCGTAAATGAAGTATTTTTTTAAAAATCCATCATCAAAAGCATACGAAAACCCATTTCCACTATGGCGACCTTCCAGTATTCTAAAATCAGAATGGGCATCAAGATTTACGGCATTGATGGGTTTCCCTTTTGCTAGAGCAGTTCCTTTTATATTGCCGTATGCATTATTATGTCCGCCACCAATGATTATTGGAATTTTACCTGCTTTAATGATAGTAAAAACGATATGTGAAACTTCTTTATCTATTTTCTCAACCAACGAAGAAAAAGTTTTTCGGTCTTCGGTGTTGAGAAAGTCTAAATTTTCAGCTTTTTTCAATTCTTCCTTCACATCTAAAGCTCCTAGAAGCAGAAGTTGATTTCCCTTGCAAAAGCGATTATGTTGAATGTTAGCAATACTTTTTATAGCACTTTCCCATGCGGTAGCTGCACCGGGTCGACCAAAATTGGCACGAACACCAATATCTTCAGGGATTCCGAATAGTACAAACTTGGCTTTACTATGGGTGATAAAGTCAACCGGGTGAACTCCAGAAGGAACCGTTAATATTTTTTCACCAAATTTAATTTCACCACTGCGATGATTGGTAATTTTCCCTAATTCAATTGAAGTGAACGGAATCAGATTTTCCATATAAAAAAATTGTACTCAAAAATACTATTTTTAAGTAAATTACGTTATAAAATTGCATATCGAATCTAAATTAAATTTAACTTTGCCTAAAAATCAACTTAACTTATGGAAAATCAAAACAACAATTCAAAATTAAAAGCTATTATTTTAGTATTATCCTTATTACTGTTAGCCAGTTTAGGATACATGTTTAAAATGAGTTCTGATGCAAAAAAAGTAGAAACAGAACTTTCCTCAGTAACTACTGAAAAAGAATCTGCTTTAGCTGAATTAGCTCAATTGAAATTGACCTACGATGCAGCTATTGCTGAAAACACCTCAATGTCTGAGGAATTAATTGCTGAACGTGACAAAGTTGTCAAGTTGATGGAGGATTTGAAAAAAGCAAAAGTAGATTCAGGAACTTTATCGAACTACAAAAAACAAATTGCTACTTTGCAAGCAAAGATGAATGACTTGATTCGCGAGAATGATGCCTTGAAAAAATTAAATCAAGATTTAACAGCTGAAATTGACAGTACTAAAACAATTTTAGTGGAAGCAAAAGAATACAACCAAGTATTAGCCGGTCAAAATGAGGAATTAACCAAAACAGTTGAAAAAGCTTCTAAACTTTCCATCCTAAATTTAAAAACGGGTGCTTACAAAGTTAAAAGCTCAGGAAAAGAAGTTGCAACTGAAAAAGCACGTAGAGCAGACATTCTTAAAGTGAGTTTTACCATTGCAGAAAACAAAGTGGCGAAATCCGGTGATAAATCATATTATATTCAAGTAATTGATAGTAAAAACAATGTGTTGGGTGAGAAAAAACTAATTGAATTTGGAGACCAGTCGTTAACGTATAGTTTCATATCAACTGTTCAATACGAAAATAATACCGTAAATGTTTCTGAAAACCTTCCGGGTGAAAACTTTGAAAAAGGAACTTATTTTGTAAATATTTTTGACAAAGGTGAATTGGTTGGTAAAACAAGCTTTACTTTGAAATAAGAATATTTTTAAGAGAAAAGGAAAGGAGCAATGATGAGTTGCTCCTTTTTTTTTAATAAACTATTATAAAAATAAATTGCTATGTATTAAAAAGATTGTTTTATAACCCAACTTCCTTTAATAGCTCTTTTAATTTTGCATCAGATGGTCTTGGAGCATCAGCATTAACGATTTTACCTTCAGTATCAATCAAAATAAATCTTGGTATACCGTCGATAGCATATTTTTTTACAAAATCAGATTTCCAGTCGTTATCTGCAAACAATTGAATGCCTTTTAATTCTTTATCAGCCACCATTTTTTTCCATTTTTCATAGTCTTTTTTATCATCAATTGAAATACTGACAAATTCTATATTTTTTCCGTGGTATTCTTTTTCAACTTCTTTCAATGCTGGAATTTCACCAATACATGGTCCGCACCAAGTGGCCCAAACATCAATGTAAACGAATTTTCCTTTTAAACTTTCTAAAGAAGTTTTTCTACCATTGATATTTTCATAATCAAAAGTAGGTGAGGGTGAACCTTTTACTAACTTTTTTAACGTTTCATATTTTAAAGTTGTTTCATTATTAAAAACAGAATCAATAGAATGTTTCATTAATCCTTTAAAAATCTCGTCAATATTTTTGGCTGAAAGATTCATTTCATAAACCATATTTTTAGTTAATTCACTTCGAATTATTTTACTTGTAATGGTGTTAAGTTTTTCCATTCCTTTATCAAAGGGGGTTTTGTCTTGAGATGGAGTCCCATACATAATACGTTGAAAAATACCACCAATTAATGTTCGATACGAATATGAGTGTTTGAAAGTTTCTTCATCATTCATGTCAAAATCATCTCCCGCTTTTGGAAAAGTATCACTGGTTTTAAATTCTTTATTATTAATCGCATAGCCATGATAGGGTGCATATTGCTCTTGATATTTTAAAGCCAAAATTTCGATTTCCTTTTTTTCATTTTTGATAAATCGCTCGTTTTTTATGGAAGAAGATGTCAGTTTTTCAAGCATACTTTTTTTTAGTGTCTCTATATTTTTTAAAAAAACTTGTTCTTCATCTGAATAGATTTTCATGACATTTTCAAAGTTGGATTGGTCACCGTATTTGGATTCAATGAGTTTATTTTTTTGTATAAGATAATTGTTTTCATCTTTTCCAATACCTTTATAACTCATCGAATTAATAAAATCGTCTGCTTTAGTTTCCAGTTGAAGTTGAAAACCTTTTTCCAAATACACATAAAATGATTTTTCATCCGTCAAAATCAAATAATACATTCCTTCATATGGCAAATCAAGAGTATCAGAAAAGGTACCGTTGGATTGAAGCGGAATTTTTTTTGAAAAATTGATCCCTTCCAATTCAATTTCTTTTGCATCTGTTCCTTTAATTGTTCCGGAAACAGTTGTTATTATTTCTTTTTCTTGACATGAAATAAAGCCAATCAATAAGAGTAACACAATAAATTTTTTCATAGTTAAAAGTTTAGATTCTCAAAAGTAAGCAAATCATTTTATTTTTTGTTATTAAAAAATCCACAATTAAGTTGCATTTATGCAAACGTTTGCGGAATTTTGAAACCTCAACCAAACAATAGATGGACCATTATCATTATATCAGTTCCGATTTGCTTTCATTGGATACTATCAATCAAATTTTAATAGAGAATAAATCGTTGGCGTTATCGGAAGAGGCGAAAGTCAATATCCAAAAATGCCGTGATTATTTAGATAAAAAAATGCAATCGCAAACCGATCCGATTTATGGAATCAATACCGGATTTGGATCATTGTGTAATGTAAAAATTTCGAATGAAAATCTTTCGAAACTACAAGAAAACTTGGTTAAATCGCATGCTTGCGGAACAGGGGAGGAAGTCCCCAATTCGATTGTGAAATTGATGTTGTTGCTTAAAATTCAGTCCTTGAGTTACGGTAATTCAGGTGTTCAATTGGAAACGGTGGAACGTTTGATTGATTTTTATAACCATGATATTATACCGGTAATTTATACGCAAGGTTCTTTAGGTGCATCGGGTGATTTGGCTCCATTAGCTCATTTGAGTTTACCATTACTAGGTGAAGGTGAAGTATATTTTGAAGGTAAGAAAGTCCATTCAAAAGAAGTGCTTGCACACTTCAATTGGAAACCTATAGTTTTGCAATCCAAAGAAGGTTTGGCTTTGCTTAACGGTACTCAGTTTATGAGTGCTTATGGTGTTTATATTTTATTAAAATCGAATCAATTATCCTATTTAGCCGATTTAATCGGTACCATTTCTTTGGAAGGTTTTGATGGAAGAATTGATCCGTTCAACGAGTTAATTCATCTTGTTCGTCCGCACAAAGGTCAGATTGAAACGGCTCAACTTATTACCGAATTTTTAGAAGGAAGTCAAATTATCAATCAGAAGAAAACACACGTTCAAGATCCATATTCCTTCCGTTGTATGCCACAAGTGCATGGAGCGTCAAAAGATGCAATGGATTATGTTAAACGTGTTTTTAAAACGGAAATTAATTCTGTAACCGATAATCCAAATGTTTTTGTTGGCGAAGATATAATTGTTTCCGGTGGGAATTTCCACGGACAACCGTTGGCTTTAGCATTAGATTTCTTAGGAATAGCATTGGCTGAATTAGGAAGTATTTCAGAAAGAAGAACGTACCAGTTAATTTCCGGTCTGCGAGGTTTGCCTGCTTTTTTGGTTGATAATCCAGGTTTAAATTCCGGTTTTATGATTCCGCAGTACACGGCTGCAAGTATCGTAAGTCAGAATAAACAATTGGCAACTCCTGCTAGTATTGATAGTATTGTATCCAGTAACGGTCAAGAAGATCATGTGAGTATGGGTGCAAATGCAGCGACAAAATGTTTCAAAATTATTGAAAATTTAGAACGCATTTTAGCCATTGAATTGATGAATGCTTCGCAAGCAATTGAGTTTAGAAGACCTTTGAAATCCAGTACATTTATTGAGCAGTTTTTGAAATCGTATCGTTCGGAAGTTTCGTTTGTCAAAGAAGACCGTATTTTGCATTATGATATTGAAAACTCGATTGCTTTTTTAAGGAGTTTTGAGATTGAAGTTTAAAATAAATATAATTTAATTTTGAGATATAATCTTCCATTTTGATGGAATTGGTAATGGATTGGTTTTCTAATATCCTACATATTCCATAATTTCTAAACCATACCCAATCATTCCAACACGTTTTGTTTTTTCTGAATTAGAAAGTAATTTAATTTTTGAAATATCTATGTCATGTAAGATTTGAGCTCCAATTCCAAAATCTTTTGTATCCATTTTAATCGATGGAGCTTTCATTTGTCCATTTTCTTGCAAGGTTTTTAATTCTCCTATACGGGTTAACAATTCAATTGGCGGAATCTCTTGATTAATGAACACTATTGCACCTTTACCTTCAAGATTTATGGCTTCAAACATTTTTTCTAAACGTGAATCTGTATTATGAGTCAATGTTTCTAATATGTCATTATTAACTTGTTTAGAATTGATTCGGGTTAATACTGAATCACCTTTATTCCAGCTTCCTTTTGTTAGGGCAATATGAACTTGTTTATTAGTTGTTTGCAAATAGGCTCTCAAACGGAAAGTTCCAAATCGAGTTTGCATTTCAAAGTCTTCTTTCTTTTGAATTAAACTGTCATGTTGCATTCGATAAGCAACAAGATCTTCAATAGAAACCAATTTAAGGTTAAATTTTTGTGCTACTTTTACAAGTTCTGGTAGGCGAGACATAGTACCATCTTCATTCATAATTTCACATATTACGCCTGCTGGTGAAAATCCGGCTAAACGAGCAAAATCAATTGCGGCTTCTGTATGCCCCGTTCTTCTTAATACACCACCTTGTTTAGCAATAAGTGGAAAAATATGTCCAGGTCGAGCTAAATCATAAGGTTTAGTATCATCGTTTACTAAGGCTAGTATAGTTTTAGCTCTATCTGAAGCTGAAATTCCTGTTGTTACGCCATTACCTTTTAAATCAACAGAAACAGTAAAAGCAGTTTCCATATGATCCGTATTATTCATAACCATTGCTCTTAAATCTAATTCATTACATCTTCTTTCTGTTAAAGGAGCACAAATTAAACCTCTACCATGAGTCGCCATGAAATTGATCATTTCCGGAGTTACTTTATCTGCTGCTGCAAGAAAATCACCTTCATTTTCTCGGTCTTCATCATCAACCACAATGATTATTTTTCCTTGACGTATGTCCTCAATTGCTTCTTCAATAGTATTTAAAATAATTGATTCAGTCATAATTTATGCTATTTTTCTTTTTTTTTTGAAAAGTTTTGTAAACGGTTGTAATATAATATCCATATTGATTAAGCCTATATCGTTAGTTGCTCGATAGGTTAGTAATAATGCAAATGGAGTTAAAAGCAAAGACGACATCCAAGCTCCTAGAAAAGGATGAATTCCGTCTTCCTGTGCTAGTTTTTTACCAAAAACATTTATAAAATGGAATACAATAAATACTATCATGGCAAATACAATTGGTAAACCCAATCCTCCTTTACGGATAATTGCTCCCAGCGGTGCTCCAATAAAAAACATTAATAAACAAGCATAAGCAATTACAAATTTTTCATAGAAAGCCAACCAATGGTTATTGATATTTTTTGTTTTACTTTCAAAATCATATACAGCACCATCAATGGTATATTTAGTATTAGTAACATTACTTTTTGCTATTGATAATACTTGTACCTTCTGATAAGGTTCTAAAATGGATAATAAGTTATTTAATATAGTATCTTTTACAGCCACCTTTTGCTTTATTTTTTGGATCTCAACAGAATCAGTTTTAGTATTTACTATACTAGCTTTTGAAAACGCAGTTTGACGTTCGTGAATGTTATCAGTATATGAAATTAAATCTTTTTTTCGATTCATCTTTAATGAATCCAAAGTATAACTTAATTCATTAACATTAAGCATGTTATTTGTATTGGAAACTTGTTCATCATCAATGTTTGTTTTTTGCAATGGAGCTAAATCATAATTAATGATATATTTTTCAAAAGAACTTTTTGCAAATGGCATTCGGTTTCGTTCTTCAAATTGTTTTGGAGTAATATCTTCATAATAATTTCCATCATACAAAATTAACTGAAGAAAATTAGTGTTCTCATTGCTTAAAATTTCACCCCTTTTAGCTTTAATTACAACAGAAACTCCAACACCTAAATTTGAAATTTTATGAATTGTAATGTCTTCCAGTTTATTTTTATTTTCACCATACTTTTTATTCACCTTGATATAATAACTACCTAATGGACTAAATTGACCCTCAGCAATAGCTAATGATGGTTTTTGCTGAGCAATAGTTTTTCTAAGGTTTACAAATTTGTACTCAGCCTGTGGAATTATATTATTAGCAAATACAAAAGCAACTAAACTTAATAACGTTATAAATACAGTTAGGGAATACATAGCTCTTCTTAATGAAATTCCAGATGATTTCATTGCTGCGAATTCATAATTTTCTGCAAAATTTCCGAACGTCATAATTGAGGCTAACAAAACCGAAAGGGGTAAAACAAGCGGTACAACTTTTGGAGAATAGAACAACAAAAATTTTACAATCAAAAAGGAATCTAAATCCTTACCTGCTAAATCAGCAATAAAAAGCCAAATTCCCTGAAGTATAAAAATAAAAAAAAGAATAACAAAAACCGTGGCAAATGTTTGAAGAAATGAAACCAATATATAACGATCAAGAATTTTCACCTTTGAATTAGTCTATTCTATTGATGTAGTAATTTTTATATTTACTCTCGTCAAAGGTAAATTGATTTTTTGATAACGGTTGATTGGTTTTGAAAGAATTAACAGTAAGCGTTGTTTTTGTTCCTTTTTTACCCATTTCAATCAAATTATAGATGTGTTTTGTTTGAATATCAATACCTAATAATATTTCTTTTCTTTGGTCTTTTGAGCTGATAGGAACCAATTTAATATATTGAATTTTTCTTCCTTTTATATCTTGAAGAATATCCCAATAATATTTATAACCATTATTGAAAAAAGTTAGTAACCTTGAAGGAGTAATTGCGTTTTCATCTTTTTCATCAATTTTTGAAATAGTCACTTCTTCATCCTCCGGTACAATTGTATATACTTTTTTACCATCATATAATTTTGTTGTTCCCATGAAATTTAGATAGTATAAGTTCTTTTTCAAAATTACACTTCCTTTACTTTCTTGGTTTATATTTTCTTTAGTATTTTGAAGAGCATATTTAAAATCAATTGAAATATTTTCATAACTTTCTACCTTAGCCGTCACTTCATCAAGCAATTTTTTTGCTTTTTTATCTTGCGAAAAAGCAAAATGGAATGTAATAAATAAAATAAAAATCGTTAAAAATGGTCTCATTTTAGGCATTGTTTTGTTCATTATTAAAAAATTCGTTGAGCGAATTTAAATCAGGAATATTCACTGCTCTAGCTTTACTTCCTTCGAATGGGCCAACAATTCCGGCAGCTTCTAATTGATCAATTAAGCGTCCTGCTCTATTGTATCCCAATTTTAATTTTCGTTGGAGTAGGGAGGCCGAACCTTGTTGAGCAATTACAATTACTTCGGCCGCTTCTCTAAACATGCTGTCTCGCTCAGAAATATCTATATCAAGTACTGTGCCATTGTCTTCTCCAACATATTCGGGAAGTAAATAAGCATTTGGATAGGCTTTTTGAGAACCAATGTATTCTGTAATGCGTTCTACTTCGGGTGTATCAACAAAAGCACATTGTACACGAACCAAGTCATTTCCATTAGTATATAGCATATCTCCACGCCCAATAAGTTGATCGGCTCCTTGTGTGTCTAAAATTGTTCTTGAGTCAATTTTTGAGGTTACTCTAAAAGCAATTCTAGCAGGGAAGTTAGCTTTTATTAATCCTGTAATTACGTTAACTGATGGTCGTTGAGTAGCAATAATTAAATGAATTCCAATTGCACGGGCCAATTGTGCCAATCGAGCAATGGGGGTTTCAACTTCTTTACCAGCGGTCATTATTAAATCGGCAAATTCATCTACTACCAATACTATATAGGGCAAATAACGATGTCCCTCATTAGGATTTAATTTTCTATTTTTAAATTTTTCATTGTATTCTTTTAAATTTCTAACCATTGCATCTTTCAAAAGCGAATATCGGTTATCCATTTCAATACAAAGTGAATTTAATGTATTGATAACTTTGGTATTATCAGTAATTATGGCATCAGAAGTATCCGGTAATTTTGCTAAATAATGTCTCTCAATTTTATTAAACAATGTCAATTCCACTTTTTTTGGGTCAACCAACACAAATTTAACTTCTGCCGGATGTTTCTTATACAAAAGGGAGGTTAATACAGCATTTAGACCTACTGATTTACCTTGTCCGGTTGCCCCGGCCATCAATAAGTGAGGCATTTTTGCTAAATCAACTACAAATGTTTCGTTTGAAATAGTTTTACCTAACGCAATTGGAAGTTCCATTTCGGCCTCCTGAAATCGTTGTGAAGCTAAAACCGATTTCATTGGAACCATTGTTGGATTTTTGTTTGGAACTTCTATACCAATAGTTCCTTTCCCTGGAATCGGTGCAATAATTCTAATGCCTAATGCTGATAAAGAAAGAGCAATATCATCCTCTAAACTTTTGATTTTTGAAATTCTAATACCGGCTTCAGGTACAATTTCATATAAGGTTACAGAAGGACCAACAGTTGCTTTGATTTGAGCAATATCAATTTTATAATTCCGGAGGGTCTCAACAATTTTATTTTTATTTTCCTCTAATTCTTCTTGATTGATTGTAATACCACTACTGCCATAATCTTTCAATAAATCAAGCGTTGGAAATTTATATTTTGATAAATCCAATGTAGGATCAAATTCACCAAAATCGGCTACTAAACGAGCGGCAATATTTTCATCTATTTGCTCTTCCTCTGGTGCTTTTTCAATCACAAATTGTTCATCATCTGTTTGAATAATCTCCGGTTCACGCACTATAGGTTGAGGGTCAGGAGTTAGTACTTTTATTTTTGGTTCTAAATTTATTTCTGATGAATGCTCTATAGTTGGTTTTAAATCTTCTTTGTTAATTTCAAAACTAGAAGTTGGTTTAATACTAATTACTCCTTCAACTGCTTCTTCTTTATCTTTATTCTTTTTTTCTTTAATTTCTTCAAGAATAGCATTAGCTTCTGAATAGTCTTCATCGACTTCTTTCTTCTTCTTTTCAAAGAATTTTTCAAATGTTTCAGTCGAAATATTAACTTTAAAAATCAGATAGATAATGAAGGTAAAAAGTAGTACTAACAAAGTTCCGGGCTTACCCATAAAATCTTGAAATAAAGCATTCATTTCAAAACCTATAACTCCACCTAATTCTGGAATATAATTAGAAAAAAAACCAAATAACAAGGAAAAATTAATCATGGCATAAATATCCCAAAACCAAATGTCTTTTAATTTGGAAAGAGAAAAATTGGCTATGAGATAAATTCCAGTTAAGAAAAATAATTTAACCAAAAGCAAAGATGCAATTCCAAATCCTTGATATACAAACAAATCTGCTAAATAGGCACCTATTTTTCCTAACCAATTTTGCACATCAACAGAACGATCAGCTATACTGTTTACAGCACTTTGATCTTGTTTCCAATAAATGAAAAAAGAAATTATAGATAAAAATAATGCTACAGAGAAAAGTACCAAAACTACACCCAATAAAAAACGATGTTGTTTTGTAAACGTAAATCGTTTTTTGCTTGTTTTTGACGTTTCAGTTTCTTTTTTGGAAGAATTTGTAGCGTTGGCCATTTTCCTTATGAATAATTTAATTCTTATTGGGTAATATAGGGATAATAAATAGTTACACCCACAATTAATGCAGTAATTGCAACAAAAAATGCAGCACCGGCTGAAATATCTTTAATAAAACCAATTTTTTCATGATAATCTGGATGGATAAAATCTGCTATTTTTTCAACAGCTGTATTCAATCCTTCAATAGCTAAAACCATGCCGATAACTATATTTTGAAATAACCATTCTTCTCTGGTAATTTGAAAATAAAATCCAAAAAATGTGATAATCAAAGCTAAAGTGGTTTGAACAATTATGCTATGTTCAGTTGTAATTAGTTTTAATGCACCACAAAAAGCAAACTTTAAACTTTTAATTCTACCCTTAATAAATCCATTGTTTTTATTTAAGTCTATCATTCTATAAACAAGCTAAAGCAGCTTCATAATTAGGTTCTTGGGCAATCTCAGGTACCTGTTCAGCATGCAATATCACACCATTTTCATCCAAAACAATTACCGCTCTTGAATGCAAACCTGCCAAGGGTCCGTCTATAATCGTTAAACCATATTGATCTCCAAAACTTCCATCTTTAAAATCTGATAAATTTTCAACATTTTCAATTCCTTCTGCTCCACAAAAACGTTTTTGAGCAAATGGCAAATCTCTTGAAATACATAATACTTTTGTATTATTGAGTGAGGAAGCTTTTTGATTAAATGTACGAACAGAAGTAGCACAAACTCCTGTATCTATACTGGGGAATATATTTAGAATTAATCTTGTACCTTTATAATCACTTAAAGTGGTAGTTGTTAAATCATTTTTTACTAATTGAAAATCATTAGCTTTTGAACCTTTTTTTGGTAATTCTCCATTAGTTTGTATAGGATTTCCTCCTAATGTAATTGTTGCCATTTTTTAGAATTTTATTAAGTTTCAAAAGTATAAAATATTTCCGAAAATTTATAGGTTAATTTAAAAAAGGTTCTTCTATTTAGGAATAAATTTTATCAACTATTCAAAGTTTTTTATGATTCAGAATAAAATATTTTATCTTAATTTAATAAGAGTTATAGTTAAATGAAATTTATGTTTTAAACCAATTATTTAGTTGTCAATTGTTTAATTTTAATGTTAAATGCAGCAAAAATTAAAGTCATAAAGGGGCTTATGATATTAAAAAAAGCATAGGGTAAATAAGCCCAAGTTGAAACTCCCAGTACTCCCGATTGATAGGCTCCACAGGTATTCCAAGGAATAAGTGGAGAAGTTACCGTACCGGAATCTTCTAACGAACGACTCAAATTTTCAGGAGCTAAACCTTTGTCTTTATAGGCTTTTGCAAACATTTTTCCGGGCACTACAATTGCTAGATATTGATCTGATGCAGTTAAATTTAAAGCAAAACAACTCGCTACTGTACTGGCAAACAAGCCTAATGTAGTATGGAATAATTTTAAAAGCGAATCAGTAATTCGGGTCAATGCACCAATTGCTTCCATGACGCCACCAAAAACCATAGCACAAAGAATTAGCCATATGGTCCCTAACATTCCTTTCATTCCTTTGGAGGAAAATAAATCAGTTAACATTTCATTTGTAGTTTCAATAGATGTTTCAACTGTAATGGCATTCATTACACCTTTATAACCGGAGATAAAAGAAAGTTGGTTACTTCCTCCTATTTTAGCTACCAATTCAGGTTGAAAAATCAATGCAAACAAACCTCCCAATAGTGTCCCGATTAATAAAGCAATTAATGGTTCTGTTTTTTTAACAATTAATAAAATTACAATTCCGGGAACTAAAAATAACCATGGAGAAATTGTAAACGTTTCTTTAATAGAAGCTAACGTAGCAGTTGAATCACTTACTCCTGATGTATTTTGAGCCAATCCCAAAAAGATAAAGATAATCAACGTTAATATCATAGTGGGAACAGTAGTTAAGGTCATATATCGAATATGCGTAAATAAATCAGTACCTGCCATAGCTGGTGCAAGATTTGTAGTATCCGACAAGGGAGAAAGTTTATCCCCAAAATAAGCACCTGAAACAACTGCTCCAGCTACCATTCCTAAAGGCATTCCGATAGTTGATCCAATTCCAATTAAAGCAATACCAACAGTAGCTGATGTAGTCCACGAACTTCCTGTTGCTATAGAAATTACAGAGCAAATAATTAAACTTGCCGGAAGAAAAATTGCCGGATGTAAGATTTGTAATCCGTAATAAATCATTGTTGGAATTACTCCACTTATCAACCATGTCCCGGATAAAGCTCCAACCATTAATAGAATTAAAATAGCTCCCGAAGTTGATTTTACATTTTTGGATATATCTTCCATCATGGCGGCATACGAAACTTTGTTTCTAAATCCAATCATTGCAGCAATAGCAGCACCAATAATTAAAGCAAATTGATTTGGGCCGGAAGTGGCACTGTCTTCATACACATAAACATTATAACCTAAAATTCCGATTAAAAGAAAAATCGGGAGAAGTGCTTCTATTAGTGAAAGGTTTTTATTTTCAATAAGTTGTTCGTTTTTTGGGTCGAATGGTTTAATGTCTTGACTTTCCATGAATAATGTTTAATGATGCAATATATAAAAATTCGCTTAAATGAAAAAAATAAAAAATCCGACTCGTTTAAATCGGATTTTTAAATTTTATGCTTATTGATTTTCTTATAGTATTCTTAATTCCATCATACAAGCTTTCATCATTTGATAAGTACGTTCAATATCGTTATCTAAACCAATGGAAAAGCGAATCAAACCATCGGTCAAACCCATTTCTTTTTGCTCTTCTAATGGAATCTCGGATGAAGTTGAAGTTCCGGGAGCACTAAATAAGGTTTTATAAAATCCTAAACTTACGGCTAAATAACCTAGATTTCGATTTTGCATTAATTCCATTAATTGGTTTGCTTTTTCTAACGTTCCAACATCAACGGTCATCATTCCTCCAAAACCATATTCTTTGTTGATCATGTTGGTGTAAATTTCATGACTTGGATGACTTTTTAAACCGGGATAAACCACTTTTAAACCATCCTTCTCAAATTTTTCAGCTAAATAAGCAGCATTATGACTATGCTGTTTCATTCGAATGTGAAGTGTTCTTAAATTTTTTAAAATACTTGCCGAGCGAAGACTATCCATAGTTGGTCCCAATAGCATACTTGCACCGTTATTTACATTCTTTAAATCATTGATGAATTCTTGCGTTGCACAAACAACACCGCCAACTGTATCGCTACTTCCGTTGATGAATTTTGTCAAACTGTGAATAACTACATCTGCTCCTAATTTTGCCGGAGCTACTGAAAGTGGTGAAAAAGTGTTGTCAACTACCAATATAATATTGTGTTTTTTGGCTAGCTTTGATAAGGCTTCAATGTTGGCAACTTCTAATAAAGGGTTACTTACGGTTTCGCAATATAACACTTTGGTATTCTTTGTTATAGCCGCTTCAACACTATCTAATTTGGTTATATCAACAAAGTGGGTTTTTATGTTCCATTTGGGTAACATATTTTTCATAAAGGCATATGTTCCGCCGTAAATGGTTCTGCTTGAAACTATTTCATCACCAGCAGAACACAATTGTAAAAGGACCGGAGTTATTGCTCCCATACCGGAAGCGGCAACATTTGCACTTTCAGTTCCTTCCATCGCTGCCAAAGCTTCTCCAAGATAAAGATTCATTGGTGATGAATGACGAGAATATAAATAACAGCCTTCTGCATTTCCTTCAAACGTATCAAACATCGTTTTAGCTGAAAGAAAAGTATAAGTTGAGCTATCTGAAATAGATGGATTTACTCCTCCAAATTCTCCAAAATATTGTAAATCTTGAATTTTATCTGCGGGATTAAATGTTTCTTTGTTCATAATTAATTATTATTGTTCATTACAAAATAATAAAAAAATAGCAAAATAATCAATAGTATTATAATTAATTAGTTTTTTTATCTATAAATTACATATAATATAGAAAAATATATTATATTTGAATTACTTTTTAATTCAAATTAGAAAATTAAATTATTCAGAAATATGGAATTTGATTCAATAGACAAAAAACTCTTGATGCTATTGCAAGAAGACAGTAAAAAAACAACCAAAGAACTTTCTACAAAGCTCAATCTTTCTGTAACGGCTGTTTATGAGCGTATCAAAAAATTAGAGAAAGAAAGTGTAATTCTCAATTATGTTGCATTGCTGGATAGAACTAAGATTAAAAAGAGTTTTGTGGTATTTTGTCACATCAAATTGATTCAGCATACAAAAGAATATTTGAATACATTTGAACATGAAGTAACCCAATTGAAAGAAGTATTAGAATGTTTTCACGTAAGTGGAGATTATGATTATATACTTAAAATTTGTGTAGAAAACATGGAAGAATACAGAGAATTTATGGTTACAAAACTAACCAATTTAAAGCATATTGGCAGTACACATAGTTCATTTATGATTTCAGAATTAAAAAACACAACTCAATTTGATCTGTTATAATCGATATTTTAACGAATTCTTACGAATTAGCCCGATTGAAAAATGTAGATTTGTTTATCAAAAAAACACACATGAAAATTGCCATAGTTTGTTATCCAACATTTGGAGGAAGTGGAGTAGTAGCTACTGAATTAGGTTTAGAATTGGCTCAACGCGGACATGAAATTCATTTTATTACTTATAAACAGCCTGTGCGATTAGCATTGTTGAATCCGAATGTACATTTTCATGAAGTGAATGTCCCGGAATATCCATTATTCCATTATCAGCCCTATGAATTGGCACTTTCCAGCAAGCTGGTGGATATGGTAAAGCTTCATAAAATTGAGTTGTTACATGTGCATTATGCGATACCACATGCCTACGCTGGATATATGGCAAAGCAAATGTTGAAAGAGGAAGGAATCAATCTTCCAATGGTCACAACACTTCACGGTACAGATATTACACTAGTTGGTAAACATCCTTTTTACAAATCAGCGGTTACTTTCAGTATTAATCAGTCTGATGTAGTTACATCTGTGTCAAATAATTTGAAAGAAGATACTTTGAAACATTTTGCCATTCATAAAGAAATTGAGGTGATTCCGAATTTTATAGAAATAAGCAAACCTAAACCTGAAGATGGTACGCCTTGTTATCGTTCTTTAATGGCGAAAGATAACGAACGAATTATTACACATATCAGTAATTTTAGAAAAGTAAAAAGAATTCCGGATATTATTCAGATTTTTTATAAAATTCAACAACAGATTCCGGCTAAATTGATGATGGTAGGCGAGGGACCTGAAAAAGAAAAAGCCGAATTATTATGTGAAGAATTAGGTATTTCCAATCAAGTGATTTTTTTTGGTAATAGTAATGAAATTGATAAAATTTTGTGTTTTACCGATTTATTTTTGTTACCATCTGAAACCGAAAGTTTTGGTTTGGCGGCATTGGAAGCCATGGCCTGTAAAGTTCCTGTAATTTCAAGTAATACCGGCGGTTTACCGGAAGTAAATCGAGATGGATACTCGGGGTTTTTAAGTAACGTTGGTGATGTGGTAAGTATGGCAAACAATGCTTTACTTATATTAAAAGATGAACTGACTTTAAACCGGTTCAAAGAGCAAGCATACCAGGTAGCTAAAGAGTTTGATATTACCAAAATTTTACCGATGTACGAATCGATTTATGAAAAAGCTTTTGCAAAATCTATATTAGAAAAAATATGAAAAGATTAGGATATTTTGTGCTCATCATGACTTTGATTTATGGTTGTTCTTCTCCAAAAGACACAGTAAATTTGCCACTTTATGAAATCTTAAAACAAGAAGAACATGGTGGAGCTGCTTTTCAATTTTACGAAATTGTAACGGAAAAAAAAGAATTCAAAATGATTTTAAATGACCCTGATTTAAAGAAAAAAGTAAAACAAGAAGATATTGTAAAAGCAAATTTTATTCTATTGAATATGGGTCAAAAATCATCAGGTGGTTATTATTTTACGATAGAGAATGCTGAAGAAACAAATGAAAACATTATTTTGACAATAAAAGAAAATGCTCCAAAAGGGATGGCAACCAGTGTAATGACCTACCCGATGTGTGTAGTGAAAATTAATTCTAAAAAAAATATCATTATCAAATAAAAAACCCTGATAATATCAGGGTTTTATTATTAAAATTTATATCGAACGCCAAGAGCAATATCCGGACCAAAACTATCATTTCTATATCCGTCTCCAAAATATATTTCAGGTCTAAAATCTAAAGAAAGCATCAAAGGAATGTCAAAATGATATTCAATACCAATATCACCGGCTGCAAATAAAAATGTTCCACTGTCATTTACAGGTCCTCTATCATAATTCCAACTTCCAATTCCTCCACCGGCACCAACAAACCAATTGAATCCTCCTTCTATATTCCATACCCATTGGTATAGACCGGTGAGCTTGTATGCATCCCAATCATTACTATTTCTCCAACCAAGGTCAACTTCTAATCGATTCTCATCTGAAAAACCTCTTTGGTATGAAATTTCTCCACCAAAACCGTCATTGTCTCCTAAACGAAGACCAATTGCATTTTTTGAAAATATTTGGGCGTTTGCACCAAAGGCAAATAAAACAAAAAATAATGTTGATAAAACTAATTTTTTCATGGTATATAATTTATGATTTTATGCAAATATAACGACAAAATAGTCTTATTCGTATACTTTAGAATTTATTCTACATCGTAAATTGTCAAAAATTCTTTTTGGGTTTGTGTTGCAGATTGTGGTATTGGCAAATCAAAATCATCCGGATTGATAGCTAAATTATAACTAATGACGTTTTCAGCATATACCATTCCAATTTCTTTGGCATAAAATTGATTGGCAGTTACAACATCTTGTGTATTTAATAGCGTTACATTGAACGGAATTGGACTTCCGGGAATAGTTACTACAGCTACAACTTTTAAAGAAATTGTAAATTTTACTTTTTTGACATCTGTATATACCTCACCTCTTGAAGTAGTAAAAGTTGGTAATGATTCAACACCAACTGTTTTAAGTGTATAATCAATTGTTACAGGTATTCCATCAAAATCTTGATCAATGGTTCCGGTTTTGGTAGCAAGCGTTTCATTTGAGGAAGCATTTTCTTTCAAAATTACAAAATCATCCAACTGAAACTCAAATGGCGTAGATAATCCTAAATCAAAAGTAATAGCACCAGATAATAGCACTTTATTGTCGTTTTTACGTAAACCGTTATTATTTAAAAATGTACAATACATCCCGGTAGGAGTGGTTTCAGTCAACATTTTTTTATATGTTTTTCCGTTGATGGTAATATCATCTCCAACCGTCAAAATATCTGTTTGAGTTGTTTCGCCTTCTACTTCATAGCTCCAACTATTGCCGGTTGTTAAAGGGTAATAATTTACAGCCGTGGTTCCGGAAGGGTTGTCATCTGAGGAACACGAAATACTTGCTATGGCTAGCCATAAAAAAGCTACTAATTTGTTTTTCATATTTATTTATTAGTTATTGATTTAAGAAACAAATAAAAGAAAAAAATATTACTTTTTTGCAAAAATTAATGAAGCAACCAATTGTTCACTTAACTTAGTCTCTAATTCAAAATAATCCTCTTCAATCATATTAGTATCTTTATCATAACGATATAGCTTCCATCTTTTTTTATGGTATTCTAATGCTGTTAAGTTCTCAACCCAATCACCTGAATTCAAATAGAATGTAGTTCCTTTTTTATTAACTTTTCTTATTAATTTAGGTTCATGAATATGACCACAAATGACATAATGATATCCTTTTTCAATAGCCAATTCTGCTGCTGTTGTTTCAAAATCAGAAATAAATTTAACAGCTTTTTTGACATTTTGCTTTATCTTTTTTGAAAATGAATAGGGTTCTTTGCCTATTTTATGCAATAGATAGTTTATAAATCGGTTCGCTAATATTAATAAATCATAACCTATACCCCCTAGTTTAGCTATCCATTTAGCATGCTGTACTGATGAGTCAAATACATCTCCATGAAAAAACCATGCTTTTTTGCCATCCAATTCCAATACTAACTTATCTAGAATTGAAAAATTACCAATATTTACATCACTAAATTTGCGTAACATTTCATCATGATTTCCTGTCAAATAGTAAACTTCTGTTCCTTTTGAAGCCAAATCGATAATTTTTTTTATTACTTTTAAATGTGACTTTGGAAAATAGGATTTTCGAAATTGCCAAATATCAATAATGTCACCGTTAAGAATTAAAATTTTTGGTTTGATATGAGATAAGTAAGCATATAATTCTTTGGCATGACAACCAAATGTTCCAAGATGTACATCAGAAATGACTACTAAATCAACTTTTCGTTCTTTCAACATCGAATTAAGGTTTTACAAATAAAATAAGATTTAAGTAAATTAAGTTTATGGTAAGGTTAATTGAAATTGACTGATTGTTATGAATTTGTGAATTCAATTTTAATGATAACATCAAAAGTTGAATTAAAAAGTTTATTTTTGTTGAAAAACTAACAAACATGGCCGGAAATAGTTTCGGAAAACTTTTGACTTTAACCACTTTTGGCGAATCACACGGTGAAGCTATTGGTGGTATTTTAGAGGGTTGCCCTGCCGGAATTGATCTCAATTTTGATTTTATTCAAAATGAATTAGACAGAAGAAAACCAGGACAGTCTGCCATAGTAACGCAACGAAAAGAATCAGATGAAGTTCAATTTTTATCCGGCATTTTTGAGGGAAAAACAACGGGAGCTCCCATTGGTTTTATAATTCCAAATGCTAATCAAAAGTCTGCCGATTATGCTCATTTAGCAAATGCTTTTCGTCCGAGTCATGCCGATTTTACCTATGAAAAAAAATATGGTCATCGCGATTATAGAGGTGGTGGTAGAAGTTCTGCTCGTGAAACGGCTAGTAGAGTAGTAGGTGGAGCCATTGCTAAACAAATTATTAAAGACGTTCAAATTAATGCATTTGTTTCTTCTGTTGGCTCAATTTTTATTGATAAACCTTATCAAACCTTAGATTTTTCCAAAATTGAATCAAATCCTGTTCGATGTCCTGATACTGAATCAGCTCAAAAAATGGAAGAATTGATTCGTTCTATCCGTAAAGAAGGGGATACCATTGGCGGAACCATTACATGTGTAATTCAAAATGTACCGATTGGTTGGGGTGAACCGGTTTTTGACAAATTACATGCTCAACTGGGCAAAGCAATGCTTTCCATAAATGCAGTAAAAGGTTTTGAATTTGGAAGTGGATTTTGTGGTGCACAAATGAAAGGGAGTGAACACAATGATTTGATTCAACCGGATGGAACAACTTCCACCAACTTATCTGGTGGAATTCAAGGTGGAATCTCTAATGGAATGGATATTTATTTTAGAGTTGCTTTCAAACCGGTTGCTACCATTATGCAAACACAAACAACTATTAATAATGTGGGAGAAGTGGTTTCCATTGAAGGTAAAGGACGACATGACCCTTGTGTTGTTCCAAGAGCAGTTCCTATTGTGGAAGCAATGGCAGCCTTAGTGTTAGCCGATTTTTACTTAATTCAAAACAGTTATCAAAAATAATATGAAATTAGCCTTACATTGGAAAATACTAATCGGAATGATTCTCGGATTGGTTTTTGGTTTTATCATGAAAAATTTAGAATTAAAAGGAATCGTTGTAGATTGGATAAAACCATTTGGAACCGTTTTTATCAATTTATTAAAAATGATAGCCGTTCCTTTGATTGTGGTCTCATTAATAGTTGGATTATCTGATTTAAAAGACATTTCAAAACTATCAAAACTAGGGATGAGAACCGTAGTTTTGTATTTAGTAACCACTGTAACTGCAGTATGTATTGGGTTAGTTCTGGCTAATATAATTCAACCTGGAAATTACATTAATGAAGCTTCTAGAAACAGTTTGTTGGAGAATTTTGCCGGAGATGCCGCTAAGAAAATAGAATTAGCCGATCAGGCAAAGAGTAGTGGTCCCCTTCAACCACTTGTAGATGTTGTACCTGATAATTTCTTTAAAGCCATGACGGACAATACATCTATGTTACAGGTTATTCTTTTTGTAGTATTAATGGGAATTGGATTGATTTTGATTGATGAACAAAAAGCTAAACCGGTTGTTGATTTTTTCAAAGGTTTAAATGATGTTATTTTAAAGATAATTGATATTATAATGTTGGGAGCACCAATTGGAGTTTTTGCTTTAATGTCGGCTCTAATGGTTGAAATTCCTGATTTTTCTACCTTAAATGCACTTTTGGTTTATGCTTTAACAGTAGTGTTAGGATTAGCAATTATGATGTTTTTAGTTTATCCGACACTTTTAGTTGTCCTGTCAAAATATTCACCTATTCGATTTTTTAAAGCCATTTCACCGGCTCAATTATTGGCTTTCTCAACAAGTTCAAGTGCGGCAACATTACCTGTTACTATGGAAAGAGTAATTGATCATGTTGGAGTAGATGAAGAAGTTGCCAGTTTTGTATTGCCATTGGGAGCAACAGTTAATATGGATGGAACGAGTCTGTATCAAGCAGTAGCAGCAATTTTTATAGCCCAAGCAATGGGAATACCTCTAGATTTATCTACCCAATTAATGATTATTGTTACCGCTACTCTTGCTTCTATTGGCTCTGCTGCTGTTCCAAGTGCCGGAATGGTAATGCTTGTAATTGTATTAGGTCAAGCCGGAATTCCCGAAGCGGGATTGGCTTTGATTTTTGCTATTGACCGACCTTTAGATATGTGCAGAACAGTTGTAAATGTTACTAGCGATGCCGTTGTTTCGACAGTTGTAGCTAAATCAGTTAATAAATTAACCTATAAAAAATAAAAGGCTTTAAAATTTTTGTTATATTCGTATCGATTTTAAAATTAACTATTTATGAAAAAACTATTACTTTTTTTATTGCTGACTTCTTTTACCGTTAGTGCTCAATTCTGGACTGAAAGAGCAACTTCTTTTACTAATGCGAGTAGAGGTGTAAGAAGTATATCAATGCCGGATGATAATGTATCATGGATTATAGCGTATGATGGAACTGCAAGTAACGTTCAAACCATTAAAGAATATGCAAAAAGTTCCAATGGTGGTAACAACTGGACTTCAGCATCTTTTACCTTAACCGGAGGTGCAGGTTCATTAGCTTTGTCCTGTATAACGTCTGTGGATATTAATACGGCTTGGGTTGCTGCTCATCCAACATCTTCAGCAGCTGGTGGAATATGGAAAACTACAAATGGTGGTACAACTTGGGCAAAGCAAACCACAGCAGCATTTACAGGTAGTGCAGCTTTTGCTAATATAATTCACTTTTGGGATGCAAACAATGGTGTTTGTCAAGGTGACCCAAATGGTGGATATTATGAAATATATACAACTAATAATGGTGGAACCACTTGGACACGTGTACCTAGTGCGAATATTCCATTGCCTGCTGATGCCGGTGAATATGGATATGTTAATAATTATGCTGTTATTGGTGATACAATTTGGTTTGGAACCAACTACGGAAGAATTTATCGTTCATCAGACAGAGGTTTGAATTGGGTAGCATTCCAATCACCATTAAATGATTTTGGTGGTCAATCAGAAAACGGAAGTTATACTTTCTCATCTACCATTAAAGGTTTGTTAAGTTCTAATGCCGGACAATTATGGTCAACTAATGATGGTGGTGAAAACTGGACACAAGTTGCTTTCTCCGGTCCATTTTATCTTGCTGATTTAGCCTACGTACCGGGAACTTCTAATGTAGTTTCTACCGGTTCTGCTACCAATAATTCAGGTTCATCTTACAGTACAAATGATGGTTTAACTTGGACAGGTATTGACAATAATGTACAACATACTATTTGTAGATTCAGAAATAATTCTATTGGATTTTCTGGAGGTTTCTCTCAAAATGCTACAACGGGAGGTATTTTCAAATATACAGGAAATGTATTAAGCTTACCAAAATCATCTGAATTGGATTTTTCTGTTTTTCCAAATCCTGCTTCAAATAATTTGACAATTACTCACAATAGTGCATTAATATCTAATGTTCAATTGGTTGATGTAAACGGACGAGTAGTGAAGTCAGTAGATTTTGATGGCGTTGCTGAGGCTCAAGTTTCTATTAATGAATTAAACTCAGGTATGTATATTGTTAATATCACCTCACCTGAAGGTGTTGCCACAAAAAAAATTGTGAAAAACTAATTTGATTTTTCACTCCATAAAAAAAGACTAAGTTTTTCGCTTAGTCTTTTTTGTTTTTACTATTCATCATCATCATTACGGCTCCTACCAATCCAAAAATAACTAAGGCAAAAACACCAATCATGATAAAGGCACCATTGTCCCATGAATACAGAGCAATACTTAATAATCCCATTTTTTTTAATTTATGAAACAAAATTATAGTTATAAATTAAAAAAAAAGATGACAAATATCAGTTACAGAAATTTTTTCAATAATTCAGGTGAAGGAAGCATACATTGATCTTTTTTACCATACCATTTATAACGATTACTCGCAACGTAATCATAGATGAAATTTCCTAATTTTCCGGTAAAGGATAAATAACCAATAATTTTATGCCAACTATTCAATTCTTTGGCTATTTGCATAGCTGCCTCAGCTTTCAAATAATAGGCTTCACCCGGCACATATAGAATTATACTGTCTAGATTTTGTTGTGAAACACCAATATATTCTTTTATTTGTTGTCCTATTTCTGATTGCAAAGACGCAAATCTAAAAACATCTTTACTGTCATGCTTGATGATAAATTGAATGGAGGATTCGCATAAATTGCAGACTCCATCAAAAAGAATAACTTTTTTATTTTCAGGTAAATTCAACATTTTTTTATTTTTTTGATTCAACCCATTCTAAAGCATCTAGACTCACTTTTGAAGTAAATAAACCATAATTGACAGTAGCTTTATTTTTTTCAATACTATCTAACGTACCAACCGCTTTTCCATCAATCATTCGCACTCGGTCACCAATTTTCAAGACGATTTTTGGTTTCTCTGTTTCGGCTTTTATGGCTTTTAATTTTTTCTCTTTCTTAACCGTTCTGATTTCTTCGACTTTTTCTTGAACTTCTTTGAGTACTTCTTTTTGCTTTTTTACTTCAATCGATTGTTCTTTTGCCGAACTCTTTTTTCGTTTGGAATTTTCAATTTCTACAATTTTTAAAAGTTCACCTATCAAAACTTTTTTGTCTTTGTTTTGAAAATACTTTGTCGATAAATCATCAATTTTCTGACCCAAATAAATTAACCGTTGATTGGCATCATATAACTCTTGATAACGCTCTAATTTATCTTGAATCTTTGCATTAATCGTCTCCATTCGTTTGCTTTCTTCACGAGCTTTTGATTCCTCTTCTTTCAAATTAAGAGACGTTTTTTCCAACTTAGAACGTTCTTTTTGAAGCGTTGCAATAGTTTGGTCAAAACGAATTTTACCTTTTTCAATTTTCTTTTTAGCTCTATTGATGAGTCCGTAGGGTATTCCGTTTTTCTGAGCCACTTCAAACGTAAATGAACTTCCGGCTTGACCTAAAACCAATTTATACATGGGCTCTAATGATTTTTCATCAAAAAGCATGTTGGCATTGGAAGCAAATGGCAATTCATTGGCAAGTATTTTTAAATTAGTATAATGAGTGGTAATGATTCCAAAAGCTTCACGATGATAAAATTCTTCTAAAAAAGTTTCTGCTAAAGCACCACCTAATTCAGGGTCTGAACCCGTTCCAAATTCATCAATTAAAAATAAGGTTTTGGCATTGCACTTTTTCAAAAAGTGGTTCATGTTTTTGAGTCTGTAACTATACGTACTCAAATGATTTTCAATGGATTGATTGTCGCCAATATCCGTGAGTATTCGATCAAACAAAAAGGTTTCACTTCGTTCGTGTACCGGAATTAACATGCCGGATTGTAGCATCAATTGCAACAATCCAACCGTTTTTAAAGAAATTGTTTTTCCACCGGCATTCGGTCCGGAAATCACAATAATTCGATTGGTATTATCTAATTCTATAGTTTGTGGATAAGTTGTTTCCCCCTTATTTTTATTGTTCAAGTATAAAATAGGATGGAAGGCATCCCTAAAAAACATTCTTTTTTCTTCCACAATAGTGGGAAGAATGGCATTAATTTTTAATGCATATTTCGCTTTTGCGGCAATCACATCAATGTCGCTTAAAAATTCTTGATAGTCAATCAATAATTCTTTGAATAGTCGAATATCATTGGTGAGTTTTTTTAATATGCGAACAATCTCCTCACGCTCCTCATATTCTAAATTACTCAATTCTCTCGAATAACGAAGCGTAGCTTCAGGTTCAATGTAAGCAATACTACCGGTTTTGGAACTGCCCAAAATACTACCTTTCACTTTTTTGCGGTACATCGCTAAAACCGCTAAAACACGTCGGTTTTCAACAAAACTTTCTTTAATTTCGTCTAGGTAACCAAGACTGTTATATTGGCTCATGGCCATCCCAAAACTTTGGTTCACTTTACCTCTCACCGCACTAATATCACGGCGAATATTGATTAAATCCGGCGAAGCATTATCTTTAATCTCGCCATATTTATCAATCACTTCATCTACTTTTTGAATGATATATTTAGTATATTCAATCGTAGAAGATTTTTGAAATAAGGTGGGATAATAATCGTGAAATTTCTTCAAAAACAACAACATCGTATTCACCGTTTCTGACAAATTGGCAATTTTTCTAAAACTACCTACTTCTAAGAAACTGTTTTCAATTCCTATAAATTTGATTTCATGAGCGATACTATCAAAACCATGATTAGGCAATGCATTATTATTGTAAAAAGAAGATAAATACTCGGAGGTTTGTTGCAATCCATCCATCAACAAATTTTTATCTTTATACGGTATAATAGATAATGCTTTTTCTTTTCCCAGTTCTGTGTTACAACGGTCGGAAACCGTTTGTAATATGGTGGCAAATTCTAAATCCTTCAGGGTTTTATCTGAAATAGAAATCATGTAGTGTAGCAATTTTAAGCAAATTTACGCATTATTTTGATTGTTTCCCTTTTTATGAAAAGTATATGAATTGTTTATGATTCTGTACATTTGTAATATAGATTATTGTATGGAAAAATTCATCCCAACTGATTGGTATTCTTTTTTGGAGTCAACTTTACAGCAAACCTATTTTCAAAATTTATCAGATTTTGTAGAGAAGGAATATGTGTCATTTCGCTGTTATCCTCCTAAAGAAATGATTTTTTCGGCTTTTAAGTATTTTCCACCTTCTGAAACTAAAGTGGTTATCATTGGCCAAGATCCTTATCACGGTCACGGACAAGCCAATGGGTTGTGCTTTTCTGTAAATGACGGAATAACTTTTCCACCTTCTTTACAAAACATTTTCAAAGAATTAGAACGCGATTTAGACATTCCGATTGCGATTTCCGGAAATTTAGAACGTTGGGCAGAACAGGGTGTTTTGCTACTAAATGCCACTTTAACCGTTAGAGAAAATCTAGCCGGAAGCCATCAAGGAAAAGGGTGGGAAACCTTTACAAATTATGTTATTAAGGAATTATCCAATCAAAATGAACAATTAATATTTGTTTTATGGGGAAATTATGCTCAACAAAAAACAAAGTTTATTGATGAAAAAAAACATATTATTCTGAAAAGTGGTCATCCTTCTCCGTTAAGTACCAATAGAGGATTATGGTTTGGAAATGGTCATTTTCGACTTATAAATGAATTATTGAAACAAAGAGGAAAAGTAGAAATTTCTTGGTGATTTAACAAAATGTATAAATAAAGTTAAAACCATTTTGAAATTAACTTAATTTTTATTACTTTTAATACCCAAATCTACTAACACAACTACTATGAAAGTCAGTAAACTGATTTTTAATTCCGAAAACGGTTTTATTCATCACAAACAAACCAACAATTTTGATGATAAAAAATGTCAACTCGTATTAGCCTTTGGTGACAGAATTTTATTGGGAAATAGTGCTCCTTATCAGCAAATAAAAGATAAATTTCCGAATGCTTCCATTGTAATCAGTTCTTCGGCCGGTCAAATTATACAACGAAAAATTGAATTAGATGCTATTGCCATAATTGCGATTGAATTTGAAAAATCATCCATAAAAACAATTGAGCACAATGTTTTTACCGATTTAACTCTCCAAGATTTTGGAAATCGAATAGAAAATGAATTACTTCATGATGATCTTAAAGCGATATTGATTTTGTCAGAAGGAAGTTTGACCAACGGAACTGAATTAATCAATGAATTCATCCATCGCACTCAAAAAAAAATTCCAATATTTGGTGGTTTAGCCGGAGATGATATACGTTTTGAAAAAACTATTGTTGGTTTAAATAAAGATGCCTCCCCAGGCAATATTGTTGTTGTAGGTTTTTATGGAAATAATTTAAGTTTTGGTTTTGGTTCTTCCGGTGGTTGGTCTGATTTTGGTCCGGAAAGAGAAGTTACCTTATCAAATAAAAATACGGTGTACAAAATTGGTAATCGATTTGCTTTGGATTTATATAAAGAATATCTTGGAAAATATGCCGACGAACTTCCCGGTTCATCACTTTATTTTCCTCTTTCAATGAAGGTAGATGAATCATCTGAACCGGTTGTTAGAACCATTTTGTCAATAGATGAAGAACAAAAATCAATGACTTTTGCCGGTGACATTCCACAAGGCTCACGTATTCGTTTGATGAGAGGAAATCATGACAAATTAATAGATGCTTCTTATAAAGCTACAAATCAAGCTTTTAACAAAAAATATTCTTCGCCACAAATAGTGTTTTTGGTGAGTTGTGTAGGAAGAAGAATCGTATTAGGTAATCGTATTGAAGAAGAATTGGAAGTAGTAAGAGAAGTATATGGAGATGATAGTTATATTTTTGGCTTTTATTCCTATGGGGAAATTTCACCTTCCTTTGAAAAAGTAGCATGCGAATTACACAACCAAACAATGACGATAACAACGCTCTTTGAAACGAACTAATGGAACCAAAAATAGAAATAAATCGATTTTTACAACGACAAATCAATAAATTCTTGAGCCCTGAATTAATTGAACAAAATGAAAGTATACGTAAATTTATTGAGGCCGTAAATCAAACCTATATCAATTACGAAAAAGATGCAGAATTATTTGAACAATCCACTCGTTTAAATGATATAGAATACCGTGAAATCAATAAAAAATTAAAAGATGAATTGCTTTCAAAAAGTGAATTCCAAAATCAATTGATAATAGCCATAAATCAATTGAATGTATCAAAATTAAGCACCCACAGAAGTACTGATTTAAATGAATTATTACAAATATTAAACAACGAAATTAAATTTAAACAAGAATTTCAGGATCAACTATACCATGCAAAACTAGAGGCAGAAAAAGCAAGTGAGGCCAAATCTGATTTTTTATCCATTATGAGTCATGAAATTCGAACTCCGCTAAATGCCATCATCGGAATGATTTATATAATGGAAAAAGAACAAAATTTAGATCATTTCAAAGAAAATTTAAGTGTTTTACGTCTCTCAGCTAATAATTTATTCCTTTTAATCAATGATATTTTAGATTACAATAAAATTGAAGCTGGCAAAATTGATTTAGAAGAAATACCTTTTCACTTTACAACTCTTGTAAACCAAATAAAAAGTTCACTCACTGTTAAAGCAGAAGAAAATTTAAATAAAATAAGTGTTTATACAGATATTGATTTTAATCCAAATGTAATCGGAGATCCTCTGCGAATAGCACAAATAATCACTAATTTAGTTTCAAATGCCTGCAAGTTTACTCAAAATGGTGAAATCAAAATAAACATTGAAACATTAACTATTGAAAAAGAAATGATTAACTTTAGAGTGAAAGTTTCTGATAACGGAATTGGAATCGAAAAAGAAAATTTTGAACTTATTTTTCAAAAATTCTCTCAGGCCGAGTCAAAAACTACCCGCAAATATGGCGGAACTGGTTTAGGCTTGATAATAACAAAAAAACTATTGCAATTGATGAATAGTGATATTGCATTAAAAAGTAAAGTAGGAGTAGGGACTACATTTTATTTTGATCTAAAACTTCCTCTCGTTATATCGGATGTGCAACAAGCATCAGCAATAAATGAATTCAACGAAATCCAATTAAATGGTTTAAAAGTTTTGCTGGTTGAAGACAACTTGATAAATACAAAAATTGCTGTAAAAATTCTTACCCAATGGGGAATTATAATCGATACTGCCGAAAATGGTTTAATTGGTGTTGATAAGTTTCAAAACAATCGTTATGATTTGATTTTAATGGACCTCTCTATGCCTGTTATGGATGGTTACGTGGCAACTTCCATCATCAGAACGAAAGATGCTAAAATTCCTATTTTGGCTTTAACTGCTTCTGCTTCCTATGGATATCTTGAAAAAGCGATGAAAATGGGCGTAAATGATTATATCATTAAACCATTTAACCCTAAAGAATTAAATTATAAACTGTCTAAATATTACCAAGAAAAACAGTTATCTATATAAAAAAAAGCACTTTCAATAAAGAAAGTGCTTTTTTTAAGTGCTATTTTAAACTTCCTACCATATCTTCTGGCTTCACCCAAGCATCAAAATCTTCAGGAGTAACATAACCTAATCGTACAGCTTCTTCTTTTAAAGTTGTCCCGTTTTTGTGAGCAGTTTGAGCAATCTCAGCCGCTTTATAATATCCAATTTTAGTGTTAAGAGCCGTAACTAACATTAATGAATTGTCAACCAATTCTTTAATTCTTCCGTAATTTGGTTCAATTCCCTGTGCACAATGTTCATCAAATGAAACACAAGCATCACCAATTAATATAGCAGATTGCAAGAAATTGGCCGCCATAACCGGTTTAAATACGTTTAATTCATAATGTCCTTGAGTACCACCAACTGTGATTGCTACATCATTACCCATCACTTGAGCACAAACCATCGTTAAGGCTTCACATTGCGTTGGATTTACTTTTCCCGGCATGATAGAAGAACCCGGTTCATTTTCAGGAATCAAAATTTCGCCAATTCCGGAACGCGGACCTGATGCCATCATACGGATATCATTGGCAATTTTATTCAATGAAACGGCTAACATTTTTAAGGCTCCGTGTGTTTCTACAATAGCATCATGAGCGGCTAACGCTTCAAATTTATTTTCAGCGGTTACAAAAGGTAATCCGGTGAACTCAGCGATGTAGTTGGCTACTGTTACATCGTAACCGTTAGGAGTGTTTAAACCGGTTCCAACTGCTGTTCCTCCTAAAGCTAATTCTGATAAATGGGCTAACGAATTGTTTAATGCTTTTAAACCATGATCCAATTGAGAAACATATCCTGAAAATTCCTGACCGAGCGTTAGGGGAGTGGCATCCATCAAGTGAGTACGTCCAATTTTTACCACATTCATATACGCATCTGATTTTGCTTTGAACGTATTGCGTAGTTGAGTAACCCCCGGAATTGTTTTCTCAATAACCGCTTTATAACAAGCAATATGCATTCCGGTAGGGAAAGTATCATTGGAAGATTGTGATTTATTTACATCATCATTTGCTTTTACAAGTTGTTCCCCTTCACCAATGTTAAATCCGGCTAAAACTTGAGCTCTATTAGCAATTACTTCGTTCACATTCATGTTACTTTGTGTGCCCGAACCCGTTTGCCAAATCACCAATGGGAATTGATCATCCAATTTTCCGGCTAAAATTTCGTCGCAAACAGTTGCTATTGCATCTCTTTTTTCAATCGATAAAACGCCTAAATGATGATTGGCATAAGCAGCTGCTTTTTTCAAGAAGGCAAAACCTTCAATAATTTCTTTAGGCATAGAGGCAACAGGCCCAATTTTAAAATTGTTTCGGGAACGCTCTGTTTGTGCTCCCCAATATTTATCGGCGGGTACTTTTACTTCGCCCATGGTGTCTTTTTCAATGCGATAATTCATGGTTGTGTATATTTATAATTTATTTTGTTTTTTCATTGAACACTAATTTTTGTAATAGTTGAATTCTTTGACTTTTACTTATTTCAAAACTTCCAACTTCAATCTTCCATCTTCCATCTTCCATCTTCAGACTTCCAACTTCCATCTTCAGACTTCCAACTTCCATCTTCCATCTTCCAACTTCCATCATTTCCTTCACAAAATTACTTATTAACAATCCTATTTTAAAATATTTTTTCACTTTATGTTGATAAAATGACAGAGTTGCTCTATATTTGTAACTGAATTCGATAAATTCCGGAAAACATGTTTGAATTTCAACAGTATTTAGGCTTTTTACTTTTCTTAACCATTTTAACCATTGGTTTTTGGTTAATGATATTCTTGGTTGGTTTTGTTCACTATTGGGTGGGCGGAGCAATTATGGAATTAATCAAAGAGAGAAAGGCTAAAAAAGAAGAACAAATCTCTTAACCATATAGATTTGTAAAAAAAAGGGATGCCATCGCATCCCTTTTTTTATGGTCTTCCCATAAACTCACCCTCATCTCCGTTTTCTCTTCGTTGGTTTTTATCTCTCTCGTTTTTCTGCTTATTGAAACGATACGTGAAAGTAAGGTTAATTTGTCTTACTCGCCATTGCATTTCACTATACGATTGCACTTGTGGTAAATTCACTTCAGAAATTCTTTTTCTGGAATTAAATACATCACTTACGTTTAACGCTATTGTTCCTTTATCTTTTAAAACATCTTTGCTAAAGGCCAAGTTGGCACTTAAAACACCTAAACTTCTACCTTGAGCATTATCTTGTGGAGCGTTATAAGTGGCATTGGTTTGCCAATCAATTTTGTAAGGTAACGTAATCTTAGAATTGATTCTGGCAAACCAACTCGTCGCTACATTATCCAAATCAATAACAACATCATCGCCTAGGAAATTGGTATACTTAAATTCTCCTAATGTTTCATTTCTGAAGAAATTAAAATTACCGTTCAATCGCCACCATTTATATGGAGAGTAATTCAAGGTGAATTCAAAACCCATACGGTATTCAGTAGCTAAGTTGATTGGACCACTTAGAATCTGTGGAACGCCATCAATAATTACACCTGATTCTCTTCTGATGAACTGAAATACATCATCTGTTTTGTTTACGTAAGCAGACGTATTAAACGTTAATTTATCCCATCTTTTTAAATATCCCAAATCAATAGCGTGCGTCATGGCCGGATCTAAATCAGGATTTCCTCTAAAAATATTGATGTTACTGGATAAATTAGCTGTTGGATTTAAAAATCTTCCTCTCGGACGCTGAATTCTTCTGCTGTAGCTTAAAGAAACATTACTTTTGTCTGATATTTCATAAGCAAAAAATGCACTAGGGAAGAAGTTGTTGTATCTTTTAGTATTAAAATTATCTTCTGAAATGACATTTACACCAATATTAGAATCTTCCCAACGCAATCCAAACAAATAAGAAAATTTATTCATTTTTGAACCAAATTGCGTATACAATGCATTCACATATTCCTTGTATTCAAATAGATTAGAAAATAATGGATCAATTTCAAATTGATTGGTCGTTTCATTAAATGTTTCTACTTGAAAGTCTGTCAAAATAGTTGTAAAATCTCCACGATATCCCGCTTCAAAACGACTGTTTTTTCCCAATGGTAATACATAGTCGGTTTGAATTAAGTTTCGATTTTGTCTTTGGGCATTAAATGTAGTCTGATCAATGTCATCTTCAATCAAAGCATCTTCATTATCTTTATTGGTTGAAGCAGAAAAATCAACAGTTAACTTGTGTCCGTCTTTTTTGAAGTTTTTCACATAATTAGAGGAAAACTCAATATTTTCTCCATTGCTGATTTGGTTGTTAAAACGTCTTCTTGTACCCGTTGGATTTCTATCGGCATCAAAGTTGAAGAAAAGTACTTCATCCGGATTAGAACCATTATCATTGCGATAGGAAAAGGTATTAGTCCATGAGGATGATTTATCTAAAATCCATTCCGCACCAAAACTTCCGTTAAAAGCATCTCTGATACGATTATTTTCTCTTCGCTCGTTTTGATAACGAATAATTTCTCCTGTTTCAGGATCTAAAATTTTTGAATCAGTCATTGAGTTTCCCGGACTATTTCGGTCACTCCATCCAATTGTCGAAAATAAGTTGAAATTTTCTGATTTGTAATTGATGTTACCGGTTAAACCATAATTTCTAGGATCACCTACGGTTCCGGTAATCACACCATTTAGTCCTTGATTTTTTCCTTTTTTCAAAATGATATTGATAATTCCACCACCACCTTCTGCATCATAACGGGCAGACGGATTGGTAATCACTTCCACCTTATCTATAGCATCAGCCGGAATCAAACGTAAAGCATCTGTTACATTTATGGCGTTTGAAGGACGACCATCTATCAAAATCCTAACGTTTTCATTTCCTCGTAAACTAACATTTCCTTCTACATCAACAGATACTGATGGAACATTATCCAACACATCACTTACGGTTCCTCCTTTCACCATCATATCTTGTCCTACGTTATAAACACGTTTATCCAATTTAATTTCTACGGTAGAACGTTCTGCTCGTAATTCTACACCATCCAATTGTGTGGACTCATCTTCCAATGTTATTGTGCCGAAGTTTGTATCTGATTGTAATGCTCGACCTTTATATTCAATCGTTTTGAAAGATATAAATTCAAATCGAACATTATAATTTCCGGCAAATGTTTCTATAGTGAATTCTCCTTTACTGTCAGTAATACCACCGGTTACCATTTCAGGGTTTCTTACGCTTTGAAGCACAATAGTGGCATATTCTAACGGTTGAGAAGTAGATTTGTCAATTACTTTTCCTGAAACTTTTATTTTCTTAGGTTCCGGTCGTTGAGCTAAAGCATCAATTGAGAAAGTTAAAAAGAGGATAAGTAATAGATTGATTGATTTTTTCATAAATGTATTCTAATGTAAAATAAGATTGCAAAAGTAGCCTTAGGTTTAAGCCCAAACTCATAAACCTTTGTTAAAAGATGATTGGAATAATTCTAAATTATATCCAAAATTTGTTGTGGTGGACGACCAATAATGGCTTTTTTTTCTGTAATTACAATTGGTCGTTCCATTAAAATGGGATATTTAGCAATCGCTTTTACAATTTCTTTGTCTGAAAGATTTTGATTTTTGAATTGTTCGACCCAAATTTTTTCTTTTTGTCGAATGAGTTGTATGGGTCGAATGTTTAGTTTCCGGATTAATTCATTTAACTCTTCTTCATTTAAAGGATGCTCTAAATACTTAATCACTTCAAAAGCTTTTCCGGATGCTTCCAAAACCTCAATTCCTTCCCTTGATTTTCCGCATCGTGGATTATGTAATATTCGAATCATTAGTTTTTTTTAGCAAAGTAAAATCATTGAAACACATTTTTAGTTAAAATAATTGTAACATATTCTTAAAGATATAACTTATATTTGAAAAACTAAATGATAAAATATTATGTATATCGAACAAGTAAATAACAAAAAGTTCAATTTAATTTTATATTTACCTATTCCTCTAGTATTTCTTGGTTTAATTGTGGTTAATTATTTTGCTACCTCTGGAGTAGATGTAGAAGAAATGATGCAAATGATGATTGATCAATTAGGTACAAATGTCACCTTTGCACTAATGGTTGGCCAATTGGCCTTTTGCTGTCTTGTTTTATTATTATGGGTCAAATTTATTCACGGTCAAAGTATTACCAGTTTAACCACTTCCCGAGAAAAAATAGATTGGAAACGCGTATTTTTCTCTTTTTCTGTTTGGGGAAGCTTTACTCTAATCACAACCCTTATTCTGTATTGGTTGTCGCCTGAGAGTTTTGTCATCAATTTTGATCCTGTCAAATTTTTTCCTTTTTTACTATTAGCATTATTGCTCATTCCCTTGCAAACCAGTTTTGAAGAATATTTTTTTAGAGCGTATTTAATGCAAGGTATTGGAGTAGTTACTAAAAGTAGATTAATTCCTTTACTTATAACATCAATTACATTCGGATTAATGCACATTGCCAATCCGGAAGTAGGCAAGTTAGGAATGATCATTATGGTCTATTATATAGGAACCGGTTTCTTTTTAGGCATCATCACGTTAATGGATGAAGGTTTAGAATTGGCGTTGGGTTTTCATGCGGCCAACAACTTAATCGGAGCACTATTAGTAACGGCAGATTGGACCGCTTTTCAAACACATTCTATCTTAAAGGATGTTTCTGAACCATCCGCAGGATTTGATGTTTTGTTTCCTGTTTTGGTCATTTTTCCGATTCTTTTGTTTATATTTGGTAAGAAATACAAATGGACAAACTGGAAAGATAAACTAACCGGAAAAGTCCATGAATATTTACCGCAAAATGATCAAATTAATACTATAGGAACAAATGATTGATACTGAAATTACCTATCATAACGTACACAATAAATTCAAATTAAACGGTTTTCATTTGAATCGTGAAGAGCTTTGTACGTTTGCATATAGCTTCATCAAAGAAGGGGAGGATTTTGAAAAACCTGTTGGCGATTTTCTTTTGGATTGGTTTGATGATAAAAGCTATATCGAAATGAATACTTCCGGCTCAACCGGTAAACCCAAATTAATTAAAGTTGACAAACAAGCAATGGTTCGATCGGCTTTGGCTACCGGAGATTTTTTTGATTTAAAACCGGGTGATAAAGTACTTCATTGCTTACCTGCCAATTATGTAGCCGGTAAAATGATGTTGATACGCGGATTTATTTTAGGATTAGAAATTGATTTCGTAGCTCCAAGCTCACATCCATTAGCTAAGATTGATTATGATTATGACTTTGCTGCTTTAGTTCCCATGCAGGCTCAATATTCATTAGACAAATTAAAACACGTTCGGAAAATCATTATTGGCGGGGCAAAAATCACAAAACCCCTAGAAGAAAAATTACTGAAGATTAAATCAGAAATTTATGAAACCTATGGAATGACGGAAACCATTACGCACATAGCCGCCCGTAAAATGGGAGAGGAGGCTTTTACCGTTTTTCCCAATGTGATGTTGTCGTTGGATGATAAAAATTGTTTGTTGATAAAAGCTCCATCTGTTTCTCCTGATATTATTGAAACGAATGACATTGTAGAAATGGTCTCCGAAAACCAATTCATTTGGTTAGGACGATACGATAATGTAGTCAATAGTGGTGGTATCAAATTAATTCCGGAACAAATTGAAGAAAAACTCGCCACCCGAATCCCAAGACGTTATTTTGTGGCCGGTAAACCTGACCCGGTGTTGGGCGAACGACTGGTTTTGATTGTTGAAGGGGAGCCAATGCCTATCGAAGAGGCTGTTTTTGAAGTGTTAGACAAATACGAAAAACCAAAAGAAATTCACTTTGTGAAACACTTTGAAGAAACACCAACCGGTAAAATTATGCGTAAAGATACGATGGGGAAGTTTATGAGTTAAGCTCTATCTATTACTAGGATACTATTTAACAAACCTGACAGGTTTTGAAAACCTGTCAGGTTTATTTTTTCAATCAATTTATCAGTTACTAAATATTATCTCTTAACCGTAATCAACATTTTATTCAATGCCAATTGAATGTCTTCAACTGCAGTAGCATTAAGAACTCTTACCCAATCATTACCAACCACTATACGCGAACTTTTTCCATTAGCATAATATTCAATCGGCATTTCAAAACCGGTAACATCTGTGTTCCATCGGGCTTCTACTTTCTTTTTTTCCACTCTAAATTCTAATTCCGGTACGCTTTTATATTTCAAAAATTGATCAAAAACCGGTGCTAAATTTAATCCTGATTCTTTAGTAAAAAAGTCCACCACATCTTTTGTTTCAATGATCTGATGACGAAAAGTTTCAGCATATTTTCGTAGCAATGCCCACCATTTCTCATCATTGTTCAGGATATGACGAATAGTGTTTAGCATCAATGCACCTTTATAATACATATCCGAATTTCCGGTTTTAAAATTTACTCCAAACTGTCCGATAATCGGTTTTCTGTTGCCAACCATCCGTTTTTGACCGTTGATATAGCTCATGGCATTTTCATATCCAAACTGACATTCTACAAATACCGATTCGGTGTAAGTAGTAAAACTCTCGTGAATCCACATGTCGGCTATGTCTTTTGAAGTGATGCTATTGCCAAACCATTCATGTCCGGTTTCATGAATGGTGATGTAATCAAAAAGTAGTCCCACACCGGTGCCGGTCATGTCATTTCCCATATATCCTTTTAGATACTTATTCCCGTAAGCTACAGCACTTTGATGCTCCATACCTAAATAAGGAGTTTCAACCAACTTAAAGCCATCTTCTGCAAAAGGATAACTGCCAAATTTCGATTGAAAACAATCCATCATCGGTTTGACTTCTTCAAAATGTTGACGAGCCTTTACTTCGTTTTCACGTAAAACATAGTAATCCAAATCTAAGCCATTATGTTGATCATGAATATGCACATAATCGGCCACGTTAATCACAATATTATAATTGTTAATCGGACTTTTTACTTCCCAATCCCAACGCGTATAACCATTTTTAAGGTCTTCTTTTCCTAAAAAACGACCATTGGAAACATTCATCAATCCATTAGGAACCGCTACTTTCACCGATGCTCCTCTGTCGGGTTCATCCGTTTGGTGATCTTTCACCGGATACCATAAACTGGCTCCGGTTCCTTGAACGGCAACTCCAATAAAATCTTTTCCGTTACTGTCTTTTTTCCAAACAAACCCACCGTCCCAAGGGGCATTCTTGGCTACTAAAGGTGTACCGGAATAATAAAAACGCAGCGTTGGTTCTGCAATGGCTTGTAATTCGTTAGGAATATCAATAAATACAGCATCTAATTCTCTCGTATAGGAAAGTTTGCTTTTTTGAAGCACTATACTATCCAATTGCATGTTCTCAAACAAGTCAATCTGTATTCGTTTAAAAGGTTTGACCCATTTAAATGTAATATCATTGTATCCTGATACTGATTTCGTTTCAGGTTGAATAGTGATATTCAAATCATAGCGTTGCACATCAAAAGCAGTTCGTTCCGGTCGTAGACTTCCTTGTAACGAATCTCTTCGGGTGAAATTTTGACCGGTTGAAATAAAAGTAACGAATAAGCAAATGACATAAAAATGTTTCATGATACTAGATATTGATTCTACAATATTAAATCAATTCAGGGAATAGTTATTAATTTTATGATTTTTTTGATAAAGTTGTAATTTGATGTGACATTTTTGAATCTATGAAAAGAGGAATTTAAATTTAAATATAGATAAAATCTATTCGTTTTTATTTTTGAATAGAAAACGATGTATTACTTTAGTACCGCAATTAATAACTAAATGTAAACTCGTTTGTAACGTTATTTAATTGCTAAATAAAGAAAAATCCTTTATTTATCGCTTGAAATTTCGTAAATTTATAGACATAAATAGTATTTACATTTAAAACAAATTAATAAACAATAAATATAGTATTATGAACAATTCAACTGAAGGAAAATGCCCTCATCATCATCAAGCAATGGGAAATGAAGCTACTCCATCGCCTTCTGCATCCGGAAAATGTCCTGTGATGCACGGAGCCAATTCAAATGCTAATCAGTCTGTAATGGAATGGTGGCCAAAATCATTAAACTTAGACATTCTTCACCAACACGACAAAAAAACCAATCCACTTGGAGAAGATTTTAATTATGCGGAAGAATTCAAAAAATTAGATTTAGAAGCACTAAAGCAAGATTTGAAAAACCTGATGACCGATAGCCAATCTTGGTGGCCTGCCGATTGGGGACACTATGGAGGTTTGATGATTCGTATGGCATGGCATGCTGCGGGCACCTATCGTGTGGCAGACGGTAGAGGAGGTTCCAATACGGGAAACCTACGTTTTGCTCCTTTGAACAGCTGGCCGGATAACGGAAACTTAGACAAAGCCCGTCGTTTGTTATGGCCGATTAAGAAAAAATACGGAAACAAAATTTCTTGGGCCGACTTAATGATTTTAGCCGGTAACATGGCGTATGAATCAATGGGCTTCAAAACATTTGGTTTTGCAGGTGGTAGAGAAGACATTTGGCATCCTGAAAAAGATATCTATTGGGGCTCAGAAAAAGAATGGTTAGCTAAATCAGGAAGTGAAGGTAGCCGTTATTCCGGTGAAAGAGACCTGGAAAATCCTTTGGCTGCAGTGATGATGGGATTAATATATGTGAATCCTGAAGGAGTGGACGGTAACCCTGACCCACTAAAAACGGCTCGTGATATGAGAGTAACATTCGAGAGAATGGCAATGAATGATGAAGAAACCGTTGCCTTAACTGCCGGTGGTCACACAGTTGGTAAAGCACACGGAAACGGTGATGCATCTGTTTTAGGCGAAAGTCCGGAAGGTGGAGATATCAAAGACCAAGGTTTTGGTTGGATGAATCCAAAAGGAAATGGAAATGGGGGAGACACGGTTACTTCCGGTTTGGAAGGTGCATGGACTACTCATCCTACCGTTTTTGACGATGAATATTTCCATTTATTATTCAAATACGATTGGGAATTGAAGAAAAGTCCTGCCGGTGCATGGCAATATGAGCCAATTAACATTGCTGAAGAAGACATGCCAATCGATGCTCACAATCCGTCTGTTCGCAGAAACCCGATTATGACAGATGCGGATATGGCCTTAAAAATCGATCCGGAATACCGCAAAATATCGGAACGTTTCCAACAAGACCCGGCGTATTTCCGCGATGTGTTTGCAAGAGCTTGGTTCAAATTAACGCATAGAGATTTAGGACCAAAATCACGCTACCTTGGAGCAGATGTTCCGGCAGAAGATTTGATTTGGCAAGATCCGGTACCAACCGTTGATTATACATTATCAGCTTCAGAAATTGAAGAATTAAAAGCAAAATTATTGAACTCCGGTTTAACCAGAGCTGATTTAATCAATACCGCATGGGATAGTGCCAGAACTTTCCGTGCGTCTGACTTTAGAGGTGGTGCGAATGGTGCACGCATTCGTTTAGCTCCTCAAAAAGATTGGGTTGGAAATGAGCCCGGTCGTTTGCAAAAAGTAATCAACACCTTAACCGATATTCAATCCGGATTGGCTAAAAAAGTAAGCTTGGCTGACTTGATTGTACTAGGTGGTTCTGCTGCGATTGAACAAGCAGCCAAAGATGGTGGTTTCAACATCAGTGTTCCTTTTACTCCCGGTCGTGGTGATGCGTCTCAAGAAATGACCGACGTGAAATCATTTGCTGATCTTGAGCCATTGCACGATGCTTTCCGTAACTTCTTGAAAAAAGATTACATCGTTGCTCCGGAAGAAATGATGTTAGATAAAGCTCAATTGTTAGGTTTAACCGCACCGGAAATGACTGTTCTTTTAGGTGGAATGCGAGTGTTAGGTACCAATTATGCCGGAACCAAACACGGTGTTTTCACCCATAATGAAGGCGTTCTATCAAATGATTTCTTTGTGAACTTAACCGACATGAACTACAGTTGGAAACCGGTTGGAGAAAACCTATACAACATTGTTGACCGCAAAACCGGAGCTACCAAATGGACCGCAACGCGTGTAGACTTAGTATTTGGTTCTAACTCGATATTAAGAGCGTATGCTGAAGTGTATGCCCAAGATGACAACAAAGAAAAATTTGCTCGCGACTTTGTAAACGCTTGGGTTAAAATCATGAATGCTGATCGTTTTGATGTGAAATAATTCCACAAACTATATTTTACCCTGAAAAGCAACTCGGAAACGGGTTGCTTTTTTTTTGGGTGTTGTCGGTTGTCGGTTTTTGGTTGTCTGAACTCAGTTTTCCGACAATCTTAATAGTAGTGAAAAAGATTTTTTTGATCACTATCTTTCCTTAATGAAACTTAATTTCATAGTGATTTAAAGAAGAAAGCACTATTCTATTTAATTAATATTGAAAAAATTAATTCGATTGCTTCGGACGATCTTCATACCAATCCTTAAACGTTTTAGAAGTAGTGTACTTATCCCTTAAAACCGTATACACCATCAATAAAACTAACGCATTTCCGGCTAAGAATAAAGCATTCATAATACGTAAAGAAACTTCTAACTGACTAAATAGGGTAAATACTACTAAAAAAATGGTTGTAAACACCACAATAAACATTGCTAGGTTTTTCATCGCTATATTAATTTAATGAATTATTTTTGAAAAGGGTGGTTAGGATTCACAAATTTCTGAAAAAGAAGCCAATAAAAAGTAAAACAATCGTTAAATGGAAGTGAAATCTTAGGCGTGTAGTTTCTACAGGTTTCAAGTTAAAGGATAAAACTTGTCATTTTAATAAAACCTTACTTAATGGTTTAAAGAAAAATGCAACTATAACTTCACCTTCATTTGAACTTTCTTGGAGAACTTTGTGTTTAAACACAAGCAACAAAATCAATCTTAAACACCGGATTGAATGCATTTGTTTTCGTCATTTTTTTGTAACTTCGTAGTTCGTCACTTTATAAAAACAAACTGCTATTGTCTTCTTCAATAAATTAAAATGGATACTCGGAATTACACTAATCTTTGTATTGATTATTGCCACCAATCTAATTGACAGATACAATTTTATTCGCGTTCGAGATGCCGTGATGACCATTTACGAAGACCGTTTAATCGTAAATGATATTCTTTTTGAAATGCAAACCGCTGTGCATCAAAAAGAGGTAGCCTTGATAATGGGAGATTCTACTTTTTTCAAAAAGGGAAATACAAAAATTAATTCTCAACTACAATTATTACTAACCAAGTATGATCAAACCAAACTAACGGAAGAAGAGGCTTATGAATTTGATGAGTTAAAGAAAAATATTGCGATGCTCAATGAGAGTGAAGAGAAAATTGCACAATTCAATACTTCTCATAATTTGCAAGTGGTAAATCAATTAGAAAAAGTAAAAGTAAATTTAAGTAGTTTGTCAAAAATACAACTTAATGAGGGCAATAGGCAAATGTCAATTGGTAAAGGAGCGGTTGATGTGGTAGAATTATTTACCCAAATTGAAATTTATATTCTGGTCTTCTTGGCCATTTTAATTCAGATTGTCATCATATATAAACCTAAAGTAAAACCGTAACTACCTTTATTTTTGGTCGATAAGTTTTTACAAGCCGGCCGGCCATTTATTCTTTTTTTTGGAATCCAATATTTAAATCAGTTGGAAAATAAATTTTTTTCAGTTCAGCGTGTTTCGCTTTAAATTCATCTTTTGAGATGGCTTTAATGGCTTTTAACCATTTGATAGTATTAAGTTGACTTTCATAGTCCAAATTTTCATCAATTGTAGCAAAGTTTTCGGTTAAATAAACATTTCGGGCTTTTATCATTTCTTCAATAAAATCATCTACGGTTTTTGCATCCGGTACAGTTTTCAGAATTAAAATGCTGTTACCGTCCATGAGTTTAATTTGCCAATAATCACCTTTGGAAAACCAATAAATAGTAAATAATACAACTGTAATAAAAAAACCAATAATAGGGAATAGGGTATGAAGCTCAAAAAGTAAAGCAATACAGCTAACCAACAATAGCCCAACTGAAATCATCAAAACGGTATTGTTTGACGATTTGAAGGATACTTTCTCGCCATCAATGTTTTCAAATGGAATATCAATTTCATTGGTATTACCAAATTTGGAGACTTTACAAAATAGTTTTGAATCGGAAAAACGCACTTCACGTGTTTCAACATTTTTGTGTTGTAGGAGTGTTTTCATAGACATTAGTTTTTGCCAATTCTTTACTACCGCACCAATCGTTTTTTTTGTTTCTTTTTCTAAAAGTACAACAAAACAACTTCCCGTGCAAATCGTGTTGATTTTGAGTATGTATAAAAATCAATTGCGAAGTAATGAACACAAAAAATTATTTGAAGTGTGGAAATTCACTGTACATTCGCCAACAAAGTAACGTGTAGAAAGCAATATCTTTAATGCATAACTATTACTCAGCTTTATTCTTTAGGAAAAATTGAAACCCAAAACTCATTTTCGAATCACCGTTATTTTATAAATTTTATCGTTTTTTACTTCGTAAATCAGTACTAACTCTAAAATATCTGCAGAACCTTTTCTGCCTACTATGCTTTCGTGGTCGATAACTTTGTTGTCAAAAACAATACGTTTTACAATGATGGAATGCAATGTAGGCGATGACTCAAATAAGGCGGTGTACAATTTTCTCACTTCATCAAGCCCTTTAGCTGTGAGCGTATGATCAGCAAAACTGTATATCGCAATGTCTTCACTAAAGCATCGCATAAAGCCTTCAATATCTCTGTTGTTATAATAATCTAAATTCATCTGAACCACTTGTTCAGGGCTACTGTTTTGTGCCATGGTTGTTGGTGTTGTAAACATTGAAAGGAATAATAGGGTGAGGTAGATTGGTTTCATTTTAAATGTAATTGTTGCTTTCATATTTAATATGTTTCTCCGCTATCCGAAGTTTCTACGTTTCTATATGAATGTCTTCCTTATCCAAAGTTAGCACATGCTCTGTGTCTGTGACTTCGCAGCAAATATACAATTCCAATTTTTATTATATTTGATGAAATAAATGAATATGGAAGAAGGTTATGTCATTAGAGATCAAAAACTACCGCATTTTCTAACCTTAACAGTAGTAGATTGGATTGACGTGTTTTCAAGAAAAATATACCGAGATGAGGTTATTGCTTCTTTGGATTATTGTATCAAAAATAAAGCTATGGTTTTGTATGGCTATGTGATAATGAGCAATCATATTCATATGGTTATTCAATCCAGTGATGGAAAGTTATCTGATTTAATTCGTGATTTTAAGAAATATACAGCCAAAACAATTTTAAGCAAAATACAATCAGAACCCGAAAGCAGAAGGGAATGGATGTTAGAACGTTTTCAAATGGCAACCCAAAGCCATTCCAGAAATAAAGTTTATCAATTCTGGCAGTATGGCAATCATCCGGAAGAAATTTATACCAATCCATTTATGTGGTCAAAATTAGATTATATTCATTTGAATCCGGTACGTGCAGGATTAGTTGAAAAAGCTTCACATTATTTGTATTCAAGTGCTTCCAATTATGTGAATGATATTGGCTTGGTCTTTGTCGAAAAAGCAGATAATCCGATTGTAGATGTGAAGAAGGTAAACAATGTGCAGCGGTATGATTTGTATTAAAAATAGGAAGTTATTTGCTGCGAAGTCACTCCCGATAGCTATCGGGATTCGCAGAGCATGTGCTATCAAAGAAGACTTAGAAGAGCTTAGTTTTTATTTAGTTTTTTAATTTTCTTTGGTTTCTCTTTTGTAAACAAGTCAGCCGTATATTTTTCGTAGAGCTCAAATAAAAATACCATTCTGTTGGCTTCACTGGTAAATGCTTGTGGTCTGTAAGCCAAGTCAACTGCTTTGTCAAGTTCGTTATGTGCTTTTACTAATGCAGGTGGCATGGTCAACGGGTCGTAAAGGTCGGCAAGTGAACTTTCAGGAAATTGCAGTCTTGTATCTAATACGTTTTGTGCTGCGGTTTCAATGGTTTTTACTTGCTTGTCGTTTGGATTTTCTGGCCAAGGATAATTGTTGTAGACAATATCTTTTGAAAATCTATGTTGATTTCCTAATTGCCCACCAACACTTTTAAACCATGAAATAAACATTAATGAAGACAATATTCCAAAATGAAATAGTGTACCATCTGGCATCAATTTAACTAAATTACTAGATAATACATTTTTATTTTCATAACCAACTGTAAAATATTTTCTTTTATTTAAAGCAATTTCTGGCATTATCAAATATTCTTTCAAAGGAATATTTACAACATGAAATTTAGTTGGAGTTTCAGCGAGTTTTTGTGTTGGTTTACTAATACTTTTTAATCTAAACTCTTTTACTAATTTAACCCGTTGGGTGTAATTATTTAAAGTAAAATAAATTAATTAGATATTGGTCAAGATACTGAAATTCAGTATCTTGAAGTCGCAAAACAAACCAATATCCATGGCAAATATAGTTAAAAATTATTTTAAAGTTTTAGAAGTTATAAGTT
>CALRRY020000015.1:0-61535 GCA_943370635.1 Variovorax paradoxus
CACAATTCACCGGATTTAGCGGCTACAACAGTTGACGTATATGTAAACGGTGAAATATTATTAGATGACTTTGCTTTTAGAACTTCTACTCCATTTGTGGATGTACCTGCCGGTGTGGCCTTAAGTATTGATGTGGCTCCGGGTAACAGTACTTCTGCTGCTGAGAGTTTATATAATTTGACTACTACTTTAGCTGAGGGTGAAACCTATATTGCTATTGCTAATGGTATTGTTTCGCCAACAGGCTATTCATCAGGTCCTAACTTTGCTCTTGCAGTATTTGCTCAAGGACGTGAGGCAGCTATTGTAGCTACTAACACTGATGTATTGGTTAATCATGGTTCGCCAGATGCTCCAACTGTAGATGTAGTTGAAACTTCTGTACCTGCAGGAACGATTGTGAATGATTTATCCTATCCAAGTTTTGCAGGTTATTTAGAATTGCCAACCTTAGACTTTACGCTTGATGTGCGTGATGCTACCGGAACGACTACTGTAGCTTCTTATCAAGCTCCTTTACAAACGTTAGGCACAGCCGGTCAAGCTATTACGGTTGTAGCAAGTGGATTCTTAGATCCTACACAAAACAGTAATGGTCCTGCTTTTGGATTATGGGTGGCTTTTGCAGATGGTGGAAATTTAATTCCTCTACCTGAGATTCCATTAAGTGTAGATGATATCGATATGTCAGTAATTCGTTTGTATCCAAACCCTGCAAAGGAAATGATTCAATTGAGTTTACCGGCTAACTATGATAACTTTGAAGGAACAATATTTGACTTAAGCGGAAGATCAATTAAAACGATTACTTCACCCACTAACATTGATGTTAATGAGTTAAGTAGTGGCATGTATATATTAAAGGCTACTTTAGATAACGTACCATTTGAACAAAAATTTATTAAAGAATAATTGTTCACCTTTTTCCTCTTTTGGAAAAGTAGGCTGTCAGTAATGGCAGCCTATTTTTTTTGATTAATTTTGTGAATGGCTTTAATTTACAGAAAATCTTTCACTCTATACGTAAATATGTTGAGCAAGTAATAATCAATGTCAGTAATTAAAAAATAATAGTACAAAGCATGACACCAAATACCCGCATTTTTCAAATGTCATTTTCATCTGTTTATCCACATTATGTTGCTAAAGCGGAAAAAAAAGGTAGAACTCAAGCTGAAGTAGATGCCATTATATTTTGGTTAACCGGCTATGAGCCAACCCGTTTACAAAGGATATTGGAGGATAAAATTTCTTTTGAAGTGTTTTTTTATGAAGCTCCGTTATTTCATCCCAATGCACATAAAATTACCGGTGTGATTTGTGGTTATCGGGTGGAGGAAATTACAGACCCGTTGATGCAAAAAATTCGTTATTTAGATAAACTGATTGATGAATTGGCTAAGGGTAAGCCAATGGAAAAAATTCTCAGAAATTGAAAAAGCGTCCTCCCGAGGGAGCACGCCTTTAAACAAACAAACTAAACTTCCAAAAATTATCTATGCGGGAACGTCTACTTTTAAAGTAGCAATTGAGGTATCTGCTTTTACGTGAGCTGCATTTGCACGTCCGCTTGGGTCTTGATTTTCTTGCCATTTCGGAATCCATTTACGCACGGTTTGAGCCGCTGCGGTTTGTGGGAAATGCTTTTGAAAAATGCTTCTATAATAAAATGCTTCCTTAGTAGCCGGTGTATTATAAGGGAATAACTCAGCCGCTTTTTCAAATTCTTCATCGGTTACTTGAGAGGCACAAAAGTCGATTAAGGTATCAATCCAATTATAGCCTACACCATCAGAAAATTGTTCTTTTTGACGCCACAACACTTCATCCGGCAAATACGGTTTTTCTGGAGTATCAAAAGCTTTTCTCAGAATATATTTTTCCACTCCTTGATAGGTTTGTGGCATTTTTTCTTCCGGTTTTATTTTGATGGCTAATTCTAAGAAAGCCTTATCTAAAAATGGAACTCTAGCCTCTAATCCGTGTGCCATAGTTGATTTATCTGCTCTTAATAAATCGGCAGTAAATAGCTTTTGCACTCTTTCAATGGTTTCTTTTTGAAAATCCATTACGGAAGGAGCATTTCTAAAGTATAGGTAGCCTCCGAAAATTTCATCGGCTCCTTCTCCTGAAAGTACAACTTTTATGCCTCTCTCCGTAATGGCTTTGGATAAGAAATACATGGGGGTACTGGCTCTAACCGACGTTACATCATACGTTTCCAAGTGCCATATTAATTGATCCAAAATTTCAATTCCTTGTTCTATTGTAAAATGAATTTCATGGTGTTTGGTTCCTAAAAACTCAGCTACTTTTTTTGCTGCTTTGGCATCCGGTGCATCCGCATCTAAACCAATCGAAAAGGAATGTAATGGTTTACCCATTTCTTTCATGTATCTGGCCGCGATGGATGAGGTTAACGATGAATCCAATCCGCCGGATAATAGTACGCCAATTGGCACATCGCTCATTAATCGTTTACGTACACTTTCTGATAGTGTTTCTCTAATGGCTTTTAAATCTAATTCTTCAACAGCTAAAGTTTCATCTTCCCATTTTGGTTGGTAGTATTTTACAAAACCGGTTTCAGGTGTGTAATAATGACCGGGAGGAAAAGTAGAAAACGTTTTACATTGATCAGCAATCGCTTTCATTTCAGAGGCAAAATACATTCTCCCTCTTTCGTCTATTCCGTAATATAATGGTTTTACACCTAGTGGGTCTCTTCCGGCAATATAATCATCGCCATCGATTACCACAAAGGCAAACATACCGTCTAAATAATTGCAAAAATCATATCCGAATTTTTCATACAGATGCACAATCACTTCAGAATCAGAGGTGGTTCTAAAGGTATGGTCTTTCAATATACCCTCTCTTAACGCTTTGTGATTATATATTTCACCATTGTGTACCATCCAAGCGGTTGAAGTTCCTTGAATAGGTTGCTTTCCGGTGTGTAAATCAATGATTGATAAACGTTCATGAGCTAAAAAATGACCCTTTTCCGTTAAATGTACATCCCGTTCGTCGGGTCCGCGATGAGACATTCTTTGTGATAATTCCTGAACGGCTGCTTCGTCTTTTCCTTTTCCGATTATGGCTAATATTCCACACATAGTATTTTTGCTTTTAGTTAAAGTTCATTTGATGAAGCAAAAATCGAGTATATGTATTAATTATTAAATCAAATAATCAATATTGATTACAATTTTTAATTAAAAATAATAATTTAATAATTATTTATAACTTAATCAAAATCAAAAAAGCCACCTACTAAAAAATTAAAACCCACTACTCTACTGAAACCACTTCGTAATGAGTAGCATTAAAGGAAAATTGATCACTTTTTTGCTTGTTAAGTAAGATTTGAGCCAATGGTGCTTGAGGAGAAATGGCCCAAACAGAAAAACCTTCTATTTCCGTTTTAGGCAAGCTAACGGAAAGTAACACATAGAAATCATTGAGTTTGACTAAACTTCCTATCCCTATTTTTGTTGATTTCTTATCAAATGCAATACTATCGAATGTGGATTTTAGTTCTATATATTCTTTTACTTTATTGGATAATTTTTCTTGTTCCAATTGCATCATCGAAAGTGCTGTTTCGTGTTTGTCACCGGCTGAACCTTTTGCGTCATTTTGAGCATCCAAAGCTAAATCTGCAATCATTTGACGGAGTGACTCGATTTTATGTTGGAGAAAATTGGAATAGTGATGAATAATTTTTTGTTTCATTTTATGGAGGTGCTGAGGTGCTGAGGTACTGAGGGGCTGAGGGGCTGAGGTACTGAGGTTCTAAGGGACTAAGGTTCTAAGGGACAAAGGTTAAAGGGCTGAGGGCGAAAAAAGTCCGCAAGGGTAACTACTTTGCGGACTTAGTAAAAATCTTTGTGTGCTTGGTGGTTACGAAAAAATTAAAAATCAAATTTATAATTGGCACCGAGCACCACTTGAATTTGTTGAGCGGGGAAATTCATCCAACGTTCATAGGCTTGATTGAATAAATTGTTTCCTTTTAAAAACAAAGTCAAACGTTCATTGAACTTGTACCCCACATTGGCATTCATATCTAAATAGCTATCCAAGGTTACTTTATTAAAAGTATAGAAATTGGGATCATTTAATAGATCAGGTGCGGTAACTAGATCAAATCGTTCGCCAACAAAAAACAGATTCATTCCGGCAAACCATTTATCAGTAATATTTGCTTCTACATTCGCACCAAGCGTAATTGAAGGAACATTCCAAACTTCTGCTTGGTCTTTTGCAGATAAACTTCTAAATGTTCCGTTGATACCCGCTGAAATATTTTTCGATAAATCGGCTTTTACTTCTCCAAAAAAGCTAATCGTTTTTACATCATCATATATCACCCCAAATGCATTTCCAAATTGATAGGGTTCAGCGTTCTCAATTAAATTAGGATCTGTTGGATTTGGTAATGGAAAAGCAACAAATAAAGCTCTATCGTTTTCATTTACATAGGAACCTCTAATGTTATAACTGATGTTTCCGGCTAATTTTCCTTTTAAACCGGCAAAAATATCAAATTGTTTACTGGTTGGAGCAATCAATAAACTTGGAGCTAAAAACGGATTTTCATTGGTAAAATCGCGGTAGGTATTTTGTTGTAAACTTCCATCTGCTCCGGCATAAAATATCATTAAATCACCCACCAATTTATAAGAAGCTGTTATGTTTGGATAGATAAAAAACTTGCTGTTACTGTTTTCTAAATCGGCACTGTAAAATAAGGACAAGCCTACATCAAACGACCAATCATCACTATTTAATTTTACAGAAGGATTTAATCCGAAATTGGTGAATCCGTATTTTATTCCACCAAGATTAAAATAATCTCTTTCAAAACTTCCTGAAACATAATCTACAATAACATTCGTGTTAACTTGTGTATCCTTTACATCAATCGCAAAAGAAGGTTTAACAAAAAATCGGTTTTCGGCTGAACCAAAATCATCCCAAAAGCGATTGAATTTTACTTCTGCTTTTTTAAAGAAGCTGTCTTCAAAGCCTATTTTTCCGGCAAGGTAAAAATTGTGGTACGTATGTGATGGGTCAATTTGATTGTAAAACGTTTCGTTTTGTTGAAAGAAATCTTGGTTGATACCATACCAATTGTAAACTTGGTGCTGGTATCCTATATCGGCATTCCAATTGAAATCTCTCATTTGACTACCATAGGTAAGATCTAATGATGTATTGTAAAATTTGTCGTCTAACACTAGTCCATCGATACCTCCTTGAGATGAATGATGACGTAACATTCCGCCCACATAATCTGATTTGCTCAATTGTTCTGTCACAAACAACTCACCGATTACACGACCATAATTACCAAAACCCAAAGTGGCATAATTGGAAAACAATTTCTCTTTTTTCGGTTTATCCACACCGGCTGCTTTTCCTTTTGCGGGTGTAAACGTAGATGCCACCGGAAAGGAAAAGATAGTATACTTGATTTCTTCTTTTTTTAAACTTTCTTCATCTTCGGTAACGGGCGTTTCTTTCACCTTAAACGCATCGGAAATGGATGCCGAATATGGTTTTACTACATTTACTACTTCGGTTCCGATATTTTCATCTTTTTTTTGTGCCATTCCGGTTGAATAGGCAAACAAAACGATTAATACGGTAAATTTATATTGATGTAACTTGTTCATATCTGTATCGGTTTAATTTTGAATAGATGAATTGCGTTTTGATTCCTCTGCTTTGATTTTATCTAATTCGGCTTGAGCTTCTTCTACCACATCTTTATATTCTTTAAAGTTTTCAATGACACTTTCTAAAATATAGGTTGCTTGAAAACTATCTTTTAAGGCATAGAAATTTTTCGCCATTAAGGTTAACCCTTTAGCACTAAAATATTTGTAACCGGAATAATCTTTGGCTAATTTTTGAATTACTGTATTTGAAGCATCAAATTTCCCTTCTTTATTTTTAAAATAAGCATCATAGTACAAAGCTTCTGCCGCTAACTCTCCTTTTGCCATGCTTTGTAATTTTGCATAGGCTGCTTTTGCTTTCCCTTCATCATTTGTTTTGATGGCTGAACGAGCAATTATAATTTGAGCATCACTTTTAATACGGTCGTCCACTTTTGGGTTGGCCAATACTTTCTCGGCATATAAAACAGCATTAGTATAATCCTGTTGTTCGTAATACGCTTTCATTAAGTTGGATTGAGCAAACGTAATATTTTGAGGAAAGTCAGCCTCCGTTTCTAAACGTTTTAATACCGTAATTGCTTTAGCATATTCTTTCTTTTTCAAATAAATTTCAGATAAACGAACTAAACTTTGCTCTGTATACTCATTTTTAGATTGGGCAATTACCATTTCATAATGCGGAATAGAATTGGTTTCCAAACCATCTGCAAAATACAATTGAGCCAAATAAAAATTTGCTTTTAAGGCATGTACTCCTTTTGGAAAGCGTGTTACATAATTACTAAATCCGGTAATTGCCCCTTTTGGATTGTTCTGTAAATATTGTTTTTCAGCCGATTCATAAGTGGTATTGTCTAATTCAACATCGGATACTTCAACATAACTTAACGTTTTAACCCAATCGGCATACTCATTTACATTACCGGTATCCACATAAATTTGACGAGCGGTAGCCACTGCTTCCAATGCATCCGGTGAGCCCGGAAAATCTGCTGCCACTTTTTTGAATTTTGAAATGGCCAATTGCGATTTGTTGTCATTATAATAAATTAACCCTTGACGAAGAATAGATTTTGCCGTAAACGAACCATTTTTGTATTCACTAATCAACTGGTCATAGGTTTTGATGGCTAAATCAGTTTTGTTTTCGTTGGTGTAGGTATTTCCAAGTTCAAACAACACATCATCACGGTATTGTGATTTTGGGAAATTCTTTAAAAAAGTAGTCAAATCTTCAATTTTTTTATCGGCACGGTTCACAAAACCGTAGCTCAAAGCTTTTTGATACGCTGCATAATCGGCATCAATTCCTTTCATTTCAATGGCTTTGTTGTAGGCTTCCATTGCCGGCCAATATTTTGCCGAAACAAAATAACTGTCACCCATTCTCAAATAACTGTCATTTAATCGCACTTTGTCTTGTTTATTGGCGTCAATGTGCTGTTGAAAATGGGTAGCGGCTTGCTCATATTCTTTCAATTTAAAATGAGCATAACCAGTATTATAGTGAATATTTTTAAATTCAGGAGTTTCTTTGGCTTCAGCAAAATTCAAAAATTGTTTAAAAGTTAGACTTGCGTCTTTGAAATTGTCAGTAGTATATTCAATTTCACCTTTCCAAAAAGTAGCTCTGGCGGCAAACTTTTGGTCAAGTGGTTCAGCCAATGATTTTTTAAACATTTTAAGAGCTTCCGTTAAATCGCCGTCGTTATATAATTCAAGACCGCGATAAAAGGTAACTTTTTGATAGATTTTTTTGTTGGTATAACTTTTATTTTTTTCAATCAACTCTAATGCTCCTTTGTAATTTTTGGAGGTTATGAAAGAGTTAATCAGTAAATTTTCAATTTCTAATTTGTTTGGATTGTTGGGATATTTTTCTAAGAAAGCCGATAAAACTCCCGGAATAGTTTGATAGGAATTTCCAATTTCATAGCTCAATTTAGCATAATTCAAATAAGCATCTTCTTGGATTTTAAGGTCAAAATCCATTTCAGAAGCATTTTTAAACGCATTCAAGGCTTGTTGTTTTTTATCGGTTTTTAAGTAACTTTCTCCTAAGTGATAATAGGCATTTTGGGCAACGCTGTCGTTACCGCCAATAATTTTATTGAATTGATTGATGGCATTTTCATAATCCCCTTGTTTATAATACGAATAACCAAAAAGGTAGAAATCGGTATTGCTCCACTTCCCTTTTTTGCCTTTGTATTCTTTTAGATAAGGAATTGCTTTATCGTATTGTTTTAAGTTGAAATAACTCTCGCCAATAATTTTGTTCAATTCTGATTTTTCCATCGCATCACTTTTTGCCATGGCGGCTTGACCTAAATCAATGGCTTTTTGAAAATTACCCAACTTAAAATTCATATCGGCTTGGTAATACGACATTTTTTCTTTGTACTTCTGTTCGCCTTCTACCTGATCAAAATATTCGTTGGCAGCTTTGTAATCGTCTTTTTCATAGGACATATATCCCAAATAATATTTGGCTTGAGCACCAAACTCTTTAGAATTAACAACTTTATTGAAGTAACTTGTCGCTTCTTTTTTCTTGCCCCCGCTAAAATTGGCATATCCTTTCTGAAAATTGAAACGTTCTCTTTCGCCCTGTGTTAAATTACTTTCATCAACTTTTTCAAACCATTGTAGGGCTTGCGGATATTTTCCTTCGTCAAAATAATAATGAGCTACTTCTATGTATGCTTGATTATGTTTAGAACTGGTTGGATAATCGGTTACAAATTGTTCCATCAACAAATCAGCATTGGATTGATTTAAACGAATGGCACAGTTGGCCACATAATACGCACAATCCGATTGTACTTCAGTTGAAGGATTTTCATCAGCTACTTTTTTGAAAATGATTTGTGCGGAGAGGTATTGTTTTTCCTGATATAATTCTAACGCACGATTGTATTCTTTTAAATCATGAGTGTAAACTTCTGTTTTTTGTGACCTCATTTGAAGACCAAAAAACAAACCAAAGACTAAAAATAACCAATTTCGTTTTTGCATGGGTTTTACAATTTAATTATTTACAAATTTAAAGTTTGCTTAAGGTAGTAACGAAGTAAGGTTTGCGTTTATTATGAACAAGGTTGTAAACATTTTTTTGAGTTACAGATATGATTTGCTTAAAATCAATTGATAAATAGTGGTCAAATAATGAATCGATTTATAGAGCTGTTCAATTTATTTTAAAAAATGTTTAAAAAATAAAATTTTGAAAACCATAGAAGAGTTAGTACTTTTACCACTTAAATCTGAACGAATGTCAACATCCATTGCTTCCTTATCCAACGTTACTATTTATCAAGACCAAAATATGGTGTTGAAAAACATTTCAATTGAAGTAAATCAAGGTGATTTTATTTATGTAATCGGAAAGACAGGAACAGGAAAAAGTAGTTTAATGAAAGTTTTATATGCAGATATTAAACTTACTGACGGAGAGGGAATGATTGCCGGATATGATTTAAAAAAACTAAAAGAGAAAGATATTCCCTACTTAAGAAGAAAAATTGGCGTTGTATTTCAAGACTTTAAATTGTTGCCCGACAGAAGTGTTTTTGATAATTTGGAATTTGTTTTAAAGGCTACCGGATGGAACGATAAAGCTGAAATGAAAAACAAAATTGATGAAGTGCTTGAAAAAGTAGGCATGAAATCAATGCTGCATAAAATGCCACATCAACTCTCAGGAGGTGAACAACAGAGGGTTGGAATTGCAAGAGCATTATTAAACGACCCTGAAGTAATCTTAGCTGATGAACCCACCGGGAATCTTGATCCACAAACGAGTGTGGAAGTGATGGAAGTACTCCGAAAAATCAATCAAAACGGTAAAACCATTATCATGGCGACGCATGATTATGCGTTAATTATGAAGTTCCCATCAAAGACCTTGAAATGTGAAGACAGCACTATTTTTGAAGTGGTGCAAAGAACGGTTTAGTTTTTAGATAATTGGCTATTAATATTAATGTAAATGGATAAGTAATCAAATGAAAACGGTCACCTTGATCACTTGATATACCGGAAATTCCAATAATATAGAGTACTAAAATCGCTGAGGAAAATAGCATAACATCTTTTCGATCTACTTTTAAAAGAGTCCATAAACTGATGAAAATTCCCAATAGGGTCATGAATCTGTTTTGGTACTTAGAAATCCAATATAAAGCGATTTGATTTTTTTGAAAGTTTTCTTTTTGTTTGGCATTATGGTAGGCATTAATTACCATACTTCCAGAAGCTGTATTCCATAAAAAATTATGGAAATATGCTTTTAACAAATTAAATTTATTATTGAGTAATTGTTCTTTAATATCTTGGTTAGCCATTTGTTTTTGTTCATGTGCCTTTTTTGTAAATAAAAGTTCTGCTCTCGGATTGCCAATTTGTTTATATTCAATTCCTTTACGATAACAATCAGCTTTCGAAAAAAGATAATTATGAAAAGTAACACTATCAATGTAACTTATCGTAAAATCACCAAATTGATTTTTTAATCCGGCAGCTTGCACAAAACAAAGAGCTATTGAACTATACAATACAAGCATGATTTTTTGTTTATAATTTTGATACAGTATTTGAATGAAATACAATAGCAATAGTATTACAAAAAATTTGCTTGCCGGTTTGATCAACATGCTTAAAACGATAATTGATAAAGCTACAACTAGGTAGGTAAAAGTTTTTTTTTGGTGGTATTTTTGAAGAAAAAAAGTTCCCAAAAGCAGGAAAAAAAGAAAAGGAGTTTCTGCCAATAAATGAAAGTTGAACAAAGCATTGCTAATGAAAAAAATAAAACCAAGTGATATCATAAATGCTATTTGTATGGAAACATAGTTCTTTACAATTTGAAATAGAATAAGAATTGTAGCTAACCACAAGACGATATTGATGTAGATAGCAATTGTATACAAATCAAAAGCGGTTGCACCGAAAAGTAAGGGAAATCCATAAATGGCAGCCATTAACATTGGCCGATAACAATGTCCGCGAAAATGATGATACAAATTGGTTGCAGAAAGATTATAATCACCTGCGTCCGGAAAAATAATTGTTTGGGCATCAATGGATAACCAATGGATTAAGAGCAACAACCAACCTAATCCAATGGCAAGTAAACCCAAATGATAAAAATACTTTTTAAAAAAAAGTTGCATAATTATACTGTAAATACGTTCTGATTTAGCCGAAAAAAGCTAAATTGCGGATGTCAAATAAGAACCAAAAATAGGCATTATTTTTATTTATATGGAAGTAACCAATGTTCCAAAAAAATTATCCATCATTATTCCTGCTTTCAATGAAGGAAGAACAATTTCTCTTTTGTTGGATAACGTGAGAACAGTTGAGCTTCCTGAAAAGATGATTAAAGAATTAATTGTGGTGAATGATGCTTCTTCTGATGATACCGAACAACAAATTATCAACTATCAAAAGCAATTTCCGGATTGTCCTTTACTTTACTTTAAACATCTCAAAAACAGTGGAAAAGGTGCAGCTATTCATACCGGAATTGTTAAAGCTACCGGAGATTATATCATTGTACAAGATGCCGATTTAGAATATGACCCACGAGAATTTGCAATATTATTAAAACCCGTTTTAGATGGTTTTGCTGATGTAGTATATGGTTCGCGATTTATGGGCGGCAAACCGCATCGCATTTTATTTTTTTGGCATACGATTGGTAATCGATTTTTGACTTTTTTATCGAATATGTTCAGCAATTTGAACTTAACCGACATGGAAACCTGTTATAAATTATTTGATGCCCAGAAGTTAAAATCGTTGACCTTAAAAGAAAAACGATTTGGTTTTGAACCGGAAGTAACTCAAAAAATTGCTCGTATCAAAGGGATTCGCATATATGAAGTGGGTATTTCCTATTATGGTCGAACGTATGAAGAAGGTAAAAAGATCAATTGGAAAGATGGTTTCAGGGCGATTTGGTGTATATTTAAATATGGGTTATTACAACGTTGATATGCTATCCATTTTAATACCTACATATAATTGTGAAATATTAAAACTTGTGGAAAGTATTCACAAACAATGTGTTGCCTTATCAATTTCTTTTGAAATTCGATGCTTAGATGATTTTTCTGAAAATCGGTCACTACATGAGATTGAAAAAATAAACGCATTTTCACATTGTAATTACCAAGTTAATCCAAAAAATTTAGGTAGAACAAAAATCCGACAATTATTAGCAGAACAAGCCAATTATGATTGGTTATTATTTTTAGATGCTGATGTTTTACCGGTTTCTGAAAGTTTTATTGAAAACTATCTTGAATGGATAGATACATCTGAGAAAGTAGTTTTTGGTGGTTATCAATATGATTCTTGTGAGCCCGATTCTTCACTATTACTTCGCTATCGATTTGGTAAAGAACGTGAAGAAAAATCAGTTGCGATACGAACTTCTTATCCATATCAATATACCTTTTCGGGTAACATGCTCATTTCTAAATCAATATTTTTGAAATTGAACTTTACAGAGAGTACAAAGTTATACGGTATGGATATTTATTTTGGGTATCAGTTGTATCAACATCACATTAAGGTTGTACACATTGACAATCCAATTTTACATTTAGGTTTAGAAGATAATACGATTTTTTTTGAAAAAGCTTTACAAAGTGTTGTTTCCAGAAAACAGTTTTTGGCTGAAAAAAAAGGAATAGAAGAGGTAAATCCGCTTTTAAAAGCTTATTCAAAAATAAGAAAATATCATTTTACTCGTCTTTTTGCATGGCTTTTTTATCTGTTTGAACCTTTTTTGAAAAAAAGAATAATTGGTAAAAATCCTAGTTTACGTTATTTTGATTGGTACCGATTAGGTTATATTTGTTCATTAGATTCATAATCGATTAAAATGAAGCCTTTTTTTTCAGTAATTATTCCGCTTTATAATAAAGAAAGGGAAATTGAAAACACCTTAAATAGTGTTTTTCAACAAACTTTTACAGATTATGAAATTTTGGTCATTAATGATGGTTCAACCGATAATAGTGAAGAAAAAATTCATTTGTTTTCTGATAAACGATTACGATTGATAACAACTAAAAACAGAGGAGTTTCACAAGCTAGAAATTTAGGTATTCAAGAGTCAAAAGGTTCCATTATCGCTTTTATTGATGGTGATGATTACTGGTTTCCAACTCATTTAGAATCATTGTTTGATTTGCATCAACATTTTCCTGAAGCCGGGTTATTAGCGACAAATTATGAATTTTACTTTGGAGAAAATAACATTATTTACCCCTCTTTTGAATTGATTCCAAAAGGAAATTGGAAAGGAATAGTGAGTGACTTTTTTCAATCAAGTTTAACCTATCGTATAGCCTGGACTAGTGCAGTTGGAGTTCCTAGTTTTGTTTTTGATTCTATTGGTAACTTTGATGAAAACATCACCTTAGGAGCAGGAGAAGATACTGACATGTGGATACGAATTGCTTTAAGCTATCCGGTTGCTTTTTCAAATGAAATTTCTGCACGTTATAACATGACGGCTGAAAATAAAATAAGCTTTAGCGATACAACCAAACGAAACTTTGCCCGATTAGATAAGTTTTATCAACAAGAAAAAGTAAATCCTTCCCTAAAGAAATTTTTAGATTTGTATCGGGTTGTTTATGCCTTAAAACACAAACTAGCAGGAGATGATGAACAATTTAACTATTATTATCAGTCTATTTCGAAGGAAAATTGCTCTTTGAAAAGTAAAATATTATTGAAGTTACCTACATTTATATTGAAAAGACTTTTTGTATTCGGACGTTTAATGAACTCTAATAAAATGTATTTTCATTTTTATACCCGTTTATTCAAGTCCTAATTTTTGATAAACTCCAAAAATACTATCGGTTTCACTTTCTCTTTTCACAAACTCTTCTTCTTTCTTAATCAAATAAGCAATTAATTGATTGGTCTCTTCGTCATTTTTTAAAAAATTATGAGCGATTCCTTTCAAAAGAATATGTAAAATATTCCATCCCAAATTTTTTTCTTCCAACACTTTAAAATTGGTATGTAAAGCTTTTTTTAAATTAGCAGAATCAGGAGCTTCAGAGGGATCAACCAATAACATCCGAATTAATCCTGGACGATAAACTTTTCGTTTTACTGATTTTCCATCGATGAGTGTTTTATATTTTTTTGGAAGTTCTTTTAGTAGATCATTAGCAAAATCAAGTTGTTTTTTTCTCCATTGCAATCGATTTGGACCACAAAATTCATTCGCCACTATAATTCCTCCTGTTTTTAATAGTGGTGAAATTTCGTTTTTCAAAAACCCATTGATATCATTAAAATGATGCAAGCTTGAATCAAATAGTATTACGTCAAATGATTCATTTTCAAATTTTAATTGATGAAAATCACCGGCAACATACTCAATATTCAGTTTATTTTCCAATGCAATTTGTTTGGCTCTTTCAATTCTTTCGTCAGAAATATCTACGCCGATTACTTTTGAAAAGAGGCTGGAAATGGCAAAGTTTCGTTCATGTCTTCCTTCACCACAACCAATAGATAATAATGATAAATTGATTTTGTTGTGTAAGTATTTTTGAACTACGTATGATTCATAACTAAGCTCAGGATTTTGGGAAATTAAAGTATTCCAATACTTTTGTAAAGCCGGAATTATCCAAAAATCTGATGAAGATTGGTACCGATTCCATTTGGCTGAAACCCTTTTGTTACTGGTTAAATTGAAAAGAGAAGTCAACTGAATAAATCCTTTTTGTTTCACTTTATAGTAAACATCAAGAAAGTCTCCCACTGAAACTAATGAGGTTTCATTTGCCATTTCGGTTATTTTGAATTACAAAAATCATTAAAATCCCGAATGTAATCTGCTTCTTCAAACACATCAGAAGCAACAACCAAGCATACTGAACCGGAAGAAAAGTTTTTTAATTCCCTCCAAATGCCTTCGCTAATCAATAAACCTTCAAACGGTTTATTTAGCGTAACTGTTTTTTCTGTTTTTCCATCGTTCAAAATAACATCAAAACTGCCACTCAAGGCAATTAAAAATTGTTGCAATTTTCTGTGAGCATGTCCACCTCGTTCAGCTCCAGCCGGAACGTCATACAGATAATAAACTCTTTTTATTGCAAAAGGAACAACTTCTTTTTCAATTACTGATAAATTTCCTCTCGGATCTTCAATTTTTGGAATTGGAATAAGTTTTATATTCATATTTACATTAGGTTAAAATTGCTTTCCAATTTTTAATAAACCTTTCAAAGGAAGGTAAATCGTTTTGGATTTGAACACTTTTTTTATATTTTTCATATATTTCAGGATGCTGAATAAATTGCAACATGGCTTTGTTTAATGCTTCAAAGTTTTGATTTTCAACTAACAAACCGTTTTCATTTTGCATAATAATTTCATTTGGTCCGGATGCACAATCGAAAGAAATAACCGGAGTTCCACAAGATAGAGCTTCTGTTAATACTGTTGGATAACCTTCATTCTTGCTACACAAAACTAAAAAATGTGCTTTTTTCATAAACGGATATGGATTCGATTGAAATCCGTAAAAATGAATTTTTTCCTTCAATTGTAATTGCTCAACTAATTGTTCAAATTGAGGTCGCAAAACTCCATCTCCCAAAAAAACCAAATGATAAGTAGAATTAGCTAAATCAGACTTTGCGTAAGTTTCAATTAATTTATCAAATTGTTTGATGTTGTCTTTGTCCATTCTACCTGCCGCTAAGATATAGGGAAAATCTAAAGAAATAGGCTTTTCAGCTTGTTGTTGAATAGCTACATAATCAATCGGATTATAAATGGTTATGACGTTCGAGAAACCAAATACCTTCACAATTTTCTCTTCAATAGCTTTAGAAATCGATACTATTTTAAATGCTTTTTGATACATCAATTTACTTATCCATTTGCTTTTTGGAAAATAAAAATCCAATTCATAGCTATGTACGGTTGGTATGTAACGACAAGTAAAAACGAATTTGTTCAATAAGTACTCCATGACCGGTTTTGTTCTACCTCTAAAATCAATAAGATAATCCAATTGTTTTGTTTGGATAAATTTTCGTAAGACCAAAAACCTTTTTAAACGATTGAACATTCCTTTTTTAAAAGGACTTAAATGCATTATTTCTCCGCGATAATCAAATTCAATTTCCGGATTAACCAAGATATGATACACCTCATAGCCCGCATTTTCAAACGCGATGGAATATAATGCTTGTATTTTGTTTGCTCCGCCGTGAGCTAAACAAGTTCCTAACAATCCAATTTTTATTTTCTTATCTTGCAATCGTTTTTGTTTAAATTCATACAAATATAACTGATTCATGCGAATCTTATTACTCGGAGAATATAGTCGATTGCATAATTCTTTAAAAGAAGGACTTCTGAAGCTTGGTCATGATGTTATTTTAGTGAGTGATGGCGATGATTTTAAAAAGTATCCCAACGATTTAAGTTACGATGCCAAATGGAGTAAATCAAAATGGTTATACTTTCCAAGAAGAGCTTTGCATAAAGTATTCAAGTTTGATATAGCCGCCATAGAACGGGGTATTCGGTTTTATTTTTTGTTGCCTAAACTCAAGCATTTTGATGTGGTTCAATTGATTAACGAAGCTTCTATTAACACAATCGCTTCCTTTGAAATTTATCTTTTACGAAAGTTAATGGCTCAGAACAAAAAACTTTTTTTGTTATCATCCGGTGCCGATGCGGTTTGTGTTCAATATATGTTGGATAAAAAATTCAACCATTCCCTTTTAACACCGTATTTAGAAAATCCAAAAGTCAGTCAGGAATATCCGTATATTTTGCGATATGTTTCAAAAAGTCATTTACGGTTACATCGTTTTTTGTATCACAATATAGTAGGAGTCATTGCATCAGATTTTGATTATGCTATTCCTTTACAGGGAAAAAAGCAGTTTTTAGGATTAATTCCCAATCCGATTAATGGTTCAAAAATCGATTTTATTCCCTCTGAAATAAAGGATAAGATTGTTATTTTCTTGGGCATCAATCGGCATAATTATGTCAAAAAAGGGATTGTTTATTTTGAACAAGCTCTAGCTCAGATTCAACAAAAATACGGAGAGCGTGTAGAAATCATTTGTTCAGAAAATATTCCTTATCAAGAATACATACAGCTCTACAACAAAGCTCACATTCTTTTAGACCAAGTGTTTGCTCAAGATCAAGGATATAATGCTTTGGAAGCAATGGCCAAAGGAAAAGTCGTGTTTACGGGAGCAGATGATACGTTTAGTTCCAATTATCAACTTATCAATCCTGTAGCGATTCATGCCAATCCGGATGTGGATGAACTAGTTGCCAAACTTTCATATTTAATTGAAAATCCAGAAGAAATCATTACAATCGGAAAAAATGCGAGGAGTTTCGTTGAAAAGGAACATGATTACCTTACGATTGCCGAGAGGTATTTGGAGGTGTGGAATAATAAAATTTTGGCAAAGAATAAATAAACAAAAGTATAAAATAAATAAAATAGGTAATGAAATTGGCCAATACGGCACCATGTGCATGATAATATTTTATGGCTATAAAACCGCTCGATATTAATAATACATGCGAAATTACTTCAGTTAAAAAATAAGCTCCTGTTTGTTTTTTAGCCAAAAAATCCAAAGCTAAAATCCAAGAGCAAACTTTAAAAAAATCTCCCAACAATTGCCAAAAGAATAAATCGCTAACCGGTTGAAATGCTTTGGTAAATAAAACAGAAATAATTAACTCTCGACTAAAGTAAATCAAAATCATTCCAATAAAAAAAACGGGAACAATCGTTTTAAAATAGTTACGAAAAATAAACTTTGATTCGGTATGGTTTGAAATAGAAAGTTGTGGTAAAAAATACATACTCATTAAAGAAGAAACGAAAAGCATGTAATAACCGGAAATTCTGCTCATAGATTCCCAATAACCGGCATCTTCTAACCCGGCTGAATGTATCAAATGGTTTCGTAAAAAAATATATATCATCGGACCAGCAATTGCTGAAAAAAGTGCCATTGCCGAATAAGAACTTAAATTCTTTAAAATCGACTTATCAAAAGATTTTAAAGTTATAAATTGAAACAACTTAATTTCTTTACATACAAAAAAAGCCGCAACGATAAAGTTGGCTGATGGAGCTAACACCATTGCTAATAATGCTCCTAAAATGTTATAATTGAGTACTAAAAACAAAGAGAACACAAAACCGATTATGTTTCCAATGATAGAGATGTAAACTACTTTTTTATATTTCTCTAATCCGTTGATTAAAGAAGTGAAAAAAAGTGAAAACCCATAAAATGGTAAACTAAAAATAGTGGCTTTGATAATTATGTCAAATTCGTTTTCAGAACTAAATAAATAGTAGGTAATTGCCTCATTAAAAACAAACAATCCAATACCAAAAAGCAGCATAAATATTAAAATGGTAAAGGTAACTGTAGAAATTAACTTCTTAAATTGCTGGGTATCCCCTTTAAATTGTGCTGTATATTTAACTATACCGTTCTGAAAACCAAGCGTAGCAAAACTTTCTAATGAGGTTTGAAAATTACGCAAATTTCCTACCAATGCCATTCCGGCCGGACCAACATAGATTGCTAAAACTTTTGAAATGACTAGTCCGAATCCAATTCGTAAAAGAATAGCAAAACTGTTCAATGAAGATATTTTGAACCAAGCAGCACCGAATATATTTTTTAAAAATTTCAATTAATATCGATTAATTACTTGAATAATATATTTCACATCTGCTTCCGTCAAAACCGGACTCATCGGTAGGCTCAACACCTCACGATGGATTTTTTCGGTAATTGGAAACGATAACGCGATAAAATTATTCAACGCTTTTTGATGATGTGGTGGAATAGGGTAATGAATCATAGTTTCTATTCCATTTTCTTTTAAATATTCCTGTAATTCATTTCTGTTTTCTGTACGAACAACAAACAAATGAAACACATGATTTGCTGAGCCATCGTAAAAAGGTAAAACAATTTTATCGTTTTTAATTTCTGACAAATAACGATTAGCAATTTGTCTTCTTTTGTCATTATCACTAACTAAATCGCCCAATTTCACATTTAGAAAAGCAGCTTGTAATTCATCCAAACGCGAATTAATGCCGATAAAATCATTTACATATTTTTGTTCTGAACCATAATTTCGCATGGCTCGAATGGTTTTATCCAATGCTGTATCATTTGTGACTACTGCTCCTCCGTCCCCTAAACAACCTAAATTTTTGGAAGGGTAAAAACTGTAGGCTTTCGCATTACCGACTCCCAACTCAGCTCCATGCGACTGTGCAGCATCTTCAACAATCAATAAATTGTGTTGCTTTGCAATCGCCTCAATTTTATCCATTTCTGCTAATTGTCCGTATAAGTGAACGACCAAAATGGCTTTGGTTTTGGAAGTGATTTTTTCGGCAATTAAGTCCGGATTCAAGTTATAGGTTTCCAACTTTGGTTCAACTAAAACGGGAACTAAATCGGCTTGTAAAATGGCTAAAACAGAGGCAATGTACGTGTTTGCCGGAACAATCACTTCATCTCCTTTTTGGAGTTTTCCTAATTCGATATACGCTTTAAAAATCAACACCAACGCATCCAATCCATTTCCAACTCCTATACAATAATTTGACTGACAAAAAGTTGCGAAATTTTCTTCAAATACCTTAACTTCTTCTCCCAAAATATACCAACCCCGTTGCAGAAACTGTTCCATTTTTTCTTGGAAAGCTGTTTCATATTGCTGGTTTATTTTGTGTAAATCGTAGAATTTAATCATCGTATCACTTGCTCTAATTTGGTATAATTTTTTGTTTCTACTTCATAAAAATCCTGTGTCAAAATATAAGCCCCAAAACTCTCTTTCCAATAGGAAAGTCCGCCGTTTAACTTCATTCCCTGCTCTTCATTGGAAATACCAAAGTCAAAAAACTTTCTGTTTTTGAAAACTTCAGTTATTAAATGATGGTGCAAAAAATCCAGTGTTCCAAGTTCATTTTTTGATGAATTAGCAGAAATATATTGTGAATGAGCTACATTTTCACTTTCAAAAATTGTGGTTCCACCCACTAATTCATCTTCTTTATACACATTAAATTGCCTGATGTGTAGAGGAAATTTACTTTTTAAATTCTGAATTTCATCCAAAGAATGAACCGGTTTTGTTTGGTGTTTAAAACTTAAATTCGGTATCAATATGGTATTCCAAAAGGAAGTAAAATCATTTTCTTCTTTTACAATTAAATGATTCTTTTGTCCTCTTTTTACTCCTTCTAATCGGTCTTTTGATAACTTTATTGGATGGGAATAATCAATCACAGCCAATGTATCTTTTCGAATGGTTTTGGCGTCTGCTAAAAATAAAGCATAACTGAACTCATCAGTGAATCCATTACAATAAATAAGAGGTATTTCTTTAGTATTCAGTATTTTAAATCCATCTAATTCAAGTTTTTTAAGAATATTTTTGAGTACAAAAATAACCTTTTCTAACTTCAATTTATCTTTAATTATCAATCCACCATATGTTAATCCTTGATGAGAAAAAAGTGTATCTCCTACTCTATTAGCCGGTAAAACAGCCACCCAATTTTTGTCATCTTCAATTATCAAAGAATAATCGTCAAAACGATCTTGATGGTATTCCATAAAATCACGATGAAACAAAAAAGTAGCATTCTTGGCTTTGCTCACAAAGTCATTCCATTCTTGCTTATCTGTAGAAGTATATTTTCTAACCGAAAATTGTTTCACTGTTCTTAATTCCTATTTATTCATTTCACAATTGGTTTAAAAATTGTATCTTTAAATCCAAATTTTTTAGTATTTCCTATAATGAAACGAAAATACAACTATTTTCTGTTATCATGGTTAATATTTTTTGGCTTTAGCTCAGTAAAAGCTCAAAACGTTTCTTTGTTCGAACAATTTAATGGTCGTTATGATTTTACATGTATTGGAAATACGCTTAATCCGGCTGAAAATACGCTTCAACTCTCCCCTGATATTTTAACCGAATCATCAGCTGAACTGAACTTATCTCCAGATGTAACGCTTCTTAGAGCTTATTTGTACTGGGCCGGTTCGGGTGACGGCGATTTTGAAGTAGAATTGAATGGTCAAACCATTTCAGCACAACGAAATTTTGGTCTGACCCGAACGTTTAATGGAGTTGATTTTACTTATTTTAGTGCGTTTTCTGATATCACTTCTTTTATAGAAACCAATGGAAACGGTACCTATACATTAACAGGTTTAGATAATGTAAGCTACTTACCCCTACATTTTCAAAGAAGAACCAACTTTGCCGGTTGGGCTATTATTTTGGTTTTTTATCATCAGGATTTACCTCTCAATCAAATCAATATATATGATGGTTTACAAAGTGTTCCACAAGAAATATCAATAACCTTAAGTAGTCTTAATGTAATCGATAATCAAGACGCTAAAATTGGCTTTTTAGCATGGGAAGGAGATATGAATATAGCAGTAAATGAAACATTACGCATCAATGGTACAGTTTTAAGCAATCCGCCCTTGAATCCGGCCAATAATGCATTTAACGGTACAAATTCCGTTACCGGAAACACGCAACTCTTTAATATGGATTTGGATATTTATGACATTCAAAACAATATTGAACCCGGTGACCAATCGGCTGAGATTTCATTGACTTCCGGACAAGATTTTGTGATGATAAATGCTGTAATAACAAAACTAAATAGTCAAGTTCCTGATGCTGTTATTGCTATTACAGAGACTAACCTTCCCTGTGACAGTAGATTGCTTTCTATTGATTTCACGGTTACCAATTTGGAAACAGCAACCAATCCATTACCGACCAATACGCCAATTGCTATTTATGTAAACAATGTCTTAATCGCTCAAGCCCAAACACAAAATAGTCTCGGAATTGGTGAAAGTGAAACTTTTTCACTAACAGTTGAGTTACCCATTGAAATTACAGATGAATTTGAATTGAAATTGGTAGTTGATGACAATGGATTAGGCGAAAGCACTGTAAATGAGATCAATGAAGTAAATAATTCAGATATAACTACTATTCGTTTTATTTTTTCAAATCAATTACCGGATTTATTACCAATAATCTCTTGTAACAAAGGATTTCAGGTGGGGCAATTTGATTTGATTGCATTAACAGCTCAACCTTTTTTTAATGCCTTTGAAAGCTATTCATTTCATGAAACAGAAGAAGATGCACAAAACGGATTGAACCCAATTTTTATAACTAGTGTTTACGAAGTAACCACCCCTACAACCTTGTATATTCGATTAGATGAATCACCTTGTCCGGCCTTCACAAAAGTGGAGTTATTGACTGAAAATTGTCCGCCAACGGTTTATAATTTTATTTCTGCCAATGAAGATGGTTGGAATGATTATTTCTTTGTCAAAGGTTTACGCAATATTTTTCTCGATTTCAAAATTGAGATTTTTAATCGTTGGGGGAAATTAATTTGGACCGGATCTCAACAAACAGAGGATTGGCGTGGAGAAACAACTGAACCCATTGAATGGAATGGCACTATTTCCGCTGATGGTACTTACTATTATGTTATTCATCTGAACGACCCTAATTATCGCACACCTCTTCAGGGTTATTTATACATTACCCGTTAATTTCTTTATAGCTCAAGGTGGGTAAATACCATTTAAATCGTACTGCTAACAAACGAATAGAAATCATGACCAAGGAAGTAATCAGATATAAAGCATCATTTTGAAGTTCAAAATATTTAAGTGTAAAAAACACCATACCACCAATAATACAAATAGTTGCATAAATTTCTCTTCGGAAAATAATCGGAATCTCATTGCATAAAATATCGCGAATCACGCCACCAAAACAAGCAGTCATTGTTCCTAGGGCAATGCAAATTATAGGATGCAATCCCGTTTCTATTCCTTTTTCTAACCCAATCAGCGTAAAAACGCCTAAACCTATCGTATCAAATAAAAAAAGAGAGGTTCTTAATTTGTCTAATTTTTTTCGAAAAACTAAAGCAATAAAAAATCCTAACGTTATCATATAAACATAGGTTAAGTCTTGCATCCAACCAACCGGAGTTCGTCCGATTAACATATCACGAAGAGTTCCACCACCTACTGCGGTGACAAAGGCGATGATGTACACTCCAAAAGGGTCTAATTTTTTATGAAAACCGGTCAAAACACCTGAAATAGCAAAGGCCATCGTACCAATTATGTCAAGCAAATGAAACATAGCGTTACTTTTTTATTCAGTTGCAAAGATACTTTATAAATGGTTGTTTATTCCACTTGTTCAGCTCATCAACACAAAATCTTAGTTTAAAAGTGTACCTTTGCCAAAATTATCTTTTTTATGTCTACTTTTCTGGATTTTGATTTACCTAAATCATTGCAAAAAGCCATTGATGAACTAGGTTTCACGCACCCCACACCTATTCAAGTTAAATCGATGCCGGTTATTTTATCCGGTCGCGATATGATGGGAATTGCTCAAACCGGAACCGGAAAAACCTTTGCCTACTTATTACCGATTCTAAAACATTGGAAATTTCAAAATACACATACTCCTCGTGTTTTGATTCTAGTTCCAACCCGTGAATTAGTTGTTCAAGTAGCCGAAGAAGTCGTGAAATTGACCCAATATATGTCCGTTCGAACGTTAGGTGTTTATGGTGGTGTAAACATCAATACTCAAAAAACAGCAGTTTACCAAGGTGTCGATATTTTGGTGGGAACACCGGGACGCGTAATGGATTTGGCTTTGGACAACGTCATTCGTTTTGATGAAATTCAGAAATTAGTGATTGATGAATTTGATGAAATGTTGAATTTAGGTTTTCGTTTTCAAGTGACTTCCATCTTAACGATGTTAAAATCAAAGAGACAGAATATCCTTTTTTCGGCAACAATGACCGATGAAGTGGATGATATGTTGGATGAATATTTTGACTTCCCGGTGGAAGTTTCATTAGCTCCATCAGGAACGCCTTTAGAAAAAATTACACAAATTGGCTATAAAGTGCCTAATTTTCTAACAAAATTAAACCTAATCAAAGAACTTTTGCATTCCGATGAAAGCATGTCGCGATTGCTTATTTTTATCAACAATAAAAAAACTGCTGATTTAGTTTCTTTAGCTTTAGAAGAAGAATTTCCGGATCAATTTGGTTTAATTCACTCGAATAAATCACAAAATTATCGTTTGAATACGATGGCTTCCTTTCAAGCCGGAGAAATCCGCGGAATTGTAACCACCGATGTGATGGCACGTGGTTTGGATATTTCAGATATCACACACGTAATTAACATGGAATTTCCGGAAGTTCCTGAGCAATACATTCACCGAATTGGTCGAACAGGTCGTGCTGATAAAACGGGAGTAGCTGTTAGTTTTATTAGTCCAAGAGAAGAAGAAATTCAAATTGAAGCTGAAATTTTGATGGAAAAGGAAATTGAGCTTTTACCCCTTCCAAACATCGAAATCGAAGAAAAAATACTGGAATTTGAAAAGGAAAAGAAAAAAATGAAAATGCTTTTGAAACGTCCCAAAAAAGAAGGTGGCGAAGCATTTCATGAGAAAAAAGATAAAAATAAAAAGGTCAATCTAGGTGGTCCGGGAAAACGAACTCCTCGCAAAACAGAATCGAGAAACCGAGGTGTAGAAAGAAAAAGAGACGAGAAAAGAAAGAAAAAGTAATAGGTCAAGTTGAAATCTTTCGCTAATGCTTAACACTTTTGATTTGTGTTGTTAAAATATAAAAGTTATCTTTGACAAACTTTCAATTAATGCAGTTTAAACATCCCGAAATTCTGTATTTCCTCTTTTTATTGGTCATTCCAATTTTGGTGCATTTATTCCAGCTTAGACGATTCAAAAAGGAATATTTTACCAACGTAAAGTTTTTAAAAGAACTCTCTATTCAAACCAGAAAAAGCTCTCAATTAAAAAAATGGTTGTTGCTCACAACACGTTTGTTATTGCTTACCGCTTTAATTATTGCCTTTGCTCAACCTTTTTTTAAAGCCAAAGACAGTAAAGGAGTTACGAATGAATTATATCTTGTGCTAGATAATTCCTTCAGCATGCAAGCCAAAGGTAATCAAGGCGAATTATTGAAAAGAGCAGTTCAGGAATTACTGGAAAATACTCCCGAAAATATTACCTTTTCTCTCCTTACCAATGATGATACGTATTGGAATACCGACATTAAATCCATTCAAAAAGAATTGATGAATTTGGAATACAGTGCCACATCTTTTCAGTTAGACCAACAAATCACAAAAATAAAATCAAGAAAAACACCTTTTAATAAAGATGTTTTGGTGATTACTGATGCGATAAACCTTCAAGCGAACCAGTTAAATCCGATAGATGAAACTATAAATCCCATTTTCATTATACCAAAATCGGAACAAAAAAATAATGTGGCAATAGACAGTGTTTTTCTTCATCAAACCTTAGATAATTTTTATGAAATTGGGGTGAAATTAAAATCGTTTGGCGAATCAGAACAGGAAATTCCGGTGGCTATCTACAACCAAAAACAATTGATTGCCAAAACACAAGTTAAATTGGAACAAGCAGAAAAAGAGTTGTTTTTCACCATTCCAAAAGCTGATTTCAATGGATATGTTTTTATTGAAGAACCCGGGTTGACTTATGACAATTATTATTATTTCAGCATTTCTAAACCTGAAAAAGCAAAAGTTCTGGCTATCGGTGATGCAGTTAAAAATCAATTTCTGACAAAAATTTACACGGAAAGTGAATTTCTCTTTTCTCAATTTGATTTGAAGTCGTTGGATTATAATGTATTGGAAAAGCAAGATGCCATTATTCTTAATGAAATCAAAGAAATTCCGCAGGCATTGCAAACCACATTGAAATCATTTTATGAAAAAGGCGGAAATATCATTTTTATTCCATCGGATGAAAGTAATGTAAGCAATGTAAACCGTTTGCTGAGCAATTTTGGAACATTTTCTGTGAGTGAATTACAAAAAAAAGAAGCACAAATTACGAATATCTCGTTTTCACATCCACTCTATAATGGCGTATTTGAAAAGAAAGTAGACAATTTTCAATACCCAAATACAAAATCAAAATTTGCTTTAAAAAGTAAGTATCCTTCTATTTTAACGTATGAAGATCAAGGTCCTTTTTTAACGGCGGTTTCAAATTCGTTGGGTAATTTTTATGTGTTTTCAGCACCCATCAACAAGGAAAATTCTAATTTTAAAAATTCACCTTTGATTGTTCCCACTTTTTATAACATGGTATTTCAAAGTGGAAAGACAGGAATCAATGCATTAACTGTAGGTACATCTTCCCCAATTACAATTGACCAACTTTTATCAAAAGACGAAATTATTTCAGTGGTTTCTTCAGATGAAAAAAGTGAAAAATTTATTCCGCAACAGCAAATTTTAAATAATAAAGTGAAATTGACTTTTTCTGAAAGTCCAACACAGGCGGGAAATTTCAATGCGTTAAAAGATAATTCAATTATAAAAAATATAAGTTTTAATTATCCTCGTACCGAAAGTGATTTGCGTTTGGATAATTCAAATTTGTTGGAGTCTTACGAAAACGGTTCTTCCATTGAAGCTGTTTTTGATGCTTTGCAAACCAACCGAACCGATAACACGATTTGGAAATGGTTTGTAATTCTTGCGTTATTATTTGTGATACTGGAACTACTCATTCAAAAATTGGTAAAATGAACTTAATCATCCGAAATGCAACCATCATCGACCCAAACGGTGAGCATCACAACCAAAAAACTGACCTTAAAATTGTGGGTAAAACCATTGAAAAAATGGGTTCAAACTTGCCTTCAGAAAAAGATGTTGAAGAAATTAGTTTAGAAAATCTTCATGTTTCCAAAGGATGGTTTGATAGCTCGGTTTCGCTAGGTGAACCCGGTTTTGAAGAACGCGAAACCATTGCCAACGGATTATCAGTAGCTGCTAAAAGTGGTTTTACAGCAATTGCTTTACAACCCAATTCGTTTCCGGTGATTGATAATCAATCGCAAGTGCGTTTTGTAAAGGAAAAAGCGAGCAATCATGCTGTTAATTTATTTCCAATAGGTGCGTTAACCAAAGGTTCGGAAGGAAATGATTTAGCTGAATTATTTGATATGAAAAATGCCGGAGCGGTTGCTTTTGGCGACTATGGAAAAAATATTGCCAATGCGAATTTACTCAAAATCGGATTGCAATATGTGCAAGATTTTGACGGATTAGTCATTGCCTTTTCACAAGATGAAAAAATAAAAGGAAATGGTGTGGCTCACGAAGGTGCTGTTTCCACTCGATTAGGATTGAAAGGAATACCTACTTTAGCAGAAGAGTTAGTGATTGCCCGAAATTTATTTTTATTAGAATACACAGGAGGAAAATTGCACATTCCAACCATTTCTTCAGCCAAATCGATAGCCTTAATTAAAGATGCAAAAGCAAAAGGTTTACACGTTTCCTGTAGTGTATCGGTTCATCATTTGGTATTGACGGATGAAAAATTAACTGAATTTGACACCCGATTGAAAGTGAGTCCGCCTTTGCGTGATGAAGAAACCAGGAAAGCGTTGATTCAAGGTGTGTTAGACGGAACAATTGATATGATTACTTCCGACCATAATCCAATAGATATTGAACACAAAAAAATGGAATTTGATTTGGCCAAAAACGGAACGATTGGTTTAGAAAGTGCTTTTGGAGCGTTATTAAATGTACTTCCATTGGACGTGATAATTTCCAAATTAACAAATGGAAAGGCAACTTTTGGTATTGAACATTCAGTAATTAAAGAGGGAAGTATAGCTGATTTAACGTTCTTCAATCCAAATACTGAATGGACATTTGGAAAGGAAAATATTCTATCCAAATCGAAGAACTCAGCCTTTTTAGAAGAAAAAATGATTGGAAAAGTTTACGGAATTTACAATAACGGAAAATTAATTTTAGCATAATGGAACAAAATAAAAATGCCGCAATAGTGGCTTATTTAACAATTATTGGTGCGGTAATTGCCATCTTTATGAACAATGAAAACAAAAGTGCTTTTGCCAGTTTTCATATCAGACAAGCATTAGGCATATTTTTAACCTTTTTTGCTTTAGGCTATCCCATTGGTTACTTTGACAGTTGGATGATATCCTCAGCCTTTTATATCTTCTTTTTTATCTTATGGATTTATGGATTTTTAGGAGCGTTGAACGGTGAAGAAAAGAAAGTACCGTTAGTGGGCGACTTTTATCAAAATCTATTTAAAAGCCTATAAATATGTCGTTACATTATTTAATTCGTGAACCTAAAATCAAGTTGGACAAGAATCCGTTATTGCTTTTGTTGCATGGTTATGGTAGTAATGAGGAAGATTTGTTTTCTTTCGCTTCCGAGCTTCCAGAAGAATATTTTGTAGTTTCTGCCCAAGCTCCTTATCCTTTGATGTTCGGAAGTTATGCGTGGTATGCGATTAATTTTGATGCCGATGAAAACAAATTTTCCGACATTAACCAAGCTAAACAATCCAGAGATTTACTGGTTGACTTTATAGATGAATTGATTGTAAAATATACAATTGATAAAGAAAAAATCACTTTAATCGGATTCAGTCAAGGTGCGATTTTGAGCTATGCCATCGCCCTATCCTATCCTGAAAAAATTACAAAAATTGTTGCCATGAGTGGTTATTTGAATACTGAAATGGCTAAAGAAAATTTTGAACAAAATGACTTTTCTAACCTGAAAATTTTTGCTTCACACGGAACGGTAGATCAAGTAATTCCGGTGGAGTGGGCTAGAAAAACAGGTCCGGTATTAGAAAAATTAGGTATTAAATTTTTGTATAAAGAATATCCTGTCGGCCACGGGGTAGCTCCACAAAATTTTTATGATTTCAAAAATTGGTTAGAAGAAAATAAGTAACGTTAATTCTCAATTTTATCACTTCCTGTAACTTTTGGGCCTATTTCACCATCACCGGAAAATAGAATTTCTTCATCTTTTTTAAGTTGAAATCCTTTCCAAGGTATGAGTTGCCATTCATTAAAAACCCATGGTTGACCCTCTGATGGTCTAACTAAAATAATCGATTTTTCTTGGCTTGGTATAAATAGCTCAGCTTCGTTACTACTGTTTTCTCCAAAAATTATATACGCATTTTTGGTTTCATCTTCATTGTTTAAGTTCGATTGAGGATATAAAGTGATGGTTGACTCATATAATTTAATACACTCTTTGTTCAAAGTAGACCAAACATAACCGGCACTAGCCAAACATCCGTTTTTATCTTTGTCTACATCTTCAATTGTGTCCATTAAAGTTTGCTTTACTTTTAACTCATCTTCCTCTTGTTCAAAATCTAGTTTTTTACAAGATATAAAACTGAAGATAACACAAAAAATAAACAAACATTTACGCATGATAGAGAAGATTTGAATCCAAATATACAAAATCTTTATTTGGTGTATAAAGTAGATTTTACGATACTGAAAGTTATGCTTTCATCTTCTTCAATAAAGTATTGCAATAATACCTCTCCCCATAAATCGCCATTACTGAAATCGGCAATAATCCAACGGTGATTAATGACTTGGATTTTATTGACGATAAATTTTTTATCATTAATTTTTCCGTATTCCACCAATATATTTCCTTCTGGATTATCATTTTTCTCCATGATTTCGTGCTCAATTTTGGCAATTAATTTTTCAATAGAGTAATTTTCCAAATAATTTTGAGCATTGTCGTTTCCGCGAAGCGTGAAATAATTAGCATCAACCAATCTATTATTAAAATACAATGTTGTATCGGCTAACTTTGTTTTAAATTTTTCCACTCGCTCTGACTCAAATTGTAATTTTTTTGAATAGTAGGAATAAACAAATAAAGTCATCAATAAGGTTAAAATGAATAAATAAAGGAATAAATTTCTTTTCATATACTTGAATTAAAGGGTAATTTCTAAATTATCGTAAGCTAAATAAACGTTTTTTGGTAATTTTTGTTGTACTTCGTCATGAAATCCTAATAAATGACTGATATGGGTTAGATAGGCTTTTTTAGGTTGAACCAAAGTAATAAAAGCAAGAGCTTCCTCCAAATTAAAATGAGTGGCGTGTGGTTCTTCTCTTAAGGCATTCACCACCAAAACCGAAAGATTTTTCAATTTTTCCATTTCTTCAAATGCAATCGTTTTCACATCCGTTAAATAAGCAAAGTCTCCTATTCGATAACCAAACACCTGTAAGTTACCATGATTGACTTCAATAGGGATAATGGTATTTTTTTGAATGGTGAATGATTGATTATTTTCAACTATATTAGATACTACACTCGGTGCTCCTGGATATTTATTTTCCGTTTCAAAAATATAATCAAATCTACGGGATAAATTATTTAAAACACGCTGATGAGCAAAAATTGGAATATCGCCTTGTTTGAAGAAAAAGGGACGAATATCATCTAACCCCGCAGTATGATCAGCGTGCTCATGTGTAAATATAATAGCGTCTAATCGCTGACATCCACAAGTAAGCATTTGCTGTCTAAAGTCGGGTCCACAATCTATTACTACTGAAAAATCTATATCATATAACCAAACTGAAACCCTTAACCGTTTGTCTTTTGGATTATTACTTTTACAAACGGAATGTTGACTCCCAATCACGGGAATACCTTGTGACGTTCCGGTTCCTAAAAAATAGACTTTCAATCGTTAAATTTTCACAAAAATAGTACTATTTATCTTTAAATACGGTATGATTTTTGTTAACTTTGCATAGTATATCACGATATGGAAAGAATTGCCATGGAAATAAAACTTAAAGGGGATCGTGCAATTGAACAAATCCCATCTATAAAAGATAAAGCTCTTCGTATTAATCTTAACGAAAACATCTATGGAACCTTTGCTGAAATTGGAGCCGGGCAAGAAACAGTTCGTCACTTTTTCAGATCAGGAGGTTCTTCCGGTACCATTGCAAAAGCAATGTCAGCTTACGACAAAGACTTTAGTGATGCTATTTATGGAGTGGAAAGTGATGGTCGATATGTAACAGAAAGTCGTCTGAAAAAAATGCTTCAACATGAAGTAGAGCTGATTGAAAAACGCCTTGACAGAGTCAAACATCCCAATAAAATGTTCTTTAGTTATGCCAATACGGTAGCTACTATTGATTTTGCTAAACAATTTAAAGGGCATGGTTGGGTCGGAATAAAATTCCAAATTGAACCGGATGAAGATTATAATGAAATCATTCTCCATATTCGATTCAAAGAAAATGATGCCCGTTTGCAGCAGGAAACACTTGGTATTTTGGGGGTAAACCTAATATATGGTGCATTTTATAAATACAATGACCCAAAAAAATTGTTGCGTTATTTGTATGACCATCTTGACAAAGACCAATTAGAGATTGATACCATCAACTTTTCAGGCCCTCGTTTTGCCAATGTAGATAACCGCTTAATGAGTTTACAATTGGTTAAGAATGGTATGACCGACGCCGTAATGTTTGGTCCGGATGGGAATAATATTCTTCCGGCTTCCATTCTTTATAAAAAAAATATTTTAGCGTTAAGAGGTAGTTTCAGACCGGTGACTCGTGTAAACATGGATATGTATGAGAAGTCCTTAGAAATGTTCTTAAGCGAAAGCAAAGTAGAAGCCGATAAAACCTTGGTGATTTTTGAAATTACACTCTCTAATTTACGTTCTGAAGGTGAAATTGATGAACGTGACTTTATGGACAGAGCCGAACTACTTTGTTCACTTGGCCAATATGTAATGATTTCTAACTTCCAGGAATACTACCGTGTGGTAGAGTATTTCTCTAATTACACTAAAGCTCGTATGGGATTAGCCATGGGAGTCAACAATTTAATCGATATTTTTGACGAGAAATATTACCGCCATTTAAGTGGTGGAATTTTAGAAGCGTTTGGAAAACTATTCTACCGCGATTTAAAAGTATTTTTATACCCAATGAAAGGGGAAAATGGAGAAGTAATTAACTCTGAAAACCTAAAAGTACATCCTCGAATGAAAGAGTTGTATAAATTCTTTAAATTCAACGGAAAAGTAGTTGATATTGAAGGTTATAATCCTAATAACTTAGAAATCTACTCACGTCACGTATTAAAAATGATTTCAAAAGGTACTCCCGGATGGGAAGAAATGTTACCAAAAGGAGTAGCTGAAATCATCAAAAAAGATAATTTATTTGGGTATGACCCACTGAAAAACGTTGTACCGGAACAAACTACTTAAAAAAAATGTCGCCAAATAGGCGACATTTTTTTATAATATCTGTTTGGCGTGTGCCTTTGTTTTCACATCCGTAATCACTTTTTCAATGATACCGTTTTCATCAATTACAAAAGTTGTACGGTGAATGCCATCATATTTTTTTCCCATAAATTGTTTGGGGCCCCAAACTCCAAATGCTTGAATAACAGCTTTATCTTCATCTGCCAGTAATGGAAAAGGAAATTCAAACTTGTTTTTAAAATTGGATTGAGCTTTTGCATTATCAGCACTCACACCCAAAAGGGCATAATTACCGGCTTGAAAACGAGCAAAATTATCCCGTAAATCACACGCTTCTGCCGTACATCCCGGTGTGTTGGCTTTGGGATAAAAGAAAACTACTAATTTTTTTCCTTTGTAATCCGATAATGAGTGTACGTTTCCATCTTGGTCTTTTCCTGAAAAATTGGGGGCTTTGTCGCCTGGTTGTAGTGTTGTCATTTTAAATGATTATTGGATTGTTAGATTGTTCGATTTATGGATGTTTAAATTGTTCGATTATTATCTTAAATTTACCATCATAAAAATACAAAAATGACTAAGAAAGAACGTGCGACATTTGTTATAAATACGTTAAATGAATTATATCCTTCTATTCCCATTCCGTTAGATCACAAAGACCCTTATACGCTGTTGATTGCTGTTTTATTATCCGCTCAATGCACGGATGTGCGGGTAAATCAAATCACACCTCTTTTGTTTGCTAAGGCCGATAATCCTTATGACATGGTAAAAATGAGTATAGAAGAAATCAAGGAAATCATTAAACCCTGTGGACTCTCCCCTATGAAATCGAAAGGAATTTATGGTTTGTCTGAAATTCTGATAGAAAAATACAACGGTGAAGTACCCCAAAGTTTTGAAGCCTTAGAAGCTCTACCGGCAGTGGGACATAAAACCGCAAGCGTGGTAATGAGTCAAGCGTTTGGCGTTCCGGCTTTTCCGGTGGATACCCACATTCATCGGTTGATGTATCGTTGGAATTTATCCGATGGAAAAAATGTGGTTCAAACGGAAAAAGACGCCAAAGCCATTTTTCCAAAAGAATTGTGGAACGATTTACATTTACAAATTATTTGGTACGGACGAGAATATTCTCCTGCTCGTGGGTGGGACTTGGAAAAAGATGTAATTACAAGAACAATTGGACGGAAGTCGGTTTTGAAAGAAGAAGAAAAAAAAACATCCCGACGTTAATCGGGATGTTTCTTTTAATTAGCGATGGTCTCAAAAGTAATGTTTCCTACCTTCATCATGCTTAAAGCCTTGGAGTAACTTAGCAAAAACTGAATGGTTTCTTTTTTAGGTAACATTTTTGGAGCCGCTAATTTTTTACTAGTGTAAAGTTTTGCCATAGATTATATGTTTGTTTTTTATCTATAACGAAACTTTTATGCTAATAGTATTAACTAGTCAAAATAATTTGATTTTTTTCTATCACTTTTCTCAGATTTAAAATTGCATAACGCATTCTTCCTAATGCTGTATTAATACTAACTCCGGTTAAATCGGCAATTTCTTTGAAGCTCAAATCTTGATACATCCGCATCACAAGTACTTCTTTTTGATCTGCCGGAAGTTCATCCAAAATACGTAACAAATCTGCTTCTACTTGTTCAGTGATAATTCGACCTTCAATATTCATCGATGTATCCGACATGAAAGAAAAAACGGAATACTCTTCTGTCTCTCTCTGCATAGGCATTTTTTTGTTTTTTCTGAAATGATCTACAATTAAATTGTGAGCAATTCGCATTACCCATGGCAAAAACTTACCTTCTTCATTATATGAATTGGATTTCAAGGTTTTAATTACCTTGATAAATGTGTCTTGAAATACATCATCAGTAATGTCTCTATCTTGTACTTTAGAATAGATAAAACCATAAATCTTTGATTGATGTCTTTCAATAAGAATAGCCAAAGCCTGCTCATCACCGGCAATGTAATTCTTAACCAATAAAGCGTCGGGGAGTTGATTAACAGTAGCCATAGTTATACCTTTTTAATTTCGTGTTTTGAACGGTTAATTTTAAAAAAGTATTGTTAGACCAATAGGCAAAATGTTAATTAAAGATTAAATATTAACCAAATGTAACACAATTTTAAACTAAAAAGCAAATTTTAATTGAAATTTTAACATCTTCAATACAATAAATATGGAAAGCCTCATGAAAGCCCATCTTTTTTTCATCTAAATCTCCAAAACAATAACACAAATAGATGTAATGGTGTTTTTTCAAAAATATTAACCTATGTTCAATAAAAATTGAAATTACCTTCCTTTTAATTCAACCATCAAATCACTATCTTTGCAGTTCTTTCAAATTTGTTATGACTCCAGAAGAATTTTCGCAACTTGAACCTAAACATAACATCCTTATTAAAGGGGCTCAATTACATAATCTTAAAAACATTGATGTAGCCATTCCCAGAAATAAATTGGTGGTGATTACAGGGCTTTCCGGTTCTGGTAAATCGAGTTTAGCGTTTGATACTTTATATGCAGAAGGGCAACGTAGGTATGTAGAAAGTTTATCTTCTTATGCCCGTCAATTCTTAGGACGTTTAGATAAACCAAAAGTGGAATACATCAAAGGGATTGCTCCCGCTGTTGCTATTGAACAAAAAGTGAATACCACTAATGCCCGTTCAACTGTTGGTACATCCACAGAAATATATGATTATCTGAAATTACTCTATGCTCGAATAGGAAAAACATTTTCACCTGTTTCCGGTCTTGAAGTAAAAAAACACACCGTTACTGATGTCGTAAATACAGTACTTTCTTTTTCTCCGGAAAGCAGATGGATGCTCTTATCCCCTATTCATTTGGAAGAAGGACGAGCTTTAGAAGATAAATTAAAAGTCTTGTTACAACAAGGATTTATCCGCATATTAGTAAACAATGAAATTGTTCGTTTAGATGAAATTGAACAACATTCGTTAGACCATCAAAACATTATGCTGATTATTGACCGGATAGTGGTAAAAACGGATGAAGAATTTCAAAACCGTTTGGCAGATGCGGTACAAACTGCCTTTTATGAAGGAAAAGGAACCTGTTTTTTACAAGAAGTCGGCACAGATAATCGATATACCTTTAGTAATAATTTTGAATTAGACGGAATCCAGTTCTTAGAACCCAATATTCACTTATTCAGCTTCAATAATCCGTATGGAGCTTGCCCAACTTGTGAAGGATATGGAAATGTAATTGGTATAGACGAAGATTTGGTTATTCCAAATACCGCCTTGTCCATTTATGAAAACGCCATTTTCCCTTGGCGAGGGGAAAGCATGAGTTGGTACCGTGACCAATTGGTCAACCATGCCTACAAATTTGACTTTCCTATTCATAAACCTTATTTTGAATTGAGTGAAGACTATAAACAATTGGTGTGGAATGGAAACAAATACTTCACCGGTTTACACGCTTTTTTTCAGGAACTGGAAGAAAAGAATTATAAAATTCAAAACCGAGTGATGCTTTCCCGTTACCGTGGAAAAACAAAATGCCATACGTGCAGAGGAAAACGCCTCCGACCGGAAACGAATTATATAACCGTAGGTGGCAAAACCATTTCGGAATTAGTCGATATACCTGTGAAACATTTGATTTCCTTTTTTAACGATTTATCCCTTTCAGAATATGATCAAAAAGTAGCCAAACGTTTACTAATTGAAATCAATAATCGACTCCGATTTTTGGATGAAGTAGGATTAAATTATTTAACCTTAAACCGAAATTCAGCAACGCTGTCAGGTGGTGAATCACAACGTATTAACTTAGCAACATCTTTAGGAAGTAGTTTGGTAGGTTCCATGTATATTTTAGACGAACCTAGTATCGGATTACATCCTAAAGATACTGAACGTTTAATTGGAGTGCTCAAAAACTTACGTGATTTAGGCAATACAGTTATAGTGGTGGAACACGACGAAGACATCATGAAAGCAGCCAACCGTATCATTGATATTGGTCCGGAGGCCGGAACGCATGGTGGAAACTTAGTAGCGGAGGGAGACTTTTCTACCCTATTGAAATCGGATTCCCTTACCGCAAAATACTTGAATGGTGAGCTGGAAATATCTATTCCTAAACAAAGACGAAAATTTAAAAACCATATCGAAATTAGAGGTGCTCGCGAAAATAACCTTAAAAATATCGATGTTATTTTTCCATTAGATTGTTTAACCGTAGTTACCGGCGTTTCAGGTAGTGGAAAAAGTACACTGGTGAAAAAAATTCTTTATCCTGCTCTTCAAAAAAAGTTAGAAGGAGTAAGCGATAAAGCCGGACAATTTACAGACTTGAAAGGGAGTTTTTCCCATATCAAAAATATAGAATACATCGACCAAAACCCAATAGGTAGAAGCTCACGTTCCAATCCGGTAACGTATATTAAAGCCTATGATGACATACGCGATTTGTTTACCAAACAAAAAGTGTCAAAAATCAGAGGTTATCAACCGAAACATTTTTCTTTCAATGTGGAAGGTGGACGATGTGAAACCTGCAAAGGTGATGGCGAAGTGACTATAGAAATGCAATTCATGGCCGATGTACATTTAGAATGTGAAACCTGCAATGGTAAACGCTTTAAAAAAGAAATATTAGAAGTATATTTTGAAGGCAAAAACATTGATGATGTCTTAAAAATGACCATTGATGATGCAATTGTGTTTTTTGAACAACATCAACAAGCCAAAATCATTCAAAAACTAAAACCGTTACAGGAAGTAGGTTTAGGCTATGTGCAATTAGGACAATCGTCTTCTACCCTTTCAGGTGGTGAAGCTCAACGCATTAAATTGGCTTCCTTTTTGGTAAAAGGAACAACCAAAGACAAAGCTTTATTCATTTTTGACGAACCTACTACCGGTCTTCATTTTCACGACATCAAAAAACTACTGGCCTCCTTTGAAGCCTTAATTGAAAAAGGACATTCTATTGTGGTCATTGAGCACAACCTCGACCTCATTAAATGTGCTGACTACATCATCGACATCGGTCCAGAGGGCGGCGAAAACGGTGGCCAACTCCTGGCATTTGGTACTCCTGAGGAAATAGCTAAACATCCAAAATCCATCACAGGAAAATATCTGAAGGAGAAATTGAAATAGTATAGTGTTGTCGGTTGTCGGTTTACGGTTGTCGGTTGTATATATTCGGTATGAAGTAATTTGTATTTCACTAATTTAAAACTTCTATAATAATCCATTACCAATTACAATGTAAACATTCTCATTCCATTACTTATCGTTTTTTCTTTTTCGTATCAATTAACTCCTATCTCCTATCTCCTATCTCCTATCTCCTATCTCCCAACTCCCAACTCCCAACTCTTTAGCCATAATCCCTATTAAACTTTTAAACTTATAAATATCAATGCATTAAAAATCATTAACAACTCATTCACAACATTATTTTCTGCTTTGGCACGGCAATTGAATTATGCTATACAACTACCGAAACGAGTTCGGGGATAACCATTAAAATGAATGTATCATGAAAACAATTACCTATTTAGTAGCCTTTACTTTCACAGTAGGAAGTTTAGGAATGACGGCTCAAAACCGAGTGATGGAAACAGATCGAGGCATAACAGTAAATCATACGATACAAGCAGAGCCAATCGTATTTATGGAGCGAGGAATTGAATTTTTCGTGTTCTTAAATGGAGACTTTGATTTTAATACCCGTCCAAACGATAGTCATGGAGGCATCTTTTACCGAAGAGGTGGAACTAGAGGTACAACAGCCGTTAATGTAAACTATGGCGTTCGCATCGAACATGATAGTTTTGGTAGAGTAAGACGTGTGGGGAACACCTTTATCAACTACGATTTCAGAAACCGTGTAAGCCGTATCGGAAGCATCTTTATGAACTACAACCGTTTTGGGTTGAGCCGCATAGGTGGTATGGAAATTGTATATAACCGTAGAGGAATGATTGTAGATATGTTTGGTCATGTAAACGGATGGAGAGGCAATAACAGTTGGGCAAACACCACCTATTATGGTAGTTCAAACTACTACAACGGTAACGATTACGAAGATGGTTATGCATATAACGAAAACGACTATTACTACTATAAAGCTGATGGCACTAAAGCAGTAATAGAAGATAAAAAAGAAAAATAGAGTTTGAGTTAAGTTAGAAAGTTTGGTTAAGTTTGGTTGATGAAAGTCCTGCGAAATAAGTAGCAGGGCTTTTTTTTAATCTATCTATGAGTCATTGCAAATGTGTTAATGTGTCTTTTTTGTATTGAGAATTAGTTTAAAAAATAATTTGAGGAAGAGGAACATGGATAACACAGATTGGAAAGATGGATTAGATTGACAACTGAAGAAACTTCATCAAACTTTGGTAGATAGTTTAGCCTGTAAAACTTTCGGTTTTATCTTTCCCATAATTTATAAATGTTTATCAATTTATAAAGTTATTACTCCAATAGTTTCAAATTTAATCAACTATTTCTATAATTTTTTATATTTTTGATTATACAAACTATATTTAAATACTTTCTACTAAATCAATTTGTCATCTTTTAGACTATTAAAATAATATGAAAACAAGCGGCACAACAATAGAAGAAATAATAGTCAACGTTCCCTCAGATCGATCAGCTTCATTTAAACACTTGCATGAAGTAATTGTAAACAACCTACCTGAAGGATTTGAACCCGGTATCAGTTATGGTGGTTTAGGTTATGTGGTTCCCCACTCTATTTATCCGGATGGATATCATTGTAAACCGGTTGAACCACTACCCTTTGCCAGTATCGCTTCGCAAAAAAACTCCATCAATTTTTACCACATGGGTCTTAATGCCGACAAAGCGTTGCTGGATTGGTTTGTTTCTGAATATCCCAAACATTCCACACAAAAACTAGACATGGGTAAAAGCTGCATTCGTTTTAAAAAACCTGAATCTATTCCTTTTGATTTGATTGGAGAATTGATGCAAAAAATGACCGTGCAGGAATGGATTGATTTGTATGAACGTTTGTATAAAAAGTAAACCAAATAACTGAAAGAGTTTATTTTATGTCATTTATTTGGAGAAATGAGAGGTAACAATTTCATTGCTAATAAGTCCATTCTGTGAAACGCAATAACTTGCTCCCTCCATTTACCTTGTTTGTCTTTCCTAAAAAAAACAAAAACATGCTGACAGAGATTCACCCAAAACTTCCCATGCGGGATAAAACCAAAACAATAGCTTATTATGTTGACGGTTTAGGATTTACACTATTAAGCGATTATGGTGATTATCTTTTATTGACTAAAGACCATATCGAACTGCATTTTTTTGCTTTTCCAACTTTGTTACCGGAGGAAAATTATGGAGGTGTGTATATTCGGGTAAACGACATAGAAAAATGGTATGAAAGCTTACTTCATCAAAACATTGCTATCCATCCGAATGGAGCATTAGCAGAAAAACCATGGGGACAAAAGGAGTTTTCCCTTCTCGATCCGGACAATAATTTACTTACTTTTGGAGAAGAAGTGTAAACAAATACTCTTTTCTAACGTAAAAATGTAGAGAACTTTCTAAAATGGATTATGCATAATCGTTGATTTGGGAAATGAAGTATGGCATGCTATAACACTCTTTAAGTTGAGATGTATAAAAATTACTATTATAACTATTCTAAACGTTTAAAAGCCTTTTTTAAGAGCAAAGGTGTAGTTAAAGTAGTCAGTACCCCCATAATGACCAAAATAGAAAAAACTTCGGTTGAAATTAACCCATTTTTATAGGCAATATTGGCAATAACCAGCTCCATTATCCCTCTTGCATTTAGTCCAACACCTAGCGTTAACGAAACATTTTTAGAAAGACCGGCAAGCGTTCCTCCAATGAATCCACCTGCAATTTTAGAGAAATAAGAAACGGCTATTACAGCTATTAATAAAGCTATATTATCAATGGAAGAAATATTGAACTCTAATCCAATTCCGGCAAAAAATACCGGTGCTAAAAATCCCATTGCCATATTATTGGTAGTTTTTTCAATTGCTTTTAAATTCTCTTTCCCAATTAACGATTCGCTAATTAACATGGCCGCAAAAAATGCTCCAACAATAAAATGAAGTCCCAACGACTCTGTGAACGTTGAAAACAATAATACGAAAACAAAGAACAAGGCAAACAAGGGTTCTTTTCCTTTTAAGATTCCCACAAGATGGTTTAGTGACTCCTGAATGTAATCTCCTTTTCGGAGTACTTTTTTTATGAGGTAATAAACAAGACTTAAAAGACCAATAAATACTATTAGTTTAAGTAAGGAAATTGTTCCGGCTTTAACAACTGAAACCATTGACATATCAGTATCTTTTATATTCAGAAGTACTCCTAAAACTGACAATGCCAACACATCATCAAAAATGGCAATAGAGATAATTTTTTGTCCCACTTCAGAATTTATCTTGCCTAAATCCATCAAGATTCTTATACTCACTGGAAGAGCCGTAATGGCCACACACAAACCAATAAAGACGGTTGTCATAATGTCTTGTTCAAAGTAATAGCCAACTGCCATTCCCCCAAAAATAGGTATAAAAAAAGCCATGATAGAAATGATAATATTACGGCCTTTTAATGATTTCAGAATATCATCAATATTGATTTCTAAACCGGCAATGATGACCAAAAGAAAAATACCCAATTCGGATATCACTTTAATATCTTCCGTACGGTGAATAAGACCCAGTAAACTCGGCCCTAGAATGATACCGGCAATAATTTCACCAATCATTGAAGGCTGTTTAAACCGTTCAAATAGTTCACCGAATATTTTGGCGGCTACTAATAAAATCAGCAAATTGGTAAAAAAAGGAAGTTCAAAATGAGGCTCTGTCATAGCTAGATTCTTTCAGAGGATTAAAATAGGTTTACGCTTTTTAGCAAAACATTCTACTTTTTACAGGAACAAATATATTGTTTTTTTAGAATCAATAGCGGTATTTGATTAATAAATTTTTTGCATTAATTACCCACTTCATCTCAAATAAAAAAAAACATTAAACACCAAAAAGAGGTATAATTTTTGATGTATTTTATTACTATTTATTAAAAAGGAATTTAATAACCGCTACTTTTTTGACGGTTTATTCACTATATTTGAAAGAAAAATTAATTAAAATTTTATAACATGAAATGTCCAAATTGTAAAGATGTAAACTTACTAATGACTGACCGCAATGGAATAGAAATCGACTATTGTCCTGATTATCGAGGTGTATGGCTTGATAGAGGTGAATTGGATAAAATAATCGAGCGGTCTATCCAGCCTCAAGGAAAAAAGATTACCGGAGATATCTACAAAGGAAAAGATTACCCTTCTACTGATAACGATTATCGATACAAAAAAAAGAAAGGACTTCTGGGAGATTTATTTGACTTTTAATTATCTCTTCAAAGAAGGTTTTCAACCAATGAGTATATTTATTTTATTACAAATACAACCCAAAAAAAGTAACAGTCCCATTCTTTTTTATCAGCTGTGTAATTTAAGAGAAAAATAAATTTGTATAACTCTATACAATTCCTCTTCATTGAGAATTATTCTTTAGCCTAGTTTTTCTTAAGGGACTAATTTATAGAAAAAAAAATCAACTGAATCGGTTGTAATGTAACGATAATTATGTCAAAAATGACAAAAAAAGAAGGTAAAGAATGGCATGCCATTTCCAGTAATGAAGTTCTTAAAAATGTAAACAGTTCAATAATTGGTCTTACAGCTCAGGAAGCAAAAAAAAGACTCATAAAATATGGTCCCAACGAACTTATTAGAAAAAGCAAGGATGGCATTCTTCAAGTTCTATGGCGACAAGTTAATAATCCATTAATTTGGGTACTTATTGGTTCAAGTACCCTAGCTACCGCATTAGGGAAAGTAACAGATGGAATGGTTGTACTTGGTGTGGTGATAATCAACTCCATCATTGGATTTATTCAGGAATATAAAGCCGGAAAAGCCATCGAAGCTTTAAGCAGCATGGTACCTGAAAATGCATCTGTTATTAGGGAGAGCCGTTTAAATACCATTGCTGTTTCATCAATAGTGCCCGGGGATATAGTTCAATTAGCTGCAGGTGATCGCATTCCTGCTGACATGAGGATAATACAACAAAAAAATCTACAAGTTGAAGAAGCAGCACTCACAGGAGAATCGGTTGCTTCGCATAAAAATTCAGAAGCAGTTAGCCCGGATGCCGTTATTGGAGACAGAAAATGTATGGTATATAGTGGAACATTAGTTGTTTCAGGTACGGCTACCGCTGTTGTAGTAACTACCGGAATGGAAACTGAGTTGGGTAGAATATCAGATATGCTCAATGAAACTGTTGATTTAGACACACCCCTCACCAAAAAACTTGCTGTAATTGGTACGTATTTAACCACAGGAATTGTAGCCATTACAGTCATAATTATGATAGTTGGTACATACCGTGCATTGGAGCAAGGAGTACTTTTATTTGATGCCCTTAAAGAAAGTGTCATTTTTGCTATAGCATTAGCAGTAGGAGCAATACCCGAAGGACTTCCGGCAGTTGTGACTATTGCATTGGCTATTGGTGTGCAACGAATGGCGAAACGAAAAGCCATTATTCGAAAGCTACCGGCGGTTGAAACTTTGGGAAGTACTACTATAATTTGTACTGATAAAACCGGTACCCTAACCCGCAATGAAATGACTGTGAATGAGCTTTGGAACTACAATCATCACTTACAAGTTACAGGTGTTGGTTATTTTAATTCCGGGCAATTCAAAGAAAAGGGAGTTGAAATTACTACATTACCACACGAAATGCAGCTTTTATTAAAAAAGGCTGTACTTTGTAGCGATGCAAACGTAATTTATCAAGACATTAACTATAGTATTTCGGGTGACCCTACCGAAGTTGCCTTGGTTGTAGCGGCTGTAAAAGCCGGGATTCAAATTGATGAAATACGAAAAGAATTTCCAAGAAAAGACGTCCTACCTTTTGATTCAGAAAAAAAGTACATGGTTACGCTTAACGATGCTCTTATTCTCAAGGGAGCACCAGAAGTTGTGTTAATACGCTGTTTTTCACACATTGGTGGAATACCTTTAGATAATCAAAAAATAATTTCACAAATTGAACTCTTTGGTTCTAAAGGAATGCGAGTTTTAGCCTTTGCCCAAAAAAAGTATAGCCATTCTGATGAAATCACCGATGAAGAAGTAGAAAGCGGCTTTGAATTTATTGGCTTAATAGCAATGATTGATCCTCCCAGAACAGAAGCTATTGAAGCGATAAAAGTCTGTCAAAATGCCGGAATAACCATAAAAATGATTACCGGAGACCATCCTACTACCGCCGGTGCGATAGGATTAGAATTAGGGCTTTCCGATAACGGTAATGTTATTACCGGTGTTACCCTTTCTAAAATGGAAGATGAGGAATTGGATAAAATCATTAATAATACTCATATTTATGCAAGGGTGGCTCCTGAACATAAACTTCGTTTGGTAAAAGCTCTACAAAACAGGAATGAAATTGTTGCGATGACCGGTGATGGCGTTAACGATTCGCCATCGCTAAAACAATCTAATGTTGGAATAGCGATGGGAATTACCGGTACTTCAGTGTCAAAGGAGTCATCAGATATTGTTTTAGCTGATGATAATTTTTCGAGTATAGCCGCTGCTGTTGAGGAAGGACGTAGAGTGTATGATAATTTGTTGAAATCGCTAGCATTTTTATTACCCACCAATTTAGGACTCGCCTTAATTCTTATTTATGGAATAATTTTTTTCCCTTTTAATCCTCTAACTAAGGAACTTTTATTACCCATGTTACCAACACAGCTACTTTGGATAAACTTAGTAGCAGCAATTGCCTTGGCTTTGCCTTTAGCTTTTGAAGTAAAAGAACCCAATGTAATGAAACGACCTCCAAGAAATCCTGAAGAGCCTCTATTTAACAGTTTTGTGACCTTCAGAGTATTTTTTGTTTCGATATTAATGACGGTGGGAACAATAGTTCTCTTTAAATGGGAATATGCAGACGCTCTATCAAAAGACATGGTGCAGACTGATGCTTTGGCTCGCTCACAAACTATGGCAGTCACTTTTATCATTTTCTTTCAAATTTTTTACTTAATTAATTGTAGGTCACTTACCGATTCCGTATTGAAAATCGGAATTTTCAGTAATAGATTAATTTTTTTGGGTATTGGTACTATTTTAGTTTTACAAGCATTGTTTATTTACACCCCTTTTATGCAAAAAATATTTGGAACGGCTTCTCTAGATGGAAAAGGTTTGCTCATTTCATTTATAGCCGGTTCGATAATATTTTGCATCATCAGTATAGAAAAATGGATTTACAGAGCGTGGATAAAGTCTAAATAGTAAACGTTCCATTTGATTTGTTCTTATCATTTTCCATTTAGTGTAAAAAAATATTATTTTATACAAACTTTTTTTCTGAAATTTTGATTTATTTTAAAGATAGACTCATACTTGTTAATCCAAAAGAAAAAAAAATTTGTTCAATATTTGTTTTGAATTCTTTACAAAACCATACATTTGTGCGAATTTTAATAATCATGCCATATCATGAAAAAACATTGTTCTTTTATTTTTATTCTTATTAGTTTTATTACTGTTTACAGTCAACAAGCAGGTGACTTAGATACCGGTTTTGGTAACCAAGGTATCGTTAAAACCAATTTGTGGAATGCTTCCCATAATGTAAAAAGCCATGCTGTTTTATCTGATGGCAAGACAATAGTTGCCGGAGAAATTGACAACGGATATAACCCAAAAGGGTTTGTAATGCGTTTGTTAGCCAATGGAAACATAGACACTTCTTTTGGTGACCAAGGAAAAGTTGTTCACCCCTTTATTAATGGAATTAACATTGTAAAAATTCAAGCAGATGGAAAGATTCTAGTGGGAAGTTCATACAATAACGATATTGCAATTGCCCGCTATTTAGCAAACGGAACCTTGGATACCGGATTTGCTTTTGACGGAACTTATTATAATACAACAGCTGAGGAAGACTCCTTTCCATCTCATGAAGTGATAGATATGGAAATTCAAGCTGACAATAAAATCGTTGGATTAACTACTTCATTTATAGCAAATGCTAATAAATTTAGGTTGTTTCGATTGAATGCCAATGGTATATTGGACACCACTTTGAATGTGAATGATAATTTCGGAACCTCTGATTTTCCTATTGCTTTGAGCATTCAATCCGATGGAAAGTTTATTGTAAACGGTTATTATTACAATGGTTCAACACCAACCCTATTTATTGCTCGTTATACCACAAGCGGATTAGCGGATACTACTTTTAACACCACCGGAAGAAGAGCTTTTTCTATTAGCAACACAACGGCGGTAAATGTAACCGATTTGTTGCTACAAGCCGATGGTAAAATACTAATGAGTGGTAAATATTTTTCAAATGGTACTTCCTTGTTTGTATTGCGAATGAATAGCAATGGTGCTTTTGATACTACTTTTAGTAGTGATGGTTTTCAAGGGGCTGGTATCAATGTACAATTTGGAAGTAAAGGTAGTATAGCCTTACAATCCGACGGTAAAATCATCCAAATGGATTCTTTTTACAACGGCACAACAGAGAATGAAGACATGCTGTTGGTACGTTACACCGCAAACGGTGACTTAGACAATACATTTTTTAATGGAGGTTCAGGTTTTACTTTATCGTTCAATGCCTTGAATGATAAGGTAAGTTACATGAGTATTTCCAATAATAAATTATTCATCTCCGGAAATTCAGAAACATCAATCGTTGAAAATAATTTGGTATTTGGTCGTTATAATCTTAACACGTTTACAGCAGATACAACTTTTGGTACCAATGGATTAAAGCAACAAAGTCTTAGTCACCCCACATATGAGGAAGTAATTAAATCGGTTGTTCAGTCGGATAACAAAACAATTGTACTTACAAAAGTATATATCAATAATTTGTTTTTTAATGGGTTGCAACGATTTAATGAAAACGGAACATTGGATACTACGTTTGGTTCTAATGGAAAAGTAGCTCTTGGTTTCTTTTTCACTGAATTTGAAGGGTTAGCTGTTGATAATGCCAGCAATATCCTAATAAGTGGTTATCAATCGTTAGGAAGTGGTGTCATCGTAAGAATCACACCAGCCGGTGCATTAGACGCCACCTTTGGTGATCAAGGTATTACCTATTTAGAGGAATCATTGGATTTTATTCCACGAATGCATGCAATAGCAATTCAGTCGAACAATAAAATTGTGATTGGTGGTGGCAACAATGTAAATGGTATAATTGATTATCTTTTGGTTCGATTAAATGCCAACGGAACAATTGATAACACTTTTGGAGATAACGGAATCAGCATGGTAGGGTTAACTAATGTTTCTGAAATCATTAATGATATAGAAGTATTAAGTGACGGAAAAATCTTGGCCATAGGGAGAACTAATGAAAACTTTGCTAATGATTTTCAGGCTGTTATTTTAAAATTTAATTCAGTTGGTTTGTTAGACCCATCCTTTAACGGAACCGGTAAATATTTTACCGAACGAGCAGTAGATTTTTTTATGAAAGGAGATATTGAAGTACAAACTAACGGAAAAATACTCACCACTTTTGAAGCATTGTCTGATGATTTCATTCTGTATCGATTGAATGCAAACGGTACTTTAGATACTACTTTTGGTTCCGGAGGTTTTACTAGTACATTTATCAATGGAAATGACTTTTCTACACAACTACACTATAACCCGGTAAATCAAAATATTACTTTGGTTGGTACAACAGTTGAAAATGAAACCGGAAAATTTGCTTTAACGCGATACAATACAAATGGTATTTTAGATTCTACTTTTGGTGATAACGGAGTAGTAATTACTGATATTGGCTCTACTTCACAAGTTATTTCAGCTGCTCCAACCAACAACGGTAAATTGGTAGTAAGCGGATGGTTGTATAATCAATTAACTGATGATTATGACCAAGTATTAGCTAAATACTACTTAGAAGAAGCATTAAATATTTCAACACCGGAAGATAATTTACTTGCCGTTTATCCAAGTCCAGCAAAAGAAATCTTGTATTTCAAATTACCAGAACAGACAACTGTTAAGACATATACTCTTACTGATATGAGTGGAAAGCTTATTGAAAAAGGAAACGTTTCCATTCAAAACGGGATTAATTTATCCAATTTATCCAGTGGAATGTACCTTATTCAGTTGGATTCTTTCACTCCCGTACGCTTCATAAAAGAATAATTACTTCATTCAATAAAAAAACGGCTTCTATTATTGAAGCCGTTTTTTTTTGAGTATACCTTAATTTGAATTAATTTCAAAGAGTTTTTTATTGAAACCATCTTCAAAAATTGTTTTGGTTTCATTTTCTCTGATTCTGATTTGAATCTGTTTGAGGTTTATGGTTTCACTTTTTATACTTTTTTTATCTGAAACAGAATACACATTTGATACCATACCACTTATAGTAGTTTGGGTTTTAAAATACATCCGAAGCTCCTTATTTTTAAAATCAAGTTGAACCACAATTTGTGCAATAGGAATAGCATTATTTACCGTTTCTCCTTTAAATTCATTTTCCGGAATGGTAAGATAAGCCGATTGATTCGTGTTAATAATTATATTTTGGGTTAACGCTTCATCAACTCTATTTAGACTTTCCGCACCAAATATTTTTTTTATCATTCCATAAGATTTATCCTGCTTTGACTTATTTTGCATAAAAGTAACGTAGAGTAAATTGGGTAATTCATCATCAACTTCATTTGAAATTGCATTAATAAGAGCCTCTGTTTTATCACTACTCGAAAGTTCTTCATGGTCTTGAATAATATCCTCAATTTTTAGTTTTTTCAGGGCTTTATTTTTTTCTTTTAATCGTTTCAACAAAGTTCCATACCGCTTTTCAAAAGGTTGATCATTCAAACCATTTATTAAAATTTGATTAACCAATTCATTTGTATTATTATCATTTTGAGCAAATGCAATTTTAAAATAAGAAGCCGGTGAAAAGAGTGATGGATTATAAGTAAAATTGGGAAAATAATGATAATATTCAAAAGCATAATCCACATAAAAAGTATGTTCGTTTACAGGCTTTTTGGTCGTATAATCTACAAAAAAAAGTTTGTATCTTTCATTTGTAAATGGCAATGCAAATGAGAGGTTTTTATCTTCTTTTACAGTAAATTGATAATTGGCATCATGAGGTGAATTTAATCCGGCAATAAGATTATAAATAAGTCTATCATCAGTTGTTAATCGGATAAACTCTCTTGCTTTTTTCATATCTGCCGGAAAATTATCTTCAATTCTATAAAGAGAAGAAAGTTTATTTTGAGTATTGCCTGAAAAGCAAAAAAGAGAGATTATAACAAGTATTGTATTTTTCATTTTATTTTTTTTAGCCTGTAAAAATAAACGATTTCGCTTAGATTATCCGTTTAGTCTGTATTAGTTTATTTTATGGAATATATAAGCAAAATGGATTCTTTTAACCTTCATTATTCTAAATAGAAACGAGTATTGAAAAAAAAATCCGGTTATAAAGTAGTATAACCGGATTTACAAATCGTTTAGGTTCCGGGATTAAACGGCAATGCCGATTTATGCACGATGATTCTCAATTTACCATCTTTTCCTTTTTTTAACACCCACGTTTTGTCTACCATTACTTCGTTACCTTCTTTATCGGTTACCCATACATTTCCCATCGTAATGGCTACAGAACCATATATTTGAATTCCTTGGTTTTTATCACCGGCATTATCGTATCGGGCTTTTACCCAAGGTTTCAATGCAAAACCTTTGTCATTAGGATAATCAGGATCACCTCCAACAAAATAAGCCAACGCCCCTTTTTTATCATTGCGAAACGTTTGGTCGCCAAAGGCTAATGTTGGTTTAAAAAACACTTTACCATTGTCATAATTATACGCTTCTGATAAAACTTGTTCGGCATAGCCTTTATAATCACCACCTTCTTCTTTTAGTTTTCCAATTTTAACCAAGGCATCACACCAAGCTTGTTGAGCGGCGTTGACTTCATCATACGTGATGATGGTTTGTGCTCCTTCTTCTACATAAACTAAGCCTAATTCATCAATTACTTTTTGTACTTGACTGTTTGTTGAAGATGCTGTATTGGCTTCTTGAGCCGGTTTGTCTTGTTTGCATGCGGTAAAGAATAAACTTAATCCAATGCATGTAATTAAAAATAGTGTTTTCATGTGTTAATTTTTTAATGAATAATTTAAAAGTCTAAATAAGTATTAATTATAAAACCGTTGTTGTTTTGAAATACGTTTCTGCCTTCTACTTCTCTCCCCAATTGCAACGTTTGGTTCAGATACCCTCCTTCTATTCTGAGGTGGTCTGAAAATCGATAACCTAACAATAATCCAATACGGTTTTGGTCAAATACATTTTCATTTACATTGGGACCAAAGCCGATAAAGATTTCATTGTAGGCCGCTAAATATGGAGTATTATTTACAATGGAGTTACCTTTTAGTGGCACTTGAAGTCGAAACATATACCGCAATCGGTTTAAAAAAAGGTATTCATCTTCTGAGGTTTTGGATGGATCGGAATACGTTCCAATCCATCGTTGTTCCAACATAAAGCGGTGACTGAATTGCCATTTTTCAATTGAACCTGACAACGTTGCTGCTTGGAATATTCGGTGTTCCGTAAAATTTCTTCCTAAACCGTTGATAGGAATTTCATCATAGGGAAACGTTTCAATCCAAGCATATCCCATCCGAAGTTGAAGTGTTGGCTTTACTTGGTAATTTAGCCCTACTCTCAACAAACTCTATTGCCAATTGATGACAAAATCTTCACGACGCCACTGGTATTCAGAGTGAATACTAAACTTTTTGTCAAGTTTAAATGTCCCAAAATAATTGAACCATCCAATAGTATTATTTGTATTGATTCTTGAATTTTGAGCAAATACGGTTGAGAAAGAAACAATCAAAATAAATGTAGATATACTGTATTTTAAACCCATAAAATAGGTTTGAACCTCACAATTACATTTATCGCCTTTCTTTGATTGCAATAGTTGACCTATCATAGCTATTTTTTTATGTAAATAATGTTGTATTCAGAAACATTACAAATAATATATTAATAGTAATGCCGTATACAAACTAGATTGACTTAAAATTATGCTAGGATTTCAGGAGGGTTAAAAATTTTACTAATGTGTAATTTTTGCTTGGGTATATAAGGAGATGAAAAGTAATTTTTAGCTTTTACTATCGGTAACAATGTAAATTTACTTTTCTTATTATTTGGTACAAAATGTTTTGTTTCTTCTTCTAAAATCGTGGTATCCACAACTTCAATTCCGAATTTTTCGAACCATTCATTCGCCAAAAATCGGTTCACTACAGTTGAAAACAGTAGCATAAAACAGATAAAAATGGAAAATACAGCTCGCATAAAGCATTTTTGTTATTTCAAATATATGGTAAGGAAAAGGATATTTAATACTATTTAACTTACCTTTAACCGAAAAAGTTGATGTTTATAATTTAAACCTCTTTATTTGAGAGTTTGTTTGATTTGTTTAAAGTAGAAAAAATATTACCTCGGAGTATTAAACTTTAATCCTTTTTTTACAACGGCATTAATATCTTCAGAAATTGCCAAACGATAATTCAAAAACCAGTACCAAACAGCAAGCAGTACAGATTTTAATAGGATATTCATAATTGGATGAAAGGGAAAATTCCAAAAATAAAATACAACAAATGTTAGTGCAATAAGCAGTAATGAAATTATCGTTTTTCGGGTAAAAGGAAATAGCTTCATTTTAAAAACAACAAACATTAATTTAGCTATGCTATACAATCCTATTGAAATGAGTGTAGCAATTGCAGCTCCCTCGATACCAAAAGAAGGGATAAAAACCATGTTTAAGCCTACGGTCACAACCACCAAACATAAACCAAGTAAAAGTACGGTTCGATAGTATTTGGAATTGAAAATTATAGAATTGTTGTTTCCCAACATCAAATCAAAAAACTTAGAAAAAGAAATTAAAAATACCACTGAAATTCCACCACTATATTTTTCAGGCAATAAAGCATAGACTTGATGTATGTTTGTAAGTATACCCAACATAATAAAACCGCCTACCACTTGTAATGTTATAGCTGTTTTTTTATACAATTGATTTAACTCTTCGTGTTTTTTCCGAGCCATTAAATCAGTTGTGATGGGATGTGTAATTTGATGCATTGCTCGCATGGGAACAGAAATGGTCAAGGCAATAAATATAGCTACAGAATAATAAGCAGCTTCTTTGATTGGAATATATTGACCAATCATGAATTTATCAATATCCAGTAATAGAACCGCAATTCCGGATGAAAAAATAATGAAAGCTGAATACAACAATACTTCCTTCTTATCTTTTGGAAATTGAAGATGAAATTCCGGTTTGCGAACTTTGAAGGCAACAAAAGCCATCACAAGCATCATCGCAAAATAAATGAATACCAAACTATACACAAATTGAATGGAGGTTAACCAATTCAAATGAACTGCTAATAAGAAAATAGAAATAAAAATCCTCAAAAGCACTTCCTTCACAAAGTTGCCAAAAACGGATTTCAAATGTACTTTTACCCATGCATAAAAAATCTCAAAGTAGCCCATGAATAGGCCAATTACCGGAATCATCCATACATAATCAAAAATGATTGGGTTTTCTTGTGATAAAAGTTCGGCTGTTTCATTATAAAATAAGGCCAATCCAATAAAAATGGGAACTACCAATAGAAGTGGTAAAACCAACATTAAGTTTAAAAACCTTGATTTCTCCTCATCTGTTTGGTGTTCGGCATAAAATCTAACCAAGGTATTTTGAATCCCAAAAGCCATCAACGGCATCATGATGTTGGCAGAAGAAAGTAAAAAAGCAGTAAGCCCATAATAATCCTCTCCTAAAAAATGCGTGTACATAAACAGCGTATTCATCGCACCAATAGCAAACCCCACAAAGGTGATGAGGGTGTTTTTTATAGATTGATTTACAACGATGCCCATTTTTAGTGATTAGTGATTAGTGAATAGCAATTAGTCATTAGTCAGACAAGTTTTTACTAATTTTTCAGTCAAACTTTTTCTACTGTATTGCTGTAAACCTAACGGATAAACTTTTAAATCATTTTGTTTGAACGACTTATAGTGAGTAAAAATCAATTCTTTTAATCCTATTTTATCCTCATAGGTAAAAAAAGAACCGGTATTGGTTTCTTTGATTATGTTTTCAAAATCGGAACCATTTGGACCAATTGCAATAATTGGCCTATCGGAAACCATGTATTCAAATAATTTTCCGGGTATGATGCAACGCGTTGTTTCATCATCAATTTCAATTAAGAGTAATACTTGTGAGGCTCGTTGATGTTGAATGGCGTCTTGATGTGACAAATAGCCTAAATTGAGTACGTAATTCGATAATTTAAACTCTTGAATGGTATCTACAATTTCCTGACTTACTTTTCCAATCAATTTAAGTTGAAAATCATTAGCAAAATCAGGATTTTCATTAATTAATTCATTTAGCACTTTCCACAAAATTCTTGGATTTCTATCGGAAAGAAAGGAGCCAATGTGTGCTAAGGTAAACTTTACATCCAAAGGTGTTTTTTCAACATTTTCAACATCATAACCGTTGGTAATTACCTCAATTGGTTTGGATGTTAGAGTTGCAAACTCCGTTTTGGTTGTTAGACTGGTGACTATGATTTTATCTACAGTTTGCAACACTTTCTTTTCTAACTCTTTGTGTTTTTGTTCCGCTTTTTCAGTGAGCATTAGTTCTTTGTGGTAACCGATGGTTGTCCAAGGGTCCCGAAAATCAGCTATCCAATTGATGTTTAATTCCTTTTTCAATTGCAGACCAATAAGATGCAAACTATGTGGTGGTCCGGTTGTAATGATGGTGTCAATTTGATGTTTTTGCAGGTATTCTTTCAAAAAAGAGACGGAAGGTTTTACCCATAAAACTCTTGCATCCGGAATAAATAAATTCCCTCTGATCCAAAGTAATAGTTTGGCAACGATGGATTGCTTTTTCTTACTTGGAATAATTCCGGAGCTAATTTTCTTAGTGGTATTGTTCGATAAAAATGATGCCCAACGATAAGGTTCCTTTATTTTTTGTTTGATGATGATGGCTTTATCCGAGACATCCTTAATTAATTTTTCATCTTTAATCGGATAGGTCGGATTTTCAGGAATATAAACGTGTGGTTCATATCCAAAATCAGGTAAATATTTGACGAATTTTAGCCAACGCTGTACGCCCGGTCCGCCTGCCGGTGGCCAGTAATATGAAACTATAAGGACTTTTTTAGTTTTGGAATGCAAAATGAAAAGTTTTCTTTTTAATTAAATTAAATTTATTCTTCATTTAACTTATTTAGCTCTTCAATATCTAGTTGGTCTTTTGGACGGTTGGATGACTTTTTTGCTAAAATTAAACTATCGTAATCAATGAATTTAACTTCTACTCCACCCAAAAGAACAATTGTTGCTTTATCAAACAATTCTTGAAAAGATTTATCTTCCAATCCTTTTACAGTAGTCATAATATCCAAACGCAAACCAAAATTTAAAGAAAAATCAGTCCAACCTGGAATAAAATCCATTGTTTCTAGGGTTTCAAAATCACCTATTCCGATATCTATAAATGCTTTTCTAAGATTTCTTCTATTATCTAGTGTATCGTCTATAAGAATGTCTAAATCTCCGGTATTTCTACTGTAACCATAAATATTAACAGCAAATCCACCAATTGTAATATACCGAACGTCATGTTCTTTAAAATATTTCCATATCACAAAAATCTGTTCTATCATTTTTTAGGATATATTTTAGGTGCATTTTTCAAAGTATAAGAAAGCTCAATAATAGCTAATAGTCGCTCCAATCGCTCAACATAAGTCAACGACTTTATTTCAGCAATCCGTTTTGCTTCTTTTTCTTTAGGATGGCCGTGATGTAAAATTTCTTTTTTCATTTCACAAATTTTCAATCAAATATAAATTAAAAAACCTGCATAACTATTGATCATTCATATTCTTTCTTTCAAAATATATCCCACCTAACAACAATAACAACATTCCAATTGAACTAAACAAAGCAATTGAACTTCCTGTTTTCACCACATCCGGTTCAAATTTAAATTCTATAGTGTGTTTTCCAGCCGGAATTTCTAACGCTCTCAACACATAATTCACACGTATCATTTCAGTTTCTTTACCATCAATGGTGACTTTCCATCCTTTAGGATAGTAGATTTCTGAAAAAACAGCTAAGCCTTTATTTGCATTTTGAGTCGTGTATTTTAAATAATTTGGCTTGTATTCTTCTAATTTGATAGTCGCCAAACTATCTTTTTCATAACTCGATTGAATAACACCTTTAAACATAGTAGGTTTTACCCAAACGGCTTCCTCTTTTGTGTTCAAACTATCTAAGGCTTTCATTTCTTCATCTGCATTTTCAACTATTTTTACCTTGCTTACAAACCATGCATTTCCATTCGCTTCAGGGTTTTGTAAAGGTATCGGTTGACCTTCTTCGGTTGTTTGAATGACATACTTTACATTCAACATGTTCAACATCTGAATGTTATTATTGGTAATTTGATAATCATAAAGCTGTTGCATCCGTTGTGGTTTTACAGCACTATAACCTCCTATAGCTTTATGAAAATAAGATGTACGAGCTCCTGCCATTCCTTGTGAAGGTTCAAAAACCCTGAAATGAATGTCTCTATCTTCTTTAATTCGTTGGTCAGCTTCACTGGCTTGAAAAGGTTCCATCACTTCACGAGCGTTCACAAAATCATCGGCATTAACATAGCTTTTATCAATGAAAAACAAATCAAAAACCATCACCAATCCCACTAAAAGAACCGTATTGGTCTGTACTATTTTTTCTTTCAAACTTAACCATAACAATCCAAAAACAACGGCAATGAATCCGATTGAGCGAAGTAAATCAGCAGTAAACATCGATTTTCGGTCTTCTATCAATGCTTCTACAAACGGCTGACCAATTTCACCATACGCCTGACGATAATAATCATCATTACCACCGGCAAAATTGAACATCCCTTGTCCGATGAATAACAACGCTAAAACTCCAATTGCAATTGCGGCAGCTTTCCATAAAGCTTTCCACTGTTCCTCTTTTTCCGTTTTAAAAAAGGAATATAATCCCATGATGGCTAGTGCCGGAATACACAATTCCAAAATCACTTGAATAGAAGAAACCGCTCTGAATTTGTTGTACAACGGCACATAGTCAATAAAAAAGTCAGTCAACACAGGGAAATTTTTACCCCAAGATAACAATAGCGAGACAATTGCTCCCGTTAAAAGTGCATATTTAAGTTTTCGCTTTTCGGTAAACATTCCCAACACAAATAAAAAGAAAATGACCGCTCCAATATAGGCCGGTGCTGCTACAATAGGTTGGTCACCCCAATACGTTGGAGCATTATTGGCATAGTCTAACGCATCGGCTTCGGGAGCACCTAATTGAATAAAAAGTTCATACATTGCACTATCTTTTCCTAGTTTTTCTGCATTACCACCACCAAAAATTCGAGGAGCAATAAGGTTGAAACTTTCCGCAATTCCATAACTATATTCTGTAATGTATTCATACGACATACCGGATTTGCTTTCTATTTTTTCACCATTTGGTCCAAAAGTTAATTCATTGGCACCTCTTGTACTAAACTCCGTATATTCTGCGGTTGCTAATAAATTGGTGGCATTTGAACCCAAAGCCAATAATCCTGCCACTACAAAAACACCAATCGTTTTCCCAATAGCTGAGAAATCTTTTTCTTTGATGAATTGATAAAAATAATAGGCAGAAATAATCAATAATAGCAACAACAAATAATAGGTCATTTGAAAGTGATTGGCTTGAATTTCCAGTGCAGCCGCAACCATTGTTAACAATCCTCCTACTATATATCTTTTTTGAAAAACCAATAAAACGCCTGCTACAACCATCGGCATATAAGCAATGGCATGAGCTTTTGCATTGTGTCCGACCCCTAAAATAATGATTAGATAGGTTGAAAAACCAAAAGCTAAAGCACCAAAAAAAGCTTTTAGCGGATCAATTTTTAAGACACATAATAATATATAAAACCCTAAAAAATATAGAAATAAATAGTCAGCAGGTCGCGGAAGAAAACGCAAAAAACTATCAACTGATTTCACATAATTATGTGGATATTTTGCTCCTAATTGATAGGTTGGCATTCCACCAAATGCGGAGTTCGTCCAATACGGCTCTTCTCCGGTTTGGTTTCTGAAATCATTTTGTTCTTTGGCCATTCCGGTATATTGTACAATATCGGATTGGCTGATTTGTTTACCTTGCAAAACCGGATAAAAGTAAAACAACGAAACGACTACAAATCCGATAATCACATATAAGTGAGGTAAAAAACGTTTAAAATTGTTCATGGTTAGGTTGTTCAATGTTTAGTTTACTTCTTCATAATCAATGTATTCACCTACTTTCTTTTTTTCTGTCATTTTTGCTTTAGGTGGAGCTTGATTAGCTTCTTGCTGTTGCTGTTGCTGCAATTCCATTTGTTGTTGAAACGTTTTTTCGGCCTTTTGCACCATTTTTCGCAACAAAATAGGCAAAAGGATTCGGCTAATTAATTTAAAAGCATAATAAATTCCAATTATAATAAGAATAGTTCTAATGAATCCGGGTATGGAAGCGGTTTGCATACGACATAATTTTGGGTAAAAATAAGAAATACCCGCTTTAAAATTAATCGAAGTATCATAAATAAATAATAAAAAGTCTTATTTTTGGTTTCTAAACTTGTTAAACTACAATTCGAGATGAAAAATATTCGTTTTCCATTCGCAACAATTCTGACTTTAGTATTTGCCTCTTCTTATTCGCAACATACAGATATGATTAATTCCAATCGTCCCGGTATGTCGATGTCTGCTTTCTCTGTAGGTAAAACTGTTTTTCAAGTAGAGGGAGGATTGTATGGCTATCGGGAAAATCATGATTTGGCTCGATATAATTCAAATGGAATGGGAATGGAAATGGATTTTAGATATGGCGTTTTATTTGAACAATTGGAAGTAATTGCCAGTTTTAGGTTCCAATATGACAAATATTTTTCACCATTGGTTGAGCAAACCAGAAGCGGACTGCGTTCTTCCATAATTGGGGCAAAGTATTTGATTTATGACCCCTATAAAAACTATGAAGAAAAACCCAATCTTTACAGTTGGAAAGCTAATCATAAATTTAAATGGAGACAATTAATTCCTGCTGTTTCCGGTTATGTCGGTATGAACGTAGGATTAGCAAATGATGATTATGCCTTTCCAAATGAGCCAGTAATCAGTCCAAAAATCATGATTATTGGACAGAATCAAATTGGTAATCGTTATGTATTGGTAACTAATATTTTTTATGATAAAATTACAACGGATTATAAAACACTAGGTTATATTATAACACTTACAAGGGGGTTCAACGAAAAATGGTCAGGATTTATTGAAAACCAAGGATTTAAAGGCGATTTTTATTCTGATGGAATACTTAGAATTGGAGCAGCCTATTTATTACTGGATAATCTTCAAATTGATGCCTCAATCAGTAAAAACATAAAAGATACGCCTGGTTTATTTTATGGTGGTGCGGGGGTTTCATGGCGTTTTGATAAAAAATATCAGCCGGTAAAAATAGAAAAAGAGGAAGAAGGTGGAAAACGAGTGGATAAAAAGAAAAAAGACAAAAAAGACAAAGAAGAGAAAAAACGTTTAGACAAGGTAGATGGATAGTACAATAAATGTTGTTGAAGCGATAACAAAAAAACAGCTTCTTGACTATGTGAAATTTCCATTTTCACTATATAAAAATCATCCTTATTGGATTCCTCCTTTAATTAATGACGAGTTAGAAACGTTTGATCGAACGAATAATCCGGCTTTTGAGCAAGCTGAGGCATACTTTTACTTAGCTTACAAAGGAAATAAAATTGTAGGTCGAATTGCTGCAATTGTGAACTGGCAAGAAATCAAGGAGCAACAAAAACCCAAAGTGCGATTTGGTTGGTGGGATGTCATTGATGATATCAACGTAACCAAAGCCTTGTTGGAAAAAGTCTATGAATTGGGTAAAAAACATCATTTAAGTTATGTTGAAGGCCCAATGGGTTTTTCCAATTTGGATAAAGTTGGCGTACTAATTGAGGGTTTTGACAGAATGGGCTCAATGATTACATGGTATAACTACCCTTATTATAAAGAGCATTTAGAGCAATTGGGTTTTGTTAAAGAGAAAGAATATTTTGAAAGCGTATTTTCCTTTTCAGATGTGCATCCGGATAGTTTTACAAAAATTAGTCATTTAATTGAACAGCGTTACGGATTGAGAGTCGTAAAGTTCAATAAAACAAAAGACATTGTTCCGTATGTAGATGAAATGTTTGACTTATTCAATACCAGCTATGAAAGACTAGCCTCTTTTGTTGCAGTATCGGAACGACAAAAAGAATATTTCAAGAAAAAATACATTCCATTTGTGAATCCGGAATACATTCTTTTTGTTTTGGATAAAAACAATAAAATGATTGCTTTCAGTATCGTCATGCCAAGTTTCTCAGAAGCATTGAAAAAAGCTAATGGTCGATTGTTCCCTTTTGGATTTTATCATTTATTGCAAGCCAAAAAACTAAGTAAAGAAGTATTGTTTTATTTGATTGGAATTGATCCGGAATACCAAAATAAAGGTGTTACAGCCATTATTTTCAGAGAATACTATCATGTTTTCAAACAAAAAGGTATACAAAAATGTAATCGTACACCTGAATTGGAAGAAAACCATTCGATTCACAATTTGTGGAAAAACTTCAATTCAACCGTTGACCGAAAACGAAGAACGTATCGGATTGAATTAGAAAACGTGTAACCTATTCTCTTTTTATAAAAAAACAGCCGACTCTTCAAAAAGTGTCGGCTGATTAATTTTAAGATTTATCCAAACTAAGACACGTCAACAGTTGTTGCTTCAGCAATCTTTTTATAAGTTCCGTTGATTAACTTTTCTCTAATCGCTTCAAAAGCAGATAATGTTTCATTAATATCTTGTAAAGTATGAGAAGCAGTTGGAATCATTCTCAATAAAATAATTCCTTTAGGAATAACCGGATAAACTACAATAGAAAGGAAGATTCCGTAATTTTCACGTAAATCATTCACCATTACCATTGCTTCAGGAATGGAACCTTCAAGGTAAACAGGTGTTACACAAGTGTTAGTATCCCCAATATTGAAACCTCTTGCTTTTAAACCATTTTGAAGTGCATTTACATTTTCCCATAACTTATCTTTTAACTCAGGATGATTTCGCAGGAGTTCTAAACGTTTTAATGCACCCACTGTTTGAATCATTGGCAAAGCTTTGGCAAACATTTGAGAACGGAGGTTATATTTTAAATAATCTATTACGTCTTTATCAGCAGCAATAAAAGCTCCAATACTGGCCATTGATTTGGCAAAAGTAGAAAAATATACATCAATTCCGTCTTGGCATCCTTGCTCCTCACCTGCTCCGGCACCTGTTTTTCCTAATGTACCAAAACCATGTGCATCATCTACTAACAAACGAAAATTGTATTTTTCTTTCATGGCAACAATTTCTTTCAATTTACCTTGTTGACCACGCATACCAAAAACTCCCTCAGTAATAAATAAAATTCCTCCTCCGGTTTCTTCTGCCATTTTTGTAGCACGTTGAAGATTTTTCTCCATGCTTTCCAAATCATTGTGGCGATAAGTGAAGCGTTTTCCCATGTGAAGACGAACACCATCAATGATGCAAGCGTGAGCATCAACATCATACACAATAATATCATTCTTAGTCACCAATGCATCGATGGTAGACATGATTCCTTGGTAACCAAAATTCAATAAATAAGCAGCTTCTTTCATTACAAATGCTGCTAATTCATTTTCTAATTGTTCGTGTAAATCTGTATGACCACTCATCATACGAGCACCCATAGGGTAAGCAGCACCATATTGTATAGCAGCATCTGTATCTGCTTTTCTTACTTCGGGATGATTAGCTAAACCTAAATAATCATTGATACTCCAATTGAGTATTTGTTTTCCATGAAATTGCATTCTTGGTCCTAGTTCTCCTTCCAACTTTGGAAACACATAATATCCTTCTGCTTGAGAAGCCCATTTTCCCAGCGGACCTTTATTGTTTTGGATTCTTTCGAATAAATCTTTTACCATGATTTTGTATGTTAAAAAAAACGTGACAAAAGTAATGATTTCTTTACTTTCTACATAATAAATTTGGGAAGAAATAGGGTTTAACTTTTAAACTAAATGAAAAAATTAATTCGATGTTTTTTAATTATCTTTGATAGCGTTTAATCCAGATAATATGAGCAAACACGACAAAGATGATTTAAAACTAGCCGTTTTAATTGATGCAGACAATGTTCCGTACAGCAATGTGAAAGGAATGATGGAAGAAATTGCTAAATATGGTACTCCCACTACCAAACGGATTTATGCTGATTGGACAAAACCAAATGCCAACGGATGGAAGGCTGTTTTGTTGGAACACGCCATAACACCTATTCAACAGTACAGTTATACAACCGGAAAAAATTCATCGGATTCTGCGTTAATTATTGATGCAATGGATTTGTTATATAGTGATAAGTTAGACGGATTTTGTATTGTTTCCAGCGATAGCGATTTCACTAGATTAGCCATTCGATTGAGAGAATCCGGCATGAAAGTAATTGGGATTGGCGAACAAAAAACACCAAAATCCTTTATTAGTGCTTGTGATCGGTTTATTTTTATTGAGGTTTTAGAAGGAGCCAAGAAAAAGAAAAATATCACATCTACAACAGAAACAACTGACAAAAAGAAAGAAGAAAAGCAATTTCTTAAAATTGATATTGAAACAATAGACATCATTGAATCGAGTATAGAGGATTTAGCAGATGATGAAGGTTGGGCCTTTTTAGGTGATGTTGGAAATCTCATCGTGAAGAAAAAACCGGAATTTGATCCACGGAATTTCGGATTTCCAAAACTTACTCCATTGATGAAGTCGCTTACCAAATTAATTGAAATTCATGAACGCGATTCAGATAAAAAAGGGATTAAACATGTTTATGTAAAATTGAAATAAACCCGTAGTGCATTATAAAAAAAGTTGCTCAAAACACTAAAAATTAGTACATTGTATTGACTACCAATCAAATACAATTATGAGCAACCTTGAAGCAAGTTACAAATTAATTTTCAAAGAATTAAGTAAAATTTCAGACGCAG
>CALRRY020000016.1:0-59261 GCA_943370635.1 Variovorax paradoxus
TATAACCAAAGCTTTACAACTTCAACAAGATCTTTCAGATTGAGTAACTTCAATAGCTTTGCGGCTTTAACAACAGGCACAAGTTATTCGTTAACGGTAGAGGCACAGATTTATGGTTTCTTCTATGCCGGAAAAGATTGTAACATCACAACTCCTGGAGCACCACCGGTGTTAACAAGAGGTGAGGAAGAGGTGAAAGCACCAATCGAGAATGTTGCAGTAGCACCATTCAAAGTAGTGGCGTATCCAAACCCATTTGCGGATAGTTTTGTATTGGATATTCAAACTTCCAACGTAGCACCAATCAGTGTGGCAGTCTACGACATGGCGGGACGTTTATTAGAAACAAGAGACATCCAAGCAGATGATTTATCAACACAAAAAATCGGAGAGCGTTATCCGGCAGGAATATACAATGCAATTGTAACCCAAGGAGATGAAACCCGCCTAGTTCGTGTAGTAAAACGATAAAGAAAATAAAATAATAGATTAAAAAAATGCCTCTCTTCATTGAGAGGTATTTTTTAATTTGTAGATTTACTATTCAAATCAACAAAACTAGAAAAGATAGTATGTCACGGTAAGTGAATAAAAAATTCAATATGAAAAAAATAAAAATAATTGTCATCACAATTTTTACTCTTTCAATCCAATACAGTGTTCAAGCACAAGTTGGTATTGGTACTACTTCTCCAAATGCAGCATTGGATGTTGAATCAACGAATAATGGTTTACTCATTCCGAGAGTTTCATTAACAGCTACTAACGTTGCAACTGTAGTTACTCCAACGATTTCTGAATTGGTATACAATACAAATACTTCAGCAGTGGGACCAAATCAAGTAACTCCTGGTTATTATTATTGGGATGGGAGTTTATGGGTAAGACTTGCCACTGGAAACTCTAGTAATGATTGGTCAATCATTGGAAATGCAGGATTATCTAATACCACTAATTTTTTAGGAACAACAGATAATATAGATGTAGCTTTTAGAAGAAATAACTTGGCTGCAGGAAGAATTGGAGCTACAAGTACTTCCTTTGGTTTAGGTGCATTAACATCCGGAACTGCAACAAACAGTTCAGCATTTGGAAACAATGCTTTAGCTTTAAACACTACGGGAACTGGAAATGCCGCTTTTGGAACAGGTGCCTTGGCAACTAATTCTACATCGGCCAATAATACTGCAATAGGTTTTAACTCTTTGAATGCCAATACTGGTGCAGGAAATAGTGCATTTGGTGCTAGAGCGTTAATTGCAAATAGTATCGGGACAAATAATACTGCTATAGGTTTTAATGCTGGTGCAAATATAAATATTGGTAGCAACAATATAATGATAGGGTCTAATACCAATGCTCCAACAGCAGGTAATAGTGACCAATTAAATATAGGAAATACCATTTTTGGTAATATGCCTGGTGTTTTGACAGCCGGTGTAAATACTACAAGAACGATAGGTATCAATGTTACTGCTCCACAAGCAGCTTTGGATGTCTTCTCAAATACTGATGGTTTGTTAATACCGAGAGTAAATTTATTAGCCGGGTCTAACAGTGCATCTCCATTAACAACGCCAACTACTTCTGAAATAATATATAATACAGGAACAAGTGGAACCGCACCAAATAATGTTACTCCAGGATTTTATTTTTGGAATGGTACTAGCTGGGTTCGATTTAATACTGGTAATGTAAGCGGATGGTTAACTTCAGGAAATACTGTTGGAGCTTTAGGTAGTTTTATTGGAACTCTTGATAATTTTGATGTAGCTTTTAGAAGAAATAACATCACTTCTGGTTTTATAGGAACTAGTTCTACTGCTTTTGGACTGAGAGCATTAGCAGTAAATACAGCAGCAAATAATACAGCCTTTGGAACTAATGCTCTAGCAGCAAACACAACCTCAGCAAATAATACTGCCTTTGGTTTTAATGCTTTAGCAATAAATACTCCAAATGCTGATACTGGTGCATTGAACACTGCAATTGGTAGCGGTGCTTTAGCCAATTTAAATGGCGGTAACAATAACACAGCTGTTGGTTTTAATGCGTTAACTGCTATACCTGGAACCACCCGATTTAATACGGCTGTTGGAAGTAATTCATTGTCAGCAATAAATTCAAACGCTGCTATTAATAATGTGGCTGTTGGTGATAACACCATGACAGGTTCTGGTGTAATTACTAGATCAGTAGCAATTGGTTCTAATGCCCTTGTAAATGCAGGTAACAATTCGACTAGAAATACCGCAATAGGTGCTTTTGCTGGAAGTGCAACTACTTCGGGAAATGATAATGTTTTTATTGGCAATTCTGCAGGAAGTTCTGAAGCAGGAACTGGTAGTAATAAATTATATATTGAAAACACGGGTGCAGATGCCAGTAATGCTTTGATTTATGGAGAGTTTGACACAAACACACTGAGAGTCAACGGTACATTACAAATAAATAATCCGGCTGGTGTTAATGGATATGCATTACCCAATGTAAGAGGAAGTGTTGGTCAAGTCCTTCAAACAAATGGTGCCGGAGCCACAAATTGGGTTGCTGCCTCAACTTTTGAAACTGATCCACAAGTATCCTCTGCAATTGTTAATAGAATACCCAGATGGAATGGAACTACACTTGTTGATGGTATTATTACAGATAACGGAACGAGTGTAAACGTTGCCGGAAACACTACAACTACCTCATTTCAAATGACTAATGGTGCTTCGGCAAATTTTATTTTACAAAGTGATGCTTCAGGAAATGCTTCTTGGGTTCAAAATCCGCTAAATACTTTATCTATGGTAAGGGTTAATTTAGGTGGTACAAATCAAGTTTTAACTGCTCCAGCTCCCCCTGGTACATGGGAAAAAATTAATTTTTCTACAGAAGTTTTTGATACCAGTTCAGAATTTGCTGGTGGAACATTTACAGCAACAAAAGCTGGTTTTTATCAAATCAATGCTGGTTTTCATACTAACGATCAAACCAATTTGCAGCAATATGCTATAGGTGTTTTTGTAAACGGAGCTCTATATCAAGAAACGTCGGGAAATCACACTAATTTGGGAGAGGTATCACGCAATATTAATTGTATAGTTAATTTAGCTATTGGGAATACTGTTGAAATTTTTGTTAAAAATTTCATTGCTGGTGTAGAAATTAATGGCTTTATCGGTAAGACCTTTTTTGAAGTACAACAAATAAGATAAATATACTCATTAAAAATAGTTTTAGTTAAATAGAAAATGACTGGGTAAAAATCTAGTCATTTTTTTTGTTTAATCAAATTTGCAAATAAGATTTATGTTATAAAAATAAAACACTTAGCTTTTAAACTAAATAAAAAGAACAAGAGCGACAACTCAACGTGGACTGCCGCTCTTGTCAACCTAACCAATAAATAAACAAACTTTATAAAAAACAACTAAAATTAGCTGATTATATATTTTTCAAATGCTCTTGTGTGAACACGTGCTTTTAAATCATGTAAAAGATTGTATAAGCCAAAAAATGTTCTGTTGATGTATAAAAAATGTTTCGAACCACGATTACCATTCATTTTTCGTAATTGGGTGTCTTTTGAGAACTCCTCACCCATTTTGGCTATCTTTCCAAAAAATTCTTCATCCGAAAAATCAAAGAAATCGCCGTGAAACGGTTGTGTAAACAAACTCAACAACTGATGAAATAATTTTGTGAAATACTCAATTTCTTTGGTCGAATCATCGGTTCTTAAAATCTCTAATTCAAACAATTTTTCATTAAACAATTTTGGATTATTAATCACCTCCGGTTGTGCCAATTCAAAATAGGGTTTGTAAAAATTATCTGGAACTTGTTTGATACAACCAAAATCAATTGCAATCAAGTTCGCTTCTTTATCTACCAAAAAGTTACCGGGATGAGGGTCTGCGTGTACCTGACGTAGTACATGCATTTGATACATGTAAAAATCCCACATGGCTTGCCCTAATTTATCTCCTTTTTCACGGTTTTCATTACGAGCAGTAAACTCAGACAAATGTTTACCTTCCATCCAATCCATCGTTAAAATTCGCTTAGACGATAGCTCCTCATAGTAATTAGGAAAACGTAAATTCGGAATTTTTGAACATTCATTCGCAATAAATTTTCCTTGTTTCAACTCCAACTCATAATCCGTTTCTTCTAATAGTTTATGTTCAACCTCCTTGAAATATTTCTCAGAATCTTTTCCTTGGAGGTTGAACATTTTAATAGCAAAAGGTTTTACAATTGCCAGGTCTGAACTAATACTTTCTGCTACGCCCGGATATTGAATTTTCACAGCAAGATTTTTCCCATCCTTTGCGGCTTTGTGCACCTGACCGATGCTGGCCGCATTAATTGAATCAGGCGTAAACGAATCATATAGTTGTTCAGGATATTTTCCTAAATAATTTTTAAATGTCTTTCTCACCAACGGAGCACTCAACGGCGGCACCGAAAATTGTGCCAGCGAAAACTTTTCTACATAAGCTTTCGGCATAATGTTTTTCTCCATGCTGAGCATTTGTGCCACTTTCAACGCACTTCCTTTCAGATTTTTGAGTCCATCATAGATATCTTCTGCATTATTCTCGTTCAATTTATCTTTAGTCAAACTCGGATTCACCACTTTTTCGCCATAATAAGCAATGTAGTTACCTCCTACTTTCAAACCGGTTTTCACCAATTGTCCCGCACGTTCAATTTTGTTGGTTGGTATTTTGTCTAATGTTTTCAATTTCCGTTAATTAAATTTTTCTTTCCAAACAAATTTTCCCAAATCCAATAAACTGTCCAATGGAGTGGTATCTAAGACATCAAAAGTAGCTTTCACTGCTTTTTCAATCATCACATCGGTTTTTTCAAATCCTTTGGAAGTATCGTCTAACCAAAATTTCAATATAAATAAAAACTCTACCCAAGCACCTTCAACATAAAGCGGTTTTGCAATCTTGTTGACTTTAAAATCCTCCTCAGAAGTCTGTGTGTTCATCATATCTACGATAAAACTTTTAAAGTGGTTTCGAAAAGTTTTCAATTGTTGCAAATTTTTCAACATATTTTTTTCCTCTTTCAAAGCAAAGACAACATAGCTTCTATTTAATGTCAATATTTCAATCAATGAAAAATACAACGTGAGCAATTTATTTTTGTTGGAGTAAGTGTCATAGTTCTCATCCGACTCCACCGTATTTTTTACATTTTCAAAAAATTTCAACCAAATGTCTTGTTTCAAGGCCTCCAACGAACCATAATAAGCATAAAAATCAGCTTCAGTAATTTTATTCTCTTGGCAAAACAAGTATACATTCTTCGGTTCAGCATTATTTTGTAATACCTGATCCATATATTTACTTATAATTTGATCATCGGTAATTTGCTTTTTCTTAGAGGTTGCTTTTTTTGTTGTTGTCATTATTGGTATTATTTAGTGTTGTAAAGATATTAATTTGTTTAACTTTTTTCAAAATTATTTAAACAAAATATTTGTTAAAGTTTTTTCAAAAAAAAAGACCATCAGTAAAGATGGTCTTAAATCGTGAGTCATAATGACTAGTTTTTCACTTCTTGTTCTGCTTCTTTAATCATTTTTTGGTTGGCAGTAATGGTAAACTCTACCCTGCGATTTCTGCTTCTTCCTTCTATGGTTTCGTTGCTATCGATAGGATCGTTTGGCCCCATTCCTTTAGTTTTAAACCTTGAAGCATTTAACCCTTTACTTACTAAATAACTTCTCACAGAAGCCGCACGGTCTTCAGATAATTTTTGATTGAATTCTAAACGTCCGGTGCTGTCAGTATAACCGTAAATTACAATATCGGTGTCTGCATAGCTTTGAAAAACCGGAATCAACTTATCCAAATTCGCTTTTGCTGTTGGGGTTAACACTGATTTAGAAATTTCAAAATTCACCGAGTTTTCACCCAAAATCATTACGATTCCTTCCTCTACCCTATTTACTTCTGCACCTGGTAAAGCTTGTTCAATTTCTCTCGCTTGTTTATCCATTTTGTTGCCAATCACTCCACCAACTGTTCCTCCAACAACACCTCCAATTACTGCACCAACAGCAGTATTTCCGCCTTTTCCTAAATTATTTCCTAAAACTCCTCCAATTATGGCTCCGGCAGCAGCTCCTATTGCAGCTCCTCTTTGTGTTTTATTTGTATTTTTAGCTGCTTCACATCCGGTTAAAATTGTTCCCATCGCAAATGAAAACAAAATTGATAATGTTATAATTTTTTTCATATTCTTTCTTTTTATGAATTAATTTGTTTTTTGAAATTGATATACCACATCAGCCATAGAACCTCCAACTGTAATTCTATCAACTAATTGAAAAGAATTTTCAGTTTGATTCGCTATTTTCAAAACATAACCTTCTTTGACTTTTTTTGCTTTTTCTCCGGCATTCAACACTTTCATAACAAAATTCCCTTCTTTGTTCACAAACCAAGTAATGGGTGAACTAAAAGCTGGGCAACTTGCTTTGGTTAATACCATTTCACCTTTGTTATTGTTGGAAACAAACTTCCAAGTACTTCCAACAAAGCATTGTGAATCAGCAATATCAAACGAATTTACTTTGATATACTCTGAGCCGGGATAGGAAACCGAGACAATTACCCAAATCCCCTTCATGGCCACTTCGGCTTTGTTGTCTAGTTTTGTTGCCGTATTTGATTTACAGGACAAAATCAGTAATGATAAAAGACTTATAAATATTAATTTCTTCATATTAAACTAATTTAAAAGTTAGCTTTGCAAAGATAAAACCTATTGAGATGTGATGATGCGGAATTAACTTCTTTTTTTGTCAAAATTATTCTACGTCATTTTGTCATATTTTAAGAAATGGTATTGCTTTTGCATATAGAAAAACAAGAATGTTTAACTTAAAATTCAAAATATGACAACCGGAAAAATTAATGTTTCTGTAGAAAACATCTTTCCTTTAATCAAAAAATTTCTATACAGTGATCACGAAATTTTTCTTCGTGAGTTGGTATCTAATGCAACGGATGCTACTTTAAAATTAAAACATCTTACTTCAATCGGTGAAGCCAAAGTAGAATATGGTAATCCAAAAATTGAAGTTAAAATTGACAAAGAGAACAAAAAACTACACATCATCGATCAAGGTTTGGGTATGACTGCTGAAGAAGTGGAAAAGTACATCAACCAAGTTGCCTTCTCCGGTGCAGAAGAATTTTTGGAAAAATATAAAGATTCTGCCAAAGATTCAGGCATCATTGGTCATTTTGGTTTAGGTTTTTATTCTGCTTTTATGGTGGCTTCCAAAGTGGAAATCATTACAAAATCGTATAAAGACGAACCCGCTGCTCACTGGACGTGTGACGGAAGTCCGGAATTTACATTGGTTCCAAGCGATAAAACCGAAAGAGGAACAGAAATCATACTTCACATTGCTGAAGATTCTTTAGAATTTTTAGAAGAATTCAAAATCCGTGAATTGTTGAAAAAATACAACAAATTCATGCCAGTGCCAATTAAATTCGGAACCAAAAAAGAAACGCTTCCAAAACCGGAAGATGCTCCTGAAGATTATAAAGCAGAGGAAGTTGAAGTTGATAACATCATCAACAACCCCACTCCGGCATGGACAAAAGCTCCAACAGAATTAAAAGATGAAGATTACAAGGAATTTTACCGTGAATTGTATCCGATGCAATTTGAAGATCCGCTATTCAGCATTCACTTGAATGTGGATTATCCGTTTAATTTGACCGGAATTTTATATTTCCCTAAAATGTCGGCGGATTTGCAAATTCAAAAAGACAAAATTCAGTTATACCAAAATCAGGTGTATGTAACCGATAATGTAGAAGGAATCGTTCCTGAATTTTTGGTAATGCTTCGTGGTGTAATTGATTCACCGGATATTCCGTTGAATGTTTCGCGTTCCTATTTACAATCGGACGGTAATGTGAAAAAGATTTCTAATTACATTACCCGTAAAGTAGCGGATAAATTGAAATCATTATTCAACGAAAACCGTGAAGATTTTGAACAAAAATGGAACGACATTAAAATCGTGTTAGAATACGGAATGCTTTCTGAACCTAAATTCTATGAAAAAGCAGGCGATTTTGTATTGTATCCAACCGTTGATGAAAAGTATTTCACTTTAACGGAGTTGAAAGAAAAAATTGGTACCAATCAAACGGACAAAAACGGAAAATTGGTGGTTTTATATGCATCCAACAAAGAAGCTCAACACGGATACATCGACATTGCCAAAGAAAAAGGGTATGAAGTGTTGTTGTTAGACAGTCCGATTGTTTCACATTTGATTCAAAAATTGGAAGCTGATAATGAAAACTTGTCGTTTGTTCGTGTCGATTCAGATCACATTGACAAATTGATTCAGAAAGATGACACGCAAATTTCAAAATTATCCGAAGAAGAATCAACCAAATTGAAAACAGTTTTAGAAGAATTGGTTCCAAAAGCGACGTATACCGTTCAACTAGAAGCAATGGACAGCAATGCTGCCCCGTTTATGATTACCCAACCGGAATTCATGAGACGCATGAAAGAAATGAGTCAAACCGGAGGTGGCGGAATGTTTGGCATGGGTAACTTTCCGGAAATGTATAATTTGGTGGTGAATACCAATTCAAATTTGGCAACCACTATTTTGAATACCGAAGACAAATCGGCTCAAGAACATTTATTAAAACAAGCGATGGACTTAGCTAAAATCTCGCAAGGCTTGTTGAAAGGTGAAGAATTGACAGCTTTTGTGAAGCGGAGTTTTGAGATGATTAAATAGTATTAAGTATTAAGACGGAAGTATTAAGTATTAAGACTGGAAGTATTAAGACTGGAAGTATTAAGTATTAAGACTGGAAGTATTACTGGAAGTATTAAGTATTAAAATTAAACCTGTGAGTGAAAGCTTGCAGGTTTTTTTTATCTTTGAAAATACATACAATTTTTCAGAAATTAACGAAAATGAAAAAATATGAATTGGATAATTAGAAGCACAAAGAAAATAGAATCTCATACAAACTTAAATAACCTTTTGAGTTCTTGGCTTGATGTTACCGAATTTAACTGGCTAATGTCAGATATCGATGTTGTTACATTTTCAAATGAAAAACTAAATGATGAATTTCAAAAAAACTATTCAGTTATTAGTTCAGAAAATTTCAAGAAAATAATTGAAACAAATATTCAAATTATTTGGGGCGTAATTTCTGCGGTTAAAAAAAATGAAATGCCGACATTTGATCAGGTTAATTTTCCTTATGTAGAAGGAAATGATGATGTTTGGAAAAATAATAAATTTCAGGTTAAAAATTCAATATTTGAAATAACAGCGTGGGATAGCTCATATACAATCATTAAGTTTAAAGATCAAGAATTATCTCAAAAATTCAAATCGCATTTTGATGAAGCGATAGAGTTAGATAAGTTTGAGTTTTAAAAAAATATAATTTAATTCTAAACCTTTGTCAAAGTTTAAAACTTTGACAAAGGTTTACTAAAAATTAACGAACTTTGAACCTGAAACTTGAAACCTGAAACAAAAAAATGACCCTCACCATCGACACTCCCGCCCTACTTTTTTCGGCCACTTCGTTGATTTTATTGGCGTATACCAATCGATTTTTAACCATTGCACAAATTGTGCGTGGTCTAAAAAAGACGTACGACGAAAAAGAGAATAAAAGCATTCTAGTTGAAATAGCGAATTTAAATCTGCGGTTAACGTTGATTCGCTACATGCAATTGGCCGGTGTACTCAGCTTATTTCTTTCCGTTTTTGCTATGTTGATGCTCTTTTTTGAATACCAGTTACCGGGCATAATTCTTTTCGGAGGAAGTTTGCTGATGTTACTCATTTCACTTGGCATTTCATTTTGGGAAATTAGTATTTCTGTCAAAGCCCTACGTGTTCATCTTAAAGATTTAGTGGATTAAAAAGTATTGATTACTCCCAAATAAATAGGCATTCCTATAGTAATATTAAAAGGGAACGTAACCGCTAATGCCATAGGCACAAAAATCCCGGGATTGGCTTTGGGAACAGCCATTTTCATGGCAGCCGGTACTGCAATATAAGAGGCACTTGCTGCTAATACGGCAAACATAAACCGATCACCAACAGACTCGGTTACAAAGCCACTCAGAATTGCGACTAAAGTCCCATTTACCAAAGGAATAAGAATGGCAAACATAGCTGTAAACCATCCGCCTTTTAAAAAATCGCCTATTTTCTTCCCGCACACAATACCCATATCCAACAAGAAAATAGCTAAAAATCCTTTAAAAATATCAGTTGTAAAAGGTTTGATCCCCATTGCTTCTTTGTCACTGGCTAAAAATCCGATTATTAAACTCCCTAATATTAAAAAAACACTTCCATTGGTAAATGAATGCTTAACAATAGAACCCATTTTTCCACTACACGAATCTTTTGGTCCAAATAAACGGATGAGAATTACTCCAACAATAATGGCCGGAGCTTCCATCAAAGCCATAACCGCAACCATGTGTCCATCGAACGGAATGGATTGAATTTCTAAAAAAGAGACTGCGGTAACAAACGTTACGGCACTAACTGAACCATAAGCGGCCGCAATTGCCCCGGAATTTTCAACAGACAATTTTCGTTTTAGAATAAAAAAAGTATATATCGGTATCGCTACTGCTACAAAAATACCAAACAGTAAAGCCCAAAGAATAGAGAGATTAAGTTCGCTATGAACCAATTCTTGACCTCCTTTAAACCCAATAGAAAACAAAAGATACAGCGAAATAAACTTGGAAGAATTATTCGGAATTTCCAAATCGCTTTTCACCCGTACCGCAATTATCCCTAAAACAAAAAATAATAAGGCAGGATTCGTTAAATTCTCAAGAAGTAAATTCAAATTCATTCAGAAAAAATATTAGTTGATGTATAATTCATTTCGCTCCAACAAGCTCTTGATAAGCGATCATTTATAGATTTTCCAATTCCATAATCCGGAAATTTTTGAGCTATAATTAGTTCCAAACCCATTTCATCTAATTGGTGCATGTTTGCATATAAATTTTTGGCCGCTTCTGAAACATCTCCTTTTTCTGATAAGTTCTTTATTATGTATCGCGAATTGGGCAAATCTTCATTTCCGAAAAGTAGTAAGCCAATTTTAGAGCCCAGCATTTCATTTGCACATTTAATAGGATACTCACTCATTATCATTTTGGTTTTTGGAGCATAGTGTTTGAGTAACATTCCCGGAGCTTTAGGCTGATTTTCATCTACATTTAAAAGTTCTACTTCACCAACAACAGATTCAATCATTTCTTTGGAAATAATCCCTAATCGGTATAAAATAACTTTGCCATTTTCAAAACCAACGATTGTTGATTCAATTCCTTTTTCGCATACTCCGCCATCCAATACTACATTTAACTCATTTTTGAAATAATTTGCCACATGCTGAGCAGAAGTTGGACTGATAGAACCAAATGGGTTTGCACTTGGTGCCGCTAATGGAAATCCTACACGTCTAATCAATTCTAAAGTCATATCATGATTAGGCATTCTAACAGCAACTGTTTTTTTTCCTCCAGTTATACAATCTAAAATTGTATTTTTCTTTTCCAAAATCAATGTTAATGGTCCTGGCCAAAACTTTTTAACTAGTTCATATGCTAAGGGTGGAATATTTTCAGCTACATCTTCAATAGAATCAATTGAAGCGATATGAATTATCAATGGATTAAAAGCAGGTCGCTTTTTTATTTCAAATATTTTTTTTATTGCTTTTTCATCATAAATGTTGGCCGCTAAACCATATACGGTTTCTGTAGGAATAGCCACAGGATCACCTTTCTTTAAGTACCATGAGGCTTTTGAAATTGAAGTTGTTATTAATTTTTTCTCTTTAGGGATTGCAGTATTGGCAATATTCAGGAGATTCAAAATTTTTTCCATGAGGATATTCTTTTGTGTTAGAGTAAGAACATTTTTTACATTGAAATTTATAAGCAAGAGTGGATGAAGTTGGTAAATTACACCATTCACATCGTAATCCTTTAATTACTTCTTCCACATCATAACCCGGAGTATGACAATTTGGACAAGTGGTTTGAATTTTTTCAAGTAACTTTTCAGCCGTCCTTTGGATTACTTTCATTCGTGATGGATTGCGATGTGCTCTCATGTCTGTCTCCACATAGACACTACTATAATGACTTCTTAAAGCGAGAAAATGGGTCATTAAGTCATCCCAAGTGTCAAAATCTTTGATTATGGTAGAGAAATTTATTTCTGCATCCTTTATGATTAAACCATGAGAAGGAAATAGAGCTTTTTTGGCAAATTCTTCCAGATCCTCTGTTGAAGAAATAGTTTCAGCATTGAAATTTGTTTCTAAACTTACTTCTCGAGCTACTATCTCTAACATATTTTTTTTGTCAATTAACACTAAAAATTCATCATCAGCATGAGCAAAATGCAAAGTTGGGTGTGGGCCAAAAGAACCTTCAGAAGCAATACCTAAATCAAAATCATATTGGTTCATTGCTTTCAGGCATTTACTTTTTACCGTTTCATAAGCCGATTTTTGTCGATTAATTTCTCCGGAGAAAGTCCCAAATTGATCTGAATCAAAATCTTTTGGAATAAAAATTTCTAAGCCTAATTGTTCAATTATTGGTTGAATTGCTTTCTCTTTTTGATGCTTTGTAGCAATAATTATTTTTCTACCTTGAAACCAATTCATTTAGTTGGCTATTTTCTTTACAAACTACCTCTACTTTTGCAGAAATGGAAATAGAAATTTCATTTTTTTCCATAGCATTAAAAAAATTTTCTACATCACCCATTGACTGCTTTAATTGAGCAATTCTAGTTTTTGAATGCGGTAAATCTTTTCCAAATCGTTCAGCAGCACTAAACAATTCTAATTCGTGGTAACTAATTTTGTATTTTACTAAATTCAATAAAACTGATTTAGCATCTTCCGGTAAAAAATTACCATTAATCAAATCGAATGTTAACTCCTTTTTCATATCAATTTACTTTTAGATTTAATTCTTTTAATAAAAACAAGGTTACTAAAATCGCAATTCCGGTAATCATTTTAAATTCTATAACTTCAAAATCAATTATTGTCAAACAGAAACTAATAAGTAGCCAAACAAAACATAAAAGCAACCAAAATTTATAATATTTTTTGAGCATGATTAATTTTTTCACAAAGTTTGACAAATAATTCCATATATTTTTATTTATATTTGTAATGCAAAACATAAACAACATTTATGAACTATACTTTACATCAATTGATTATCTTTTTAAAAATTGTAGAAACCAAGAGCATAACAAAAGCATCAGAAGAATTACATTTAACGCAACCAGCAGTTTCCATTCAATTGAAAAAATTCCAAGATCAATTTGACATTCCACTCACAGAAGTTATTGGAAGACAGCTTTATATAACTGATTTCGGCAAAGAAATTGCGATTACTGCTGAAAAAATAGTTCATCAAATCCAAGAAATTAATTACAAAACATTAGCCTACAAAGGACAGCTTTCAGGGAGGTTGAAAATTTCTGTAGTTTCGACAGGAAAATATGTAATCCCTTATTTCATTGCTAATTTTTTGAAAGAAAATAAGGCTGTTGAATTAGAACTTGATGTAACAAACAAAGCAAAAGTTATTGAAAGTTTACAAAACAATGAAGTTGATTTTGCTTTAGTCTCATTATTACCGGAAAATTTAGAGGTAGATAAAATTGATTTAATGGAAAATAAACTCTTTTTAGTTGGAAATAATGAATTTAATTTTTCTACAGAAAAAAATGACAAATCCATTCTTCAAGATATTCCAATTATTTATCGTGAGAAAGGATCCGGCACTCGCCAGGTAATGGAACGCTTTTTGGAACACAATAAACTTCAATTAACCAAGAAAATGGAATTAACTTCAAATGAAGCTGTCAAACAAGCATTAATAGCCGGATTAGGTTGTTCAATTATGCCGTTAATCGGGATTAAAAATGAATTAAACAATGGTGATTTGCATGTCATACCTCTCAATGGATTACCTTTAAAATCTACTTGGCAAATCATTTGGATGAAACAAAAAAATCTTTCTCCGGTGGCAAAAGCATTTACAAATTATTTGACAACACATAAAAACCAAATCATTCTAGAAAAGTTTTCTTGGCTGTAATTATTCTAAAATCCACAAAAGTACTGGGTGAAGTAGTTTTCTTTAATCTATCATCTAATACTTTCATAAATTCATCTGAAACGGCCGGACAACCCCAACTCAAAGGTGAATATCTCGGATAAATTTCTTCGTCAGAAACAGCAGACCATGAGTGTAAAACTACTACTCTATTTACGGCATTACTATTGGAATTTTCCAAACCATGTAACCAGTATTTGACATTTATGCCCCACGAACTATAATCTCGTTTACCTACTTTGAATTTTCCTTTCATGGAGCAATGACTATTTGTCTTATTGTTGAATTTTGCCTTTTTATACTTTTCAGGATTCTCTTCAAAAACATCACATGCTCCATGTGTTACCAATTTTTGATATATGATTTTTTTAGTTTTGAAATCATATACAAAAAAGCGGTTTTTACCGGAATGAATTTTCATATCAATTAAAAAATAAAAAACTTCATTAAACTTGTTTTCTTGGTAAAAAGTGAGTGCTTCTTTGTGAGTGGAAGTATAATCTTTAATCTGCTCAATTGGCTTACTGTGATTACAGCAAACAAAGCTTAAAAAGATGAGCAAAGATAATTTTTTCATAGTTTTTTTTATTCAAACTAAAAATCATAAAAAAAAGTATAAAAAAGAATAAAAAACATGAAACTTGACTTGTGCTTTAAAAGCGACTGGCGAAGCAAACTTGAAACTTTCCTACTGCAACTAACAACTTTTCTATATCTTTGCCGGCTTTTAAAAGTAAAATATGTTTGGAAATCGAGTATTAAAAGGAGTGTTTTTAGTTGGTTTAGGTGCAACGAGTTATGGTATGCTCGCTACGTTTGTTAAATTGGCTTATCAGGAGAATTTCACCACTGCAGAAGTGACGACTGCTCAATTTGTATTAGGAATTTTAGGTGTTTTACTCATCAATTCATTTCAACGAATACAACATAAAAACACAGCTATAAAAGCGACCACCAAAAATATTTTTCAACTCATGCTTGCCGGGACTTCGCTAGGAATGACAAGTGTTTTTTATTATTTATGTGTCCGCTATATTGATGTTTCTATAGCCATTGTTCTATTAATGCAAACCGTTTGGATGGGCGTTTTGTTGGAAATGATTTTAGATAAAAAACTTCCTTCTACTCAAAAAATTATTGCTGTAATTATTGTTTTAATTGGGACTGCTTTGGCAACAAACCTATTGAAAAACGAAATAGAATTAGACTGGCGTGGCATTTTTTGGGGAATGTTGGCCGCAGCATCCTTCACAACAACAATGTTTACGGCTAATCGTGTGGCACTTGGGATTTCTTCCGCTCAACGTAGTTTATATATGTTATTGGGTGGAGCTTTGATTGTTTTTGGCTTTGCTTTAGCTACACAAAACACACCTTTTAATTTTGACATCTTCTTAAAATGGGGAATTGTTTTAGCACTATTTGGTACTATAATTCCACCCATGTTATTAAATGCCGGTTTTCCTTTAACCGGAATTGGTCTCGGCAGTATTGTGTCTTCTTTAGAATTACCCGTATCTGTTTTAATGGCCTATTTTTTATTAAATGAACAAGTAAATTCATGGCAATGGATGGGAATAATCTTGATTATTTTAGCTATCATCATTATTAACATTAATTTAAAAATGAAAAAATAATTAATAGAATTATTTCTACATTTTCAATTTATTAACATTTTTTTTTATAAATTCGTTGCAGTCATAACGATTGTTTTATGGATTTACCTTGGCATTTGTATTGTATGGCGGTTATCTACTTTATAGCCGGATGCAATCATTTTAGAAATCCTAAACTTTACATAAAAATCATTCCGGAATATTTTCCTAATCCAAAATTATTAAACAATCTATCCGGATTAATTGAAATTATTTTATCGGTTTTATTGTGTATTCCTCAATTTACAAGCTATGCAGCTTGGGGAATCATTTTACTTTTACTTGCTGTTTTTCCCGCCAATCTTAACATGTATCAACATAAAAAAGCTTCACTTGGTTTGCCTAAGTGGGTTTTGCTTTTGCGTTTACCTTTTCAATTGTTATTGATTTTTTGGGCTTATCTATATACAACTATTCATTAATCTAACCTTACTATAACATGAAAAAACTATTTGCAGAATTTTTTGGAACCTATTGGTTGGTTTTTGGCGGATGCGGAAGTGCACTTTTTGCTGCCGGAATTCCCAATTTAGGAATTGGCTTTGCCGGAGTTTCATTAGCTTTCGGTTTGACTGTTTTAACAATGGCTTACGCTGTTGGTCATATTTCGGGTGGACATTTTAATCCGGCAGTTTCTTTTGGACTTTGGGCCGGCGGACGATTTGACGCTAAAGATTTGATTTCCTATATTATTTCTCAATGTATTGGTGCTTTGGCCGCTGCAGCAACGCTTTACTTTATCTTAAATGGTCAAGATAATTTTTTAGGAATTGATAATACACAAGCCGGTGCTTTTGCCTCCAATGGATATGGTGCTTTTTCTCCTTCCGGCTATTCGATGGGTGCAGCTTTTGTTGCCGAATTTGTTTTAACCTTGTTCTTTCTTTTAGTAATTTTAGGGGCTACCGATAAATTCGCTAACGGAAAATTTGCCGGAATTGCCATTGGATTAGCTTTAACCTTGATTCATCTCATCAGTATTCCCATTACGAATACATCTGTAAATCCTGCACGTTCAACGTCGCAAGCTATTTTTACAGGTGGAGAACCGTTAATGCAGCTTTGGCTATTTTGGGCTGCTCCTATATTGGGTGCTATTGCAGCCGGAATTATTTATAAAAAAGTATTACAAAACCACGAAAACGAATAAATTTCAACCATAAGTTTTCTTAAAAGCGATGGATTTTTCTATCGCTTTTTTTTTAAATTTACAAAATGAACACACTTTTTTCAAAAGAAATTCTTTATTTCAATCTTCCTGATGCTGATATAACTTATTATCCAGGATTTTTTGATTTGGAAAAAGCAAACGAATTGTTTTTCAAACTCAAAACAGAAATTCCTTGGCAACAAGATGATATTACCGTTTTCGGAAAAACCTATGCTCAACCGAGATTAACCGCTTTGTTTGGCAATGAAGGAAAACCATATTCCTATTCAAACATCGTCATGCATCCACACAAATGGAATCCATTGTTGATGTTTATAAAAAATGAAGTGGAAGAAATTTGCCAAGAACAATTTACTACCGTTTTATTAAATTTATACCGCAACGGAAAAGACAGTAACGGTTGGCACGCCGATAACGAAAAAGAATTAGGACAAAATCCGGTCATTGCATCGGTAAGTTTTGGTGCGGAACGAAGTTTTCATTTACAACATAATACCCTCAAAGAAGCTAAACTTAAAATTAACTTAGAACACGGAAGTTTATTGGTAATGAAAGGGAAAACGCAACATTTTTGGAAACATCAAATTCCGAAAACAGCAAAACCAATTGGAGAACGAATCAATCTAACTTTTCGAATTATAAAATAAAATGGCAAATAATACGTCGCAACACATTTTAGGAACAGCAGCAAATCTTCTCGGATTTTGCCTTTTTGTCATAACTTCGCTTCATATTTCTGATAAGATTGAATCAAAATTAATAAACCAACTCACTGCCATTATTGCCATTGTGTTGACATTTTCTTGTATTTTTTCATTTATGTCTATTCGTTCAAAAAAAGAAAAACTTGAAGAAAAACTTGAAACAATAGCCAATTATTTATTTTTATGTTCACTAATTGGTATTCTAATTATAATCCTATTAATCACCTTAAACCTTATAAACTAAAATTATGAGTAAAGAAATTTCTAACCTTCTAGATGCAGAAGAAGCACAATTAAAAAAACTGCAAAAAATAGTTCAAAAGTCAATTGAAGATGAAAATTTAATTCTCGAAAACCTTCTGCATCCTCCAACTGAAATTTTAAGTAAAGGCCAAAAAATTTCTGATAAAGTTGCTAATTTTGGAGGAAGTTGGGTTTTCATTATTTCATTTATGAGCTTTTTAATGATTTGGATTATTATTAATTATTTCTTACCTGAAAAAGACAAATTTGATCCGTTTCCATTTATTTTGATGAATCTTATTTTATCTTGTATCGCAGCACTTCAAGCACCAATTATCATGATGAGCCAAAATAGAGTGGAAGAAAAAGACAGAAAAAGAAGTGAAAATGATTATATGATTAACTTAAAATCAGAAATTGAAGTTCGTGCTTTACATGATAAAATTGATTTACTTTTGGAAGAACAAATTAAATTACTTTTTGAAAGTCAAGCTAAACAATTAGAAATGTTAACGTAAATAGAGCAAAAATTAAATTCAAAATAAATATTAAATTAACATCAAATTTTGGAAACAATTATCAATTATTTTGAAAATATTCCTCCTCTTCACCGCGGGTTAATATTAGTAGGCGGAATTACTCTTTTTTGGCTAATCGAAAATGCCTTTCCGCTTTTCAAATTCAATTACAGTAAAATTCACCATGCAGGAATCAATATTTTTTTCACCATAACTACAATTATAGTCAACTTTGCTATGGCATTTATCTTATTGTTGGCCGCCGATTTTTCTATTCAACAAAATTTTGGTTTACTGCAATGGTTACCGCAAATGAACATTTGGGTTTATACACTTGTCGGATTGTTGCTTTTGGATTTAATTGGGGCGTATTTGGTTCATTTAGTAGAACATAAAGTGAAATTCTTATGGCGATTTCACCTCATTCACCATACTGATACTTGGATTGATACCACTTCTGCTAACAGGCATCATCCTGGCGAAAGTGTCATTCGATTCCTTTTTACTGTTCTTGGGGTTTTGATTGTGGGAAGCCCAATGTGGATGGTTTTTCTTTATCAATCCTTATCCGTAGTGTTTTCACAATTTAATCATGCTAATATTCCATTGCCCAAAAAACTAGATAAATTTTTGAGTTATTTTATTATTTCGCCAGATATGCATAAGGTTCATCACCATTACAAACTTCCCTATACCGATAGTAATTACGGAAATATTTTTTCGATTTGGGATAGAATTTTTGGCACCTATTCTTATTTAGATAGAGAAAAAATCGTTTATGGAGTGGATACGCACATGGATACAAAAGATAACAATATACTATCTAATTTGCTAAAAATTCCCTTCCAAAAATATCGTTCTCCGGAAAATGAATAAAAATTTTTAAGGCAATGAAAAAGTAATTTATTTTTTTAGTAATATTGATTAAAAATCTGAAAAACGTATCATAAATTAATTTGTGCTTTTGAACTAATGAAAAAAAGTAAAAGAGTAGAACTGACCAGCGAAGAAATCGATCGCGTTGTCAGTATGGCTCAAGAGGAAAGAAAACCTTTTGATGTACTAAAAGTGGAATTCGGTATTTCTGAAAATGAAGTGACCGAAATAATGCGAAAAAGGCTTTCCAAAGATAATTTTGAACTTTGGAAAAAGAAAGTAACGGCAAGCAAACCCAAGCCTAAACCGATTGTAGATGATTTTGATGATGATTTAGACAGTAAATATTACATCAAAAATAAATTTGATTAAGTTTAATTTAACTCTTGTTCAGCAAGAGTTTTTTTATTTTATAATTTACTTTGTTTCAAATTTTTAGTATGAAGAACTTTTCTGAAGAAGCGATTGACCGAATCATAGAAATGGCGTGGGAAGACCGAACTCCGTTTGAAGCCATTGCCTTTCAGTTCCAACTTTCTGAACAGGAAACAATTGAACTCATGCGGCGAGAAATGAAGCCTTCCAGTTTCAGAATGTGGCGAGAACGAGTGCAAGGCAGAAAAACCAAACATGCCAAACTAAGAGAAGATGAAGTAGGTCGTTTTAAATGTTCACTACAAAGACAAATTACTCACAATAAAATTTCAAAAAGAAGATAAATTCCCCCTCTTTTTAGGTTGATATTTTGTATATTTCGTCAAAATTTATAGCAACCTTTTTCATGAAAATATTTTATTCTTTTGTTCTTTTTTTCGCTACTATCCTTTCCTATTCGCAAGATATTACCGGTGATTGGTATGGAAATCTATCAGCCATGGGAAGCGAAATAGGTTTTGTTTTTCAAATCACCAAAAACGGAGACACATTTAGTGGAACGATGAGTGTACCCCAACAAAATGCGAATGGAATTCCACTATCTTCAGTAACGTTTAATGATAATACATTAACTATAAAATTTGATCCTGCGGGATTAAATTATAGTGGAAAACTTAACAATCGTCAAATTGAAGGAACATTTTCTCAAAACGGCATGACCTTCCCTATGGTTTTGACCCAAGAAAAACCGGAAGCAAAAAAAATCAATCGACCACAAGAGCCTCAAACACCTTTTCCCTATGAATCGGAAGAGGTAACATTTGAAAACAGTGTAGAAAAAATTACGCTTGCCGGTACATTCACCTATCCAAAAACAAAAAACTTTCCCGTAGTAATTCTAATTTCCGGTAGTGGTCAACAAGATCGAAATGCAGAAATTTTTGGTCACAAACCCTTTTGGGTAATTGCCGATTATTTGACCAGAAACGGAATCGGGGTGTTGCGATTAGATGATCGTGGAGTCGGAAAATCCGGTGGCGATCCGAGTACCTCAACTAGTTTAAACTTCGCCTCTGATATTGAAGCGGCTTTTCAGTTTTTGAAAAAAAATCCAATAGTTAATGCGAAGAAAATTGGTTTAATCGGACATAGCGAAGGAGGAATGATAGCTCCAATTGTTGCTACCAAAAATCCTTCATTTCAATTTATAGTTTTATTAGCAGCTCCGGGCATTCCATGCGATGAATTACTGTTAGAACAATCTTATCTTATCGGAAAATCATCCGGAATGAACGAAACAGAATTATTGGAAACCAAAAAAATCAATCAACAAATTTACACCGTTGTAAAAAGTGAAAAAAGTAATGAAGCTGTTTTAGCAGAATTAGAAAGCATCTTCTTTGAAATGTATAAAAATGATACTGCTTTTAATACATTAGAAGAGAAAGACAAAAAAACAGTAGTTCAACAGCAAATTAGTCCCCTACTCACACCATGGTATCGTTATTTTATTCGATATCGACCTGAGGTAAATTTGGAAAAAATCACCTGTCCGGTTTTGGTTTTAAATGGCGAAAAAGATCTGCAAGTTCCACCGCAAGCCAATGTTGAAGGCATAAAAAAAGCGTTGTTAAAAGCCAAAAACAAATCGGTGACCACAAAAGTTTATCCCAATTTAAATCATTTATTTCAAGAATGTAAAACAGGAAGCGTTGAAGAATATGCAACAATTGAACAAACTTTTTCGCCTCAAGTTTTACTAGACATTAAAGACTGGATTATAAAACTTCAATAACTAAAATCATATTGATTTCTTAAAACACTTTTTTATAAGGTGTTTTTTTTTGTTATTTGTAACAAAATAAAGTATAAGCTACTAATACAGCAAAAATTAATTCATGAAAAAAACATTTTTCGCCCTAGTTCTTTCGAGCACCTTCTTCTTGATTGGAAATACTGACGCTACTGCTCAAAATAAAAAAAACGAAGTTAAAGTTAGTTTAGATTTAGTCAACATTAATAATGATCGAGTACCCGTGACGGTAATTCCGCCGGTTATTAAAACGAATGAAACCGTATTCTTTTTGCCCAAAATTATTCCGGGAACGTATTCAGAAGACGATTACGGTAGATATATTGACAATTTAAAAGCTTATGATGCTAAAGGAAATGAATTGACCGTTGCAAAAATGGATGAAAATTCATGGTTAATTAAAGATTCGAAAAAATTAGCAAAAGTGACCTATTTAGTCAATGATACGTATGATTCAGAATCAGGGACTCAATTTGGTCAAGGCGATATCTTTTCTCCAGCCGGAACAAACATTGCTGAGAATGACAATTTTGTCATAAATACGCATGCTTTTATTGGCTATTTCAAAGACTTAAAAGAATTACCATATCAATTAACGATTTCAAAACCGGCAGATTTGTATGGTGCCTCGGCAATGAATGATTTGGATAGTAGCAATACGGTAGATGTTTTTACAGCTTCGCGTTATGCTGAAATAGTGGACAATCCAATTTTATACAGCAAAACACCAAGTGCTTCTTTTATGGTTGAAGACATGGAAGTAATTATTATTGTACATTCTCCATCCGGACAATACAAAGCAGAAGATTTCAAGCCTATGATGGAAACAATGATGGCTGCTCAAAAGAAATTTTTAGGAAAAATCAATGCAAACAAAAAATATGCAATTCTATTATATCTTTCAGATTACGAAAAACAAGATGCAAAAGGATTTGGAGCGTTAGAACACAATACGTCAACAGTGGTTGTTTTTCCGGAAGCAATGCCGGCTGAACAATTGTCACAAAGCATGGTTGATGTGGTTTCACACGAATTTTTTCACATTGTTACACCTTTGAGTATTCATTCAAAAGAAATTCACTTTTTTGACTTTAATTCACCTAAGATGTCGCAACATTTATGGATGTATGAAGGAATCACAGAATATTTTGCCAATTTATTTCAAGTAAATCAAGGACTTATTGATGAAGATGAGTTTTTTGAAAGAATGGCTGGTAAAATCACCAATTCAAAACGATATGATGATACTATGCCGTTTACAAAAATGAGTGCTGAAGTACTAAAAAAAGAATACAAAGATGCTTATTTGAACGTATATGAAAAAGGTGCTTTAATTGGCATGTGTTTAGATATTGAATTGCGTAAACTTAGCAATGGTAAATCTGGTATTTTGGATTTAATGGGTAAACTTTCAAAAGAATATGGTAGTTCAAAACCTTTTGAAGACAGTGAATTATTTGCAAAAATTGTAAGTTTAACCCATCCAGAAATTAAAACGTTTTTAGATACTTATGTTGCCGGAAATACTCCATTAAATTATGAAGATTATTTTGCCATTATGGGAGTAAGCAAAACCAAGAAACAAATTCCCGGAAATGTATTTTTAAAAGGGCAGTCACCCTACATTACTGTGAATCCTACAACCAAGGAGATAATCATTTTACCCGGAATTGAACTAAATGGATTTATGAAATCAATGCAGCTTCAAGGTGGTGATATTATTGTATCCATTAATGATACCAAATATAATTTGGACAATATATATGACATGATTGTAGGAAGTATGTCATGGCAAGAAAACGACCCGGTAACTTTTGTTGTAAAAAGAGAGAACCAAGAACTGACGCTAAAAGGAAAAGTGACTATTCCAATGGATGAAGTTGACGGGTATCAATCTACTGATGATACTAAAAAAGCATTACGTGATGCTTGGTTGAAAGGATAAAAAAGCAAAAACTTCAATACGAATCCCTGAATCAAAAAGTTCAGGGATTTTTTTTGATGAACACAGATTTACAAAATATAAGAAATAATCAGAAATAATGAATTTTACAAATTTCTACAATCTGTGTTCTCCCAGTTCAATTTGAAATTTTATGGTTTCATTTTAGCAAACTAACCAAAAAAAACAAGCTGAAATTTTCAAAAAATTCCTATTTTGCAGCCAAATTGAAAAACATGAAGCAAGCACCTTATTTTACTGATGATACCATCGTTTTTGGATTATTACTATTTTTATTGGCATTTGTATTTTATACTGCCTCTATAAAAGAGGGTTTTTGGAAAAAGTTTTATGTTATTTTTCCGTCATTGTTAATGTGCTATTTGTTGCCTTCTATTTTCAGTTCATTGAATATTATTTCACCTGAGTGGATAGAAATTGGTGAAAATGGAGAAGAAATAACAAAAAAATCTTCAGTTTATTTTGTATCCAGTCGTTTTTTATTACCGGCAGCTCTGGTTTTAATGACCTTAAGTATTGATTTAAAAGCCATGTTTAAATTGGGACCAAAGGCATTGATTATGTTTTTTACCGGAACCATAGGAGTAATCATAGGAGGACCAATTGCTATATTAATTGTTTCCATCTTCTCACCGGAAACGGTAGGCGGAGCTGGTTTTGATGCCGTTTGGAGAGGACTTTCTACCATTGCCGGAAGCTGGATTGGTGGTGGAGCCAATCAAGCAGCCTTATTGGAAGTTTTTAAATATAACCAAGAGAAATATGGTGCAATGGTTTTAGTTGATATTGTTGTGGCCAATATTTGGATGGCCTTTTTACTTTTTGGAATCGGACGGAAAGAAAAAATTGATCATTGGTTAAAAGCCGATAATAGTTCAATTGAAGAATTAAAAACAAAAGTTTCCAATTACGCTTCAAGTGTTACTCGTAATCCAAGTTTAACTGATTTAATGATTATTTTAGGAATTGCCTTCACGGCGGTTGGCCTTTCACATTGGGGTAGTAATTCAATTTCTGATACATTGAAAGCTAATTTTGAGGCAGTAAATGATCCTACATCATTTGTATCCACTTTTGGTGACCGTTTCTTTTGGATGGTTACTTTTGCAACAGTTATCGGAATTGTACTTTCCTTTACAAAACTAAAAGAATATGAAGGAGCCGGTGCGAGTAAAATTGGAAGTGTGCTTATATACATTTTGGTCGCTTCTATAGGAATGAAAATGGACTTGGGTTCCGTATTGAGCAATCCTGGATTATTGATTGTTGGATTAATATGGATGGCCGTTCATGTTCTTTTGATGGTAATTGTAGCCAAAATAATCAGAGCTCCTTTTTTCTTTTTGGCTGTAGGAAGTAAAGCCAATATTGGTGGAGCGGCTTCTGCTCCAATTGTTGCCAGTGCATTTCATCCCTCTTTAGCTAGTGTTGGCGTTTTATTAGCCGTATTTGGCTATGTAATTGGAACGTATGGAGCATTATTATCCGCTTATTTAATGGAAATTGTTGCACCTTAAAACTTTAGAATTTATAAATTAACATGAAAAAATTAGTTGTATTACTCTCTGCAGTAGGAATTTTATTGGCCTGTCAAAACAAAGAAAACAAAGAAGGAAATTTACATCTTTCCGGAAATATCAAAGGATTAAAACAAGGAAAACTTTACATTCAAAAACTTCAAGATACAATTTTAACCGTTATTGATACGATTCAATTTGATGGAGAATCAACCTTTGAAAGTCATTTAACAATCGATTCTCCGGAAATGTTGTATTTATTTTTGGATAGAGGACAAACCAATTCAATTGACAACAATTTAAGTTTTTTTGCTGAACCCGGAAAAATGACCATCGAAACAGATTTAGAATCTTTTTTTGCTAATGCAGTCATCAAAGGATCAAAAAACCATGAATTATTTGAGCAATTTAAAAGCATTAATACTCGTTTTAATAACCAACAATTAGAGCTGTTAGAGCTTGAATTAAACGCTAAGAAAAACAACAATGCGAACCAAATGGATAGCATTCAAAAAGAAAAAGATAAAATTCTTAAGCGAAAATATTTATACGCCATCAATTTTGCCCTGACGCAAAAAGACTATGAAGTGAGTCCATATATTGCCCTTTCAGAATTTTATGATGCTCAATTAAAATATTTGGATACGATTCAAAAATCGGTTTCGCCAAAAGTAGCGAAATCCAAATATGGCAAAATGTTAGAGGAATTTATTGCAGAACGAAAAAAATCAGAATAATTGATATGTATTGATTCTATATAAGAGAAAACGATTTGTTTTCTCTTTTTTTATTTTCAAAACCTGAAACTTCAAATTAGAACACGGATTAAACGGATTTGCTCCGCAAAACACAGATTTTGACGGATTTTGATAGCTTTGCTATAATGGATTTAAAAGGATTTCATTTTGGCAAACATCAACTTCCGAACACTTCTTAACTTGAAACTAATTTATTGGGCGTGCCCCTACGACAAGCTACGGGTCGGGCTATTCGCTGCAAGTCCTCGTTCGTCGTGCCTCCTCTCTGTGGGCTTTCCGCTGCTATCCCTCACGCAAATTCGTGCTTAGAAGAGAACTGATTTTTAATTTAAAACTATCCCGAAATGTTAATTTATGAGGAATTTTTGTATTTTAGTGGAAAATAAAACCAAACAAACATTTGACAAACTAGCTAAAATTTGGTGTATATGAAAGTTTTTTTTGGTATATTTAAGTTAGAAGCATGTTATGAAAATTAGAAAACTAACGTCAAAAACTAAACTAAATCTAGTATTTTTAATTTTACTTTTTCCTATTATTGGAATTGGTCAGAATTTGACATTAGATGATATTTTATCATTTAGAAATAAAGACCTTGCAGATGTTGAAGAATATCTTACTGTAAAAGGTTGGGATTATATTGAAGGTAAAAAGTCAAGTGAAAATTCATTTGGCACTGCTAGTTTTGGAAACGGTAAAGTTAAAGGAACCAACAGTACAGCTTCGATATTAACCTATTTCTATTCTCAAAATTCAGACAGAAAACGAATATCAATCCAAATCACCAACAAGGAAAAATATAATAATTATATATCAAAAATTAAAACATTAGGTTTTAAATTGAAAAACTCAAAAGTGGTAGATGGAGAAATTCTAAAACTTTATCAAGGGAAGACCACTACAATTGAAATTAGAGTTGCAAATGATAAATTTCTGAACACTGGAATAGTTTTTTATACTTTTTTTATCGTTGATAACTTAGACTATCAAAATAATTTTTCTGACCGATTTGATTAACAAAACCGAGAAGATTTCCTTACTGATTTCAAATATTTTGTAAAGAAATTGTTATTTATTTAATTTTTTTATTTTCGAAATCTTTCACTATTTGCTCTAAAGTAATTTTTTTTAGTAGAGTTCTATATTCTTTAAACATTCTGTTAAAATCACTGATAATATCTTCTAATGGAATTGAGATTAACTTATTTTTATGTATATCAAATTCTCTATTAAAATTTCTTATAGCATAAACAGTTGGCTTTTCAAGTTGTCTATAAAATATTATATGGTCGTTAATAAATGAATGTTTGTAAGTGTTAGTAATATCATTCACATTTTTCAAAAAGACTTTATAATTGATAAAAAATTTAACATCATCTAATTTTTTTTCATCCCATTTTCGTAACAAATCACCAATACATTCTATCTCTATTTTATTAGGATAATCACCTAAAATTTCTCGCTTTTCAACGATATATAACAAAGCAATAAGCTCATCTACTATCATTCGTAGATCAGACATAACGTGTATGATTTCAATATAAGGAATAATCTTAACTTTATTGCTTGTTAAACCATTTCTTTTTTTAAAATTAAAATTATAAATTTCTACTTTTTCACATATTGAAACTAAAGTATCATTTAGATAATCTAATCTATTGAATATAAATAAAACTTTATTGCTCAAATTTCCCCAATATTCAGATTTTGAAAATATGGGAATATCATCTGCATATATTTCTTTTGTAGAATCTCTGTATATATCAAATTGAATCATATTTAGTATCGTTAAATTAATTAGAGATTTTACAAAATTACTCAAAAGTTAATATTGAAAAGTGGAAAGATAAATTTAATACTAAATTGAAACTGAAAAATAAACAATATCCCCTGTCGCACTAATCCATTCGTGTGACTAAGAAAAAGATTAAATAAATCACAATGAAAAAGTAACTAGAAATTAATCCGAAAGATTACCATACTTTACTCCATAAAAAAAGGATAACCCTAAAGTTATCCTTTCAAAAATTGAGCCGATAGAGGGACTCGAACCCACGACCTGCTGATTACAAATCAGCTGCTCTAGCCAGCTGAGCTACACCGGCGTCTCAATGTGAGTGCAAATATAATTTTGAAAATGAATATTCCAAAACAAAAAAGCACTTTTTTTATCAAAAAATTCGATTAAAGTGCGTTAACTTTTTTAACTAATTGAATTGCAGCCGCTTCTAAATCTTTCTCTACTTGTTTTAAATGAGCTTTTCTGTTTTCTACTTTTTTATCGTTTACTTTTACGATTAATGAATCAAAAGTAGCAATAGCTTCATCAATTAACGCATTTGATTGTTCCGTTGGCTTTCCGGTTGTAGTCATCTCGTGTATATAAACTGCCTCAATAATATCTCCCATCACAAAGTTGATGTCCTTTTTCAAATTTTTAATACTTGCCATTTTTTATTTAATTTTAATTGCGGTGCAAAATTACTTAAAAATTTTATTAATTGCCACTAAATACAAGAATTAGCATGAATTTTATACTTTACAAATTCGTGATAGTAGTGTAATTCTTGGCGAAAAAGCAATAATCAATATGATACTAAACCGTGACTTCTAATAGTGTAGCAGTTCCTTTTAAGACGAAAGTAGAAAGTATAGCCGGAAGTAAAATCGTATCACCGGTTTGATACGTATATTTTTCATCGTTCAAAAACAACTCAAAACTACCCTCTGTGCACATGAATACCATAAATGAATCATCGTTTTTTTCAATCAACAATTCACCATTGAGCGGAATAATATTGGTTTTAAAGAATGGGCAATCTACTAGTGAAGTGCTTTTGTTTTCAGTTGACTTGTATTCTTTTTTAGCAAAAGTTGTTTTATAATTGATTGCATCCAACGCCAATTCAGTATGCAATTCGCGTTCGTTTCCATTAGCATCTACCCTATCCCAATCATAAATTCGATACGTAACATCGCTGGTTTGTTGAATTTCGGCAATCACGATTCCGGCACCAATGGCATGAATGGTTCCGGTTTCTAAAAAGAAAACATCTCCTTTTTTAACAGGAACTTCATTCAATAGTGAAATGAGCTTTTTATTTTCAATATGATGCAAATATTCCTCTCGAGAAGAATCTTCTTTAAAACCAACAATCAAACGGGCATTTTCATCCGCTTGCATGACATACCACATTTCGGTTTTACCAAACGAATTATGACGAGCTTTTGCCAATTCATCATTCGGATGCAATTGAATCGACAAATCCTCACGAGCATCCAAATATTTAAACAGTAAAGGAAATTGTTTTCCAAAACGAGCAAAAACCGATTTGCCAAGCATTTCTTCTGGATACAAATCAATCAATTCATTGAGATTTTTACCTTTGAAAAGACCATTTTTTACAACACTAACATCAGATGGAACAGTTGACAGTTCCCAACTTTCTCCTGTAATTTCAGAAGTAATCGGTTTGTTTAAATAATTTTTTAATTTGGTTCCGCCCCAAATGCGTTCTTTTAGAATGGGTTCAAATTGAAAAGGATATAAATTCATTTGTATTATTTTGAGGCAAAAATAAATTTAATTGTGTTGTAATTGCTTTTTTATTTTATGAATTGCAAATTTATGTCGGTAAAGTACCTTAATCTTTGGATTAATTGAAAGACTATCTTTTTTTCAGCATTTCTAAAGCTTTTGTAATATGTGCTTTGGCCGTCACACTATCAAATATCATTTTTATAATTCCTTGCTCATTGATAACATAAGTTGATCTACCGGGTAATAACCCAAAAAAATCATTTGGAACTCCAAAAAGATTTCTAATTTTTTTATTCGTATCAGAAAGCAAAATAAATGGCAAATTAAATTTCTTTTTAAAACTCAAGTGAGACGCAGTGCTGTCAGAGCTTACACCTATAACTTCTGCCCCAAGTTCTTTAAAATCTTGATAACTATCCCTAAAACCACAAGCTTGTGCGGTACATCCGGGTGTGTCATCTTTTGGATAAAAATACAGCACTATCCATTGTTTGCCAAGGTAATCCTGACTTTTAAACTCGTTGCCGTTTGTATCAACTGAGGTGAAATTTGGTACTTTATCCCCTACTTTCAATGCCATCTTAAATTCCTTTATAGGTTACAAAATTTCGCGGAGTTTCATATAAAACAATTTCTAAATCAAGAGAATCTTTGATGTGAATTCTCAATTTATTCCATATTACTACCGCAATATTTTCCGCGGTAGGATTCAAATCTGCAAAATCCGGAACATCTAAATTCAGGTTTTTATGGTCAAACGCATTTTCAATGTGTTCCTTGATTAAATCGGACAGAATTTTTACATCCATCACAAAACCGGTTTCTTGGTCAATTTCGCCGGCAACACTTACGATCAATTCATAATTGTGTCCGTGATAGTTGGGATTGTTACATTTCCCAAAAACTAAATCGTTTTTTTCCATGGACCAGTCCTTTCTATACAATCGGTGAGCGGCATTAAAGTGTGCTTTTCGGGAAACTGTAACTCTCATTTTATTGAAATTTGAAATTGAATTTTGTTATTGATATTTTACAGTTTATGATCTTCTAGATAATGGTAAAACTCATCAAAAATGATTTTAAACCAAACAGTATAATTTTCAGATTGCGTTTGAATATCATCTCTGATGGCTTCTATACTCATCCACTTCCAACTTTCTACCTCATCGGGATTTATTTTTGGTGCTTCATTATAATACCCTATCATCACGTGATCGAGTTCATGTTCAGTTAAACCATTATCAAACGGAGCTTTATAGATAAAGTGAAACAACTCTTTTAATTCTGTAGTAAAACCCATTTCTTCATATAATCTACGTGATCCGGCTTGAATATTGGTTTCTCCTTCTCGTTGATGACTGCAACACGTATTGGTCCACAACAAAGGTGAATGGTATTTGTGATGAGCTCGTTGTTGCAACATCACTTCATTTTTATCATTCAATACAAAAACAGAAAAAGCACGATGAAGCACTGCTTTTTCATGAGCTTCGAGTTTTTCCATCAACCCAATTGGCTCGTCGTTTTCGTTTACTAAAATTACTTTTTCTTCTGTCATAGCTGATTTATAGCTCATCAAAGGTAAGAAAAAGTTCGTTTTTATTTTGTTTTATATGGAATTGTGAAAAGTTTAACGGGTGTTGAATCAATTTTAGTAATTCAAACTCTCCATAATTTTTAACGCACATTTTTCGCCATCAATGGCAGCAGAAACAATTCCGCCTGCAAACCCTGCTCCTTCTCCACAAGGATACAAGCCTTTAATTTGAAGATGTTCTAAGGTTTGAGCATCACGTGGAATGCGAACCGGAGAGGACGTTCTACTTTCCGGAGCATGCAAAATAGCTTCGTTGGTTAAATAACCTTTCATTGATTTTCCGAATTGCAAAAATCCTTCTCGCATGATTTGCGTTAAAAATCCAGGGAAAACCTGACCCATTTCCACCGATGTAGTTCCCGGAACATAAGACGTTTTTGGAATGGAAGCGGAAACTTTATTTTGCGTAAAATCAATCATGCGTTGTGCAGGCACTTTTTGTGTTTGGCCAGCCAAATGCCAAGCTTTTTGTTCAATGGCTTTTTGAAATTCCATTCCGGCTAAGGGTCCGAATTTGGCAAACGGTTTGAAGTCTTCTAATTTCAATTCTACTACAATACCGGAATTGGCGGTGGCTTGATCTCTTTTGGAAGGCGACCAACCGTTGGTTACCACTTCACCCGGACTGGTTGCACAGGGAGCAATTACGCCGCCGGGACACATACAAAAGGAATACATGCCGCGACCATTTACTTGTTTCACGATAGAATATGGAGCCGGGGGCAAATAATCCCCACGAAAGTCACAACTGTATTGAATGCTGTCAATTAAAGATTGCGGATGTTCCGCACGAACGCCTAACGCAAAAGGTTTGGCTTCGATAAGGATTTTTTTTCTATCTAATAATTCAAAAATATCCCGTGCGGAATGTCCGGTGGCCAAAATGACTTTATTCGCCGAAATCGTATCACCTTTTTGGGTAACGATGCCTTGCATTTCATTATTTTTAACAATAAAATCGGTCACACGGGTTTCAAACAAAACTTGTCCGCCACATTCGATGATTTTCTCCCGAATATCTTGAATAATTTGTGGTAACTTATTGGTTCCGATATGTGGATGAGCTTCGACTAGAATATCCGGAGAAGCTCCGAAACCAACCAATAATTGCAAAATTCTATCCACATCACCTCGTTTTTTAGAACGCGTGTAGAGTTTTCCATCAGAATAGGTTCCAGCACCACCTTCTCCAAAACAATAGTTAGAATCTTCGTTAACGATGTGATCAACGTTGATGGCTTTTAAATCACGGCGACGACCGCGAACATCTTTGCCACGTTCGATAACGATGGGTTTCAAACCTAGTTCGATGAGTTGAAGAGCGGCAAAAAGTCCGGCCGGACCGGCACCAATGACAATTACTTCTTTTTGATTGGTAACATTCAGATAATTGGGTAATTCTATTTTTTGTTCAGTGAAAGATTCTCCTTGAAAGAAAATCATCAACTTTAAATTGATTTTGATTGCCTTTTGACGAGCATCAATCGAACGTTTAAGAATGGAAATATGCTGCATTTCATTAACAGAAACCCGAATCATTTTTGCCACATGATCTTTGAGTAAAAAATCATTAGCAGCTACTTCGGGTGATACTTGTATGAGCAGTTCTTTGGGCATTTTGAAATTTTATGGGAAAAGTTTATAGATATCTTCTCGCTTTGCAAATCTAGCAAATTGAATTATTTCTCCATCATAATAAAAACCCAAACGGTATTTTCCAATTCGTAAACGATAAGCCTCTGAATGTCCTCTCAATTTTTTCACTTGTAAAATATCTTCTAAACTGTCCGCTTTTTTAAAACTAGAAATTTGATGCAATATTTCGTTTTTAACTTTCGCTTCATTTAATTTCTGAATGTCTTTTAAAAATTGTTTCAAATAAACAACTTCCATTATTGTAATGCTTTAAAAATCTCTTCCTCTGATACAATATCCTCACGATCTGCTTCTTGCATTAATAACAATAATCCTAAATCTTCTTTCTCTTCATCTGACAATTTTGAAAAGCGTTCCAATTCTTTGTTTTGAATATACGTTTGAATAGCTTTTTCCATTAATGCTTTTACACTAATGTCTTCAAAAACAGATAAAAATTTCAATTTTGTTAATGTTTTTTGGTCTAAATCGATAAGTTTTCTCATGCTATATTTTTTTTTACAAATATATATAATATATACTTAAATAATTATTCTTTTTCCTCAAAAGCTTTTAACGCAAACGAAGCCAACCAATGTTCGCCTTCATAATTTCCATCGACTACAGATGGAAGTGAAAAATTGAGGTGTTTATCGGCTAATGTCTTTAAGTGAGAAAATTGATTTGGATATAACTTAATTAAATGATAAAAATTCCAAGCTCGACTGAAATTTAGTCCGTCTAAATGCACCAAATGACCGTCTGCTCTATCTGAAACTCGGGCAACTTCCCAGTTAAAATCTTTTTTAAATATGCTTTTATTAAACCTTTTTAACCACGATAAAAAATCCTTTTCGGGTAAAATTCTACTCATTATTCCGATTTCTTCCATGCATGGAGAGAGAAAATCAGTGCCGCTGGGCTCCCAATATAATGGACAATTTTCATCGGATAAAAATAATCGTTTGGCGTTTTCGGTTATCAAATTTTGAAAATTTTTATTGTTGGAATAGATTGCATAATCCCATGCAAATGTGAGTCCGAATGCTGTGTTATTGTGCGTTCCTGCTCGAACAGGATATAAAAGTTTTGGTAAAAATTCAGCATATCGAGAAATAATCAAATCAGACAATGGCTTGAGATTTTGTGCCAATTCTTTAGCAAAAGGCTCTTTGCTGATTTCTAATTCTAATTGCAGTTTTAATAACCAATTCCAACCATAGGTTCGTTCAAAAGATTTTTCGTGATTTTTAGAAAAATAGGCCACTTCAACTTGAATGTTTTCTTTTGACAAATTGTTTCTTAACTTCTGAATAATCTCATTTTTATTGGCTAAATCTGGAAAGTGATTCAACAAAAATACTAAACTCCAATGCCCATGCACAGACGAATGCCAATCGAAGCATCCATAAAAAGCGGGATGCAATTGTTTAGGCGAAAGAATTTCCGCTGAATCCAACAATAGCTGATTTAATTTATTGGGAAATTCTTGTTGTAAACATTTTACAGGTAATGAAGCCAAATGATTGGCTTGCTCAGTTGAAAGTTTTTGAGCCTTCATTCCAACCGAAAATAAAAGTAAAGCAAATAAGAAGTTTTTCATAAAATGCATTTAATTTTGCAGTAAAAAAATGTCCAGAAAGATAAAATTAATTTGGGACTTTAGAGGTCCGGTTTCAGCCAAAACGGCGGAGCATCATGAAATTCATTTAAAAGAATTTATCCATGCAGAAAATCTTCCTTTAAACATTACCGGTTTTGAAGTTTACAACGAATTGCATGCCATTGCTTATATGGTGGTAACAGATGAAAACATGATAGCTGTTCGCGATGCTTTGAAACCTCATAGAGGGGAAATTTTTGAATAGTTTGCAGTCTCAGTCTCAGTTCTCAGATTACGATGACTGTAAACTGAGACTGAGACTGAACACTAATTTGCTACTTCGCTAATGAATTTGATTCGCATCAACCGCAATTCTTCAATATCATAATCGCCATCAAATTCTTTTAGAGCGTCTTCAATTTTATCGGTTTCGGAATCCATAAAATATTCTTGGATTTCATCTTGTTGATCATCGTCTAAGATTTCATCTATCCAATACTTGATGTTCAATTTAGTTCCGGAATACACAATTTGCTCCATTTCTTTTAAAAGAGCATCCATTGTTAACCCTTTTGCTTTGGCAATATCTTCAAGTGAAAGTTTTCTATCAATATTTTGAATGATATACAATTTATTGGCAGAATTTGCTCCGGTAGATTTTACGACCAAATCATCTGGTCGAATAATATCATTTTCTTCAACATATCGAGCAATTAATTCAACAAAAGGTTTACCATATTTCTTAGCTTTTCCTTCTCCAACACCATGCACATTACTTAATTCATCGAGAGAAATTGGATATTTCAAGGCCATATCTTCAAGTGAAGGATCTTGAAAAACCACAAATGGAGGAACACCAATTTTTTTTGCTTCTTTTTTACGTAAATCTTTGAGCATGGCCATTAACGCTTCATCAGCCGTTCCGGAAGATTTTGAAGCCGTGATAATTGCATCATCCTCATCATCACTATATTCATGGTCTTCAGTAACCATAAAAGAAGTTGGATTTTTTAAATAAGCGGCACCTTCATCCGCTAATTTTAAAATTCCATACGTTTCAATATCTTTTTTCAATAAACCGGCCACCAATACCTGACGAATTAACGCCATCCAATAACGTTCGTCTTTATCGTTACCGCAACCAAAAAAATCTTGTGTATCAGTACGATGAGCTTTTATAACCGCATTGATTTTCCCCATCAAGGTGAATACAATTTCCTTTGATTTATATAAATGTTTAGTATCTCTGACTACTTGCAGCACTTTGACTACATTATCTTTGGCTTCTGATTTTGGTTTTGGATTTCGGACATTATCATCCATATCACCACCCTCGCCGGTTTCATTATCAAATTCTTCACCAAAATAATGCAGTAAAAATTTACGTCGTGACATAGAAGTTTCAGCATAAGCTACAACTTCTTGCAACAATGCAAAACCAATTTCTTGTTCTGCTACTGGTTTACCAGACATAAATTTTTCTAATTTTTCTACGTCTTTATAAGAATAATAAGCTAAACAATGGCCTTCTCCTCCATCTCTACCGGCACGACCGGTTTCTTGATAATAACTTTCGAGTGATTTAGGGATATCATGATGAATCACAAAACGAACATCCGGTTTATCAATTCCCATTCCAAAAGCAATTGTAGCTACAACCACTTCTACATCTTCCATTAGGAACATATCTTGGTGTTTGGCTCTAGTTTTGGCATCTAATCCGGCATGATAAGGCACAGCACTAATTCCGTTTACTTGCAATACTTGGGCAATTTCCTCAACTTTTTTTCGGCTTAAGCAATAAATAATACCTGATTTACCTTTATTTTGTTTGATAAATTTAATGATATCCGTTTCAATATTTTTAGTTTTCGGACGTACTTCATAAAACAAATTTGGGCGATTGAATGACGCTTTGAAAGTTTTAGCATCAGACATATCAAGATTTTTCAATATATCTTCTTGTACTTTTGGAGTTGCTGTTGCTGTTAAACCAATAACCGGAACATTCCCTAAATGTTTAATTATATTTTTTAAATTTCTATATTCCGGTCGAAAATCATGTCCCCACTCTGATATACAATGAGCTTCGTCGATTGCTATAAAAGAAATTGAAACAGTTTTGAGAAAATCTACATAATCTTCTTTAGCAAGTGATTCAGGAGCTACATATAACAATTTTGTAATTCCTGAAGTAATATCTTTTTTAACTTGATTAATCTCTGTTTTGGTAAGCGAAGAATTCAAAACATGAGCAATTCCATCTTCAGATGAAACACTTCTAATTGCATCAACTTGATTTTTCATCAAAGCAATTAAAGGAGATACTACTATTGCCGTTCCATCTTGAATTAAAGCCGGAAGTTGGTAACACATTGATTTTCCACCACCAGTCGGCATGATTACAAATGTGTTTTCTTTATTTAAAATACTGGTAATTACCTTTTCTTGGAGACCTTTGAACTGATCAAAGCCAAAATACTTTTTTAATTCCTTATGAATATCAATTTCGTTGGGATTCATTCTTATGTATGGGTATTTTATTTTAAATTTGCATCCATAAAGATACAACTTTCTTTTATTCGTACAAATTTAAATTTATTCTGTTTTGATAAACAACGAAAAAATTTTATCCATTGCCAGAGAAACTATTTTAACAGAGAGTAAGGCTATCTCACAAATGGCTGATTTGTTAACCGATGATTTTGCAAAATGTGTTCAATTGATTCATCATTCAAAAGGTCGGTTAGTTGTTACCGGAATTGGAAAAAGTGCCATTATTGCTCAAAAAATTGTTGCTACTTTAAACTCTACCGGGACTCCATCCTTATTTTTGCATGCCTCTGAAGCAGTTCATGGTGATTTAGGCATGGTTCAACCGGATGATGTAGTGATTTGCATTTCAAAAAGTGGTAATAGTCCAGAGATTAAAATTTTAGTTCCAATTTTAAATACATTTGGAAATACATTAATTGCCATGACCGGAAACTTAACTTCCTTTTTAGCAAAAAATGCTCAATTTATATTGGATACAACGGTTGAAAAAGAAGCTTGTCCGAATAATCTAGCTCCAACTAACAGCACAACGGCACAGTTGGTTATGGGGGATTGTTTAGCGGTTTGTTTGATGGAATTAAAAGCATTTAAAAGTGAAGATTTTGCAAAATATCATCCGGGTGGTGCTTTGGGTAAAAAATTATTACTCCGTGTAAAAGACATGTTAGATGAAACAAAAAAACCAAGTGTTTCTCCGGAAAACAACATTCAGTCCGTAATTTTTGAAATTTCAGAAAAGCGTTTAGGAGTAACTGCTGTTGTTGAAAACAATCAAATTATTGGTATCATAACCGATGGTGATATTAGAAGAATGTTAAGTAAAACGGAAACAATTTCCGGAATTACTGCTAAAGACATAATGACTAAAAATCCGAAAATGGTTAAACCGAATAGCATGGTGGTTGAAGCTTTAAATATAATGGAAGATTTTTCCATAACACAGTTGATTGTATCTGAAAACAATGATTATAAAGGTGTAATTCATTTGCATGACATTTTAAAAGAAGGCATTGTATAATGGCAAAAAACAATTTAAAAGAAATGTCATTTTTAGACCATCTGGAAGAACTGAGATGGTTATTAGTGAGAAGTACAATTGCCATTTTAGTATTGGCCTTAGGTTCTTTTTTTATTAGTGACTTTATTTTTGAAAAAATATTATTTGGTCCTAAAAATCCAGATTTTATTACCTATCGTTTTTTTTGCGAAGTAACACAGTTTTTTGGTTTTCAAGACAATGATATTTGTAAAGTGGAAATGCCCTTTATCATTCAAAATACGGATATGGGCGGTCAAATTTCCTTTTTAATTTGGACCTGTATCACCACAGGATTCATACTTGGATTCCCATTTATCATCTGGGAAGTTTGGAAATTCATCAGTCCGGCATTGTATGATAATGAAAAAAAATACGCCAAACTATTTATATTTGTTTCTTCCTTACTCTTCTTTTTAGGAGTTCTATTTGGCTATTATATTATTACCCCATTATCAGTTTACTTTTTTGGTTCATTTAGTGCTAGTGCTGAAATTGTTAATGAGTTTAATTTGGAATCTTATACCGGAATGATAAAAACATCTGTAATTGCATGTGGGTTACTTTTTGAATTACCAATTATTATTTATTTTCTGAGTAAATTAGGATTAATAACACCCACTTTTATGCGTAAATACAGAAAAATTGCTTTGGTAATTGTATTGATTTTATCTGCTATTATTACTCCGCCTGATGTTATAAGTCAAGTTATAGTTGCTATTCCAATTATGATGTTATACGAAATAAGCATATTTATTAGTGCATTTGTGACCAAAAGAGAAACTTTAAAAATTAAAACATAAAATTTCATGTCAAATTTAGTACAAGAATTTAATGATTATCGTTCAAAAATGAACGAAAAACTACTGGCCGACAACAACTTAGTCATCAAACGTATATTTAATTTAGATACAAATGCCTATTCAGAAGGGGCTTTAGATGTAAAAACAAAAGAACTTTTAGGTTTAGTAGCCTCAACTGTATTAAGATGCGATGATTGTATAAAATATCATTTGGAAACCAGTTATAAAGAAGGCATAACCAAAGAGGAAATGATGGAGGCAATGGGAATTGCCACTTTAGTTGGAGGCACAATAGTGATTCCGCATTTGCGAAGAGCGTATGAATTTTGGGAGGCTTTAGAAAACCAAAAATAAGATAATCTATTGTTAATATTAATATTTAAAAGGTCTAAATTTGTTTATTTGCAGTCAATTATAAACTCAGAACCTTAGTAACTTAGCTACTCAGCATCTAAAAAATGAAATTAAGAGCCGAAAATATCGTTAAAACCTATAAAGGCAGAAGTGTTGTAAAAGGTGTATCTGTAGAGGTAAATCAGGGAGAAATTGTGGGATTACTTGGTCCAAACGGAGCCGGGAAAACCACTTCTTTTTATATGATTGTAGGTTTAGTAAAACCAAATAGTGGTAAGATATATTTGGATGATATGGAAATTACCGATTTTCCTATGTATAAAAGAGCTCAAAATGGAATTGGTTATTTGGCTCAAGAGGCTTCTGTATTTAGAAAATTGAGTATTGAGGATAATATATTAAGTGTTTTGCAATTGACCAAACTCTCTAAAGAAGAGCAAATTGCTAAAATGGAAAGTTTAATTGAAGAATTTAGTTTAGAACATATTCGAACCAATCGAGGTGATTTACTTTCCGGAGGTGAAAGACGTAGAACTGAAATTGCTCGAGCCCTCGCTACTGACCCAAAATTTATATTGTTAGACGAGCCGTTTGCCGGTGTTGACCCCGTTGCGGTTGAAGACATTCAACGTATTGTGGCTCAATTGAAAAATAAAAACATTGGCATCTTAATCACCGACCACAATGTGCAAGAAACCTTGGCTATTACCGACAAAACTTATTTAATGTTTGAAGGGGGTATCTTAAAAGCCGGAATTCCGGAAGAACTTGCTGAAGATGAAATGGTTAGAAAGGTATACTTAGGGCAAAACTTCGAATTAAGAAAAAAGAAATTGGAGTTTTAGTTTTTATTGAATCCGTAAATAATTCATCATTTTGGGGGTTCCATTGTAGATATTTAAATCTACATTTCCATTGATTCCGGGAACGGAGCCTTTCTCAGTAAATTGCCAAAACGTCCAATGGTCTTTACAATCCTCTACAAAAAAATTGTAATTGGCAATCCAAAAAGTATAGCCTTTAAATTCATCCTCAAGAAAATCATTAAAATATTTTTCTCCTGAATAAATAATTGGTTTTACTTTGTAATGGTTTTCAACTTTTGTTAGCCATCGTTTTAAACCCACTTTTAAACTATCCATAGATTGCACTTTAGGTAAATTTTCGATATCTAGAACAGGTGGAAAATCACCTTTCTTTAGACGAACATGCTTAATAAAATTCTCCACTTGAAGAAGTGAATTTTCATTCGGACGATAATAATGATAGGCCCCACAAATAAAATCAGCCGCTTTTGCATTTTTCCAATTTTCATGAAAACGGGAATCTAGTTTGTCTTTTCCGGCAGTTGCTCTAATGAAAACAAATTGCAATTGAAAGGTATCTTCTACTATTTTTGCTTTTTCCCATTCAATTTGACCTTGATATTGAGAGACATCCAAGCCATAAACCATGTTTTCATGCCGTTTCAACACTTGAAAAATTCTAGCTTCTTCTACTTTTGTAGCATTAGAATTTTCAATTTTATGTTTTGAGCGAAAACTAAAATAATAGGCCAAAGCATCACGATAATGATATGTAGTAATTCCGATAAATGATAAAATTAATACTGTTATCAAAAGACCAATCATTTTACTGGAAAAAAAAATCTTTTTCTTTGCCGGTCTTCGCTTACTTGTCGGTTTACGTTTTACTTGTTTTGCCATAATACATGTAAAAGCAAAACGTTTAAGAATTCATTTTATTTTGGATAACCGACAATACAACATAACACATAATAATTATCGGTAAAGCAATTATCTTTAAGAAAATCAGTAAAAAAAATGAAATAATCAGAAATATGAATTGAAACTTATTGCTTTGCCATGAAAAGTTTTTCATTTTAAGAGAAAACAAAGGAATATTGGCATTCATTATGTAAACACTTAAAAAAGACAATACCATCAAAACATAAGCATTGCTGAGAAAATCTTTTAAGAAAACAAATTGGGTCGTATCAATTATCAAAGGTAAACTTAAGATAAACAATGCGTTTGCAGGTGTTGGAAGTCCAATAAAAGAATTAGTTTGTCTGGAATCTATATTAAATTTAGCAAGCCTATAACATGCTCCTAATGTAATACTAAAACCCAATATGGGCAATACATGATTAATCGGAAAAAAATCATCTAATATAGAAATGCCTTGATTCTGATATTTGAATATCATTTTAAACATAACATAACCGGGAACTAATCCACTTGTTACCATATCAGCTAACGAATCTAATTGAACCCCTAATGGACTTTGAACTTTAAAAATCCTTGCCAAAAATCCGTCAAAAAAATCAAATAAGATGCCTAAACTTACAAATATAAAAGTCAAGAGATATTGATCAGATGCGGCAAACACCATTGCAATGCAACCGGATAGTAAATTGAGTAACGTTATAAAATTTGGAATTTTTGATTTAATGCTCATAAATTATCTTTGAATGCAAATTTAATACAATAACGATTAAAGTAATGCGTTTGTTTATTGATATTTTAAAAGGGAGGGAAAGAAGTTATTTATTTAAAATTCATAGAAAAAAAGAAATGAAAAATCCCTACTTTTGAAAAAAAAAGTGACCTATTGCTGATTGATAATAAAAAATTGCTTTGATAAAACCTATTATTTTTTTGTTTTTACTGATTTTCAGTTTGGCATCCGGTCAAGCAGTTAGGAAATATTCCAATGAATTTATGAATATTGGAGTGGATGCTGCAGCTTTGGGAATGGCCAATGCTGTTACTGCAAGTACAAACGATGTAAATTCCGGATATTGGAATCCGGCCGGATTGATGGGTTTAGAAGATAGTCAAGGTGCATTAATGCACGCCAGTTATTTTGCTAATATTGCTCAATATGATTATGCTTCCTTTGCTAAACCAATTGATGACAGAAGTGCTTGGGGAATTTCACTTATTCGATTCGGAGTTGATGACATTTTGAATACTACACAACTAATAGACAGCGAAGGAAATATTGATTTTAACCGAATTAGCAAATTTTCTACAGCCGATTATGGTGTTACTTTTTCGTATGCAAGAAGTTTACAAGTACCAGGATGGCAATATGGTGTAAATGCAAAAGTGATAAGAAGGGTAATCGGAGAGTTTGCCAATTCTTGGGGTTTCGGTTTTGATGCCGGAATTCAATTTGAGAGAAATGATTGGAAAGTTGGGTTAATGGTTAGAGATATTACTACAACTTATAATATTTGGAATATTGATGAAGAGGAATTTGAAAAAATTTCAAGTGCTATTCCGGGAGAAAATCAAGATTTGCCTGAAAGTACTGAAATTACCTTACCTAAGGCTCAATTGGGTGTGTCAAGAAAATTTGAATACCGATATGATTATTCCATTTTAGCCGCTTTTAATCTGAACATGCAATTTGCCCAAACAAATGACATTATTTCTACCTCAGCTGTGAGTATTGATCCCGCTTTAGGTTTTGAATTTGGCTATACCGATATGGTTTTTTTAAGAGCCGGAGTTGGAAATTTTCAACAAGTCAGACAATTGGATGATTCTGAAAGAATTGGTTTTCAACCTAACATTGGAGTAGGTTTTAAATATAGGGGCATTCAAGTAGATTATGCCTTAACGGATATTGGAGACCAAAGTGTTGCGTTATATTCCAATATATTTTCTGTTAAAGTTGATTTAGGTATTTTTAGATAATCCCATGAAAACAAAAATACTTCTCCTCTTTTTTATGATGATTTCTTTGGTATCCAAAAGCCAAAATTATCCTTTATCAGAGCAATCCAAAATTAGTATAATTACATGCGATAAAGGAGATGAACTTCATTCACTTTTTGGTCATACCGGCATTCGTATTCAAGATCCGATTAGAAATATTGACACCGTTTTTAATTTTGGAATGTTTGATTTTAGCACGCCTAATTTTTACTTGAAATTTGTAAAAGGTGACCTTCAATATTATGTTGACCAAGCTCCTTTTGAACATTTCTTGTATGCCTATCGCCTTGAAAATAGAAGCGTTTATGAACAAGAGCTAACTTTATCACTTGAACAAAAACAACAACTTTTTGATCAATTAACCAAATCATTGTATTCTGATGATAAATTTTATACCTATAAATTTATTGATAAGAACTGTACCACTATGGTTGTAGATCACCTCAATGTAATATATAAAGAAGATATTATTCAAAAGACCGATGAAAAAAACAGCAGTTATAGAAAAGTATTAAACCCATATATGGATAATTTATACTTTGAAAAACTAGGTATTAACATTATATTCGGTTACCGAACAGATGAAGCTGCAGAGCAACTATTTCTTCCTATAGAATTGTTTAACAGTTTACAAAAAACTACCTTTCAAGGTAAAAAATTAGTTGGCAAAGAAATCACACACTTCGCGAGAGATTCTTCCATAAAAACACAAAGTTGGTGGAACAAATCGATACTATTATATTTTATTCTTGGCTTACTTTTGCTATTAAGAAGTAAATGGTTTTTCTATGTTTATTTAACTATTGCCGGTTTGTTGGGAATATTTTTATTAACTGTAGGATTTTATTCAGAGCATAGAGAAGTTTTGATGAACTACAATGTCTTACTATTTAATCCCTTTCTACTTTTTCTGATTTATTTCTATCGAAAAAAGAATAAAAAATGGCTTGAAATAACGGAAAAAATTCTGGTTTTCTGTCTTTTTACCTACTTACTGTTAATGCTAAATAAAGCTCATTTAAATTTAATGGCTCCTTTTATCATAACGCATATTCTAATTTTTGTATTCTTTCACAGACGTTTTAGAAAATTATTGACCACGAAAAAAAAGTACAGTACTTAAGGTTTTTATCAAAATATTGAGGTCTAAAAAAATACTTCTGTGTTTGATGTAGTATAAATCGTATTGTAATTTGATAAGACTATCATCAATAGAATCACCATAACTGTAATTTACTTGTGCCCAACCCGTTAGTCCTGGTTTAACCACATGACGTGTTTGGTAAAACGGCATAACTTCTGCTATTTTATTTACAAATACGGGTCTTTCAGGTCTTGGACCAATTACTCCCATGTCACCTTTTAAAATATTATAAAATTGAGGGAATTCGTCAAGTCTTGATTTTCTTAGAAATTTTCCAAATGGTGTAATTCTTGCATCATTTGTGGTTGCGAAAACAGCACCTTCTGATTCTGCATTTTTAACCATAGTTCTAAATTTGAAAATTGAGAATTCTTGCCCATTTTTACCTACTCGAACTTGAGTATAAAACATTTTTCCTCTGTTTCCACATAAATTTCCAACAAAAATTAAAGGAAAAATAAAAATTCCGACACTCAAACCGAAAAGAGCGATTATAATTTCAAAAAAACGAGTAGAGAGTAAATATAATTTGTTTTGGTTACTTCTACTAAAAGGAAAATATTTATAGAAATCTCTAGACACAAATTGAACCGGTATACGTTGTGTTAATGATTCATATACTTGAGTATATTCTCGAATCACAAAACCATTTTCAAGTAAGTATAATAACTCATTATAAAGAGAAACCGTAATTTCATCTGTATTTTGGGTAGCAATAACAATTTCAGAAACAGAAACTTTAAGCATAAATTTTCGCAGATTATCTAATGGTATAACTTTAACTGCTTTATTTTGTAACTTATATTCTTTTGTTTCATTTGGATTAACTACTGCAATTATTGAATAATGTGGATCTATACTTTTCAAACCATCTATCAACTCGTCTGCTTGTTGATTATCACAAATTAAAATCACTTTTTTTTCAAATCTATTTGAAGCAAGAAACTTTTGATATAATATTCTCCAAATAAACAATGCTAAAAAAATTGCAAGAAAAAAATATAAAATTTGAATACGATTATTAGGAAGAGCGGGTGTAAAATAAGGAGTTAATAAATAAGCTAAAACGGTAGTAACGGTTGTCAATACAATACTTCTGATAATTTGAAACTGATTACTTGCTATTTGCAAATTATACATTTCAAAAATAGTTCCAATAAAAACAATATAAATACCAAGTAGTATAGTCCAGTAAAAATTAGAAGATGTTATGTAAAAATAATCGAAGTTAAACACCTCACCAACAATATATAATGAAAAGACAACAAAAAGTACGTCAAAAACTCTTAAAAGAATTTTTCGTTCTGAAACTTCGAAGTGAATTTTCTTTTTACTTTGCATGTTGTTTTATTGGCAATTAATTTAAGCATGCAATTTAGTAATTTTAAAAAAAACGATTACATTATTTTAAAATTTCTTTCCATTGGTTTTTAACAATTTCCCAGTCAAATTGTTGAACCTTATTTCGGGCGTTGAGTGATAATTTGTGGGCTAATCCTTTATTTTCTATTAATTTAAAAACGGTTTCTGCCATTTGAACTTCATTATTCGATTCAACTAAAAGTGCGTCTTCATTGTTTTCTAACAAAAAAGGAAGTCCTCCTACATTTGTGCTTATAATAGGTAACCCTAAAGCCATCGCTTCTATGACACTAACCGGCATATTATCAACATTAGTTGTATTTAAAAAAATATCAAAATCAGAAGATAATTTAATCCATTGCTCTTTTGATAATCTTCCAGTTAAAGTTGGTTTAACTTTATACTTTTCTTCTATTTTTTTCCATTGTAGCTCAGATATATCTTTAAAAGGACCAACCATTGTTAATTTAGCTGATGGATATTGTTCAGAGATTAATTCTAATACTTTCAGTGCCATTTCAGGGTTATACGTTGAGTCAATTGCTCTTACCCACAGCAAATTTGGCTTTATTTGATCTCTTTCAGTGAATGGATAATTTTTTATTTCTATCGTATTGGGAATAATAAATGCCCTTGGAATATTATAATTTTGAAGATGAAATTCTAAATATGCAGAAGGGATTACAGTTTTAAAAGCATTGTTAACAATAAAAGAGGCCTGCTTGGGATTTTTTTTAAATCGTTCCGGTAAACTCCCCCCATGCAAAATGGGAAGATAAGGCAATTTTAAAATTCTACATAAAGCACTTGAAGAGTAAGCATACCAAAAATTCAAACTACTGTACGTATCAATTAATACAAAGTCAACTTTTCTAAAATGGGTTAGTATACTAAACCACATGTGAAATAGTCGAAAAACTTTGTTTTTTTTTGAGGATGAATAAATTACTTCAAAACCTTCCTTTTCAAAAAACTGTCCTAAAGTTTCAATTGTAGAGACAGAATAACCATGCTTAGATAATTTATTTCCTATGTATAAAATTTTCATCATAAATAAAAACTAAACTTTTTTAGCATAAAAAATTTCAAATAGTGTAATTGGCCATATTAATTTACTAATTAGTTTAACTTTAAAGTATTTATTACAAATACTTTTAATCTTTCCAATAGTTGTTTCATGATATTGCCCAGTAAAATCATTTCCGGCAAAGAATCTTCCCAACTTATAAAGCCAATTCTCAGTGGGACCTGATATGATTATGACCCCTCTTGGTTTTAAAAGTAATTCAAACTTTTTCAAATATAAAGGAAGTTCATCCAAAGGAATATGTTCTAAAACATCTAAAGCAATTATTACATCAAATTTATTATCTTCAAAATTTAAACTAAAAAAATCACCTTGAATAAAATTTATACTATCCGGATAATTGATTTTATTTTTCAGAATATTAACAGGTGTTAAATTTAAATCTATTGCTGTCACATTATGCCCATTTTTTGCAATTTCATAAGAAAGAACACCAGTTCCACATCCAAAATCTAGAATTTCAGAATGTGATTTAAAGTTTTTTTTCACAAACGATACTGCCAAAGACAATCTTTTCCAAAAAATATAATCAATAATTTTATTTTTATGAGCATATGCTGGTAAAGCAGCCTCTGATAAAACCTCATCAGTACCTTGATTATTTAATATTTCTATTATTTTGTTTTTAAATAATTGTTTAGTTTCTTTCATTACTAGTTAGTTTATATAAATAAATATTGCCAATTACTTTTATTGGAACTAATTCGTCCCAAGGCTTATCATCTATAATGTAATTTACATTTTTATCTTTTAAAAAAATTATTTTCTCCTTTTCATTTAATGAAATAAAATATAATCTTTCTTTGTACCAATTAACAAATTTTACGGGATTACCTTCTATTAACATTCCAGCACCTTTTTCATCTAATATTACTGATTTTTTTGCACCAGTCCTTATTAAGTAAGAACCATAAAAAACCGCATTTTCTTCTGTATTCTTTTTAATATAATTTATCATTTTAGACAAATGATAAGAATCTGTCGTACTGGAATTGACTTTGTATCGTTTTGGTAATATTGAAGTTGTCAAATCATCGCCAACGAAAGGAACTTTTGAAAAAATTGGCAAGGAAGATAAAACCAATAGTGCCATATAAAAAAGAAAAATATATTTTTTTATCGATTCATTAATTGCAATTAATTTTGATAATTCAATAGTTAGAAAAAACATACCAATTTGAAAAATAAGTATAATCAATTTTTGAAATCGAATTAATTGAAATGACATCCTTATGTTTTTATTTAGAACATAATTAATAATGTTTTCAATATATACGGATATATTTGCTGATATAAAAATGATAAGTGCAACGAAAAATAAAACTATAAAAATATATTTATTTTTAGATGAATCAAAAAAATAAAATAATCCAAAAAATAATCCAAAAAAATAGAAAACCGGCCTGTTCCAGTCAAAAATAAATGCAATAGGATTCGTAAATTTTGTTGAAATACGATATGAAAAAGCTTCATTGAAAAGATTTTTATCTAATAATAAATCATTATCGATTTTTGTTATATAGTTTATTAAAAAAGGTAACATTCCTAAAATACAAAACATAAAAGCTTTTGCAAATTGTTTTAGCATTACCGAACAATTATTATTATGATTAAAATATTTAAAAACAATAAAAACAGAAAAATAAAGTAATATACTTCCTAATCCTGTAATGGGATGTAAATTAAAAATTAGTCCAAGAAATAGTGATGCTAAAAAAATTCTTAACTGACTTGAATCATTGTAAATCAAAAATGGAATTGGTAAAAATGCGAGAAAAATTGTTCTCGGCATAATGGTCCATAAATCAGAAATTCCAGATAATTCATATCCTGGCAACCACAAAACACCTCTTAACAATACAGAAAAAATGAGTGCTATCCAGTAATCATTTTTGAGTTTATAAAAAAGTAAAAACCAGAATAATCCATAAAAAAAATGAGTAATAAAACTCAAGAGATTTAATGCTTGAAGGTAGTCATTATTTGTGAAAATAGATAAAAATCTCAAAGATTGAACAAAAAAAGGAGTATAATATTTTACATCTTCTATGTCGTTAAGATACAAATCATTCTTATAAAGATTCGGATTATCAATCTTAATACAAATAGGTATAATATTTCCTAAATCAGATGAAATTTCCTCTACTTTAACATCCGTATTGTCAAAATAATAGCCAAATGCAATAATTAAATTTAAAACAATTACAAGTAATAATTTTACTTTATTCATTATTTGATGATTTCGGTGAATTCATTATATCGTATTGAATTGCTTGAAGCAATAATTGGAATCCAAGTATGATGGTCAAAGTTATAATCATAATTGTACCAGTTGGAGCTAAAATTTGGTTTGTTGAATAATATACCCAACTAAAAATTCCAAAAACTAAACCAAAAGTCAAAAGAGGTAATCCAAAAATTATGTAAATTGAACCAATATTAAAATCGTATAAAAAATACTGTTTTACAATTCTTTTTACAAATAATTTAAATAAATTCCATGAAAAGATAAAAGGCATTTGCCAAACTTTCATACTTGACTTTTCATCATTATAGATAGCTGGCATTGCAATATCTTTAATCTTAGCTGATTGAAAATATAACTCAGACAACAATGATGTTTCAAAAAAATACCTATTTGCTAATTTTTCGAAATTAATTTTGTCTAAAACTTTTGTATTCATTGCAAAATAACCATTGGTAGGATCAAATACATGCCAATAACCAGTAGCCATTTTAATTAAAAATGAAAGAAATAAATTCCCAAATCTTCTTATAAATGGCATTTTCTGGAGAGATTTAAAATCTCTAAAACGATTCCCTTTTACAAATTGTGCTCCATTAGAAATAATTACCTCTAGTAGTTGAGGTAAATAACTTAAATCCATTTGGTTATCGGAGTCAATTTTTATGACTATATCAACTTTCTCTTCTAGAGCCTTTTTAAAACCAACCTTTGTTGCACCACCTACTCCTGAATTGATATCAGTTTTTAGGAAAACAATTTTTGTTGTAGAATTTATCTCTTTTAAAACTTTATCATAAGGTAATTCTTCTTGGCTACAATCATCAACAATATAAACGATGGAAATATAATCTGGTATTTTTTTGATTACTTCACATATTAATTTTGATGAATTATAGTAAGGAATTACTATTGCTATTGAATGATTATACAAGTTCACTGATTTCTTCATTGTAATGTAATGTTGAAATTAAGGCATTTACAACTATTAAAAATAACCCCAAAGTAGCAAAAAGCGGTCTGTAAATATATAAATGTTCACCGAAAAATAGCGTTACTAACATCGAAATAACAAGCCCTTTTAATGCTAAAGAATATCCTTTATGATTCCTGAATGAAATAAAAAAATAATTAATTAGCCAACCAAAATATAAAACAAATCCAACTAATCCTAGTTCTTTAATTACATTAAGATACATATTATGGGCAGAAAATCCTTTAGTCAATCTATTATTAAAGCCAATTCCAAAAGGAATAATTGCAGGATTTTCCCCTAAATATTTTAAATAACGAACAGATAATTGATCTCTTCCGGAACCTAAATCAGAATATAAATTTCCTACATTAACATTTTCTAAATCTTCTTCATTTTTCACTTTTCCAATAATTCTAGAATTTATAACTTCATCTAATTTTTCATAGAGTTTGTCGTTGGTTAGAATAAAAAAAGTAAATAATCCTCCTACGAATATCCCAAAAAACAAAAAACCACCAGTTCTGTAAAAACTAAAAAAAACAATAAATACTGATAACCCTACATAACTTGTTCTTGAACCGGATAAAATCAAAACATAAATATTTATCAGAATTACTATTAACAAGAAAAATTTTGAAATTTTAATTTTTTTGTTTAAAAAAAGACCAATAGAAAAAATTGTAATTATCAAACTATACATTCCTGTAACTACTTTATTTGGTCCTAAAGTTCCAGAATAAAAACTATCATATGCTTTTTTATATATATCATTCCATAGAAATGGAACTATATCATAATTTTGTAAAATGATTAATATACAATTTGAAAAAGAAAAAATGAGTATAGAATAAATTACATATTTTAAATTAACTCTATTAAAACTTAAAACATAAAAAATGATAGACGTAATAAAAAAAATCCACAAGTGGTAAAGATATAATATTGACTGAAAAAAGAACCATAATCTATCTTTGTAAACACTAAAAACCAAAGTTATCAAAACAGTGACAGAGCACCAAATTGCAAAATAATGAAACCATTTAAAGACTTTTACCTTGTTAATAATGTTTATAAAAAAACTAAAGTTCTGCACATAAATATAAATAATTACAAATCCTATCAAATCATATAATCGAAGTTCATTATCACCTGTAACACTATAAGAAACGACAGGTAAATTATAAAAATATGAAAAAACCATTAAAGACACTAAAATAAAATAAAAGTTATCACGAACAAATTTCAAATGATGAACCTTTGGTTTTAAATTTTCAGTATCAGATTGGACAATTAATTTCATCTATAATATGTGAAGTAAAATAAAAAATAAAACTAGTTTTTTAAAACTGTTTTACAAAGATGCCAATAATAATGTTCAAATGTGAATAATTTTGCTAATTTATTTATTTCTTCAGACTTTGATAGTAAAGTTAAATCATCAGATAACAATGCTTCCGATAGAACTTTTGAATAGGACATGTTAGTTTTATAATTCCACACAAATCCATTTGCATCATTCAAATAATGTTTAATGCTGCTTACATTCGAAACCACAGGAATAGTACCATAACATGCCGCTTCAGCAATTACTTTAGGAAAACCTTCGTTTAGACTTGGTAATAGAAAAAAATGTGCTTGACTTAAATATTCATGAACATCATTTCTATTTAAAAAACCGTGAAATTCAATATTAATTAATGACTTCTCAGCCAACTTTTCACATTTAACTTTATCGGGGCCATCACCAATAATATGAACTTCTTTTATTAATTCTTTTGGAACATTATTGAGAGCTTCAATAATACGATTTACTCCTTTGTTGAAATCAATCCTACCAACAAAACATAAATTATATGGAGGATGAAAATGTTTTGACATTAAAATTTCTTTTCCCTCTTCAATATTTTGATTGGTCAAACATGGATTTTCAAACGAATAACAATGCTCAGCTTGATGGGGCCAAAACCCATTAATGGTAACAGGAAAATTAATCCCTTTTTGTTGTAAAAACCATCTTTGCCATCCATTTGAACGGGGTGGTTTTTCTTGCTCCCAATCTCCGGCATACTTCACCCAAAATGTGTAATTTCTTTTCCAAAAAAAAGTAAATAGTGGTAACAAAAACAGACCCATAGCAGTTGGTGTTCTTAATTGAACTTCAGTTGCTCCAATCAAACTCTTTTTGACAGTTCTGATAATCAAAGGCATTTTCCATAGTATTCCTAATTTTTTCAAAAAAGTTCGGCCTCCGTATGATGGTATCGCTACATATTTAATGTTTTTCTGGTTATAGGCTACTGAACTGGGTGGAGCAATTTCATTATAAAAACATGCGACATGCACAACTTCCTCCCAATATTGAGCAAGAAAATTTATTTCATGAACAGTTGCCCCCCATCCTTTAATAACCTCACCATCTTTATAATGTTCAGTATGTGATATAATAACTAATTTTTTTCTTTTCATGCTTCAATAATATCTATATATTTTAGAATGATTTGATTCCAATCAAATTTTTTTGCCCAAGCCTTTGCATTTTCACTATATACATCGTAATTTCTAAGAATTTCATCAATGGCTATTAAGAATTGTTCTGAGTCATTAGGGTCAATCAACAAACCACTATACTTATGATGTATAGCATCAACAATTCCTGAATTGTTTGAACCAATTGCTGGTATTCCTAATAGGTTTGCTTCTAATATGGCTATTCCAAAACCTTCTACATCACCATTTTTTAAAATACTACTTAACATACAAAAAATAGTACTTTTTGCTAAAATAGCATTTTTTTTATCATCTTGAAGTGCACCATAAAAAGTTATATAAGGTAAAACATTTAATTGTTTTGCTAATTGAAGAAAAAAATCTTTTTCAGAAGGGATACCTATGCATAGATATTTTACTTTGGGGTATTTTTCAATTATTTTAGGTAACGCTTTTATAATGTTTTGTTGTCCTTTTCTTTGTGTTAAATTCCCAACTGTTACCAATGTTAATTCTTCATTTTTGTTATGTTCTGATAAATAGTTAGGATTAATTTCAACACCGTTATTTATGACAATAATTTTCAAATTTGGTTCAATCTTTAACGTAATTTGTTTTGTAAATTCTGAGACCGCAATTAAAGTGTCAAAATTACTTAAACTCCATTTTGTAAACTTTTTTGATAAAATCCCTCCTGCGGTTAATTCTGTTCCATGAATAACTGCCACATATTTTTTTTTTGTGAATAAGAAGTGTAAAATTACTCCCATCCAAAGAGAGAACTTACCAGAACAAATTATAACATCCTTTTTACTGGTATGAATAATTGCCTTAAAAACTCTATTAAAGTAGGTAACTTTATTTCTTTTTATTCTGATGGTTTTAAAATCATGTTTTGTATCAAAATCTAAATCCTCTTTGTAAGATCTTATGTCAGAAATAACAGTAACAAAATAACCAATTTTTTGTAAGTGTTTTGATAAATAAAAAGCATGTGTTCCTATGCCTCCGGGTAAAGGTGGAAATTCAGACGTAATAAGTAAAATTTTTTTCAACTTTTAATTATGCAAAACACATTGTTTGGAATACCTATAAACTCCTCCAAATCTAAATTAAAAAACTCATAATTAAGATCCTTTAAAAAATTAATTATTTCTATGTTGTCATTGGTCTCTACTACTAACATTGGTTTGAACTTTAATAATGTTTGCTTTAAACCCATGAGAACTTCTAATTCATAACCATCGACATCAATCTTTATAAAATTAGGAACAATTTTAAACTCATTAAGATAAGAATCCAATTGAATTTGTCGAATTTGTATTTTTTTTTAAACTTTTGCTTCAGAAGACAATATATTACTAGACTGGCTGTAAAGATTAATATCTATCATCCCATCTTTATTTCCTACAGCAACATTTTCAACAATTATATTTTTTATGTTATTTTTTTCTATACTCTTTTTAAAACTTGAAACAATTGAAGGGTGCGGTTCAAAAGAATAAATACGTGAATTTTTGCTTAAATTATTTTTTAATGCTAACCTTACAAATCCGTAATTAGCACCAACATCCAATATAACTGGCTCTGAAATTGAGTAATTATGTAAAAGCTTAATTGTATTCTTTAAAAGCTTATTCTCGATACCATTATATTTTGCCTTAGATGCAATTTTGGGAGGAGCAAAAAAGTAGAATTCTCCATAACCCCATTTCACATTTGTATCAATTATTTTTTCATTTTCATTAGGCCTCAAAATAAAATTCCTTAAAGGTTTTAGAAACTTACTTTTTCCGAAGAAATTTATTATACTTTTTGGTAAAAGTGAATAAGATAATATTATTAAATTATTTATCATATTTTTTGTATATTAAATGCTGTTTTTTATTAATTCTACTTTTTTACTATTGACGCTGGAACTCCAACTAAGATTGAGTTGTTAATTAAACAATCTACAATAACACAAGCAGATGCACCAATTATGATATTATTTCCAATAATAATTGGTCCTAAAATTACAGCATTAGCTCCTAAATTACAATTATCACCTATCCTAAAAGTATCAAGTTCACATTTTTTTGAAATCCCTATTACGTTTCCACCGGTCAAGGTCAAGTTTTCGCCTATATTCGCCATCCCTGAAATGGTTATTCCCATTGAAGGATGAAGAATTAACAGTCCTCCTTTTATATCTGCTTTATAATGAATATCAATGTTTGAATAGGCTTGCAAAATATTAAATATTGGCAAAAATAAAATTCTGATGAAGCTATAATATTTTCCAAATAACAAAAACAAACTTCTTTCTATTCTATATAAAAAAACACCTGCAAAACTTCTACTAAGCCAAATAAACACCAGTCTGACTTTATTTTTCCCACAAATTCTTTTACAATCGTTTACAAAATAAGAAAATTGTGAAGCCATCATTGAATTGAAATAGGTAACGAATCTCCTTCCTTAATAGTTGTTAAATATACCGGAATATGCTCATTGGTAGGTATTAATAATAAATGACATTTTCCCCTTGAGGCAATCATATTAGCATCATCCAATTCTGTCATTAAACTTAAATAAAATGCCTTGTAATGATTTTTGTCACACCAATCTATTATTAATGCTGCATTTTCTTTCATCGAACGCTCTTTAAGTGCATGCATTTCAATAAAAAATTTTGTGGTTTGTTTTTCAGCTAAACAAACTGCCCCTTCTAAAGCAAGAGATTCTGCTCCTTCTACATCAATTTTTACTAAATCAGGAATAAATGCTACTTTATTAACAAGTGTATCAATTGTTATTTCTTCTACTTCATAAAAAGAATTTACCGCACTCGCTGTTTCGGCATGGCTGGCATACATACTTCCCGCTTCACCTGATCCAACCGTATAAAATTTAACTTTTTTACCATCTTGATTCCCAACAAAAGCAGTAATAAAAGTCGATTTGAAGCCAAAACCATTCACAATCATGTTTTGAGCTGCTTTTGCCAAAGCCTCAGGATTAGGATCAACCAATACATTTTTTTTGTTATTTGGCTGAATAGCTGCAAGTAATGATGTATAGCCAATGTTGCATCCTAAATCAAAAATAGTAGTATGGTTTTGAAGTAATGCAAAATACCATGCATCATCTTTATCTGTCTTTTTTCTTATAGTATTTGATAGTGTCTTTAATTCAATACCACATAATTTTGATTTATGGTATATTTTTTTATTTGAATAATAAAATGCGAGTACTTTTTTTATCTTTCTAAACATATATTTAGTTTTAGTCATTTAATTTTTGACTGGCTAATTTCCAAGATTTTAAAACTTGAAAAACAATTATTGGCAAAAATATCGGAAAAAACAAAATAGCAGTTAACTTTAATAACTTATTTTTCTTGTATTTATATGAAATATATGAAGGAAGAACATTTGCCAATATAAAATAAAGGCTCATTTCATTTCCAAAATACTTTCTACTCAAATATAAAACGCTAGGAACCGGTCTTGGACCAAATATTTTTTTTGGTCTCCATCCATCCCAACTTCCCATTTGTCTTAATCCACCTTCTGATACTTTTAGATGAATTCGTTTGGCTTTTGGATTAGAAATATTTTTATATCCATTTAAATAAGCTCTCAAACCAAATTCTCCATCACCCATTCGTTGTTTTTCAAATTTCAAGTCGAAATAGCCAATTTCTTCAAAAATACTTTTTTTCAACAATACATTTCCGGTATCCAATTGATCACCCCATCTAAAATAACTATAATGTTCAGGAATTTCAGCCCCAATCGTACTCAATGAAACACCAGAAGAAATATCGGCTTGAAAAAAATCTAATACTTTAAGGTGCTCCATAATCCAATTTGAATCGACTCTTGAATCGTCGTCATATAACAAGATATAATCTCCTTTTGCAGATTTAATCGCATCGTTCCTTGCTTTCCATAATGCTTTTTCAGGTTGGTACCAATATTTTAAATTTAGGTTCCACCCATGGTAAAACTCTTCTTGAAAAGGATCCGTTTGATCAACAATAATCACTTCAAATTCTTGATAATCTTGTACTTCCAAGTCTTTCAAAACATCTTTAAGATAAGTATATCGATTTAACGTTGGAATAACTAAAGATAAAAAAGGCTTACTTTCAATCAATTCACTTTTAAAAGTATTGTATTCTTCAAACTTAAATACAATTTTACTGTAATTTACCCTTTTTACAGATAATGTTTTAATAAAACCGGTTATTTCTTGAAAGGGATTGTGAAAAGTAATCAATCTCAAAAGCAAAACATATACTACCCAAACAGAATGATAATTTTTTCTCAAAAATCGATACTCATCTATCACCGGAATTTTTACCTTTTCCCAAATATTTAATCCACTTGTATAGTTTTTATTTATATAACCGGATTGAAAAGCAGTGAAAGCCAAATCTCGTTCCTTTCCCTCTTCTGAAAGGTATTGATTATCTGGTTTAAAAAGATGTTTGATTTGTTCCGCTGTTGGAAAATAACCCCAATCTTTTTTACTTCTAAGATTAAAATACCAAATAGGTCTTAAATATTTTAAGGAATTAAACAGCATTAGATATTTTTTCTAAAAAGTAAGCGGTTGTTAATTTTTCTTTCCAAATTTTGCGATTGGATTGTTGTAATTGAATGAATTCATCGTTTGAAATTTTTTGATGGAAATCAAAAACTAATTCTGCAATATTTTGTCTTTGATGCCATTCAACCCAAACCACTTGCTTTTTCCAATCAATTTCATCTTCTAACGGTAACAAACAATCTGTGTTCACAAATATAGGGATTTTACCCATCATCAAAGCTTCATAAAAACGTACCGAAAAATTGCCTGCACCTCTCATACAAAGCACATAATCAGTGTGAAATAAATTGTTATAATATTCTAACGTTGTTTCCTCTTTTTCCTTTTTTGTTTTTGCACCACCTCGATAGTTAACTCTGAAAATAAATTGACAATCGAGTTTTGATGATTGTTGCAACTTTATCAATAAACTCCAACGCTCGTAGGCTGATGCAAACAAAGGTTCCCAATCTTTTCTTAGTGGATTCTCAATAAACCTTTTACAATTTTCAAGAAAACATTTGGTCAATTCTTTCGTTCTTTTTAAAAAACCACTATTGGCATGACCACAAAAACCAATTGAAGGTTTTTGAGATTTCATACGAGGAATTGGATCATCAAATTTATATATTCTTTGAAAATGATCAGATAAAGCTACAGGAAAACCAATGTTTTTAGACGAAAGTTGAGATTTAAAACCACCAGTTCTGTAGTAAATAATGTTAGAAAATTCTTGGAAAGCAACACCAAAATCATTATTTATAAAGGCATAAATATTTAAATTCAATTTCTCACATTGAACAATTAATTGTTCTAAATCTTTACGTCTTTTATTGATAAAATACCAATTTATAGAATTAGCAAGCAAAACAAAATCTGAATTCTCAATTGAATTGGTATAACAAATCGATTGAGGTATATTCCATTTCTTTTTCAGCTCAACATCATTAACCCATCCTTCGGTTGAAAAAAAAGGCCTAGTCAAAACAAAAATTGATATTTTATTTACTTCTTTAAAGTTGATATTTGGGATAAATATTTTCAAAATAGCTATTCATTAAACAATCGTTAAAAATTGAAAAAGGTATAAAACGCGTTCACTTGATTTTCTGAGTTAAAACCAACTTCAACTCTACTTCTTGCTTTTATTTTTATACTTTTTTTATCCAAAGAAGATAACTTAATAACTTCTAATAATTTTTTTGAAAGTAATTTTGGACTTCTCTTTGGAACAACCCAACCCGTTTCACCATCTATAATATTTTCACTTAATCCATCTGCATCACTAACAATACAGAGCAACTCCATTGCTTGTGCTTCTAATGCTGCATTACAAAACCCCTCTTGATTACTGTACTGAATGAAAATATCATGCATACTAAGCACTTTTACCATTTCGTCATGATCTACTTTTCCATAAAAAATTATATTATCAGATATCTCTAATTGATGGGCTTGAAACAAAAGTCGTTCTTTCTCTGTGCCATCCCCAATAATTGAAAATTTAAAATTTATTCCTTCCTTCTTAAGTAATGACAACGCTTCAAAAATGTAATTATATCCTTTTATCCAATGTAATCTTCCAATGGAAATAATTTTAGTTTCTTTTTCACTTTTTAAAGAGGAATCATAATTATTATGAAACTTAACTACATCAATAGAGGGAGAAATTACTTTAATATTTTCTCCTTGAATTCCATACTTAATCAAGTCGTTTTTCATTCCTTTTGAAAGAACGTGATATTTAACCTCTTTCTTAAATAATTTATGGTAACAATCTATGTTTTTTATCGGATAAACATACCAATCAAAACCTCTGAAACTAACAGCCATTTTAGCTTTTATTGCTTTAGCAATGTTTTCACGCTCCAAAGCCATTGTTCCAAATCCAAAATGTAACCAGTCTAACTTTTGATTCAAAAAATAGCGATTAAGAAAAAGATTTTTGAAATTTTTTGAACAACTCATTTTATCCTTTTTATTGAGTAAAAAAAGTTTATAAACTACACTAAATTGAGTAAACAATAATATTCCAAAAAATAAAAACTCTTTTATAAAATTAGTAAAACTAAGTTTTGTTTTTAAATATATTACAGGACATAATTTAAAACTTTTATTTTTTGGACCACTTGTAAATAATATAACCTCAAACCCTTTTTGCTGTAAACCTTTTATCTTTGAAATAAAAAAAGTTTCAGAATAGGAAGGATGATTCGGTAATACTAGTCCAATTCGTTTTTTGTTACTCATTTAAAATTTCTTTATAAAAATTAGAAAATGAATGAATCATCTTTTCAGCAGAATGTTGATTTTCAACAGTAATTCTTGCGTTCTCAATAATTTTTCTTTGTTTTTCATTGCTAAGATTCATCACATATTGAATTTTATCGGCCATTTGTTCAATATTTCTAACTTTGAAAATAAAACCATTTTCATTATCTTTAATCACTTCCATCATACCACCACAATCAGTTGAAACAACCATTGTTCCTAATGCCATTGCCTCAATTGCTACGTTTGCAATTCCCTCTTCTACACTTGGCAAAAGTAAGATATCAGAAGTTTGAATTTTTAATTTTACAGACTCAAAGTCCATTTTCATTAGAAAAGTAACTTCTTTTTCTAGGCCTAATTGTTTTCGTTGAAACAATAGTTCTTCGTTTTCTTCTATACCTACAATTGTATAATGAAAAGAAACATTTTTATCTTTTAAAAT
>CALRRY020000017.1:0-57243 GCA_943370635.1 Variovorax paradoxus
TTTCTGCGTCTGAAATTTTACTTAATTCTTTGAAAATTAATTTGTAACTTGCTTCAAGGTTGCTCATAATTGTATTTGATTGGTAGTCAATACAATGTACTAATTTTTAGTGTTTTGAGCAACTTTTTTTATAATGCACTACGGGTTAATATTACTTTATTTTAAAAGAAAGCCTTCTCAACCGAAGGCTTTTTTTTATGAAAATAAATGACTGATATAATTTATAATTTGTGTTGAAAGAGTATTTTTGCGTTATGGGAAGAAAACAATCAGACAAAATAATTTTTAGAGAAGTAACGGTTTTAGATGCCGGTGCGAAAGGAGTATCAGTAGCCAAAGCTGAAGATGGTAGAGTAATTTTTACACCCAATGTAGTGCCGGGTGATGTAATAGATGTACAAACCTTTAAAAAAAGGAAATCGTATTTTGAAGGAAAAGCCATTCACTTTCACCGTTATTCAGAGGATCGTGTTCAACCGAAATGCTCGCATTTTGGCGTTTGTGGAGGTTGTAAATGGCAAAATATGCAATATGAGAAACAATTATATTATAAAAACAATGAGGTTTATAATCATCTAAAACGTATTGGAAAAATCGAATTGCCTGATTTTGAGCCCATTTTAGGTTCTGAAAAGCAATTTTATTACCGCAATAAAATGGAGTTTTCCTTTTCGGATAGTCGTTGGTTGACCGAAAATGAAATTCAACAAGAGGCTACGTTTACCAACCGAAATGCTTTGGGCTTTCATATTCCCAAAATGTGGGATAAAATTCTCGATATTGAACATTGTTATTTGCAAGAAGATCCTTCAAATGCCATTCGAAATTCAATAAAAACATTTGCAAATGAGCATGGAATTCCCTTTTACAATGCCCGAAATCAAACAGGTGTTTTACGAACATTGATGATTCGCACCTCTTCAACCGGAGAAATTATGGTTTTGTTGCAGTTTTTTAAAGAAGAAAAAAACATGCGTGAGGCATTGCTCAATCATATCAAAACTACTTTTCCATCCATCACTTCGTTGTTGTATGTTATCAACGAAAAAGGAAATGATACGCTTTATGACCAAGAAATTAAATTATTTCACGGGAGAGATTATATTTTAGAGGAAATGGAAGGCTTGCATTTTTCAGTCAATGCTAAATCCTTTTATCAAACTAATTCTGACCAAGCATATGAATTGTATAAAATTACCCGCGACTTTGCAGGATTAACCGGAAATGAAATTGTATATGATTTATATACAGGAACGGGAACCATTGCTCAATTTGTGTCTAAAAAAGCAAAAAAAGTGGTAGGTGTTGAAGCTGTTCCGGAAGCCATCAGCGAAGCCAAAGAAAATGCCAAAAGAAATAATATTGATAATTGTTCGTTCTTTGTTGGCGATATGAAAGTAATTTTTACTGATTCTTTTATTCAACAAAACGGTAAACCTGATGTCATCATTACTGACCCGCCAAGAGATGGAATGCATGCAGATGTTGTTCAGCAATTATTGAAAGTTGCACCGGAAAAAATTGTATATGTGAGTTGCAATAGTGCTACACAAGCTAGAGATTTGGCTATTCTTGATGCACTTTACAAAGTAACCAGAGTAAGACCGGTGGATATGTTTCCACAAACGCATCATGTTGAAAATGTTGTACTTTTAGAGAAAAAATAAATGAAAAAATTTTGGCTATTTTGTTGGTTTAGTGTCTTTTTTTTAGGTTGTGAAAAAGATGACATTTGTATAGAACCCAATACCACTCCACGACTGATAATTGATTTTTATGATAGTCAAAATACTTCTGTTTTAAAGCAAGTAGCCAATTTAGTTGTACAAGGTGATGGGGCTAATAGCACACTTAACTTTAATTTAGTTACCCGAATTGAATTGCCGTTAAAAACAAATGAAAATTTCACACAATATACGTTGAATATCAATTCCACATCGTCAACTTTATCGAATATTGATGTATTGCGTTTTAACTATGTAAGAAACGATATTTATATTTCCAGAGGATGCGGATTTAAAACAAATTTCGAACTAAACCTCTTTGAAGGTTTTGTAAAATCAAATCCAACGGGTGACGATGAATTTTGGATTGAAAACATAGAACTGATAAAAAATAAAATTGATTCCGAAGATGATGTCCATATCAAAATGTATTTTTAGTGTTGTATTGATTTGCACTTTTTCTTTCGGAAAAGCACAAAATAATATATCAGACAGTATTCCCACTCCAAAAACAGAGCGTTATGGTCTTCGTGTGGGCGTTGATGCCTATCGATTGGTATTGAGTACAATAAACGACAATTACAAAGGACTGGAATTTGCAGGTGACTATCGCATTTCTAAAAAATATTACTTGGCTGCTGAAATTGGTAATGAAAATAAAACCACAAATGAAGACCGATTAAATTATACCACCAAAGGTAGTTATCTTAAAGTTGGGTTTGATTATAACCTTTATGAGAATTGGTTGGATATGGAAAATTTAATTTATTTCGGATTGAGAGTTGGTTCATCAACCTTTAGTCAGGAACTTAACAGTTATAAAATTTACAATGAAAATCCATACTTTGGTGAGGCTCCGGCTACTATTTCAGGTAAAAAATATAACGGATTAAACGCTGTTTGGGGTGAATTCTTACTTGGTGTAAAGGCGGAAGTCATTTCTAATTTTTATGCCGGATTTAGTCTGAGAATGAATTACTTGATGAGTAACAAAGAACCGGAAGATTTTGAAAACCTTTTTATCCCCGGGTACAACAAAGTGTACAGCGGAAAATTTGGTATTGGAATGAATTACACCATCACTTATTTTATACCGCTTTATAAAAAGAAGCTGACACCAAAAAAGTAGATTTACAATTCTTGTACTCCTTTTTTAAAAATCCATTTCATAAATAATTTTTCTCCTTCATTCGTTTTTACCACCTGAAATTTTGGTGCCAAAATCAAGGTAATTACAAACGAAATGATAGAAGGGAAAATTCCTTCTAATGAGGTAAATTTGTCCAACACTATTCTGAAAGGAAGGAATACAATAGCAAATGAAAGTAACTGATATAAAAAAGATTTGGTTTTGAGTTGCATTTGATTATTTTTTTCACAAAAATAGAGATAAATGCTAATAAAAAAACAACTATCATACTTCGTTAATTGAATAAGTTTTTTCATATTTACAACTTAGAAATGGCGAATAGCAAAACGAACTACATGCTTTACAAAAGTTTAAATCTACAATCACCGGATGTTCAATTTAAAAAAGCGTTAACTGATGGACTTGCATCGGATAAAGGGCTTTATTTTCCAAAAAATATCGTACCCCTTCCAATATCATTTTTTGAACAAATAGAAGCATTGGATGATGATTATATTTGTTTCAAAGCTATTGAGCAGTTCATTGGAGATGAAATACCTAAAGAAGTTTTGAGACAAATTGTTAGTGAAACCATTAATTTTGAGTTTCCGGTTGTTCAGATAAGTCCATCTATTTTCAGTTTAGAATTGTTTCACGGACCAACATTGGCTTTTAAAGATGTTGGTGCCCGATTTATGTCGAGATGTTTAGCTTACTTTAATCGTGAACAACCATCACAAAAAAACACCATTTTGGTAGCGACTTCCGGTGATACGGGCGGTGCTGTTGCAAATGGTTTTCTAGGTGTTTCGGGAGTTGATGTCGTTATTCTATATCCACAAAATAAAGTCAGTGATATTCAGGAGCGACAACTTACCACTTTAGGTCAAAATATAAAAGCGGTTGAAGTTGTTGGTACTTTTGATGATTGTCAGGATATGGTAAAAAAAGCATTTTTGGACGAAGAATTGCAAAATTTGAATTTAACATCAGCTAATTCCATCAATGTTGCGAGATGGTTACCGCAAATGTTTTATTATTTTTTAACGTATAAAAAACTAAAGAAAGAAAATAAACCATTAGTTTTCTCAGTACCTAGCGGAAATTTTGGCAACAGTTGTGCGGGAATTGTAGCCAAAAAATTAGGATTGCCCATTCATCACATGATAGCGGCCACAAACAGTAATGACACTATACCAAAATACCTTAACAATGGTAATTTTGATGTGAAACCCACAATTCCAACATTATCCAATGCTATGGATGTTAGTAATCCTAGTAATTTTGTTCGTATACAAGCACTTTATGATAATAATATTCATCAATTGAAAGCCGAATTTTCTTCGTGTTCATACAATGATGAAGAAACAGTTGAAGGAATGAGAGAATTATACAGACAATTCAATTATATATCGGAACCACATGGAGCAATTGGCTATTTAGGTTTAAAAAACTATCTTTCGAATAATTCTACAATGATAGGTGTATTTTTAGCCACTGCTCATCCCGTCAAATTTTTAGAAACGGTGGAAAGAAGTTTAGACTTACAATTGGAGATTCCATTGAGTATTGAATCGATTTTAACACATAAAAAAGAAAAGTACACTGTTAAAACGTATGAGGAATTAAAAAAATTTTTAAATTCGTAAAAATTATTTCCAAATTCAACTTAAATATGATTATTAAATTGCTCAACAAAATGATGTTTATAGTAACCAATCAAAGTTTATCTACACTTTTGAGCAATGAAGAGTAAATCGAATATTATCAGTTTTGTTTTTATAATTTCCTCACTTTTTTTGGCAATTATAACTCATTTATTACTCAAGGATCATTTTCAACAAAATACAAAAGCTTTAATTACTTTTCACTTTCTAAAAGATGTAGTTTTTATTATTATTGCGGGTTTTATTATTCGTTTTGTAATTGAACGTAATGATAAACGAAACATCAACATTTTAGAACAACTTCAAAGTAGTACAACTGAAATTAAAGAATCCAATGAACGGTATGATATTGTAGCTAAAGCAACCAGTGATACGATTTGGGATTGGAAAATTCAAGAAGACGTTTTTGTATGGAATAAGGGGATTCAGGGAATTTTTGGTTATAAAAAAGAAGATGTTGGAAACACTTCAACTTGGTGGTTTGATCGTATTCACCCTGAGGATAGTTTAAAAATGTCTGTAAAACTTTATTCCTTTTTAGAACAAAAAACCGAACGTTGGCAAGATGAATACCGTTTTAAATGTGCGGATGGTAGCTATAAGTATGTTTTTGACAGGGGATTTTTGTTATTTGATGATGAAGGTAAAGCAGTCAGAATGATTGGAGCCATTCAAGATATTACCAAACAAAAAGAAGAAGAACAACGACTTAAATTGTTGGAAACGGTAATTACGCAAACGAAAGATGCCGTTGTCATTACGGATACAGATACTTCTGAATATCCAATTCCAAACATTATTTTTGTGAATGAAGCTTTTACAAAAATGACCGGTTACAAACCAAAAGAAGTTATTGGAAAATCACCAATAATGTTTGCCGGTCCAAAAGCAGATATGAAAGAATTAGAAAAACTTTCTAATGCTATACAAAAATACAAAGAATGTTTTATTGAAACCATTAGTTATAAAAAGAATGGAAGTGAATATTGGGTAAATTTTTCTATGATTCCGGTTACTAACAAGGATGGTGAACATACCCACTGGATTTCCATTCAAAGGGATGTAACCAAAGAAAAAGAGCAACAAAGTGAGCGAGAACAACTAATTAGAGAATTAACACAAAACAACAAAGATTTAAAACAATTTTCGTATATCACTTCTCACAACTTTAGAGCACCTTTGTCTAATTTGACCGGATTATTGAATTTGTTAGATGATGTACCGGTTGAAAATGAAGAATTACAAGAAATTTTGAATGGATTCAGACGTTCCACTCAACTATTGAATGAAACCATTGATGATTTGGTAAAAGTTGTAATCATTAAAGACAATCCATCTATTTTAAAAGAATCGGTTTCCATTATTGAAATCTTTGAAAATGTATTTTTTCAATTGAGTAATCAAATCAATTTACACAAACCAAATCTAAAGATTGAAATTGACCCTGAGCTTTGCATTACTATTAACAAAGCTTATATGGAAAGTATTATTCTAAACTTAGTATCAAACGCTTTAAAATACAGATCTCCAGAAAAAACACCAAAAATTACAATTAAAGCATTTGATAAAGATAATTTTGTAAATTTGGTTATTAAAGACAATGGAATTGGTATAGATTTAGAAAAAAATCACGATAAGATTTTTGGATTGTATCAACGATTCCACGACCATCCGGATAGCAAAGGACTTGGTTTATATTTGGTAAAGTCACAAATTGAAGCGATGGGTGGTTCAATTGAAGTAGAGAGTCAAGTAAACAAAGGAACTCAATTTACATTAACCTTTAAAAAATAAGAATGTTGAAAAAAGTACTGTGTGTAGATGATGATCCGATAACGTTAATGTTATGTAAAAAAGTTATCATTAAAGCGGCATTTAGCGAAGAAATAATTTTTGCTAATAATGGAAAAGACGCAATTGATTTGATTGACAACTTTTCATCACAAAAAAATAATGAAAAACTTGAGATGCCGCAACTTATTTTTTTAGACCTAAACATGCCAATTATGAATGGTTGGGATTTTTTAAAACAATTTCAAGAGAATTATGCCAAAGATTTTTCCGATACGAGAGTGATTATTTTATCTTCAACCATTGACCCATCTGATCATAATAAAGCCAAACAATATGAGAACATTGTTTCGCACTTTTTATCAAAACCTATTACGGTTGAAATGTTAGAAGAATTAAAACCATTATATTCATAAAAAAAATGCTCACTATAACGTGAGCATTTCTATTATATAACCGTAACTAAAAATTATAATTTTGCTACGTGCTTAGTCAATTTAGATTTTAAATTAGAAGCTTTATTATCATGGATAATGTTTTTCTTCGCTAATTTATCAATCATTGAAATTACAGAAGCTAATTTTCCAGCAGCATCAGATTTATCAGTTGACATACGTAAAGCTTTGATAGCGTTTCTCGTTGTTTTGTGCTGATATCTGTTTAATACTCTTTTCTTTTCGTTGCTTCTGATTCTTTTTAAAGCAGACTTATGATTTGCCATTTTCTTTAATTTTAGATGTAATAATTTATAAATACTAGTTAAAAAAGAAAAACCTCCCACATTCGCCTAGACGAACACTTTGGTTTTAACTAATAAAACAAAAACCGAGACACTGATTTTTATTTTATAAAACTAATTTACAACTAATTTGTAGTCCGTAGGGGAATCGAACCCCTGTTACCAGGATGAAAACCTGGCGTCCTAACCCCTAGACGAACGGACCATTGAACTTTTCAGTTTCGTACAAGAACATAATTTGTAGCCCGTGGGGGAATCGAACCCCCCTTACCAGGATGAAAACCTGGCGTCCTAACCGATAGACGAACGGGCCATTTATCAATTGCGAGTGCAAAAATACAACTATTTTTTACACTCGCAATAGTTAAAATTATTTTTTTTAATTTTTTTAATACGCTTTTGCAAAAAGTACTCTGCCTTCAGATGGCTTTCCAGTAAACATACATACACCCTTCTCTTCTACTCTACCTAAGGGAATACAACGAATGGTAGCTTTGGTTAATTCTTTAATCTTTTCTTCGGTTTCCGCTGTTCCATCCCAATGGGCGGCAAAAAATCCAGCTTTAGTATCCAATAATGATTTGAATTCTTCAAAACTATTTACTTCTGTGATATGTGAATTTCTGTAATCTAATGCTTTTGCAAATAAATCATTCTGAATCGTTTCTAACAGATTTTGAATATAATTTTCAATTCCCTCTTTAGATACAATTTCTTTGGAAAGCGTATCTCTTCTTGCAATCTCATACGTTCCATTTTCTAAATCATTAGGTCCGATTGCAATTCTAACAGGAACACCTTTTAATTCATATTCATTGAATTTGAATCCCGGTTTGTGCGTTGTTCTGTTATCATATTTAACTGAAATTTTTAATCTGCGTAAAGCTAAAACTAATTTTTCAACCTCCGCAGAAATAGCTTCTAATTGCTCATCTGATTTATAAATTGGAACAATTACCACTTGAATTGGTGCTAAATTTGGTGGTAAAACTAATCCATTATCATCGGAATGCGTCATTACTAATGCTCCCATTAATCGTGTTGAAACTCCCCATGATGTTCCCCAAACATGTTCTTGTTTACCTTCGGCATTTGCAAATTTCACATCAAATGCTTTAGCAAAATTTTGTCCTAAAAAGTGTGAGGTTCCTGCTTGAAGAGCTTTACCATCCTGCATTAACGCTTCTATACAATACGTTTCAATTGCACCGGCAAAACGTTCTGATTCCGTTTTTACTCCTTTCATTACCGGAATAGCCATGAAGTTTTCCACAAATTCAGCATATACATTCATCATTTTTACTGATTCCTCTATTGCTTCTTTTTCAGTGGCATGAGCGGTATGCCCTTCTTGCCACAAAAACTCTGCGGTTCTTAAAAACAATCTTGTTCTCATTTCCCATCTCACCACATTTGCCCATTGGTTAATGAGTAAAGGTAAATCCCGATACGATTGAATCCAGTTTTTATAGGTACTCCAGATGATGGCTTCACTCGTTGGTCGAACAATTAATTCTTCTTCTAATTTAGCATTTGGATCAACCATCAATTTTCCCTTATTATTTGGGTCATTTTTCAATCTGTAATGCGTCACAATAGCACATTCTTTAGCAAAACCTTCTGCATTTTTTTCTTCCGCTTCAAACATACTTTTCGGAACAAAAAGCGGAAAATAGGCATTGGAGTGACCGGTTTCTTTGAACATTCTATCTAATTCTGCTTGCATTTTTTCCCAAATAGCATAACCATAGGGTTTAATTACCATACAGCCTCTCACACCTGAATTTTCTGCTAAATCAGCCTTTACTACTAATTCATTGTACCATTTAGAATAATCTTCCGATCGTTTGGTTAGGTTTTTGCTCATTTTAAATAATTTGGCATAAAAATTGTTTAACTAATTTTAACTAAAAAGTTCAGCAAAACTAACTATTTTTGTATAAAGAACAATAAAAATGCTTTGATTATGAAAACAAATAAAAATCGTTCGAAAAAAAATATTCCCATTTCCCTTTTTGGATTATTGAGTTTATTTTTAGTTTCATGTGGCTCTTATCAAAATTCTTCCTATTACGATAGCGATGGAATTTATGTTGATCGAACTTCAACTCCTCAAAACAATGTTGCTACAGGAGATACGGGAAATAGTCAAGCTTATCAAAATTTTTTCAAATCAAAACAATTGAATGTTGAAGAAGAAGTTTTTACCGATGTAGAAAATTATTCTTCTGTAGAGAGATATGACAGCATTTCCAATAACACCAATGCCTCTTGGGGCTCCAATCCTTCTTCAGTAACAGTTAATGTTTATGATAACAATTGGGGTTGGAATAATGGATTTGGACCCGGTTGGGGTTGGGGTTGGGATGCCGGTTGGGGTTGGGGCTTGGGCTGGAACAACGGTTTTGGTTGGGGCTTAGGTTGGAACAACGGATGGGGTTGGAATAATGGTTGGGGTTGGAATGCCGGATGGGGTTGGAATAATTGGTATGGTCCCGGTTGGGGTTGGGGTTGGAACAATTGGTATGGTCCCGGTTGGGGTTGGGGTTGGAACAACAACTTTGCATACAATGGAGGTCGTAGAGGTTACTACAGCACCGGAATAAGAGGAAATTCTGCAAGAAATGGTTATTATACCGGAAGAAGTTCCAGAAATTTTACAAACAGAACAGGTAGCAGAAGTACTCAATTTTCTACACGTAACAATTCTAGAACAAGAGATTACAATGGAACAAATGTAAACTCTTCGACACGAAACAACAGGAGTAATTACAATAACTCTTCAAATCGTTCAAATACAAGAGCATCACAATCTACATCCAGTCCAACTCGTTCATCTAACTATTCGTCAGGAAGAAGTAATTCAGGTAGTTTTTCAGGAGGTCGATCAGGAGGCGGTTCTTATGGTGGCGGAGGTCGTTCTGGCGGTGGAGGAAGAGGCGGAAGAGGTTAAGATTTGCTAAATAAAATAATATGAAAAAGATAACATTTACAGTTCTATTTCTGTTATCAGGAATACTATATTCTCAAGATATACAAGATGCTTTACGGTACAGTCAGGATAATTTAAACGGTACAGCCCGTTTCAATGCTATGGGTGGTGCTTTTGGAGCTTTAGGCGGAGATTTATCTGCTATAACTTTAAATCCGGCTAGTTCTGCCGTATTTATAAATAATCAAATAGGACTATCAATAAACAATAACAATTTAAGTAACCGCTCTACTTATTTTGGTAATACAAACAGAGAAAGAGAAAATTCTTTGGATTTAAATCAATTAAGTGGAGTATTTGTTTTTAAAGATCAGTCTAATTCTAAATGGAAAAAATTTGCATTGGCATTGACTTACGAAAACGAAAATAATTTCAATAATGCTGTTTATTCATCCGGAGTTAATCCAAATAATTCGATTGATCGTTATTTTTTAAACTTTGCAAACGGGATTCCCTTGGGTAACATAACAAACACTTCTTATGGTTCATTAAATTATGCTCAACAGCAAGCTTTTTTAGGCTATGAGGGTTTTATAATTAGTCCTTTGAGTAATACTTCCTCTAATACTTCTTACATCTCTGAAGTTCCTGAAGGAGGGAATTACTTTCAAGAAAATTTTGTAGTTACAGAAGGATTCAACGGAAAAATTGGATTTAATGCAGCGGCTCAATACGAGGAAAAGTTATATGTTGGTATAAATTTAAATGCACACTTTATAGATTATACGAGAACCAGTAGTTTTTATGAATCAAACAATAATGATTCATTTAATGGAGTTCAACAGTTACGTTTTGATAATTTTCTTTATACTTATGGATCCGGATTTTCTTTTCAATTAGGTGCAATTTACAAATTGAATCAATCTGTCAGATTAGGTGCAACCTATGAATCACCAACTTGGTATTCTTTGAATGATGAATTTTCACAAAGACTTCAAGTTACTAATCGATTTGATGGAGAAACATTTAATGATATCATTGACCCAAATATAATTAACATTTATCCCTCCTACCGATTACAAACACCCGGAAGATGGTCGGCTAGCATTGCATATGTTTTTCAGAAAAGAGGTTTAATTAGCTTTGATTATGCAATAAAAGATTATAGTTCAACAAAATTAAGACCTTCCAATGAATTTGTTCCTGTTAACAATCAAATCAACAATTTACTTACTACCGCTAATGAATTTAGACTTGGTGCGGAATATAAAATTAAGCAATGGAGCATAAGAGCAGGCTACCGTTTTGAAGAAAGTCCATATAAAGATTCCAAAACAATAGGAGATTTAACTGCTTATTCAACTGGTTTTGGATACAATTTTGGCAGTACCAAATTAGATTTATCTTACAGTCTTGCACAACGCAATAGTAGTGAAGGTTTTTTTACTACTGGTTTAACATCTCCTGCTGATATAAGAACAAGACAAAGTGCAATTACAGCTACACTTTTATTTGAATTATAAATAAAAAATTCAACCAGTTACAAACCATTCGCAAAAACGAATGGTTTTTTTATGTAATTGAATATTAATACCTAATTTTGCATTCCAAAAATTCAGAGAGAAACTATGAGAACCAAATCGATTAAAAAGAATAAAATCAATGTTATCACCCTTGGTTGTTCAAAAAATGTGTATGATAGTGAAGTGTTGATGGGACAATTAAAAGCGAGTGGTAAGGATGTTGTTCATGAGCAAGATGGTAATATTGTAGTAATTAATACTTGTGGTTTTATTGATAATGCAAAAGAAGAATCGGTTAATACCATTTTAGAGTATGTAAATCGAAAAGAAAATGGTCTTGTAGATAAAGTATTCGTAACGGGATGTTTGTCTGAACGTTATAAACCTGATTTACAAAAAGAAATTCCAAATGTTGATGAATACTTCGGAACAACTGAACTACCACAATTATTAAAGGTTTTAGGGGCTGATTATAAACATGAGTTATTAGGAGAACGACTTACTACTACTCCAAAAAATTATGCCTATTTAAAAATTGCAGAAGGATGTGATCGTCCGTGTAGCTTTTGTGCTATACCATTGATGAGAGGAAAACACGTTTCACAACCCATCGAAAAATTAGTAAAAGAAGCTCAAGGTTTAGCTGCTAAAGGGGTAAAAGAATTAATTTTAATTGCACAAGATTTAACCTATTACGGTTTAGATTTATACAAAAAAAGAAATTTAGCCGAGCTTTTAGAAAATCTAGTTAAAATTGAAGGAATCGAGTGGATTCGTTTGCACTACGCCTTCCCTACCGGTTTTCCGATGGATGTGTTGGAATTGATGAAAAATGAACCAAAAATTTGTAATTATATTGACATTCCATTGCAACATATTTCAGATAACATTCTAAAATCGATGAGACGTGGAACAACGCAAGAAAAAACAACAAATCTATTAAAAGAATTTAGAAAAGCGGTTCCCGGAATGGCTATCAGAACTACTTTAATTGTAGGATATCCGGGTGAAACCGAAGAAGATTTCCAAATTTTAAAAAATTGGGTTGAAGAAATGCGATTTGAGCGTTTAGGATGTTTTGCCTATTCGCATGAAGAAAACACGCATGCTTACCTATTAGAAGACAATGTACCAAACGATGTAAAGCAACAACGGGTTGCCGAAATTATGGATATCCAAGCTCAAATTTCTTGGGAATTGAATCAAGAGAAAATTGGTAAAACTTTCAAATGTATCATTGATAGAAAAGAAGGACCTTATTTTATTGGCAGAACCGAATTTGATAGTCCGGATGTAGACAATGAAGTGTTGATTGATGCTGCTCAATATTATTTAAAAACAGGAGATTTTGTTGAGATTACTATTTCTGATGCTACAGAATTTGATTTGTATGGAGTTCCATTGGATGTAAAAGCTATAAAATAATATAGATGTGACAATTGTCATATTTTATTTTTATAAGATGTTTTACCTTAGTTACATCAAATAAAACATCTCAATCATGATTACTAAACATCCATTACTCACTGAATTTCCGGAATTTGCCGAAAAAATCAAAGATTTATATCATCACAATGAAGAATTTCAAGTTTTAATGAGTTCTTATAATTCACTAGATAATGAAATTTTTGAAATTGAAAAAGGAGAAATCCCACTCAATGATGATGAATTAACCCATAAACGAAAAGACAGAGTTTTTTTGAAAGATGAAATTTATAGTTTTCTTCAAAAAAACTAAAGAAAGTCAGGAAGATTTGATTTCTTCCTGACTTTTTTAAATTATATAAAATCATTACAACGGTATATTACCATGCTTTCTTTTCGGCAATTCCACTTCTTTGTGTTCCAGCATACTAAAGGCTTTTAGCAACTTTTTTCTGGTTTCATTTGGTATAATTACCTCATCGATAAATCCACGTTGAGCTGCTCGGTAAGGTGTTGCAAACTTTTCAGCGTATTCGTTTTCTTTTTCAACCAATTTGGCAGCCGGGTCTTGGGCGTCTGCAATTTCTTTTTTGAAAATAATTTCACTGGCTCCCTTAGCTCCCATTACAGCAATTTCAGCTGTTGGCCAAGCAAAATTCATATCCGCACCAATGTGTTTGGAATTCATTACATCATACGCTCCACCATAAGCTTTTCGTGTGATAACCGTTACTCTAGGCACTGTTGCCTCGCTTAAAGCATATAATAATTTAGCTCCATGACGAATGATTCCCGTCCATTCCTGATCGGTTCCGGGTAAAAATCCTGGTACATCTACCAAAACTAAAAGAGGAATATTAAAACAATCACAAAAACGAGTAAATCGAGCGGCTTTTACAGAACTGTTTACATCCAAAACACCTGCTAAATATAATGGTTGATTCGCCACAATTCCGATGCTTCTTCCACCCAAACGTGCAAAACCTACAATAATATTTTCAGCATAGTCTTTATGAATTTCAAAAAACGATTCTTCATCAATAATTCCCTGAATCACCTCATGCATATCATAAGGTTTATTGGGATTATCAGGAATTATCGTCATCAATTGTTCCCGAATTTCATTTTTCAATTCATAAGGAACTTTTGGCGTTTTTTCTTTATTACTTTGCGGAACATAACTCAACAACTTTTTCACATCTTCTAAACATTCTACATCATTCGCTGATGTTGTATGTGCCACCCCTGATTTGGTAGAATGCGTACTTGCTCCACCTAATTCTTCAGAAGTTACCGTTTCATTTGTGACCGTTTTTACCACATTTGGACCGGTAACAAACATATAACTCGTATTTTCCACCATCATAGTAAAGTCAGTCATGGCCGGAGAATACACCGCTCCACCTGCACAAGGTCCCATAATGGCCGAAATTTGCGGAATAATTCCACTAGATTTTACATTTCGAAAGAAAATATCGGCATAACCACCCAGTGATCGAACACCTTCTTGAATTCTGGCTCCACCTGAGTCATTTAAACCAATCATGGGTGCTCCGGTTTTGATTGCCATGTCCATCACCTTACAAATTTTTTCGGCATGTGTTTCTGACAAAGCTCCACCAAAAACAGTAAAATCTTGAGCAAAAACAAAAACTAATCTCCCATTAACGGTTCCGTAACCGGTAATTACTCCATCGCCATAATATTGTTCATTTTCCATTCCAAAATCAGTAGTTCGGTGGGTGACCAAGGCATCAATTTCTTCAAATGAACCTTCGTCCATTAAATAATTGACACGTTCACGAGCTGTTAATTTTTTCTTGGCATGTTGGGTTTCAATTCGTTTTAATCCTCCTCCAAGCTTTGCTTCGGCTAATTTATCTTGTAATGCTTTTATCTTGTTTTCCATGCTTATTGAATTGGTAATCGAACCATTTTTTGATCTTCTATATATTGTTTTAAAGCCACCAAAGCAGCTATTTCAGCTTCTTCACTGTGTTTTGACTTAAGTTTATCGGCATCATAATACTTTTTGACAAAATGGGTGTCAAAATTTCCTGAACGAAAAGCCTCGTGTTCACACACAAATTTTCCAAATAGCAACGTAGTTTGAACACCTTTTACTTTGTAAGCATCAATTGCTTTACTCATCAGTTGAATGGCTTCCGAACGTGTTTTTCCATACGTAATTAACTTAGCTAACATTGGGTCGTAATAAATTGGCACATCCATGCCTTGTTCAAAACCATTATCCACACGAATTCCTTCGCCTTCAGGCAAAGTATATTCTTCTAAAAAGCCAACACTAGGTAGAAAATCATTCAGTGGATCTTCAGCATACACTCGTAATTCCAACGCATGACCATTGATTTGCAAATCTTCTTGTTTAATAGATAAAACTTCTCCCTGAGCCACACGTATTTGCATTTCAACCAAATCCACACCCGTAATCATTTCCGTTACAGGATGTTCTACTTGCAAGCGGGTATTCATTTCGAGAAAGTAGAAATTCAAGTTTTCATCTAACAGAAATTCAACCGTTCCGGCCCCAAGATAATCACACGATTTGGCTACTAAAACAGCTGCTTCACCCATTTTTCTTCGCAATTCCGGTGTTAAAACAGATGAAGGAGCTTCTTCTACCACTTTTTGATGACGACGTTGAATACTACATTCTCTTTCAAATAAATACAAAATATTACCATGTTCATCCGCCATCACTTGAATTTCAATATGTCTTGGCGAAGCAACATATTTTTCAATAAACACAGAACCATCACCAAAAGCAGATGTAGCTTCACTGATGGCACGATTCATTTGAGCTTCAAAATCAGCTTCTTTTTCTACCACTCGCATTCCTTTTCCACCACCACCGGCAGATGCTTTGATTAAGATGGGAAATCCGATTTGTGTCGCTACTTGTTTTGCTTTTTCAACATCAGTTATCGCTTGGTCATACCCGGGAACCATTGGAATATTATAGGCTTTCACAGCATCTTTTGCTGCTAATTTACTTCCCATGATATGAATGGCTTTTGATTTTGGACCGATGAAAATGATGTTATTTTTCTCCGCTTCTTCAGCAAAAGCAGCATTTTCACTTAAAAATCCGTAACCGGGATGGATGGCATCCACACCTAAGGATTTGGCGACTTCAATAATTTTATTTCCCAATAAATAAGATTGATTAGAAGGTGATTCGCCAATCCAAACGGCTTCATCAGCAAATTTTACATGAGGAGCATTTCGGTCAATTGTGGAATAAACAGCTACCGTTTTAATTCCCATTTTCTGAGCGGTTTTCATCACTCGAATGGCAATTTCCCCTCGATTAGCAACTAGTATTTTTGAAATTTTTTTTATCATTATTATTCTCATTTTTCCATCCAGCTGAACTGGATGCTATTCATTTATGACACTATTCAAACTCAATCAATAATTGTCCTTTATTTACCGAATCTCCTTTGGCAACTGCAATTGATTTAATCGTTCCCGTTCTTGGAGAAGCAAAACTATTTTCCATTTTCATCGCTTCTAAAATGAGTAGGTTGTCGCCTTCGTTCACTTGTTGTCCAACCGAAACATTGATTTCGAGAATCAAGCCGGGCATTGGAGCTTTGATGGCATTGATTTGTTTGGTTTTACCCACTTCAAATCCCATTTCTTTGATTAAAATATCCAATTGATTGGCAATTTCAACGGTATAGGAATTGTGATTTACTTCAACTGTGTACGTTTTTTTGAGAAAATCAACAGCTGTAATTTTAGCTAAAAAAGGTTTGTTCTGATGAAGTATGTGAAAGGAATCGGTAGATGTGTAAATGGCATCTAATTGGGCAATATCTTGTTCTGTTTTTTCAAAGTTTTCACTTTGGTTGACGGACAGTCTGTATTTTTGATTCATACATGTATTTTTGAATGTGGTAAAAATACATATTTATAACGTTTTCGTAAAGGTAAAAATGGAGAATTTCGCTAAATTGATATAGCAACATTGTAAATTTTAATCTACACAAAATAAAAACCATATAAGTCATATAAGTTTTTGAATTTAAAAACTTATATGACTTATATGTTAAAATTACAAAACTAGTAATCCTTGACCTTTAAGAGATTTAAGTTGTTTGGAGTACCAAAACAATTCGAAATCATCAAATTGCGTTTCAAAATCTTGCTTTACTTGAGAAAAAGTCAATGTTTTGGAATTTGTTACTGAAATTTTATCCAATAATTCAATCCACCAAATTGCTTTTTCTTTTTCTAAAGAAATTTCAACTGTTTCAATTTTGGAATGAAAAGTCAATTTCATCATTTCCCACGATTGTCCTTTTTTAGATTTAGTAAATGATTCAGAGGAAGGCTTCCCTCCTATCCAAACTATTTTTGCAGTTGGTTTTATGTGAAAGTTATTTTCTTTTTCTAAACAAGAAAGAATATAATCCGGGGCAATTTTGGTTTTAGGAATTTTAAAATCGAACCACTCTTCCAACTCATAATCAAAGCAAATGCCATGCATATAATTAAAGAGTGATTTTTTCAATCCGTAGCTGAATTTATCATGATTGATGCCGGTTTTGTCGGTAAACTGAATATCGTTATTGGCAAAAGTAATTTCGTTTTGCTGCGGAATGACACCAAATTCTTCGGGAAACATACCCACCGGACTGTGAGCTGTCATGGCAAATTGATGCCAAAAACCCGATTGTAGAATTCCTAATTCAAATAATTGACGAACCATTTCTAAACTATCTACCGTTTCCTGAATGGTTTGCGTAGGATAGCCATACATCAAATAAGCGTGTACCATAATGCCGGATTCTGTCAAGTTACGGGTGACTTGTGCCACTTGTTCAACTGTTACTCCTTTTTTAATGAGTTCTAAAAGTCGGTCGGACGCCACTTCTAATCCACCGGAAACGGCAATGCAACCGGAAGCTTTAAGTAGCTGACACAAATCGGCGGTAAAACTTTTTTCAAAGCGAATGTTTGTCCACCAACTGACAGTTAATTTTCGTCGTAGAATTTCTAATGCAACCTCTTTCATCAAAGCCGGAGGAGCCGCTTCATCCACAAAATGGAAACCGTTTTCGCCGGTTTGTGCAATGAGTTCTTCCATTCGATCGACCAATAATTTGGCAGCGATGGGTTCATATAATTTAATGTAATCCAAAGAAATATCACAAAACGTGCATTTTCCCCAATAGCAACCGTGAGCCATGGTGAGTTTATTCCAACGGCCATCGCTCCAAAGACTGTGCATTGGATTCGCAATTTCGATTACGGAAATATACTTATCTAAATGCAAATCGGAATAATCAGGTGTGCCGACTTCCGATTGTTTGTAGTCCGGTTGGTTGGAATTGTTTTTGTAAACGACTTGATTGTTTTCGAGGAGGAAAGTACGTTTGTATTGTTTGGAAGCCGGAAGTTGGAGGCTGGAAGCCAGAAGTTCAATAGGTAATTCACCATCATCCAACGTTATAAAATCGAAAAATTCGAAGACGCGTTTGTCTTTTAAATCACGTAATTCGGTGTTGGGAAAACCGCCTCCCATTGCTGTTTTAATTTCAGAGAAATTGGTTTTAATAAATTGTGCACATCGAAAAGCACTGTATAAATTTCCGGGAAACGGAACCGAAAAACAAACCAATTTAGGTTGAACTTCAATAAGTATCTGATTGAGAATGGAAAGCGTAATTTCATCAATATACGTTGGTTTTTGATTCAATTGATGGTATAATTCGTCAAAGGAATTGGCACTTCGTCCTAATCGTTCGGCATACCGACTGAAACCGAAATTTTCATCTACACAAGCCACAATATAATCGGATAAATCTTCGAGGTATAATGTCGCTAAATGTTTGGCTTTATCTTGCATTCCCATGGTTCCGAAGGCATATTCCATGTCATCCAACTGCTCAAAACGAGAGGCTTCGGGAAGAAAATTTCCGGAACAAATTTGTCGGGCTAGAGTTGGATTTTTTCCTTGCAAAAAAGATATAACCGCATCGATGGTTTGGATGTAATCATTTTGTAAAGCAAATATTCTTTCTAGGTTGGGAGTTAGGAGTTGGGAGTTGGGAGTTTGGAAAAGTTGCTCTAATCCTTTTTTTGAAAAAATCTCCAGAATCACTTCGATACCTAAATCCATCTGAAAAGAGGAAATGTTTTTGGTATTAAGAAAACCTTTCAAATAAGCTGTAGCCGGATACGGTGTATTCAGTTGGGTGAAAGGTGGTGTGATGAGCAATAAATCTTTCAAAGGAAAAAGCTTTTGGCAAAAGTAGCTTTTATCTTTTTATAATCTTTTGATACTTGATATTATTATTATTGTCGGTTATTTTACAAAAATAAATTCCGGTCTTCAAATTAGAAATAACAATTTCAGAAATTGTTGACTTAGATTCGAATACTTTTTTGCCTAAACTATCATAAATTTCAACAGAAGAAATTTCAGTATTTTGAGCATAAATAGATATTTTTCCATCGGTTGGGTTTGGATAAATCACGAAATTATTCTTATTAAATTCATCAATACCTAAAGTTGTATCAAGCATATAAGCTCCTCCGTTTGGTGCCATAATGGGGTGCACCCAATATTCACTTGAATTTCCAAATAAAACTTTATTCCCTTTTGCTAAAGTAAAATGTCCAAAATTGTCATTTGTGAAAGAGCTCATACCAACGTAAGTATTGTTATAACTCCAATTTCCGTTATCATTAACAAAATGGAAAACTGGATTTTTTCTTTCCATCTGTAAAATATAACCTCCAACAGGTATAATAAACATGTTATTTTCATTCACCTTCACTTTATACTCATAATAATCACCTTCTTGAAAGATAAAATCTTCAACAAAACTCCATTCCTCAGTATTATCAGACCAATTATAAATTTTTATCATTTTTTGTCCTAAAACATCATTTTCTTCATCTGTAATATGATATAAATATAACTTTTCATTTGAAAAACTAACTCTGTAAAAATGTGGTACATTAATATCGGGGTTGTATTCAAAATTAAAAGTAGGCATTGTAGTAGTGTTCACCAATTCCCAATTAGAATTCTCTCCATTAAAAACATGAATAAAATCGTCTGTTGAATTGGCTGAAGTTGTAACCATCATGTCATTTTCAATATCCAATAAAATTCCAAAACCTGAATTTCCGGGAGGGCCAGATATAATTTGCTGTAATGAAAAAGTATCATCTATCTGATTAAAAACATATATAGCACCATTATTTACGTTAGCATCTCCATTTTCATCATAGCCAAATGAAGTAATATACAATTGATTGTTATGTACTTTTACATTTGAACCAAAATAATCATTTTCAAATTGAGTAGATGGCTGAATTTTTAGCAAATATTGCCAAATACCATCTACTTTTTTATACACATAAACCGCACCACCATTTAATGCATTGGTACTATTTCTGTTTGCTCCAGCAAACAAATAATCATCTGTCATTTCAATTGCACCTCCAAAATTTTGATTCGTTTCAGGAGAATCTATTGTTCCGTTTGGAGTGATCCCTGATGAATCTGTATTAAAAAGATATAATTTTGGAGCTCCTGCTGGAGGCATGGCATTTTGACCGAAGATTACAATTTCAGTATCGTTGAAACTACCGCCACCACCAAAACCATAAACTGTTGAAAAATTTTCAGGCACAATTCTAACCAGACTTTGGCTAAAAGAATGAATCGAAATTAACAATGCTAGAAGGTAAAGTTTTTTCATTAGAACTAGTTTACTTACAAATTTAACGAAAAAAGCTTATGAAATTCAAATACAGCAGTAAAAGTTATCATTTCCTAACCAATTGTTAAACCCCTTTTCACTACTTTTATTTTCGTTATTTTTACGAAAACTTTCATACTATGCCAACCGACTGTATCAGCTATCAAGAATCCGGATATTTTTCTTCGTTAATCAACGATTATCTGAATGAAAAACCGGAGTTGAAAGCGTTGTATCATCGTTTTCCGAACTTGGAAAATTTTAAGCTACAGTTGGAGGAAAAAGGAAACAATTTCAATGACAATTTCAATGGCAAAATCAAAAGGGAAATTTTAGTTTCTGTTTTGGATAAGCAATATGAATCAATTCAAACATCTGAAACGACTTTAAACAATATTAAACTTTTAAACCATTTAAACACTTTCACGGTTACAACCGGACATCAGTTGAATTTGTTCACAGGTCCGTTGTATTTTTTGTATAAAATTGTTTCCACCATAAATTTGTGTAAAGAATTAAAAAGTAAATTTCCTGAGAACAATTTTGTTCCCATTTATTGGATGGCAACGGAAGATCACGATTTTGAAGAAATCAATTATTTTACTTTTATACATAAAAAAATCAGTTGGAATCGAGGAAGTTTTGGGCCGGTTGGACGATTATCAACTGAAGGTTTAGAAGAAGTTTTGGCTGTTTTTGAATCAGAAATTGGTTTAGGAAAAAATGCTGAATATCTGAAGAATTTATTCAAAAAGGCTTATTTGGAACATTCTAATTTAGCTGATGCAACCCGTTTTTTAGCGAACGAATTGTTTGCCAAAGAAGGTTTGGTTATTATTGATGGTGATGATGCTGATTTGAAAAAGTTGTTTATTCCGTATATTAAAAATGAACTATTACATCAAACGGCTTTTGCTGAAGTAAATGAAACAATTTCATTATTAGAAAAGTATACAGTTCAAGTGAATCCGAGGGAAATTAATTTGTTTTATATTGAAGATCATTTGCGTGAACGAATTGTTTTTGAAAATGGAAAATATGCCATTCTCAACACAAAAATGACCTTTTCGGAAGATGAAATAGTGAAAGAAGTAGAAAACCATCCGGAAAAATTTAGTCCGAATGTGTTGCTAAGACCGTTATACCAAGAAGCTATTTTGCCGAATTTATGCTACATTGGGGGCGGTGGAGAATTGGCGTATTGGTTGGAATTGAAATCGTTTTTTAAATCTCAAAATGTAACTTTTCCGATTTTGTTACTTCGTAATTCGGTTTTGTTGGCTAGGCAAAAACAAGCGGGAAAAGCAGATAAATTGCAATTGTCTTGGCGAGATTTGTTTTTGAATCAGCAAGAATTATTTACTCAAAAAACGAAATTACTTTCTGATTTTACAATTGATTTTTCGGCTCAAAAAGAAGTATTAAAAAAGCAATTTGAAGACTTACACAAAATAGCGGAAGCCACAGACAAATCGTTTTTAGGAGCTGTAAAAGCTCAAGAAACAAAGCAAATCAAAGGTTTGGAAAACCTTGAAAAACGTTTGTTGAAAGCTGAAAAACGTATTCACCAAGAACAATTAAACCGCATTATCGCATTGCAAAATGAAATATTTCCTAACCAAAGTTTACAGGAACGAAAATTGAATTTTTCTGAATTTTATGTGGAATTTGGAGAAGAGTTGATTAAAAAATTATTGACGGAATTGAAACCGTTAGAACAGGAATTTAAAGTGGTGGTTTTGTAGAAAAAAACTTCAAACCTGAAACTTGAAACTTCAAACTAAAATTGTACCTTTGCACCCGAATTAAAAAATATAAAAATGGCTACAAATAGAACATTTACCATGATTAAGCCTGATGCGGTTGAAAAAGGACACATCGGAGGAATATTAAATATGATTACTGAAGGTGGTTTTAAAATTGTTTCTTTGAAATTAACACAACTAACGGTTGCGGATGCACAAAAATTTTATGCAGTACATTCAGCAAGACCATTCTTTGGTGAGTTAGTTGAGTTTATGACAAGAGGTCCAATTGTTGCTGCTATCTTAGAAAAAGATAATGCAGTAGAAGATTTCAGAAAATTAATTGGAGCTACCAATCCTGCTGAAGCAGCGGAGGGAACTATCCGTAAAAAATATGCCACTTCTATTGGTGAAAACGCTGTTCACGGTTCAGATTCAGATGAAAATGCTGCAATTGAAGGTGCATTTCATTTTGCAGGAAGAGAGATGTTTTAGTCGGCAGTCTCAGTTTTCAGTCTCAGTTGACAACATAAATAAAATCCCTTTTTTTAGTAAAAAGGGATTTTTTAATTTATAGTAATAGCAGCACTAAAACTGAAAACTGAGACTGCGACTGCAACTGAAAACTACCTCAACACCAACTCCTTCACCACTTCTTTCCGTAATTCGTCATTTAGCATGGTAATAATTTTTTGCTTTCCATAGCTCAATTCTTCACGTAAAACGGCTGAAGATAAAGTAACATATAAGGTAGAACCTTTTAAGATTACTTCTTTTGTGTAGGTATTCACTCCATTGCCCATCAATTCTTTCCATGCTTTTTCCACATCAATTTTATCCATACCGGATTGTAGCTTATTGTTTTCAATAAACGCTTTCAATACATCAGAAATTGGACTATCGTTGTGCAATCTTTTACTCATTACTGAATGGAAATAGGTTTGAAACGTTTGTAATGATATTCTAAATTTTGTTTGTTTTTAAGAATTAAAACACTATCCGAAAGAGTGACAAAAGTCTCTGTCCACTTCGCATAATTCGTTTGATATCGAATGTAAAAAGTACCGGAACTATCAAAAATTTCTATCTCCTCCGATTCGTTATTGATTAAATATTTACCGTCTAATTGCGGATTTACTTTTTTACGAAAACCGGTTTTACCGTTCCATTCAATGTAATCGATAGTTTCATTGATGGTATATTCTTTTTTTTGACCATCAGGAAGTTGCACTTTTTGAATTTCCCAATAACCATTAATTTTTGAAATAGCATCAAGCGAAACTTTTTCCTGACAAGAAATAAATACAACTAAAAAAAGAAGGTAAAATAATAGTGATTTCATCGTTTTAAAATAATCATTAAAATTACAATTATTTTGACGAAAAAGGAAAAGAAGATGAAAAATTATAGTACGTAATTTTGATAATTAATTGTTTCAAAAATGTATTGAACATTAATTAGAACCGTAATTTTCTTGTAGATAAAACACTAAATCTACTTCGTAATAACGCACTACAACAATTAATAACGCTCCTAAAATTGCTAATAACCAATTATACTTTTTAAAAAAAACAACATAAGCTGTTGCAATTCCCAATAAAACAAAAGGAACAGCTAAAATAATATTGGGTACCATCCAAGCTCCTCTTATGATCGCCAATGATTTAAGTAACACAAAAAAGAAACAATAGATTGAAACTATTTTTGTAAGCGATACGAGATATTTATTAAAAACTTTTTCTTCCATTATTTAAAAAAGGAATCTACAAATTCATATTTATTAAACACTTGAAGGTCTTCAATACCTTCGCCAACACCAATATACTTCACCGGAATTTGAAACTGGTCTGAGATACCGATAACAACTCCACCTTTGGCGGTTCCGTCTAATTTGGTAACAGCCAAACACGAAACTTCGGTAGCTGCTGTAAATTCCTTTGCTTGTTCAAAAGCATTTTGTCCTGTTGAACCATCTAAAACCAACAATACATCATGAGGTGCATCGCCAACTACCTTTTGCATTACGCGTTTTACTTTAGTAAGTTCATTCATTAAGTTTACTTTATTATGTAAACGGCCGGCTGTGTCGATAATTACAACATCAGCCCCTTGTGTAACAGCACTTTGTAATGTATCAAAAGCAACCGATGCCGGATCACTACCCATTTGCTGTTTTACAATGGAAACGCCTACTCTATCCGCCCAAATTTGCAACTGATCAATTGCGGCAGCTCTAAAAGTATCAGCAGCTCCAAGAACCACTTTGTGACCCGCTTTTTTGAATTGATAGGCTAACTTTCCGATGGTGGTTGTTTTACCTACTCCATTAACGCCAACTACCATAATTACATACGGCTTTTTGTTTTTTGGAACTTCAAACTCTGTGGCTTCTCCCGTATTGGTTTCTGATAAAAGCCCGGCAATTTCCTCACGAAGAATTTTATTTAATTCATCCGTTCCTAAATATTTGTCTTTGGCAACACGGTCTTCAATTCGGTCTATAATTTTAAGAGTGGTTTTTACACCAACATCGGATGAGACTAATACTTCTTCTAAATTATCCAGAACTTCTTCATCAACAGTTGATTTTCCGGCAACTGCTTTAGTTAACTTGGAGAAAAAAGAAGTTTTAGTTTGCTCTAACCCTTTGTCAAGTGTTTCTTTTTTTTCTGAAGAAAATATACGTTTAAAAAAGTTCATTATACCTTAGGTTTTTATTATTTCAATCATGACACAAATATAAAAATAAAAAAGCTACTTTCATGGAAAGTAGCTTAATCTATAATGTGGTAAGGTAAATTATTTCTGTTTTAAGAAATTATCTACTTCTTCAGGATTCATAACAGATTCAACAAAAGTATAGGCTCCTGTTTTAGGAGATTTTACCATTTTAATGGCTTTAGTTAATCTTTTTGAAGCTGTTTGTAACGTTGCTACGGTTTTCTTTGCCATTTCTTATCTTATTTAATTTCTTTGTGAACAGTTACTCTTTTCAAAATTGGATTAAATTTTTTAATCTCTAATCTATCCGGAGTATTTTTTTTATTCTTAGTTGTAATGTAACGAGAAGTACCTGGAACACCTGATGTTTTGTGCTCTGTACATTCTAAAATTACTTGAATTCTATTACCTTTCTTTGCCATTGTACTGTATATTTAGTAAGGTTAAATTACGAAATAAATCCGTTAGCTTTTGCATCTTTCAATACAGCTGCCAAACCTTTTTTGTTAATTGTTTTAATTGTAGAAGCAGCTACTCTTAACGTAATCCATCTATCTTCTTCAGCTAAATAGAAACGTTTTTTCACTAAGTTCACAGAAAACTTTCTTTTTGTTTTGTTCATCGCGTGAGAAACATTGTTTCCAACCATCGCTCTTTTACCTGTAAGGTCACAAACTCTTGACATTATTCTTATCTTTTATCGTTATTCAAAATCAGGGTGCAAAGAAACAAAAAAGGAATCTATTACACAAACAAAATTTAGTAGTTTTTTAAAATTTCTTTTAAAAGCAGTTCAAGTCCTTTGTTCACTGCTCTGTCGATCACTTTTTGTCGGGGTTGACCAAAATTAAAAGCTTCTGAAAAAAGGCCATTTGGTGTAGCAATTGCGATACAAACTGAACCTAAATCAGCATCGGCATCACCTTTAGACGGACCGGCGTTTCCGGTGGTTGAAATTGCAAAATCTGATTTCATCAATTTTTGAACGCCAATAGCCATTTCTTCCGCAACAGATTGGCTTACTACTGAAACAGATTTTATTGTTTCGGGTTTTACACCTAGTATTTCGATTTTGGTGTCGGTTGCATAAGAAACCACGCTCCCTCTAAAGTATGCTGAAGATCCTGCTACCGATGTTAGTATTTCGGCAATTTTTCCTCCGGTGCAACTTTCAGCTGTAGCTAATGTGAAGCCTTTTTCTTTGAGTTTTTTACCCAAAACCACTTCAATAGGTTCATCTTCTTCAAATCCTACAATAATATCACCAATAATTTCGGTTAAACTGCTTACTAATTTTTGAATCGTGTTGTGCAAAACCTGTTCTTCTTTTCCTCTGGCTGTTAAACGCAAACGAACTCGACCCGGACTAGGCAAATAGGCTAATTTTATAAATTCAGGTAGATTGTTTTCCCAATTCTCAATGCGTTGAGCTACAATACTTTCTCCTTGTCCATAGGTTAAAATGGTTTTGTGAAGAATATACGGTCGCTCGTATTCTTTAACAATTTTAGGAATAAGTTCATTTGTAACAATTGCTTTCATTTCATAGGGCACTCCCGGCATGGAAACAAAAACAGTATTTTCTTTCTGTATCCACATTCCCGGTGCGGTTCCAAACTGATTGTGAAGCACAATAGCTTTTGAGGGTACCAAAGCTTGGTCTTTATTGACCTGTGAAACCGTAAAATTGAGTTTCGTAAACAAAGCTTCGATGTGTTTTTCTACCCCATCATTTCGAACTAAAACATCATTAAAATAATCGCAAAAAGTAACTTTAGTTATGTCGTCTTTTGTAGGTCCAAGTCCACCGGTGATGATTACAAAATCAACTTGGTTTTGCACTTTTGTAAATGTGTCTAAAATGTGTTTTTTGTCATCACTTATCGAAATCATTTCATGGACTTGTATTCCGATTTTCTCCAATTCTTTGGCGATAAATCCGGAATTGGTATCGGTAATTTGTCCGATAAGAATTTCGTCTCCAATGGTGATGATAGTTGCTTTCATTCTTTTTAGGTGCTGAGTTGCTGAGTTACTAAGTTGCTGAGATTTTTATTTTGCTAAATCACTCAGCTACTTAGTAACTCAGTGTCTCAGCTACTCCTCTAGCCCGGATAGAAGCGGAAAGCCCACAGGAATTAAAACTTTTTTTTCTTCACTTTTTGGGGCGACCAAAGGAAGCCACGAAAAAGGGTTAGAAAAATAGGTTTTAAGGCCGAGGACTTATAGCGGATAGCCGGAATAGCTTCTTATAAATCGAAATCTTTATTGATTTCTTTTACTGCTTTTTCAACTTGGTCTTCAATACTTTTAAAAATCTCTTTGATTTCTTTGCGTTTCCCTTCGCGTTTGGTCCACGCCTCTACTTGAAGAATTTCTTCATATGCCACATTCATTCCCAACAAATCGAGTGTTGGTTTGATTTTGTGTGCATAACTGTAAGCTAATTTATGATTTTTTTCTTCTATACCTTGTTTGATAAATTTCATATCCTCCGGTACTTCTGTCACAAACAATGAGATGATTTGCAACACAAATTCAGGGTCGTTATCAGAAAGTGCATAGACTTTGGCTAAGTTGTAATTTAATGCCATTTTATTATTTTACTTGAATTCGGAAAAGTTTTTTTTCTTCTATAAATCCTTCGAGGATGTCATTTGCTTTTACACGAGCTACGCCTTCTGGTGTTCCGGTAAAAATAATATCACCAATTTTTAAGGTGAAAAACTGAGAAACATAGGCAATTAGCTCATCAATTTTCCACAACATGTGGCTTGTATTTCCTTTTTGAACGGTAATTCCGTTGGATTTAAGTTCAAAATTAATATTTTCTGTGGAACTAAAATCTTTTTTCGATAAAAAGTTCCCAATAACCGCTGAACCGTCAAAAGCCTTAGATTTTTCCCAAGGCAATCCTTTCTCTTTTAATTTTGCTTGTACATCTCTTGCTGTAAAGTCAATCCCTAAACCAATTTCGTCATAATAATTGTGTGCGAATTTGGCATCTATATATTTACCGACTTTATTAATACGCACAATAATTTCCACTTCATGGTGAATGTCATCGCTAAATTCCGGTATCACAAACGGATGCTGTTTGAGCAAAACAGCACTGTCGGGTTTTAAAAAAACCACAGGTTCATCAGGTCGTTCGTTTTGGAGTTCTTCGATGTGTTTGGTGTAATTTCGTCCGATGCAGATTATCTTCATTTTTTGAGGTGCTGAGGTTCTTAGGCACTAAGGTGCTGAGGTTCTCAGGTGCTAAGTTAGTTTATTATTTAATTTTCTGAGTTTGATGGCGGTCAATACTTTTTTTGTATAAAGTGGAAAATCCGCATTTTGAATCCAACCGAAATAGCCTGGTTCTTCTTCTAAAACTTTTTCTACTAATGCACCTTTGTGTTTACCAAAGGTAAATATTTCTTGACCTTTATCATTCAACGCTATAAACCCGGCAAAATCAACTGACTTTTTTCGGGTGGTGAATTCAGAGAGCGATTTTATATCATTATCCAAATCAGTATAACGATCGAGTTGAGCTTTCAGAATTTCGTAGGTTGCCATTGTATCAGCTTCAGCTGAATGTGCGTTTTCAAGTGTTTGACCGCAGTAAAATTTATATGCCGCACTTAAGGTACGTTCTTCCATTTTGTGGAAAATGGTTTGAATGTCAACCGAAACACGGTTTTTCATGTCAAAATCAACTCCGGCTCTCAATAATTCTTCAGCCAATAATGGAATATCAAAACGGTCAGAATTAAAACCGGCCAAATCGGCATCTTTAATCATGTTGTAAATCTGACCGGAAAGTTCTTTGAAAGTGGGTTCATTGGCCACTTTTTCATCAGTAATTCCATGAATTTGAGAAACTTGAAATGGTATTTTCATTTCCGGATTGACCAACCACGTTTTACTTTCCTTGTTTCCGTTGGGATATACTTTGAAGATTGAGATTTCCACAATTCGGTCTTTTGCGACGTCTACTCCAGTAGTTTCGAGGTCAAAAAAACAGATAGGTCGGTTTAATTTTAATTCCATTTTGAAAATTTAGTGGGCAAATATAGTAGATTAAATGAACCATTGAACGACACCGCTCTTTTTTTAAAAGTATTTTAAGTTTTAAATAAAAATCCTTTCAGAAGAAAAACTGAAAGGATTTTTACTTTTATTTTTTATTAATTTAGAATTCTCTATTCTCGCTAAATCCTTCTAAATAATCAGCTACTCGTTTTACGAATTGTCCGCCTAACGAACCATCTACCACACGGTGATCATAACTGTGCGACAAGAACATTTTGTGACGAATTCCGATGTAATCTCCGGTAGGAGCTTCAATAACTGCCGGAACTTTTCGAATGGCTCCTAATGCTAAAATGGCTACTTGCGGTTGATTGATAATTGGCGTTCCGAAAACACTTCCAAACGTTCCCACATTGGTAACGGTGTATGTTCCACCTTGAATTTCATCCGGTTTCAATTGGTTGTTACGAGCACGGTTGGCTAAATCATTAACGGTTTTAGTTAATCCAACCAAATTCAACATATCAGCATTTTTAATAACCGGAACAATTAAGTTTCCGTTTGGTAATGCCGCAGCCATTCCTAAATTGATATTTTTCTTCTTAATGATATAATCGCCTTCAACCGAAATATTAATCATCGGGAAGTCTTTAATGGCTTTTGCCACAGCTTCCATAAATATTGGTGTAAACGTTAATTTCTCGCCTTCTCTTTTTTCAAAAGCGTCTTTTACTTTGTTTCTCCAATTTACGATGTTGGTAACATCTACTTCAATAAACGACTGTACGTGAGCCGATGTTTGTTTAGATGCCACCATATAACCTGAAATCAGTTTTCGCATGCGGTCCATTTCGATGATTTCATCTTGACCATTTACGGAAACCGGGATTTTTTTCTCCGGAGTTGGTTCTGATTTTGGAGATTCTACTTTTGGTCCCGAAGCTTCGGGATCAACTTTCTCTTCCGCTTTTGGAGTTTCAACTGTAACGGGTTCTGCTTTTGGAGCTGGAGCAACAGCAGGTTTATTGGTTCGTTCTTTTACATAAGCAATGATATCGTCTTTGGTTACACGACCTTCTTTACCTGAACCTTTTATATTTTCTAATTCTGAGATAGAAACACCTTCTTCTTTGGCAATATTTTTTACTAATGGCGAAAAGAATTTTTCAGATGCGGAGAAATCAACTTCTGCCGGAGCAGCAGCTTGAACCGTTTCTTTCACCACTTCAATGGCTTTTTCAATTTGAGCAACCGCTTCAACTACTTCTTCTTTTGGAGAATCTACAGGAGTACTTCCGCCTTCGGTATCAATAATGGCAATGGTTTGACCCACTTTAACTACATCATCCACTTGAAATAAGATTTCAACTAATGTCCCGGAAACTTCAGATGGCACTTCGCTATCTACTTTATCGGTAGCAATTTCCAATACTGCTTCATCAGCTTCAATTTTGTCGCCTACTTTTTTAAGCCAGTTGGTAATGGTTGCCTCTGCAACGCTTTCTCCCATTTTGGGCAATTTCAATTCAAATTTTGCCATATCGTTAACCTAAAGGTTTATTTTTTATTTCAGTTTGCGAATTTACTAAAAAAAGGAATGATTTTAGCAATTATCAATAAAATTTCAATGTCGATTTCAAAAATCAATGTCAATTTCAATATCAACTTCAAAAATCAACAATCAAAATTCTTCAATCGTTAATCAAAATTACTTCTCCTCTGTCATTACTGCTGTTGCTTCCAATCATAAAATTGCTTTGATTGGGAATAATTTTAAATGTTACTCTTTCACTTTTACAGCATTCCATAATGGAAATGATTGTTGAAAAAGGTAAATCATTTTGATCAAAAATAACTTCCACATTAGAATTAATTCCTTTTAAAAGCGAAGGTAATTCATTTTTAAAATTGATGTAAAGTCGACTCACATTTTTTCCTAACAATTTTTCAAGTCTTTCTTTTAATAACTCGTTTTGAGAAATTAAAATATAACTGTCAATATTTCTATTGGAAACTACACTTTTACTTTTCTTTAAAAAGGCAAATAGATAACTTCCCGACTTCATAAACAGACTAAAAAAAGCTGATTTTTTGAAATGTTTACTGTAAAAGTATTCCATAGCTTCCTGAAAACGCTTCATATACGTTCCATCTTTCACAGTACTTTCACCTTTGTAATGAATAACGGTTGTTTTTGAAAAATAATAATTCGTTTTACCATTTTGCAATGCTCGATAACTTAAATCAATATCATCAGAATACATAAAACAATTCTCATCAAATCCTCCTAACTGATTGTATAACTCACGTTTTAAAAACATAAAAGCACCTACTAAAACATCAACCTCTCCAGTTTGATGTTCGGATAGATTTTGAGCATAATATCGATTGAATAATTGAATCTTCGGAAAAATTTTATACAATCCAAAAATCTTTGTAAATGCCACCCAAGGTGTTGGAATACCTCTTTTGCTTTCTGGGAGGAATTTTCCGGTGCCGTCAACTAACTTGCAACCGATTATTCCGAGTTGGAAGTTAGGAGTTAGAAGTTGGGAGTTTAAAATTTTAGTAAAAGTATCCTCTGCAACAACAGTGTCGGGATTAAGAATGCAAATATATTCGCCTTTTGCTTGAGCAACACCAATATTATTACCTTTCGGAAAACCTGTATTTTCATTATTTTCAATGAGTTTAATGTGCGGAAAACGGGTTTTCATCATTTGACAACTATCGTCAGATGAATTGTTATCTACAACAATTATCTCACTATCAATATTTTGCAATGAAGCTTGCACACTAAGCACACATTGTTCGAGGAAATAACGAACGTTGTAATTCAGGATGATGACAGATAATTGCATGGGGCAAATTTACAGCAACTTATTTAAATCTTGCGGATTTTTTAGATTGTTCCAAAAAAAATGCAATGCAATTACTCTTTTTTCTTTGCTAAAACTGTAATATAAGGTATTTTGTTTTGAAACGACCAACGAATAAACTTTGAATTTTTTATCAAAAACTCCTATTTCCGGATTTATTGAAAGTCTTTCTAAATTTTGTTCAACTAAAGTTTTAAATTTTTCAACTTCTTTGAAATTCAATTTAAGTAAAATAAATTCAGTTTCTTCAATGTAAGATTCTAAAGCAATTGAATCCCAATTAAAACTATATTTCATTTTAAAAAAGGATATCTTTCTTTGATTCTTCTCATCGCATCATCATGAGAAATTACATTTCCTTCTTCATGATTTTTGATTGATTTTTCCAAAAGTTTAACTAAAACCGGGTGCAATTCTTCTTTTTGAACAGCATTTTTTTCTACATTATATTCTACAATTGGTTCTTCAACTTTATTGATGTTTTTGTTTTCGTGGTCTAGATTCTTTTTACTCATGGCATTATATTTAAAAAAGTAAAAATAATGATTTATTATTTGGATTCATATAAAAATCAGAAGTTTTACTAATTCGTTTCAGAAAAAATAAAGCATTACTTTTGCACTTTTAAAACCATTGATTAATTGGCAAATTGCCCCATTTACACATTAAATGAATTATCTTTCTGTAGAAAATATATCCAAATCCTTCGGCGAACGCGTTTTGTTTGACAACATTTCGTTTGGCATCAACAAAGACCAAAAAATTGCTTTTATTGCCAAAAATGGTTCGGGAAAAACAACCATTATGAACATTATTAATGGTTTTGATGAACCGGATACAGGCCAAGTTGTGGCTCGAAAAAATATTCGAATGGCTTTTTTATCGCAAAAAAATGAATTGCAAGATGAGTTGACGATTGAAGAAAGCATTTTTGCCAGCGATAACGAAACGCTGAAAGTGATTGAGCAGTATGAAAAAGCGTTGGAAAACCCTGAAAATGAGGAAGCGTATCAAAAAGCCTTTGATTTAATGGACCAACATAATGCGTGGGATTTTGAAACGCAATTCAAGCAAATCTTGTTTAAATTGAAGTTGGAAGATTTTAAATTGAAAGTCAAAAGTCTTTCGGGTGGACAGAAAAAAAGACTTTCGTTGGCGATAATTTTGATTAACCGTCCGGATTTGTTGATTTTGGATGAGCCAACCAACCACTTGGATTTGGAGATGATTGAATGGTTGGAAGATTATTTTGCTAAAGAAAACATCACGTTGTTTATGGTGACGCACGACCGTTTCTTTTTGGAACGCGTTTGTAATGAAATCCTCGAATTAGACAACGGAAAATTATATCAATACAAGGGAAATTACTCTTATTATTTACAGAAAAAGGAAGAACGAATTGCTTCTGAAAATGCCAGCATTGACAAAGCCCAGAATCTTTTTGTGAAAGAATTGGCTTGGATGCGTCGCCAACCGAAGGCAAGAACAACTAAATCGAAATCTCGTCAGGATGATTTTTATGTGATTAAAGAAAAAGCCGAAAGTCGCCGAAAAGAAAATGTGGTGGAATTAGAAATCAACATGGAACGCATGGGAAGCAAGATTATTGAGCTTCACAAATTGTTTAAAAAGTTTAAAGACCGAGTGATTCTCGACAATTTCTCCTATGATTTTCAACGTGGCGAACGCATTGGAATTATCGGTAAAAACGGAACCGGAAAATCGACTTTTTTAAATATTTTAACCAAAACGATGTTGCCTGATGCCGGAAAAGTGGTGATTGGCGAGACGATTAAAGTGGGTTATTATACGCAAAGCGGCATCAACCCAAAACCGGGTCAGAAGGTTATCGATATTATTAAAGAGTATGGCGAATACATTCCGCTAACGAAAGGAAAAATTATTTCAGCTTCGCAATTGTTGGAACGTTTTCTTTTTGATGCAAAAAAACAATATGATTTTGTAGAAAAATTGAGTGGTGGCGAATTAAAACGTTTATATTTATGTACGGTTTTGATTCAAAATCCGAACTTTTTGATTTTGGATGAGCCCACGAACGATTTGGATATTGTGACGTTAAATGTTTTGGAAAGTTTTTTATTGGATTTTCCCGGATGTTTGTTAGTGGTTTCGCACGATCGTTATTTTATGGATAAAATCGTCGATCACTTGTTCGTATTTAGAGGTGAAGGAGTCATAGAAGATTTTCCCGGAAATTATTCTGATTTTAGAGCGTATGAAGATAGTGCCGAACCCAAAAATCTATCGAACGTAAGTACCGAAAAAACAAACTGGAAAGAAAAGCAAGTTAAAGAAGGTCTAACATTTAACGAACAAAAAGAATTTCAAAAAATTGAACGCGAAATCAAAGATTTAGAATTTGAGAAAAAGCAAATTGAACAACTATTTGCCGATGGAAAAGTAGCTGATGATGCTATTGAGAAAAAAGCGAATGAGTTGCAGATTATCATTAAAAAGTTGGAAGAAAAGGAAGAGCGTTGGTTTGAATTAAGTTCTAAAATGGAATAATTCTTTAACCATTAAATTTATAATAGAATGATAAAAAAAGTGGTAGAGCAAATCTCAAGAGACATTTGCATAATTAAATATCGAAATTTACCTCTTTGTGAATACGAAAAAGTAAATAACGATGATATATTTTATTATCCTGAAATACATTCTTTTTATTGGTTGAAATTACAGAAAGAATTTGAGAAAAAATTACATAATGAAATTTTTATTCTGATAAAAAACCTAAAAATTGACAATCTTATCTTTCTTGGTGAAAGGAATAAACCTTGGATTTCGAAATATACTAAATCTAGAAAAGACTTTAAACCTTTGATTAAAGCCATTGAATATTTTAAAAATTATAAAATAGATAAAAAATTCAATGGAGGTGTAAAAGTTGGAGTTACAGAAATTGAAAGATTTATCAAAAATTTTTACATCATTACAAAATGCGATGGAGGTTTTTTCGACTTTAATTTTACTGATGAAAATCAAAATTATTTATTTTACATTCATTATTCTGGTGAATTAAAAGTTTTAACTCTAAATGAAAATGCAAATACTCTTTTTTTAGAATGTATAAATCAAACAAAATTTATAGATTCTAAAAGTGAAGGCACATGCCGGATATAATATATACTACTGCCAACAAGAAAATAGTTTACATTAATTTATTTTAATTTCATAATAGTTTAGATGAAATAAAAATGTTTCACATCATAAAATCATATCTAAAATTCCTTTTCCATTCCAAAAACGAACACGGAGTGCATTCGCCATTTGTGTTTGATTTGGTGACAAAATGCTTATATGATAAAAAAAAACATCCCGAATATTCCATTTTAAAAGATTACCGAAAATCACTTTTAGAAAATCAAAACACCATTGAAGTAACCGATTTTGGTGCCGGTTCAAGGGTTTTTAAAACCAATCAAAGAAAAATATCTGCTATTGCTAATAATGCCGGAATATCTCCTAAAAATGCTGAATTTTTGTTTCGAATTGTTCGTTATTTTCAACCTGAAAGTATTTTGGAAATTGGAACTTCGCTGGGTTTGGCAACTTCTGCCCTATCGTTAGGAAATAAAAATGCTAAAATCATTTCGTTAGAAGGTTGCCCGAATACATTAAAAGTTGCAAAAAATAAGTTTCAGGTTTCAAGTTTCAAGTTGAATTGCGAAAACATTGATTTTATAAATACTGAATTTTCAAGTTATCTTAAAACCTATAACCCATCACCCATCACCCATCACCTTGTTTACTTTGACGGTAACCATTCTAAAAGTGCAACAGTAGAATATTTCGAATTATTATTGCCTACTATTTCAAACGATTCTGTTTGGATTTTCGATGACATCCACTGGTCCAAAGACATGGAAGAAGCATGGAAAATCATTAAAAATCATCCAAAAGTGACCGTTACAATTGATACGTTTCAATGGGGAATAGTCTTTTTCAGAACAGAACAAACCAAAGAACATTTTATCATCAACCCAAATAAAACCATTAGTTCGCACATTTTTGAACGAATTCGAATTTGATTTGTAACAAAAACCAACTTTTTTCTACTAATCTAATATTGAATGTAAAATGCTAAAATCTGCAATCCAATGGCTAATCCATTAATAAAAATCTCCGCTTTAAAACGAAACTTTGTATTGGGAAGTGAAACGATTTATGTTTTAAAAGGAATTGATTTGGAAATCAATAAAGGAGAATATGTAGCTTTAATGGGACCATCGGGTTCCGGAAAATCTACTTTGATGAACCTTTTGGGTTGTTTGGATACGCCAACATCGGGAACCTATATTTTGAATGGAAAAGATGTGAGTAAAATGCACGATGACGAATTGGCTGAAATCCGTAACAAAGAAATCGGATTTGTATTTCAAACCTTCAATTTGATGCCTAGAACGACTGCTTTGGACAATGTGGCTTTACCGATGGTCTATGCAGGCTATTCCAAATCGGAACGTTACGAGCGTGCCACAGAAGTTTTAACACAAGTGGGATTAGCCGATAGAATGGATCACAAACCCAACGAACTTTCGGGTGGTCAACGGCAACGTGTGGCAGTTGGAAGAGCCTTAGTTAACAAACCTTCTATCATTTTGGCCGATGAACCCACCGGAAATTTAGATTCTAAAACATCGGAAGAAATCATGGCTTTGTTTGGCGAAATTCACAAAAACGGAAATACGGTAATTTTGGTAACGCACGAAGAAGAAATTGCCGCTTATGCTCACCGGATTATTCGTTTGCGAGACGGAATTATTGAAAAAGACGAACGGATAAAATAAACAATTTGTAACTTTGTTACATAAAGTTTATCCCTTATGAAAACCCTAATCATTATCATGGTTGTTCTTTTTGTGACGGTTATCATTGTCACGAGAATGGCCAACAAACAAAGAGGAAATCGCCGTAATCGCAGCTTCAAAACCAATTATTATTCCAAAAAGAAACAATAATCTGATGAAAATTGGAATACTCACCTGTGCCCGATTACCTGAACTTTTGGAATCTGATCAAAAATTAATTCCCCTTTTTGCAAAGGAAAATAGTTCAGCAAAAGCTGTAATTTGGGATGATGAATCAGTTGATTGGACTGAATTTGATTGCCTTATTTTTAGAAATACTTGGGATTATTATCAAAAAGAAGAAGCATTTCATTCATGGCTAGATAAAATTGAATTGTTGGGAATTAAAACGTTTAACCCGATTTCAGTTATCCAAAAAAACAAACATAAATTTTATTTAAAAGATTTAGAAAAAGAAGGAATTACAATTTTGCCAACTATTTTTTTAGAAAAAAATTCAACTTCAGATTTACACGATTTAATTCCGAAAAGTTGGGAGAAAATGGTCATCAAACCAGCATTTTCTGCCGGAAGTTATTTGACTAAATTAATTGACCGAACTGAAATTGAATCGATCCAAAATGAATTCAAAGAACATTTTTCAACAAAAGATTTTCTTTTGCAAGAATTTCGTCCTGAAATAATAGAATTGGGCGAAACATCATTTATCTTTTTTGATGGAAAATTTTCACACGCTGTCAACAAAAAACCGGTAGAAAATGATTTTAGAGTTCAAATTCAATACGGTGGAAAATATACATTAATACAACCCAACGAAGATTTACTACTTCAAGCTGAATTAGTTCTATCAAAAATTCCTGAAAAATTGCTTTATGCTCGTGTGGATGGAATTGTCATTGAAAACAAACTTCACTTAATGGAAATCGAACTCATAGAACCTGATTTGTATTTTGATTTGGCCGTAGGAGCAAGAGAACGATTTGTGGAAGCTTTTTTAAAAGTTACTGAGTAGCTGAGATACTGAGTGGCTGAGTAAAAAAAACTTCGTAAATTAGCCAAATAAAAACTCAGTAACTTAGCTACTCAGAACCTCAGCAACTAACTTATGAAAATATACACCAAAACCGGCGATAGCGGAACCACAGCACTTTTTGGCGGAACACGTGTTCCTAAACACCACATTCGAATTGAAAGTTACGGAACGGTGGACGAATTGAATTCGCACATCGGGTTAATTCGCGACCAAGACATCAATCAATTATATAAAAATGTTTTAATTGAAGTGCAAGACCGCCTTTTTACCGTTGGAGCTATTTTGGCTACACCACCGGAAAAAGAAGTTTTAAAAAACGGTCAACCGCGTTTAAACATCAATCGAATTTCTGAAGCAGATATTCAATTGCTAGAAAATGAAATCGACACCATGAACGATTCGTTGCCTCCGATGACGCATTTCGTTCTTCCGGGCGGACATACAACTGTGTCATATTGTCATATTGCTCGTTGTGTATGCCGAAGAGCCGAACGTCTATCGGTGCACCTTCACGAGTTAGAACCGACAGATGAGCAGGTTTTAAAATACTTAAACCGACTTTCTGACTACCTTTTTGTGTTGGCACGAAAGTTGTCATTTGACCTTCAAGCGGATGAAGTAAAATGGATTCCGAGGAAGGAGTAATCGGTTGTCGGTTGTCTGTTATCAGTTTAATCTGATCACTATCCCGAAGCTTCGGGACTGAATGCTGAACACTTTCCTAAATACGTTCTTACCTTTAAAAAAGTATGAAAAATTACTTTTTGGTAAAATAAATTACTTTTTACTTGACTATTTCAGTAGAAAATTTATTTTTGCATAAAATTAAATCGATAGAAGATGTATTGGACATTAGAATTAGCATCCTATTTAAGTGATGCACCGTGGCCAGCCACCAAAGATGAGCTTATTGATTACGCCATCAGAACGGGAGCTCCCCTTGAAGTAGTGGAAAACCTTCAATCTATTGAAGATGAAGGAGAAATCTACGAATCGATGGAAGAAATTTGGCCGGATTATCCAACCGACGAAGATTATCTTTGGAACGAGGATGAATATTAGACAAAAATAAACAATCAACTAAAAAGAGTCTCATTTGAGGCTTTTTTTTTGTATAAATTTGCCTCCCGAAGTATCGGGAATTTATAATTAAATAAATCAACATAAAATGAGTTTCATCAATAGCATTCTCAAAGCATTAGTAGGAGATAAATCGGAGAAAGATGTAAAAGCGATTCAACCGCTAATCACCAAAATAAAATCATTTGAAAGCAGTCTTTCTTCGCTTTCACATGACGAATTGAGAGCCAAAACTACTTCATTCAAAGAAAAAATTAAACAAGCTCGTGCGGATAAAGATGCAAAAATCGCTTCTTTAAAAGCAGAAGTTGAAAAAATAGTCGATATAGATAAACGCGAAGAGGTGTACACTTCTATTGATGCCTTAGAAAAAGAAGCCTACGAGATTTCAGAAAAGGTTTTGAACGAAATCCTACCTGAAGCTTTTGCGGTGGTAAAAGAAACTGCAAGACGTTTCAAAGACAACACTTCAATTAGTGTAAAAGCTACCCCAAAAGACATTGAACTTTCTGCATTAAAATCATACATCACCATTGAGGGCGACAACGCTGTTTGGGCCAATTCGTGGAACGCAGCAGGAAAGGAAATTACGTGGGATATGATTCACTATGATGTTCAGTTAATTGGTGGAGTTGTGTTGCATCAAGGAAAAATTGCCGAGATGCAAACCGGTGAAGGAAAAACGTTGGTGGCTACACTCCCACTCTACTTGAATGCGTTAACCGGAAACGGGGTGCATTTGGTTACCGTGAATGATTACTTAGCAAAACGTGACAGCACTTGGAAAGCTCCATTATTTGAATTCCATGGGTTAACTGTCGATTGTATTGACAATCATCAACCCAACACTGATGCAAGAAGAAAAGCATATGAGGCTGATATCACGTATGGAACCAACAATGAATTTGGTTTTGACTATTTGAGAGACAATATGGCTCATTCGCCAAACGATTTAGTACAACGCAAACACAACTATGCCATTGTGGATGAGGTGGATTCAGTTTTGATTGATGATGCCAGAACGCCATTGATTATCTCAGGTCCGGTACCCCAAGGCGATCGTCATGAATTTAATGAGTTAAAACCGAAAGTAGATCATTTGGTCAACTTACAACGGAATTTAGCGACTCAATTTTTAACTGAAGCGAAACGATTAATCAAAGAAGGTAATACAAAAGACGGTGGTTTTAGCTTATTACGGGCTTATAGAGCATTACCAAAAAGCAAAGCATTGATTAAATTTTTGAGTGAAGAAGGAATCAAACAATTGCTTCAAAAAACCGAAAATCAATACATGCAAGATAATAATCGTGAAATGCCAAAGGTTGACGAAGCCTTATATTTTGTGATTGAAGAAAAGAATAATCAAGTTGAATTGACAGATAACGGAATAAAATTTTTATCCACAGATACTGATGAAAACTTTTTCGTTTTACCGGATATTGGAACTGAAATAGCTCGAATTGAAAAACAAAATTTAAGTAAAGACCAAGAAGCCGAAGAAAAAGAAAAATTATTCCAAGATTTCTCCATAAAATCGGAACGAATTCACACGCTTACTCAATTATTAAAAGCCTACACGCTTTTTGAAAAAGACGTAGAATACGTGATTATGGAAGATAAAATTTTAATCGTTGATGAACAAACCGGTCGTATCATGGATGGCCGTCGTTATTCTGACGGATTACACCAAGCGATTGAAGCCAAAGAAAATGTAAAAATTGAGGCGGCTACCCAAACTTTTGCTACGATTACGTTGCAAAACTATTTCCGTATGTACAGCAAATTAGCCGGTATGACGGGAACAGCGGTAACAGAAGCCGGCGAGTTATGGCAAATTTACAAATTGGATGTAGTGGAAATCCCAACTAACCGTCCGATTTCTAGAAAAGACCAAGAAGATTTGATTTATAAAACCACACGCGAGAAATTTAACGCCGTAATTGAAGATGTAACCAAACTTTCGCAAGCCGGAAGACCGGTGTTGATTGGTACTACTTCAGTTGAAATTTCAGAGTTATTGAGTAGAATGTTGAAAATGAGAAACGTTCCGCACAATGTTTTGAATGCGAAAATGCATAAGAAAGAAGCTGAAATTGTAGCCGAAGCCGGAAAACCGGGAGTGGTAACCATTGCAACTAACATGGCTGGTCGTGGAACGGATATTAAATTGACTCCGGAAGTAAAAGCAGCCGGTGGTTTAGCTATCGTTGGTACTGAACGTCATGATTCGCGTCGTGTAGACAGACAGTTACGCGGTCGTGCGGGACGTCAAGGAGATCCCGGAAGTTCTCAGTTTTATGTTTCGTTAGAAGATAATTTGATGCGTTTATTTGGTTCTGAACGTGTAGCCAAAGTAATGGACAGAATGGGCTTGAAAGAAGGCGAAGTCATTCAACATTCTATGATGACCAAATCGATTGAACGAGCTCAGAAAAAAGTGGAAGAAAATAACTTTGGTGTGCGTAAACGTTTGTTGGAATATGACGACGTAATGAATTCGCAACGGGAAGTAATTTATAAACGCAGAAGACACGCTTTACATGGCGAACGTTTGAAAGTGGATATCGCGAACATGATGTATGACACGTGTGAAAATATTACGAATGAGAACAAAGCAACTTCTAATTTTAAGAATTTTGAATTTGAATTGATTCGTTATTTTTCCATCACTTCTCCAATTGCGGAAAGCGAATTCAACAAGTTGAGTGAGATGGAAATTACCGGAAAAGTATATAAAGCAGTTTTGGCACATTACGAAGAAAAAAATGCACGTGATGCCAGAGAAGCGTTTCCAATAATCAAAAACGTTTATGAAAATCCTAGTAATCAATACGAACGAATCATTGTTCCTTTTAGCGACGGACAAAAAACGTTGAATGTGGTGACCGACTTGAAAAAAGCGTATGAAAGTGAAGGTAAACAATTGGTTGCCGATTTTGAGAAAAATATCACGCTTGCCATTGTGGACGAAGCTTGGAAGAAGCATTTACGCAAAATGGATGAATTGAAACAATCGGTTCAGTTGGCGGTACACGAACAAAAAGATCCATTATTGATTTATAAGTTTGAAGCGTTCAATTTGTTTAGAGCGATGTTGGACGGGGTAAATAAAGAAGTGATTTCTTTCTTGTTCAAAGGTGATTTACCTAATCGTAATGAAACCAATATTCAAGAAGCTCGAGAGGTTCGCAGAAAAGAAAATTATACAGAAACGAAAGCATCCACTGAAATAAATGACGGAGCTCAAGCCAACAGACAAGCCGGAGAAATGGCTAGTCAGCGACCAGCGGTAACCGAAACGATTGTTCGCGAAATGCCAAAAATTAACCGAAATGACACTGTTACAGTAAAACATGTGATGAGCGGCAAAACAGAATCCATGAAATACAAAAAAGCGGAAAGCTTGATTGCAAGTGGTGAATGGGTTTTAGTATAAACTTAAATTATAATCATATTTTAAAATCCCTGGCACATTAATTGTCAGGGATTTTTATATTTGTTAAAAATCTAATCACATGAAAAATATAATTTATTTATTTCTTTTGGTTTTTTTGAACGGTTATTCCCAAACGTTGGAGCAATTAAAAATGGAAACTAAAACGTTTTACGATGCTCATTACAACATGGATTTTGATGGTATAGCTACATTATATCATCCCGGTTATTTTGAAAAAATAACAAAAGAAGAAATAGCTGCTAAATTAGATGAACAATTTCAAAATGATAAAACAGGAATAAGATTCGTTTTTCCAACCATGAATTTTACTTTTGGAACGATACAAGAAATTGAAGGTAAAAAAATTTGCGTGATTTCTTTTAAAAATACGTATCGAGTGAATTTTATCGATAAATTATCGGATGCGGAAATCCAAAAAAACATAGCTTCCATTCAAACCAATCCTAAAATAAAGTCTGTGAAATATGAAGCCAAACGCAATAGTTTTTTCATTGAAGAGAATGTGATTTGGGTAGCTGTTTTCCATTCTTCAACCATGGACAAATGGAAATTTATTGAACAAAATTCAAAATTTCGTTCTTTTGATGAAGTATTGGCTCCTGAAATTCAAAAACAATTGGGATTATAGTTTTCTCAAAAAATAAACACTACCTTTACTTTGGTACTTCAAATAGTATTCCCAAAAAAATATGGCAAAAGGTCAAGATGCAAAGAAAAACGTAAAAAAAGAGCCTTTAAAAACAGCTAAGGAAAAAAAAGAGGCCAAACGTGAGAAGAAAAACAAAAGGGATTAATTTTTTAATCCCTTTCTCTTTTTTTACTGTTTCACAAACTTCGACACTCCTACTCCTTTATCAGAATGTACTTTTACAAAATACGTTCCGGTTGAAAGGTTGTAAATATCTATGCTGAGTTGGTTATTATCGTTTGGAATCGCTTGGATTAATTGTCCTAAACTATTGAATATTTCAACTGATTTTAAATTGATGGTTTGGCTTTCTACTGTAATTTTTGAATTCGTCGGATTTGGATACAACTTCACAAAACTAGAAAACTCAAAATCCGGATTGCTCAACGCTTCAATTGTTGTGGTAGCCGGTTCGGTGATAATCGGGAAATTATAATCAAAATAAATGCTCGCAAAATTGGAAAACGTATCGCCAACAGTTAAGTTATTTTTTAATTTGATTTTAAAAGCGATGTAACCATGACGTTCCTCCGATGGTGGAAATGGCAGTTGAATATTTTCAAAAATAAATTCTACCTTGTTGCCATTGATTCTGGTCCATTGTTGGTGGCTTGTACTTAAGACAATCAAGCTATTCAAATCAAATTTTGATACATCAATTTCGTCTTTAACCACAACATTTTGAGCGAAAAATGTTCCCGTGTTTTCAAATCGGACAACATAATGTACGTATTGACCAATTAATGCTGTACTTACCACTGAACCTTCCAAACACGTTTTATCGTTTGGATCAAATGAATTTACCACTTCCTGATTTAAGGTTGACGTATTATCTGAAACCATTTCATCACCGGAAATCGGATCAATGATTGCTGTAAAATTCAACACATCTCCGCCGTTTAGAGCCGGTGTTTCTTGTGTGGAATTCAAGTTGAAGGTTACATAAATGTATCTTGTTTCAAAAGGTTGTAAATTCGTATAATCCCAAGTTAAAATATTAGGTTCAACTGAACTTTGAACCGGACTCGCTTCTAAAAAATCCATCACATTGTCCATAAACGTAAGTGAAATAGAACCGGAAACTGTTGTGTTGCCTTTGTTTTTGTAAACTAATTTATAACTCGCATCAAAACCCGGAATTGCAGCATCTAAGGGAACAATTACCACTTCAACATCTTGATGAACACCATTTGGCGTAACACAGAAATTCTGCATAAACGGACTTGTTTGAGCTGGGAAAGTAACTGCTACATTTGGCGGACTCACATTAAAGTAAGTTGGGTTTTCAATGATTGGTGTTATAGTATGTGTTCCCGCTTGAACAGGAATGGAATAATCTCCGCTAGTATTTGAAATGATAGTTCCTGAAATAGAACCATTTGTAATGTTGAATTTCAAGTTTGGTATATCGATGTCATTTACTTCACAACCATTCAAATTTATATCAAATTTGGAATTTCCTAATATAGTATAAAAAGTGCCCTCTGGTAAAAAGGAACAGTATGAATTTACATGTACATTTGGAATTAATTCATTTGAAATCTCATTTGCAATATTTAATATATCCCACTCATTTGCACATATATATAACAATTGAGGAAGATTACTAAAATTAATATCAATCAAATCATTATTTTGATTAAATTGGTTATTGTAACTGTATCCATTTTTCAAAAATACTTTTTTTAGATTGTAATTATGTTGCAATTCTAAAAACAATTGATTAAATCTAGTAAGATTTAAATCTATTTCTTCCAAATTAGAATTATTTATTCTCATTATATACGAATAACAACCATTAATAATTAAACTTGAAATTGGATTATTTTCAATAATTATTCTAAAAAATCTAGAATTCGACAAATTTACTGAATTGAGTTGATTATTATTTTGTATGTAAATCTCGAAAGTAGAAATTTGATTAGTATCAGAATTGATTAATGAAAAAGAAGATAAGATAGGGTTGTTTTCTATATAGATTTCATTAGCCTCTGTGTTAGAAACACCATTTTGTGTTAAATTAACGGTAGTTAATAACGAATTATTATTTAAATATAATTTATGAATATTTGTGATAAAATTTGATGAGATTGTCTCTAGATATGTATTTTGTAAATTCAATCTACTTATATAAAAACTATAAGAATTTAAATTAAAATTAAAAAATGTTAATGGATTATTATTAAGATTGATTTCCACATAACCAAACACATTATCCATATTATTATAATTTGAAAAATCAAATGATGTCAAAAAATTATTATTTAAAATAAGTGTTTTGAAACCTGAATCACTAAATGCGTTGAATGAATTTATTTGATTATTATTTAAAATTAGAAAAGATAAATTATTTAATCCTACAAAATCTACATCAGATAAACTATTATAACTCGCATCTAAATAATATATATTTGTAAAACTTAAAATCCCTTCTAAATTTGAAATATTAGAGTTACTCACATTTAAATTTCTAACCAACAAAGCTTCACTTTCTTGAATTTCTCCATCATCATTTGCATCAATTTTGATGTATTGAAGTGAGTTGTTTTGTGCAATAGTATTAGAAGGGCTTGCTTCCAACAACTTCGCTTTGAAATTCGCATCCGGAATATTTACAATTTGAGCTTCTACTGAGAAGGAAGCTAAGAGCAAAAGAATTAGATATTTTTTCATAGTAATTGATTTTTAACCAAATAAACTTGACATTCTAGTCTTTATTTTGCGAAGTAAATATTCCGTTAAAGAACTTTATTCTTTAAGATGCATTTAACACGAAAAGGTTGCCTTAAATTTACAAAAAAAGTTATAAACAATTGATTTTAAGGCAAAATTTTACCTGGATTTAATATTCCATTGGGGTCAAAAACATATTTTAACCGCTCCATCAATTCTAAATGAGGTTTCGAAAAAGCAATGTCCATAAAGTCTTTTTGTACAAAACCAATACCGTGTTCGCCGGATAACGTACCGTATAAAGAAACGGTTAATTCAAAAATTTCCCGAATGCCTTTGGGTACTTCCGTTTTCCAATTTTCATCGCTTAAATTACCTTTGATGATGTTTACATGCAAATTTCCATCACCGGCATGACCATAACAAACCGATTGAAAACCATATTTTTTTCCGATGGATTTTATGCCTTCTAACAATTTTGGTAATTCATATCGCGGAACAACGGTGTCCTCTTCTTTGTAAACTGAATTGGCTTTTACTGCTTCTGCCACGCTGCGACGCATTTTCCATAAGGCATTTTTTTCGTCTTCGGTATCGGCGAATAGAATGTCATCTATTTGAAATTGTTCTACCACTGTCATGATTTTTTCGGCTTCCGCCATCAAAATTTCAGGATAATTTCCATCGACTTCAATCAATAAATGAGCTTGAATTTCAGGTTGCACATGAACGTTCAATCCTTCTACAAATTGAAGTGTCCAATCAATGGCATCGCGTTCCATGAATTCTAACGCACTTGGGACAATTCCAGCTCTAAAAATGGCTGAAACGGCTTCACACGCTTCATTGGCTTTGTAAAACGGAACCAACATTAAAACGTTATGCGTATTTTTAGGAAGTAATTTTAATACAATTTTTGTAACGATTCCCAGCGTTCCTTCACTCCCAACCATCAATTGTGTGAGATTGTAACCAGTTGAGTTTTTTAGTGTATTCGCTCCGGTCCAAATAATATCTCCGGTGGGTAAAACCACTTCTAAATTCAAAACATAATCTTTGGTTACACCATATTTTACGGCTCTTGCTCCGCCGGAATTTTCGGCTACATTTCCTCCGATAAAGCAACTTCCCATACTACTGGGGTCAACCGGATAGAATAATCCTTTTTCGGCTACAGCTTCGCGTAACACTTGCGTAATCACACCAGGTTCGGTGATAACTTGTAGATTTTGCTCGTCAATAGTCAGGATTTTATTGAATCGCTCCATCGAAAGTCCGATTCCTCCTTGAACGGATAAAGCACCGCCACTTAAACCGGTTCGAGCACCTATCGGTATAACCGGAATTTTATATTGATTGGCTATTTTTAGAATTTCGGAAATTTCTAAAGCTGATGATGGTTTTATTACCACATGTGGTGGAAAAACATAATCTTCGGTTTCATCATGACCGTAGTGATTTCTGGTTTCTTCATCTGTAAATACAAACGATTGACCAACAATATTTTCTAATTTAGATAAAATTTCGGAATTAAGTTGCATACTTTATTTTTAAACCAATAAAGGTAAAAAAATTATAGCAATGAAAGTAGCCAATACCAAAAAGCTAAGGTTAAAAATGAAAGCGGAATTCCAATACCAATCATCATGCTACTCAATTTAGGTTTGAGTCCATAGGTTGAAGCCAAAATCGCTCCGGTTATCATAGGTGCCATCGCCGATTCCATGATGGAAACATTGACAATCAATCCTTCGCCACTCAAAATAAATTTGTATAAAACCAAAAAAAACAGAGGCGTAATCATCAATTTAAAGAACAATCCTAACGCTAAAAAATTCCAATGTTGACTTTTTTTATCAATCTTCAATTGTAATCCTACAGAAACTAAAGCAATTGTTGAAACCGTTCCTCCTACTTTTTGAAAAACAGTTTGTAGCATATCGGGGAAATCTATGTTCAAAACATTAAGCAAACAAGCTAACACAAAAGCAATAAACGGGGGAAAAAAAACAATTTTTTTTATAATGAGTTTCGAATCGACTTCCCCTTTTGAAAAAACAGAGGCAACAGTTACTCCTAAGGTGGCCAACACCACAAATGAACCGGGTTGATCTACAATAATTGCTGTCTGTAACCCTTCTTGATCATATAACGCTTCAATAACAGGAAATCCAACAAAGGAAGTATTTCCCAATCCTCCGGTTAATATCAAACATCCGGTAAGCTTTTTGGACCATCCGAGCCATTTTCCTAAGCTGTAAAAAAACAAAAAAGACAAGCCAAATCCGAGCCATGCCACACCGATTGGAAACAATAATTTTGAAGAAATTTCAATTTTCGGGATGTAATACAACGCTAAAGCCGGAAGTGAAATATAAATTACAAAATGGTTTAGAGCCACATAACCGTTTTTGGGAAAACTTTTGAGAAATTGCAGTCCAAAACCAATCGCTAAACAAAGAAAAATTAAAATGATATTTTCCATTGAGATTTAAAATTCAAAAATACGTTTTTGAGCATAAAAACAATTGAAATAAACCAATACATTTTTCTTTTTTGTAACTTTACCTTTCAATTTAATTGTTGTGGCTCAAAAATCTTCAAAAACATCTGCTTTGCAGGAGAAAGATGGCGTAATGCAACCGGAAACGGTCAATTCTAATTCCGTTAAGCTAATTCAACAATTCCGTAGAAAAAGTAGTACTGCAGAAGAGTTAGTTCAAGGAATTTTAAAAGGAAATATTACCGATTTAAGCCGAGCCATTACCTTAGTAGAGAGCACCAATCCCGAGCATTTAACCAAAGCAAATGAAGTAATCAATGGCTGTTTACCACATGCCAATAAGTCCGTTCGCATTGGAATTACGGGTGTTCCCGGAGTTGGAAAAAGTACGTTTATTGAAGCGTTTGGAAAACACTTGACTTTGTTAGGTAAAAAAGTGGCTGTTTTGGCTGTTGATCCGAGTAGTACTATTTCTCACGGAAGCATTTTGGGCGACAAAACCAGAATGGAAGAATTGGTTAAAGATAAAAACGCCTACATTCGACCTTCTGCTTCGGGAGAAACGTTGGGTGGAGTGGCCCGAAAAACCAGAGAAACTATTATTCTTTGTGAAGCCGCTGGATTTGATACCATCATCATTGAAACCGTTGGTGTAGGTCAAAGTGAAACTGCCGTTCACAGTATGGTTGATTTCTTTTTACTTTTAAAAATTTCCGGTGCCGGCGACGAATTGCAGGGCATCAAACGCGGCATTATGGAAATGGCCGATGCCATCGTTATTAATAAGGCGGATGGTGATAACATCAAAAAAGCCAAATTAGCCAAAACCGAATTCAACAGAGCATTGCATCTTTTTCCGGCAAAAAAATCAGGTTGGATGCCAACGGTTTCTACTTGTAGTGCGATAACCAAAGAGGGAATTGATGACGTTTGGAAAACCATTTCTAATTATTTGGAATTAACACAATCCAATGCCTATTTTCAAGAAAAAAGACAAGAGCAAAACCAATATTGGATGATGGAAACGATAAATGAACAATTAAAAAATCAATTTTATACGCATCCTGAAATTGCTAAACTCTTAGACGAAAAGAAAAAAGCTGTGCAAAACAATGAAATCTCACCTTTTGCAGCTGCTATGGAATTACTTTCGACTTACTTTAAATAAACTCATATTTTATACCTTATCTACTTCAAAATTGACGGTATTTTAATTTTTATACTATAAAAGGTATAAAAAATTGATAAAATTTAAAAATATACCTTTTATGGTGTGTTTTTTAGATATTTTTGTATATTTGTAACTTAAAAGGTATAAATATGCGAGAAAATCTAACGGATTTAAGCAAGCACATCAAACTAAAACGCAAGCAAAATAAACTCACACAACCCGAATTAGCTTTAAAAGCCGGTGTAGGATTACGATTTGTGCGGGATTTAGAACAAGGGAAAAGCACTTTGCGAATGGATAAAGTGAATGATGTGTTACGATTATTTGGAGAAACCTTAGGGCCAATTCCAATGGATAGAGAAAAATTAATTTCAAATGAATAGAAGCGGAAAAGTATATATGAAAAACAAATACTGCGGAACAGTTTTAGAAACTGATCACGGCTATGTATTTCAATATGATTCCGAATTTTTAAAAAGCGAAAATGCTGAAGCAGTTAGTTTAACCTTGCCATTAAGTGAAAAACCCTATCAAAGTAAAACCCTTTTTGCTTTTTTTGATGGATTGATTCCGGAAGGATGGCTATTAGACCTTGCCGAAAAAAACTGGAAAATAAACTATAAAGACCGAATGGGTCTGCTCCTCACCTGCTGCAAAGATTGTATTGGAGCTGTAAGTGTAGAAAAAAATGAAGAACTATAAAAAGAAATATCTAGCACGATTGGAAAATCCTACGATGGAAGTTCAAGAACCAAGAACTTTTTATGGTAGAAGATGTTTGTATTGTTATGAACCGCTTTTTGATCCTTCATCCGATTTTCATGAAGCGTGCAACAAACGTTTTTTTGGACAATTAAAAACACCTCAACTTAATTATAACTTGGGAAATCTGCAAGAATTAGCATCAAAAGTTATCCAAAGTCAGATGGCGGTAACGGGAGTTCAAGCGAAAGTGTCATTGAGTTTATTTCGAAAAGAAGAAAAAAATTTAACAAAAAAGCTCACCATCGTTGGGCTTTATGGCGATTATATACTCAAACCGCCTTCGGAACATTATGAACAATTGCCTGAATTAGAAAGTGTAACGATGCATATGGCGGAAGTTTGTGGCATAAAAGTAGTTCCACACAGTTTGGTAAAATTGCAAGACAAAACCCTTTGTTACATCACAAAAAGAGTGGATAGAACCAGAAAAACCAAACTTCACATGGAAGACATGTGTCAGTTGAGCGAACGATTAACCGAAGATAAATACAAAGGCAGTCACGAGCAAGTGGCTAAGTTAGTTTTAAAATATTCGAGCACGCCGCTTTTGGATGTGAGCAATTTTTATGAACAAGTTTTATTTAGCTTTTTCACAGGAAATTCAGATATGCATTTGAAGAATTTTTCGTTGTTGGAAAAAGAAGGACAAGGTTTGAGTTTATGTCCGGCTTATGATCTAGTGCCAACAGCCCTTGTCAATCCGGCTGATACTGAAGAATTGGCTTTGACTTTAAATGCAAAAAAAAGAAAATTGAAATACCAAGATTTTTTATCCGCGTACGAAAAATGTGGGTTAAGCAAAAAAATATTGGACAATACGCTAGAACTTTTTGTGTATGCCAAACCTGAAATGGAAGCCGTTTTAGCAAAAAGTTTTGTGAGTGATGAATTTAAAATGAAGTATTTGAGTTTGATGGAGAGTAGATATAAACAATTGGAAGTACATTAAAAAAGCCGTTTTAGAATTTAAAACGGCATTTTTTTACTCCTCATATCGTTCCATTTCACGATCATAAAAAGCTCCGGCTAATTCAATTAGTTTTTCCATTTCGGTTTCTAATTCTTTCTCATCTTCTTCGTCAATTTCTTCTAGAAATTCTACTTCGTCGTCTTTTAAATTAATTAAAAAACGAGGATAATCTAAGTGAATCACAAAAATATCTTCAGGATAATCGGTGTTGTCTGCTAAAACGAATTTTGGTAAGTCCATATTTTATGAAGTTGCGGGTTGAAAGTTGCGAGTTGTGGGTTTAAAAATTGAGTTTAATATTCAAATGTACCAAATTCACTCGTAATCGTTAATTTTTTTTGTTCGGATGCTTCTACTCTACCGACAATTTGAGCATCAACATTGAATGATTTTGAAATTTCGATAATGTCGTTGGCAATTTCAGCAGGAACATACAATTCCATTCGGTGACCACAGTTAAAGACTTGATACATTTCTTTCCAATCGGTTTTAGATTGTTCTTGAATTAATTTAAATAAAGGCGGAATAGGGAATAAATTATCTTTGATAATGTGTAAATTATCAATAAAATGTAAAATCTTTGTTTGGGCTCCACCACTGCAATGCACCATGCCGTGAATTTCTTTTGGCGAATATTTCTCTAAAATCGCTTTGATAATTGGAGCATAGGTTCGCGTTGGCGAAAGCACTAATTTTCCGGCATCAATCGGACTATTTTCCACTTCATCTGTCAATTTTACTTGACCGGAATAAACCAAATCAGAAGGGACGGCAGCATCAAAACTTTCCGGATATTTCTCGGCTAAATATTTATCAAAAACATCATGACGAGCAGAGGTCAAACCATTGCTTCCCATTCCGCCGTTGTATTCTTTTTCGTAAGAAGCTTGTCCGAATGAAGCCAATCCCACAATCACATCACCCGATTGAATGTTTGCATTTTCAATCACATCACTCCTTTTCATTCGAGCAGTTACGGTAGAATCTACAATGATTGTTCGAACTAAATCACCCACATCGGCTGTTTCGCCACCCGTGGAATGAATCGTTACACCAAATGATTTTAATTCTTGAATCAATTCTTCTGTTCCGTTGATGATAGCAGAAATTACCTCAGCCGGAATTAAATTTTTATTTCTTCCTATTGTGGATGAAAGCATGATATTATCGATTGCTCCCACACACAATAAATCATCAATATTCATAATCAACGCATCTTGTGAAATACCTTTCCACACCGAAATATCGCCTGTTTCTTTCCAATATAAATACGCTAACGACGATTTTGTTCCCGCACCATCAGCGTGCATCAAAAGACAATACTCCTCATCTCCGGTTAAATAATCTGGAACAATTTTGCAGAACGCTTTGGGAAATAGACCTTTATCGATATTTTTTATGGCGTTATGCACGTCTTCTTTGGCGGCAGAAACTCCTCGAAGAGCATAACGTTTGCTGGTATCTGAACTCATAGTTGTGTTGTTGTGTTGGGCAAAGATAGGATTAATGTGAAAATGTCACAATTTAAAAAAATGAGAAATCATTATTTTTCAAGTATCAAAATTTCAACTCTACGGTTGGCAACACGTTCTTCCTCATTTTTTTCCGGTAACGGATAAATGGGTCGAGTGGAAGCAAATCCTTTGTATGAAATTCTATTTTTAGAAATTCCGTTAGTCAAAAGATAATTGTAAACCGTTTTGGCTCTTTTGTTGGAAATATCCTCAATTTCAACTTCTTTACAACAAATATGACCTTGAATTTCAATTTTCAGTTTTGGATTTGCTTTCATGATTTGAAGTAACTCGTCTAAAACAGGTCTCGATTCTGGAAGAACCTCATCACTCATATTGAAAAAATTCAACCCTTTTAACTTCAGGAAATCACCCATTTTAGCTTTTTTCACTTTTTCTGAAAACGAATTCTCATTTGTCACTTGATAAAAAACAACCACTTTTCTATTTTCATCTTGGTTGAATGAAACTTCAAAATCTTCACCAAAAGCATCTCTTTCCAATTCATCAATAACTTTAATTTTATTAAGTTTCAGAATATTTTCAACAGCATGAATTCGTTTTTGGGCTAATTTTAAATTATACACTTTTGAGTCTACGGTGTCGCAATATCCTCCCATTTTATAGACTTCTGCGGTAGGATTTTCTTTTATCCAAGCATTAATAAGTTGAATCGATTTGGAATTTGGCATTGATTTATTGAAATCGAAAAACACTTCCAACTTTTCTTGTGCAGAAAGTGAAATGAAAAAAAAGAGTACTATGAATTTGATGATATTTTTCAATTTTTGACAATTTCAATTTCAACTCTACGATTGGCGGCTCTTTCTTCTTCATTTTTTTCCGGTAACGGATAGATGGGTTGCGAACTACCGAAACCTTGATAGGTAACTCTTGTATTTTCAATTCCGTTCATTCGCAAAAATTGACTGATTGCTTTGGCACGTTGGGTGGAAAGATTAGTTCGATCGGTTGGCATACAACACAAATGTCCTTGAATATCAATAGAAAGTTCAGGATTTTGTTGCATTACAATCAATAATTCATATAATTTTCCACGACTTTCATTGACGATGGCAAAGGTGTTTAATTGAAAATTAAGATTCTCTAATTTCAATTTATCGCCGGGTTTAGCCGCATCAACTTGTTGCATGAATTCTACATTTAATTCAAATGTTGATTTAGTGCCATTCGGATTTTGAATTACGATTGCTTCCGGAAATTGTTTTTTTGGTTTGGGTTTAGTTACAACTTCTTCTTTCTTGATGCCTAAAATTTCATCTTCTCGGGCTAAATCTTTTGCTTCAATATAATAAATGGTAACTCTGCGATTTTCAGCTTTGTTGTTGGATTGTTGGTGCAATTTTCCAAAACTTCGGGTTTTAAAATCATCTCTAATTTTGATTTTATCTTTCACTAATTTATAAATGAAATCCACTCGTTTTTGTGCTAATGTATCATTAAAACCGATGCTTCCATCTTCGTCAGTATAACCATTGATAGCCACTATTTTGACATCTTGATTTTTTGAAATCCACTCATTCACTTTTAGAATTTCACTATTTTTTAATTCAAATTTATTGGAATCAAAATAATAGGAAACCCGTTCCTGAGCAGAAAAAAATTGAAAAACCAAAAATAAAAAACTTGTGAAAATCCACTTCATATCATTCTTTTTAACGATAACGAAAATACGATTAATTAATTTTATGTAAACAAAAAAAAGTGGGACAACTTTCGTCATCCCACTCGTTTTAGTGTTAATTTGTTGGAAATTTAGTTTTGTTGTGATCAAAATCAAAAAAGATTTTGATGTAGTATTTTTGAACACAGAAAACTCACTGCTAAAATACCACTATACATTCACGGTTATACTATAGATTTTTAATGCTGGGACATCGATGCTTTTTTCTAAAGCGATACGAAAATAGGAAATATTCAGCAAATACAAAATTTTTTGAATTATTTTAATTTATAACCCTTTTATAAAATAAAAAACCACATCCATTAAGAATGTGGCTTTATTATAATTAAAAAAGTTAATTATCTGGTAAACAATAACTCTCTGTATTTTGTTAACGTCCAAATTTCGTCATCAACCAAAAGCTCTAATTTATCGCAATGCTCTCTGATGATTTCAAAGTATGGTTTCACTTTATCACAATACATTTCTGCCATTTTCTGAGCATCGGTTAACGCATTTGCTTTTTTACGAGCTTCGGTCATTGCCTCTACATTTGAATTAATTCCTTCAATATGAGCCGAAATTTCTTTGATTAGGGAAATTTGTTCTTTCGCAATCTTTTCAAAGTCTTTTCCGAATATTTCTTTCAATCCGCGTACGTTTTCAATCAACGTATTTTGATAACGAATAGCGGTAGGAATTACGTGATTTCTGGCAATATCACCCAGTACTCTTCCTTCAATTTGGATTTTTTTAGTGTATTCTTCCAATTCAATTTCGTAGCGAGCTTCTACCTCAACGTGGTTCATTACGTTTAATTCTTTGAATAATTCCAATGCTTTTTTAGAAACTTTTGCTTTCAAAGCGGCAGGAGTTGTTTTATGATTACTCAAACCACGTTTTTTAGCCTCTTTTTCCCAAGCATCGCTATATCCGTCACCTTCAAAAAGAATATTTTTGGTTTCTTTGATGTATTCTCTCAACACATTGAAAATTGCTTCGTCTTTCTTTAAATCTTTTTTCTCAATTAAAGCATCTACTTCTTTTTTGAAATCTTTCAATTGCTTCGCCACAATAGAATTCAATGTTGTCATAGCATTGGCACAGTTTGCGGATGAACCCACTGCTCTAAACTCAAATTTATTTCCGGTGAAAGCAAATGGAGAGGTTCTGTTTCTATCCGTGTTGTCTAACATTACATCCGGAATTTTGCCCACTACATTCAATTTCAAATCTGTTTTTTCTTCCGGTGAAAGTTTTCCTTTGGAAACACCTTCTAAATTCTCCAATACTTTGGTTAGTTGCTCTCCAATGAAAACCGAAATAATCGCAGGTGGAGCTTCGTTTGCACCAAGTCTGTGATCGTTGCTGGCCGTTGCAATTGAAGATCTCAACAATTCTTCATATTCTTGAACGGCTTTGATAGTATTGATAAAGAAAGATAAGAATTGTAAATTACTCATTGGCGTTTTACCCGGAGATAATAAATTTACCCCAGTATCAGTAGCCATTGACCAGTTATTGTGTTTTCCTGAACCATTTACACCTTTAAAAGGTTTTTCATGGAAAAGTACTTTAAAATCATGACGTTCACCCACTTTTGACATCACATCCATTAACAATGAATTGTGGTCAACCGCTAAATTAGTTTCTTCAAAAATTGGAGCTAACTCAAATTGGTTTGGAGCTACCTCGTTGTGACGTGTTTTTACCGGAATGCCTAACAACATACATTCTTCTTCTAATTCTCTCATATAAGCCAATGCTCTTGAAGGAATTGATCCAAAATAATGGTCATCTAATTGTTGACCTTTTGCAGAAGTATGTCCTAATAACGTTCGTCCGGTTAACATTAAATCAGGACGAGAGTTAGCTAATGAAGCATCAACCAAAAAATATTCTTGTTCCCAACCCAAAGTAGCGGTTACTTTTTTTACATTTTTATCGAAATATTTACACACTTCTGTTGCTGCTTCGTCAACTGCATTCAACGCACGTAACAAAGGTGTTTTATAATCTAATGCTTCTCCGGTGTACGAAATAAATACCGTTGGAATACATAAGGTAGTTCCGAAAATAAAAGCTGGAGAAGTTGGATCCCACGCCGTATAACCACGAGCTTCGAATGTATTTCTAATTCCACCATTTGGGAAAGATGAAGCATCCGGCTCTTGTTGCACTAATTGTCCGCCACCAAATTTTTCAACCGGGTCTGAACCATCATACGATGTTTCAAAAAACGCATCATGCTTTTCAGCCGTTGAACCGGTTAACGGTTGAAACCAATGGGTGTAATGAGTAACGCCTTTTGACAAAGCCCACTCTTTCATTCCCATTGCAATATAATCGGCTAATTTTCTATCAATTTTTGTTCCGTGCTGGATGGCATCTTTTACCCCTTTGTAAGCATCTGAAGTCAAAAACTGCTTCATTGCTTTGTCATTAAACACATTTGAACCAAAAAGTACTGACTTTTTTCCGGACTCTTCGAATTTCACCGGTTTTCTGTCTGAAGCATCTTTTAATGCTTGGAAACGTAAATTTGACATAAAATTAATTTTTTAAAGGTTATACCATTTATTTTATGGTGCAAATATATCTAAAAAAAAAATTAAAACAATACTACCCCTATTTTTTTAGGGGTAAAATCTATAAAATGTAAAAAATATCGACTAATGGGGTGGTTTTTTTGAGGAAATGGCAGTTTGAGAAGATTTTGTTTCAAAGTTTCAGGTTTCAAGTTTCAGGTTTCAAGTTTCAGGTTTCAAGTTTCAGGTTTCAAGTTTCAGGTTTCAAGTTTCAGGTTTCAAGTTTCAGGTTTCAAGTTTCA
>CALRRY020000018.1:0-56978 GCA_943370635.1 Variovorax paradoxus
ACACCTATTTTAGGTTTAAATTATGATAGGTATATGTTTGCTTACACTTACTCTTATTTAGCTGGAAATGTTAGATTTGATAATGCCGGTTTTCATCAAATCACGTTAGGAATAAATTTATTCTGTAAACGTGAAAAATTTGAATGTAACTGTCCTGCAATTAATTAAAAAAAATCTCTTTCATGGCGTTTTTTTTATAAGTGGCTTTTTTGTGTATTTCTCAAAAGCGCAATGCTTATCCCTGTTTGGAGTTCAGGGAACTTGCATTTACTTGATTTTCAACCGTTGTGAGTACTAGTTATCCAGCTACCTACTGGGTTAGGCATTTGTTAGAGAACTCCACTCGGCGATTACCTCTTTCTCTGCGGCAAATAGAGCTTTGGCTTAAAATTCGGCGGCTTTTACTAACGGTTTTATTCGTAATGATAGTGGTTTGGGAATCAGTTTACTAAATTCCTCAACCAATCATGTTGGTGCCATTGCCTTGTCTTTGAATACGTTGGAGCGGGAACAAATTTTAACGGAATGGACTGCCGCAGAGATGTGAAATCCTAACCCGAATCGAGATCGCTCCAATGTCGTGGTATTACAGTACAGCATAGTAGCTTCTGGAGTTTGGACTACCCTTGACAAAACAATTTATGTTACCAATTTAAGTCAAAGTTTTGGGGTAACTTCACCGCAAAATTTTTCGATTCAATAACCTGAGAATACCCATAACCAAGAAGTAGTAAAATTACGTTGGTTGTATTACTTAAATGGGGCACCGGTTCTCGTGACAGAATACGGCTGGGCAATTTAACCTTGAAGGGTCAACCTTTGTTAAGTATCCTCTCTGTAAAAAATCTTGGTTTAGAGATTATTATTTCCCAATGTTCTCTTATCGCAAAACGGACACAATGTTAGCTTTATGACTTCTTACTTTACAACTTACAGGGACAAAAAAATGATAAAATAAGCCCAAGTCAATAACGCAACAATTGATGCCCCTCAATTGCATTTAGATCAACAACTTGTTCTGATTTGGGTCAAAGATAGTTTTGTCAATACCTATTTTTTTGAAAGATAATTGCACTAATATCCCTATTAAATATGATTACAGAAGGATTTGTAATATTATGTAATATTGCAAAGATCCTTTTTTTTCATTAAAGTCAATACCTTGCTATTAGTTTCGTAATGAATTGGCAGTTTATTTTTATAGTAGGTAAAAATAGTACCAATTTTCATCAAAGTTTTAATTCAATCATAATTGGGGATATGAGCGAACATAAAGGGGTGTTTAGTTGTAAAAACGGTCTTGATACGTTGTTTTTTTCGAAAAGAAAACAAAAAACCAATAGAAATATAATAAGGTTATTTTCTACATGGACATCGTTTGTTGTGGCAACTTCCATACTTTTTTTTCTAAACACAAGAGTTTGGGACGCTTCAAAACTCCTTCAATTTTTTTTTAGGAATTATACCTTACATTTTGTCAAGCAGTTGACCGAAGAATGTATGGCTCCCCTTAGGTCTTTTGAACTCGGTAGGGTGCAGATTAGTCTATTAACCCTCAAAAGTATTCCCACACAAATATGCGAACCCGAAATTACTTCAACAGTATCAGCTGATTTTTTGAAAACCGGCAGGGTTGGATTAGAATGGCTAAACTATACTCTTTAATTGGTTGTTTATGTAATAAATTAAGCTTATGAAAAATAATACACTTCTTGAATTCGGAACATTAACAAAAACAAAAATCACACATTTCTTTTTGTTTTTATCATTGATGTTATCATCATTTTTTGTTTTAGGGCAAAATGCCATAGTAGGAACCGGCTTTTCCACTGGATGGGGCGGGTCGTGTCCTACTCCGGGCAATGGAAACTTTTCATATTTAACAACGGGCTGGGCTGGAGGAACGTTGCATTTACAAACAACTGCAACTGGAACCGGCAATCGATTTTTTAGATTTGGGGTCGACTGGAGTGGACAGACCAGACAACTTGCTATAAATCCGGGTAACGATGTGGAGGTGGTTCCAAGTACAAGCTACACACTTAATTCAAATTGTGCATCGAGTGGGGCTCAGTTTGTAAACGTTTCAAATGCCTCTCACAACTATGTGTTTAAAACCTTAAATGGAGGAACAAATCCCACCGGAACTTTTGTGTTTTTTGAAGTTCAGGGTGATGTAAGAACCATTACCTCAGTGACTCGAAATATTACCAATGTAGGATCCGGCCAATCACCAATAATCAGTGCCAATCTAAGTGGAGTACTTAGCAACGGTCAAGCGGTCTATTTGAGGTATACAACCAATAATTACACAAATTCCACCGTGGTTCAGATGACCGGAAGTGGTACGACCTACACCGCCAATATCCCAACTTTATCCGGGGGATCTAATGTTAGTTACTATGTCTTTACTTCTGGACCGAGCAATGTTGCATCCGATGGCAGCAATACAGATCTTTACACCATCAACTGGAACGCCGGCTCAGTAAACGGCGGTACCAATTTTACCTATACAGTTGAGACTCAATACCGGTCTAACGCCACCACAGGAAATTGGAACGATACAGCAACATGGCAAATTCACAATGGCACTACCTGGACTGCTGCTACGGCTACACCCACAGCCTCTAATGCAGGTCTAATTAGTATTTTAAATGGTCACACAGTCACGGTTGCTGGCACTCCAACAGTAGATCAAGTGGTGATTGAGACAGGAGGGCAGATAACAATTACAAATAATACATTAACCATTGCTAATGGTTCAGGTATTGATTTGATTGTTAATGGTACATTGCGACAGACATCTACTACCTCATCATTTATAACAATTGCTTCTGGAGCTGAACTCCAATTTGGAGATGGTGGTCGATATCAACATGGTGGAGTTGGTAATATACCCACGGCAATATGGCATGTTAATTCAACTTGTGAGATTTATGGTATGACGAATCAAACTAGTGCTATAACTAATATTGGTCAATCATTTGGTAATTTTGAGTGGAATTGTTCAGGTCAAACAAGCACAAGACAATTTGTGGGGAGTGTTCCAAGTAGTATTAATGGTAAATTAATAATTACTTCTACAGGTTCGGGTGTGCTTTCAGTAAGTAATTCCTCAACTGCACTTTCTCTTACTGTTAGCAATCTTGAAGTAATGGGTGGTATATTTGTTGTTGGTAATTCCTCTGGAAATGCAAGTTTAACAGTCACAAATGATGTCTTGGTAGACCAAGGTAATTTTTTTGTAGCAGGAACAGGAGCTTCTAATACACAAACCCTTACGGTAAATGGAAACTTTACCCAAGCCAGTGGTAATTTTGAGGTATGCAGAACAAATAGTTCAGGTACATACAATGCAACCATCAATGGAGCCGCCACGTTTTCAGGAGGTAATGCACGTATCATGAATAATTCCGGAACAGGTGGTCAAGTGGCAGCATTGACCATCGTTGGAAATACTACCATAAGTGGTGGTACTTTGGATTTAAGTGCTGCTGGAAGCACAAACACAGGAAGATTGTTTTTAAGGAACAATTTAAATTTATTTACTGGTGGTTTGATATTTACTCAAGCAATAACTGGAGGTTCTTCTGGAGTTTACTTTGACCGAAATGGTGGAGCACAAGCTTTTACTTGGTCAGGGGGTACTTTGTCCACAGCATCAGGAGGAGTAGGGAGACGATTTTATTACCGCACTACTTCCGGCCCGGCTGATTTGAATGAAGTGTATAGTGCCAACACCGCTCAAGAAACTGTGAATGGAAGCCAAGGGTTACCAATAACCAATTATGCTGCATGGCCAACTACTGGTACGGTTATCAAAAACCTCACCATAAACAATGCTGCCGGGGTTACGCTAAGCACGGCTAAAGTGATCAATACAGCTTTATTCAGAACTAGTGGAGCACTAAGTGGTACGCCGGCCTTGACCTATGCTTCAGGGGCAACCTTACATTATAATGGTACGGATGCGATAACCACAGCCGATAAGGAGTTTCCATCATCAAATGGTCCAACAAATCTTATTGTAGGGAATCCGGCAGGGGTCACTCTCCATACTACCCGAACGCTTTCGGGTAACCTCACCATAAACAACTCCGGTGTGCTTGATTTGGGGGCAAACACTCTTGACAGAGCCACCTCAGGAGGTACAATGACCCTGGAATCAGGTACAACCCTGAAAATCGGTGGCACCAATTCATTTCCGGCAAATTATGCCACACACACCCTAAACGAAACCAGTTTAGTGGAGTACAAGGGAACCGCTCAACAAGTAGCCGCTCTTTCCGGCCCTTATGGAATCGTTACTCTCTCTGATAGCGGTACAAAAACGTTTGCCAGCGGTGCCGTAATCACAAATCTCAACGTAGAAGAAAATGTAACGGCACTATTAAATACCGGACGAAATATAACCGTTAAAGAAAAATTAGATAACGGGGGTCTTTTTACCATCGAAAACAACGCCAACCTGCTTCAGGAAGGAACAACCAATACCAATGCGGGAGCTATTACCGTTCTAAGAAATAGTTCACCTCTATGGAGATTAGACTATACCTTGTGGTCTTCTCCGGTGGCTAGTCAAAACTTATTGGCATTTTCTCCTCTGACCGTTGCAAACCGTTTTTATGTGTATAATCCCTCAACAAATCTATACAATACCATCACTCCTTCAACCAACTCTTTTCAAACCGGAGTGGGTTATCTGATTCGAATGCCGGATAATCACGTTTCGAACACAAATAGTAATCCGGCTCAAATTTGGGAAGGTGAGTTTTTGGGTCTACCCAACAATGGAGATGTAACAATATCAGTTACCAATAACACTTTTAATGCTGTAGGTAACCCTTATCCATCCACATTAAGTGCATCAGCTTTTTATACTGCTAACAATTTAACACAACCATTATACTTCTGGAGAAAAATCAACGGAGCTGGTGGTTCTGCTTATGCTACGTGGACAACAGCCGGAGGTGCTTCCAGTGGCAGTGATGCTACAATTCCCAATGGTATCATTCAAGTGGGGCAGGGCTTTATTCTAAGAAGCACTTCTACTTCGTTGGTGTTTAACAATGCCATGCGGGCAGGAAACAATGCTAATCAATTCCTGAGAATGACTGAATTGGAGCACAATCGGGTGCGTTTAGTTATGGCGGGGCCTAATAATTTCACTCAAAATATATTAGTAAACTACATGTCTGGAGCTACTAATGAGGTTGACCTTGCGATTGACGGAAAATACATCAACGATAGTGAAACGGCTTTCTATACCTTATTGGATGAGGAAGCCTATGTAATACAAGGTAGAGCGTTACCTTTTGATACCCAAGATATTGTTCCTCTGGGTTTTAAAACTACTCAAACAGGAAACTATACTATAAATCTTATGGAAGTTGATGGACTGTTTGAGCAAGAACAACAAGGTATTTACCTTAGAGATTTGTATTTAAATATAATTCACGATTTAGATACAGGTGCTTATACCTTTGCTAGCGATGCCGGAGTTTTTCATAACCGTTTTGAATTGATTTATCAGAATGAAGTGATGAGCGTTCCTCAAAATGGAACAACCACTCCCGGAATTCTTTACACCCAAGGGAATGAGATCAACTTGCATGTAGGAAGCTTTGAACTCGAAGGTGTTCGTATCTTTGATTTGGCCGGGAGATTGATCTATGAACAATTGCTTCAAAATGTATCAGAGATATCCATGACTCTCCCCGGAGTTGCTAAACAGGCGCTTCTGGCTCAGTATCAAATTAAAGATTTGGGAACGTTCACTAAAAAAATTATTTTTTAAAGAAATGTGTTCCATTTTTACATTGTTTTGACTTCGGTATAAAGTATGTTAACAGCTAATAATATGAAAAGAATTTCACAGTTATTTATTCTACTTGGTTTGTTTTTTGCAACCCATACGATTTTTTCGCAAGCTTTAGATGATTTCCGAAGTCGAGGCAATGGAAGTTGGAATCAAACTACAACTTGGGAACGCTTTGACGGTTCCAATTGGATAAATGCTACGTCCATTCCAACGGCCTCAAGTGCCGGTGTTATTCTCATTCGGCAAGACCATACGGTAACGATTACGGCTAATGTTACTATTGATCAAACAATGATAGAATACGGAGGTAAGTTGGTCTTAAGCGGGGGTACATTAACCTTGGCCAATGGCATCGGGTCGGATTTGTTGATTTTAGGAACTTATGAGCGTATTTCTACGACTTCCATTTTATTTAATACATCTGCTACAGCCGTTTGCGGTGCAACAGGAGCTTATATTCACAATAATGAAGGAGGTGTCATTCCCATTATCAGCTGGGAAGATGGGGCCTTATTACACATCAAAAAAAGTACATTTTCCACATCTTCAACCACAGCTGGAAATCATCTGGTACAATCCTTTTGGGATGTCTATATTGAAGATGGAAATGATATTCGAATTTCCGGAACGGCAAATACTTCCAGAACCATGGTGGTTCGTAATAACTTTAACTTGGCCGGTGGTACTTTTTATCTAAAACGCTCTGGCGGTGTCGGAACTGCTACTTCCAGATTAGAAGTTCGTAATAATTTTATTCAAACAGGTGGCAATTTCAATTGGAACGGCGACAATGAAGGATCTCATGTTGTACAGCTGTTCGTAGGAAGAGATTTATTGATATATGGTGGAAACTGGGGCGGTATGGTTTCGGTAGAAAAGTGTGAGTGTGGTGTCTATTTTAATGGGAATGGCATCGAACAAACTTTTGTTTCTACGTTATCACATAATTCTGGGGAGGTTCGCGACCGTTTTTACTATAGTTCGATAAATGGCCCCGCTGGATTACATGAAGTTTATCAGTCTTCAGGTGTTGCTCAAAATACGATAAAAGGCATCTCTTGTGCAACAGTACCTTCGGGTTTTATAGGGTGGCCTGTTTCCGGATCCCTGTTGAAATCGATGACGCTAAATAACCATCAAGGTGTCACTTTGAGAAGTCAAAAAGCAGTACAGGACATTGTTTATCTTGTTAAAGGGCTTTTTAATACTGCAGGTCAATTAATGATCAATGAAAATGCAACCATAGACCGAAGTGGAGGAAGTATAGATGTAACACCCGCAGGAAACCTCTATAATGTTATTTATACCCCACATACAGAAGGGTACTTTACAGGTCCTGAAATTCCAATTTCAGAAACGGTACTTCATAATTTAACGATTGATAATGCACATCAAATCACTTTGGCTCCCGAGCATCAATTGCTTCATGTCAATAATGATTTAACCATAAACTCCGGAAATTTTCAAGTAAATAACGGTTATCGAGTTGTCCTAAAAAATGCATATCAAAATTTAGGAGGTATGGCTACCTTTGAAAATAACAGTTCCTTGATTCAAATCAATCCGGTGACCAATATAGGAAACCTCACCTATAAACGAATAGCCCAACAGCGAAGATTGGATTATGTCTATTGGTCCAGTCCGACATCCGATTTTCAAGTCGCCGCTCATGCCTCAAACGGCCCCAAGTTTTTTTGGAATACGACTCAGCCCAATCCAAATGGCAGTCAGGGAAATTGGCAAACAGCTTCAGGTATTTTACCACAGGGAAAAGGTGTAATTGTCAGAGGCCCATCGAGTTTTAATAATAACGCGTTTCAAGACTTAGAAAATAGTTTTCTTGGCACACCACATAATGGAGTTATAGAGGTTCCTATTCAAAGAGGGTCTATTCAGAATGGTTTTTTTGTGCCTTCTTCACCAGAAGATATATGGGTTACAGAATTAGATGATAATTGGAATTTGGTTGGAAACCCATACCCATCTTCCATCAGTGCCAAACAGTTTTTGTTGGATAATGCATCGGTATTAACGGATGGCTTGAGTATTTGGACTCATGGAACCCTACCGAATCAGAACATTTCTAGCCCATTTTATCAAAATTTTGTTTACAATTATAGTTCAAACGATTATAATATTTATAACCTTTCAGGAAATCTTTTAGATACTTCAATGGATTATTTTATAGGAGCGGCTCAGGGTTTTATGGTGGCAATGAAAGATGGAATAGCATCAAATGACTTTGTGTCTTTTTCCAATTTACTTCGAGACAAAAACTATGCAAACCAAACCGGTTCGCAATTTTTTAGATCAGTAAGCCAAACTAATAATCAACAAAGTGGTCGTTTTTGGTTAGATTTAATTAAAAACGAGAGTGTTTCGTCTAGAATTTTGGTAGGTTACCTTGAAGATGCGACCTCCCAAAGAGATGCCTTATTTGATGCAATAACTAAAAATAATAACCAATTTAAGTTGTATTCTATTGATGGTGAACTTCATTATTATAGAATACAAGGTAGAGCGTTACCATTTAACAACAATGATAGTGTGCCACTTGGTATGGAAATTATGGAATCAGGGAACTATAGAATTGGTTTAGCATTTACAGATGGATTTTTCAATGAAGGCCAATCTATTTATCTTCTTGATTATTATCTCAATCAAATCCATGATTTACAAAGTAATTATTACGAGTTTTATACATCTGCTGGTGTTTTAAATGATCGGTTTGAAATTATTTATGACCCTAACTTCTTAGGTGTTGCCGAAAACACAGACAATGATATAATTGCTTTAAGAACTTCTGATTCATCAATAGAAATTATTTCACAAAATGATTTGTTGGAAGAAATTTTAATTTTTGATATGTTAGGCAGAAAATTACATCATTCTTATCATAGTGATAAGCCAAATAAAATTGTTATTACTGACGTCCAAGATCAAAATCTAATTTTAAAAATTAGATCTGAAAATAGTTATAAAGTTATTAAAATTAGATAGTGTAGATTGTTTATTTTCGTTAATACTAATGAGTTTAAAGTGACGGTTTTATTTTAAATCCAAATCATTTCCCCTCCATGTTATTGACAAGTTCAAAAGATTTTTTTTAACTTAATCCAAGCATTGACAAATTGCCACATGAACACATTGGCAATTTGACAAACTGTTGTATTTTTGCACTCTAATTTATAAAAAAATGGCTTCAGGATTTTTTGCTCTGTTAGATGATATAGCTTTATTAATGGATGATGTAGCGTCCATGAGTAAAATGGCTACCAAAAAAACAGCCGGAATTTTAGGGGATGATTTAGCAGTAAATGCCGAAAAAGCGTCAGGCTTTGTGTCCTCACGTGAATTACCCGTTTTGTGGGCAATTACCAAAGGTTCCGCTTTGAATAAAGTAATTATTTTACCCATTGCTTTTTTATTGACCTATTTTGTGCCCTGGTTGCTTACGGTGATCTTAATGTTAGGCGGACTCTATTTGGCGTATGAAGGGGCAGAAAAAATATACGAATATTTTTTTCCACACCCAAAAGCGGAAAAAATAGAAGTCTTCAAAGAACTTTCAGAAACAGAAATATTAGCCCTGGAAAAAGGTAAAATTAAATCTGCCATCGTAACCGATTTCATCCTTTCAGTAGAAATCATCATCATCGCGATGGGAACAGTTATCAATCAAGGTTTTTGGATGCAAGTCATGGTCGTAAGTGTTGTGGCCTTTATTGCAACCGTAGGTGTTTATGGTATCGTAGCCTTGATTGTTCGTATGGATGAAGCCGGATATAAACTGATTCAGCTAAGTGCCGGAAAAAATAATTTTCTCCAAAAATTGGGAACACTTTTGGTAAAAGCTTTACCACGCGTGATTCAAATCTTAGCTGTGGTGGGAACACTTGCCTTATTGCTGGTTTCCGGTGGAATATTTTCACATCAATTTCCTGCTTTACATCACGCAGTCGAGTTCATGCCAAGCATGTTGCTTGAATTTTTACTAGGCTTAATCGTGGGTTTATTTTGTGTTTTTCTGGTGAATGTTGTTAAGAAAATAGTAAAGAAAGAGAAAGTTACGCAGTAGTTTTTAAAAAGCCTTTAATACACTTTCTTAATCACATACGTCACGATTCCCCAAATGATCAATTGGTTTTCTTCCGTGACTTTGATGGGGTCAAATAGTTTGTTTTCGGGCATTAAATAGACTTCTTCTTTTGTCACTTTAATCCTTTTTACCGTAAATTCACCATCTAAAAAGCAAACGGCAATTTTGTTGTTTTTGGGTTCCAAACTGCGGTCGATGACCATAATGTCACCATCGTCAATGCCAGCCCCAATCATTGAGGTACCCGAAGCTTTGGCATAAAAAGTGGTTTCCCGATGCTTGACCAACACAGCATCCAAACTGATTTTACCCTCATCAAAATCGGCCGCCGGAGAAGGAAATCCGGCTTTAATCCCCGCTTTAATAAACGGAAGTTCGATGGGATGTTCTAAATCCGGTATAAAAAAAGTAAGTTTTGTTTTTGTCATACACTTATTTTCAAATTTTCAAATGGGCACATTACCAAATTGAACTTCGCCGAATGGACTAATTGGCATATTACCAAATTGACACATTGCCGAATGGACTAATTGACACATTAACCCACCTTCACCCTAAACACATCACGAATATCCGTCGTGTATTTCGGCGAAAGCAAATTTTGACGCATCTTCCAAGTGCGTTGTAAATCCTGATTGCCCAATCGAATTTTTCGTTCACCGGTTTTCTTGTGAAAAGCGTCCATCACTTCCATAATTTTTTGATGCTTCGGATTTTCTTCTTCAAACAAATGAAATTGCTTCTGGTCTTGCGGAATAATTTGCGTGACAATAATGCCTGCTTTTTTATAAATTTCACCTTCTTCAAACAACTCTTTCAACATTTTTATCGCCAGATGACTGATCGTGATGGAAGAGTTGCTGGCAAACGGCAGGGTTTCCATACGGTAAAAATTATACCGTTCGCGTTCCGCTTTGTGCTTGTCTTTTCTGAGGTATAAAATGACGCCGTAACAACACGATTGTTGTTTACGAAGTTTCTCCGCACAAACGGTGGCAAAAGTAGAAACACGTTCTTTCATTTCGTCAAAAGTGGAAATGGTGCCATCAAAACTGCGGGTTACAGCAATATTTTTCTTGTCTTTCGGTTCTTCTAATTCCAATACCGATTGCCCTAATAATTCCAAACGCAAGCGATTGCCCACCACACCCATTTCTTTTTTGATAAAAGCTTCGTGTTGCGGTAGTGTAAAATCATAAGCGGTATGAATGTTTTGAGCCTTCATCTTTTTGGTCAATCGAAAACCGATGCCCCAAACGTCTTCAATTTTGGTCCATTTTAAGCCTTTGATGCGTTTTTCTTCCGTATCCATCACATAACTGCCTAAGGTTTCTTTCGGGAATTTACGAGCGATTTTATTGGCTACTTTGGCTAATGCTTTAGTAGGAGCAAAGCCTACAGAAACAGGAATGCTCAACCATTTCAACGTTCGCCTTTTCATTTCTAAACCGTATTGCTGGTAATCCGGAATGGTCATGCCGTCAAAGTTGAGAAAAGCTTCGTCGATACTGTATACTTCTATGTTAGGAGTGAATTGTCCTAAAACCGCCATCACCCGACTACTGATGTCGCCATACAACGCATAATTGGAGGAAAAAACGGTAACCTGATGTTGTTTCAATATGTGTCGCATTTGAAACTCGGGAGCTCCCATCGCAATACCAAGAGCCTTGGCTTCATCACTACGGGAAATGATGCATCCGTCGTTGTTGGACAACACGACCACCGGTTTTCCATTGAGTTGAGGTTGAAACACCCGCTCACAGGAAACATAAAAGTTATTACAATCCACTAATGCATACATGGTATAAAGGTAGTAGATTGTTCCTTTTTTTGGAAACAAACGAATGTTAATGTTGATAAGAAATTGGAGTTGGAAGTTAGGAGTTTTGAGTCGCAGTCACAGTCGCAGTTTTCAGTCACCTGACAACAGACAACAGATAACTCACAACACCTTCTCATACGCCCGTCTCGGACTTCCTCTAAAATGCACAATCCCACAAAAAACAAATCCGGCTTTTTCGAAGATTTTCATCATGGCAAAATTGTCGTGGTTAGTGTCGGCTTTTAAGCTGTGAATGTTATTAGCCAAGGCAAAAGCTTCAATGAAATCAATGATTTTTTTAGACAAATTTTGACCGGTATAACCTTTAGCAATCGCTACACGATGAAAAACGACAAAATCACCGTTGGTTAACCACTCGCCTTGCAAGTTGTTATATTCCGGTTCGTCGTTGATTAAAACGGCACTGTAACCCACAATTGTTTCGTCATCGGTTAGCACATAACCAATTTCTTTTTCAATGTCATGTTGGATGATTTCCGGGTTGGGATAACCGTCTTGCCATTGGTTACTGCCGTCGGCTTTTCTACGGAGAATGGCATTTTGTAGGATGGTCCAGATATGCGGAGCATCAGTGGGAGTGGCTTTTCGGAATTCGTATGTCATTTTAATTTATGTTCTAGTATCAGGAATATAAATTACAAAGTTAGCTCAATTTTCTATTGAAGCACAGCTTGCGTGAGTGATTGAGCCATTGTTTGAGCTCTTTTTGTTTCAGCCCATCGGGGGTGAACAAAAAAGCGAGTGGCGAAAGCACGACCCTTGTGGGCACGCCCAAATTATTTTACCAATTTCTCTAATTTTTTACATCTGTGTTCTATAAAACAAAAAAAACGCCCCGATTCCTCGAGACGTTAACCATTCATTCGGTAATCTAAATAATATATATTATTCGATCACAGCTACTTGAGCTGCTACTTTACCTTTTCTGCCTTCTTCTTCTTCGTAAGAAACTTTGTCACCTTCTTTAAGCTCTTCTGCTTTTAATCCGGTAGCGTGAACGAAGATGTCTTTACCTGTTTCGTCATCAGTAATGAATCCAAAACCTTTAGACTCAATAAAAAATTTAACTGTACCTGTACGCATTGTGTAATAAAAATTATTAATAATGTTCAAAGGTAATCTTTAAATAAATACAAATGTTAAAACAAGGTTACTTTTTTGTGAAAATTATTGATTTTCAGTATTTTCCTCTTTTTTATTGTCAAATTTGAACATATAGTCTTCCAACTTCTTGTTTTTATAACGATGCCATAAAAAAACAGGCATCAATACCAATGCACTGATCATTACGCCAATACCTATCCATTTGTCGCCGGAAGGACCATCAGTATTTTTTACATAAAAACCAAAAGCGATAAAAGCCAATACAATAAATAGTAGTATGCGTATAATCGTTTTCATTTTATTGGATATCTAGTTTAATGTGTAATTCGTTTAACTGTGCTTCATCAATAACAGATGGAGCATCAATCATCACATCGCGACCGCTATTGTTTTTTGGGAAAGCAATAAAATCACGAATCGTTTCCTGACCGCCTAAAATCGCCACCAAACGATCTAATCCGAATGCTAAACCTCCATGTGGCGGTGCACCAAATTGAAACGCATTCATTAAGAATCCGAATTGGTTTTCGGCTTGTTCCGGTGTGAATCCTAATAACGAGAACATTCTGCTTTGTAAATCACGATCGTGTATACGAATAGAACCACCTCCAATTTCGTTTCCGTTTAATACCATGTCATAAGCGTTGGCACGCACTTTTCCGGGTTCGGTTTCAATCAATGACATATCTTCCGGTTTGGGTGAAGTGAACGGATGGTGCATGGCATGGTAGCGTTGCGAATCTTCGTCCCATTCCAATAACGGGAAATCAACTACCCAAAGGGGAGCAAATTCGTCAGGTTTTCGCAAGCCTAAACGGGTGGCAACTTCCATACGAAGTGCCGATAATTGTGTTCTGGTTTTATCGGCTTTTCCGGAGAGAATTAAAATTAAATCCCCCGGTTTGGCATTCGTGATTTCGGCCCATTTTTTCAAATCAGCTTCGTCATAAAATTTATCAACAGATGATTTCAAACTGCCGTCTAATTCATATTTTACATATACCATTCCGGTAGCACCGATTTGCGGACGTTTAATCCAATCAATCAACGCATCAATTTCTTTTCGGGAATAAGTGGCACAACCGGGAACGGCAATTCCAACTACCAATTCTGCGGCATTAAATACCGGAAAATCTTTGTGCTGAGCAACGGCGTTTAACTCTCCAAATTTCATATCAAAACGAATGTCCGGTTTGTCGTTTCCATAGGTTTTCATGGCATAATCATAGGTAATTCTTGGGAATTTTTCTACTTCTACACCTTTAATTTCTTTTAATAAATGTCGCGTTAGGCCTTCAAATACATTCAAAATGTCTTCTTGTTCCACAAACGCCATTTCGCAATCAATTTGGGTGAATTCCGGTTGACGGTCGGCACGTAAATCTTCGTCTCTAAAACATTTTACGATTTGAAAATATTTATCCATTCCGCCCACCATCAACAATTGTTTGAAAGTCTGTGGCGATTGGGGTAAAGCATAAAATTGGCCTTCGTTCATTCTACTTGGCACAACGAAATCACGAGCTCCTTCGGGAGTAGATTTAATTAAATACGGAGTTTCAATTTCACAAAAACCTTGTTTGGATAAATAATTTCGCACTTCCATCGCTACTTTATGACGAAAAATCAGTGAATTTTTCACTGGATTTCTTCGGATATCCAAATAACGGTATTTCATACGAATGTCTTCACCACCATCCGTCTCATCTTCAATAGTAAACGGGGGAAGTTGAGCCGCATTTAATATTGTCAATTCCGAAACCAAAATTTCTATGTCTCCCGTTGGAATATTTTTGTTTTTAGCTTCACGTTCAATAACGGTTCCTTTAACTTGAATCACGAATTCACGACCCAAGTTTTTAGAAGCTTCAAAAACCGATTTTTCAGTTCGGCTTTCATCAAAAATCAATTGCGTAATACCGTATCGATCACGTAAATCTACCCAATTCATAAATCCTTTATCACGTGATTTTTGCACCCATCCGGCTAGGGTAACTTCTGTATTGATGTGCGAACTGTTTAATTCTCCACAAGTATGACTTCTATACATCTTAATTCAAAATTTTTTGAGTTGCAAAAGTAGTATTTTGTTTGAAGAAATTGGTTTTTTTTGAGGTAAAAGGTGATTGGTGATGGACGATTGGTCATCTCAATTATTCATTTCCGATTACCTATCACCATATTTCCAATGTTAAGTTTTCATCCAATGTTACCAAATTGTTAAGCAAAAGTTTTTTTATTGTAAATTAATTGTTATATTTGTTTCATAATTGTTAACCTACAAAAAAGATAGAATATGAAAAAGTTATGTATTACAGCTATGTTAGTGGTTTCAGGAGTAATTTTTGCTCAAGAAAATAATGCTAAACACGAAGTGGTTAATCAAATGGTAAAGTCAACTTTTTACCATGAAAACGGTCAAGTACAACAAGAAGGCTTCTATAAAGACGGCAAAGTGCACGGTCAATGGATATCATATGATGAAAATGGTAAAAAAGTAGCCATGGGTCAATATGAAAACGGAATGAAAGTAGGAAAATGGATGTTTTGGACCGGTGCTGAACTAACAGAAGTAGATTATTCTGATAGCCGAGTAGCTCAAGTGAAAAAATGGTCACAAGGAGCAGTAGTACAAGTGAATAAAAATTAACTAACTTATACCAACTAAAAAAGAGCTTTTCGAAGCTCTTTTTTTATGGCATTTTCTTTTTTGAACGATTGAGTTCTTTAAAAGAAGCAATAATTTTTTCCATGGAAGCGGCATGATCTTCTTTTCGCTTTAGCTCAGTCCAATTCACGATTTGATAATACTGGTTTTTTCCTTTAAGAAAGGCAAATTCATAATAAACAGGAATGTCATCAACCGTTCCGGATAGATTCATTAATCTTGCCGGCAAACCGTTGATTGTGGTTTTTTTTATCTCGGAAAATTTTCCATCTTCTACAGTAGCCATTAAGTTGTCTTTTAAAATGGCTGAATAACCATTCAAATCAGCAGTGTAGTTTTCTGCCATCATTGGGTCTGATGAAATCAATTCATCAAAATCGTTAGAAGGTTCATTAATCACAATCGTATAAAATTCACTGAATAAATTTTGGTATTGCAACGAGGCATCTTCATGCAAATTATCGGCTTTTGAAAGTGTTTTAGGAAGTTCTATTTCATATAAATTTTGAATGGTAATTTTTTGTGTTTCGTTGCTTTGACAGCTTAAAATCAAAAAAGGGAGGAGTATAAAGAATATTTTTTTCATGGTCTATTTTTTTTGCAAGATAAAAAAAAACCACGCTTTCACGTGGTTTAATTAGTTAATTTGTTTGTGGAAGAGTATCTAAATTTTTCTTCTTTTTCTTTTTGACTTTGATTTTTCCTTTGTGAAGTAAAAAGAACATCACCGGCACAATTACTAAAGTAAGGAAAGTAGCAAAGGTTAATCCGTAAATTACCGTTTTAGCCAATGGTCCCCAGAAAATTACGTTATCACCTCCCATATAAATATTAGGATTGTAATCGATGAATAAACCGAAAAAGTCAATATTTAAACCAATTGCTAACGGAATTAAACCTAAAACAGTGGTAATTGCAGTTAACAATACCGGTCTTAAACGTGAACGGCCACCTTCTACAATCACTTCTAAATATTCTTGTTTGGATAAAAGACCGTTTTCGTCTAATCCTTTCTCGTGTAATTTTCGGTCAATCAACAATTGGGTGTAATCGATCAATACAATGGCATTATTTACCACAATTCCCGCTAAGGAAATAATACCCATCATGGTCATAATGATGACAAAATCATCACCAAAAATAGCCATTCCAAAGAATACCCCACCAAAACTCAACAATACCGAAACCATGATGATAATGGGTTTAGAAACCGAGTTAAATTGGGCCACTAAGATTAAAACGATTCCACCTAAAGCAATTAAAAGTGCATTGACCAAGAATCCCATGTTTTTGGATTGTTCTTCTTGTTCACCGGTAAACGCAAATTGAATATCATCGTTAATTTTATAGTCTTCCAATTCCTTTTTGATTTTTTCCACAATTTCATTCCCGTTATAACCGGTCACCACATTAGAATAAACCGTAATGACCCGCTTCAGATTTTTACGTTTAATGGTATTAAATGTAGTAGAATTATCGCTGCTAGTAATGGCAGAAATAGGCACTTGAACCAATTTTCCGGTGGCTTGGTCTCTAAAGGTAATAGGTTGATTATAAATCAAATTGTTATCATTACGTTGTGCTTCAGGCAAACGCACGTTGATTTCAAAATCATCCTTACCATCTTTATAAGTGGAGATTTTTTCACCAAAAATCGCTCTACGTAAAGTCTGACCCACCTGTCCTGAAGTAATTCCTAGTTGTCCTGCTTTGTCTAAATCGACTTTTACATCTTCACCGGGTTTGGCTTTGTTGACATCAATTTTGAGTTCTTCAATTCCGGCAATGTTTTTAGCATCGATAAAATCTTTCATCTTTTGAGCTTCCAACAACATGGCGTTGTAATCTTCTCCTGAAATTTCAATATTTACAGGATAACCGGCTGGCGGACCGTTTTCTTCTTTTTCAACAATGACAGAAACTCCGGCATAACCTTGAACAGCAGAGCGAATTTCTTCCATTACATCCAAACTGTTTTTACCTTTTCGGTATTTGAATTCCCGCATGGTTAAGGTTACTTTTCCTCGGTGTGGCATGTCATTTTGTGCACCACCATCGGTTTGTGGATTTCCGGAACCATTACCTACTTGACCTATAGCACTTTCTACCATGTAGTTTTCGCCATCTTCCACATATTTATTGGCAATGGCATATACTTTTTCTTCAATTTGCTTCACAAATGCATTGGTCTTTTTAATATCGGTACCTTCCGGAAATTCGATATACACCATGATTTGATTGGGTTGGTTTTCCGGGAAGAAAAGTACATTTGGCTTCGCAATTCCAACCGCAACAAAAGATAAAATCAACAAGATAAAAGTACCAACAAAAAACAATATTGGTTTTTTTCCCCCTAATGCAAATTGCAAAAAGTCGCGGTATTTATTTTCCATCCATACCAAAATAATGCGTTGGAAGAAATCTTGAGCTTTTAACAAATAATACTTATAAATCCAAAGCATGACGGCAAAGAACAACATCAAATTTCCTAAACCTTTTAAGCCACCGGATTTTGCAACAAAGCCCGAAATCAGCACAATTATACCTATTCCTCCAATGAAACCACTAAGTTTTATGAGTGCTTTTTTAGACAGCTCTTCTTCTTTTAATTTCATAAAATCTGCAGTTAACATTGCATTAATAATTAATGCCACAAACAAGGATGAAAACAATACTACCGAAAGTGTCATCGGGAAATAAATCATAAATTTACCCATTGTTCCCGGCCACAATCCTAACGGGAAAAAGGCAGCAAGCGTTGTGGCGGTCGAGGCTATAATTGGCCAAGCAATTTCACCAATTCCTTCAATCGCAGCTTGTTTTCTCGACATCCCTTGACTCATCAAGGTGTAAACGTTTTCTACCACAACAATACCGTTATCTACTAACATTCCCAGACCCATTACTAAGGCAAAAAGCACCATGGTATTTAAGGTAATTCCGAAAGAAGCCAAAATCATATACGACATAAACATCGAAAGTGGAATAGCAAATCCAACGAAAATAGCGTTTCTGAATCCTAAAAAGAACATCAATACACCAATAACCAGAATTACCCCAAAAATGATGTTGTTAACCAAATCATCCACTTGTGCAATGGTTCGCGTAGATTGATCATTGGCATAGGTGAAGGTTAATCCTTCAGGTAAATAATTTTCTTTAGCTTTCTCAATAATTTCTTTTACACCATCAACTGCCTCTACCATGTTTTTTCCGCTTCGCTTTTTAATGTCGAGCATCACAACCGGTTTTCCGTATTCGCGTGCATAGGTGGTGCGTTCTTTTTCTTTGAACGAAATAGTAGCAATATCACGTAGATAAACATTTCCGTTTTGGTGTTTAACAATTATATTTTCTAAATCGGAAGGTTTATTGATTTCACCAATTACACGAATATTCTTTTTGATTCCATTATTTGAAACACTTCCTCCAGAAACCGTTTTGTTCTCATAGCGTACATTATTAATAATATCGTCAAAGCTCACCTGTGCTGCTGCCATTTTATACATATCAACGGCAATTTCTACTTCTTTATCTTCAGCACCACGAATGGCAGCTTCTTTAATTTGTGGTAATCGTTCGATACGTTCTTCTAAATATTCGGCATATTCTTTTAGTTTTTCAGAGGTAAAATCACCTGTTAAACTAACATTTAGAATCGGAACTTCTTCAGCAATATTTAAATCAAAAACATTGGGCTCCACTTTTCCACCACCGTCAATGGTTGGCCATTCGGTATCCGATTTAACTTTATCAACTTTATCTTTTACTTTTTGTTTGGCATCTTCAACAGAAATATCTTCGTCAAATTCAACCAAAATCATGGAATAATCTTCAAGCGTATTGGAAGTAATTTTAGTAACACCTGAAATATTATTGAATTCTTCCTCTAAAGGTTTTGTGATTAGTTTTTCAACATCTTCTGCCGAATTACCGGGATTGATGGAACTCACATAAATTTTCGTCTCAATAATTTCCGGGAAGCTTTCTCTCGGCATCGAATAATACGAGATCAATCCACCAATCAAAAGGATGGCAGTGATGACATAAACCGTCATTTTGTTATTAATCGCCCATGTAGAAATGGAAAATTCTTTATTTATCTTATTACTCATTTTTCTATATATATTATGAGATAAATTATTTAATTACTTCAACGGTGATGCCGTCTTTCAATGATTTTGCACCTTCCGTAACTACCGTTTCGCCGGTAGTTAATCCTGATTTTACTTCTACAAAAGCACCGGAGGTATAGCCTAATTCGATTTTCTTCTGCGTAACTTTTGCAGTGTTTTCATTTCCTATACTTCCAATTGTATAAATCACTTTGCTACCATCAGCTGTTTCTTGCACAATGTTTTCAGGCAATAAAATAGCTTTTGGGTTTTTGTAATCTTCAATTTTCAAAATGGCTACCTGGTTCGGACGCAATAAATTATCCGGATTTGGTAGAGCAATTTCAATGCTGAAAGTTCGGTTGTTCGGGTTAATATAATTTCCAACCTGACGAACTTTTCCTTTATATGATTTGCCTAATGCATTTAAAAACACATCTACATTGGCACCTAATTTTAATTGTGGAATATAGTTTTCAGGCACATTAGCAGTAACATACATATTACTTAAATTCACAATTCTAAATAAATTCATGCCTGGAGCTACTACTTTTCCACGTTCAGTCATTACCTCATCAATCGTTCCTGAGAAAGGAGCAACCACGTTGGTTTTATTCAATTGAGATTTAATTTGAGCAACCACTTTTTGCTGACTCTCCAAAGATGTTTTGGCTTGTAAGAATTGAATTTCAGACCCAATTTTTTGGTCCCAAAGATTTTTTTGTCTTTCAAAGGTTGTTTTAGCTAAAGCTAATTGCGTTTCGGCTTGAGCTAACTGAGCACTCATACCGCCATCGTCAATTCGTGCCAAAACTTGACCTTTGGAAACTTTTTGACCTGCTTTTACATACAATTGAGTTAAAATCCCTGAATATTCCGGACTAATCACAATGTTTTCTTTTGTATCAACATTACCTTGAATTTCAATGTAATGATTGAATAGCGTATCTTTTACAGTAATGGTTTTAACTAACGGATTTTTTTTGTTAGGTTCTAATTCGGCAATCGCTTTGTCAAGTTTTGCCAATTCGGCCACCAATTTTTCATATTCTTTGTGAACGATTTCTCTAGATGATTTGATTTTGTCTAAATCTTTCGATTTTACCACTTCATCAACGTTTACTTCTTTGTTTCCGCCTGAGCAAGAGATGAGTAGAAGTGAAAATGTAGCTAAATATATTATTTTTTTCATACGATATAAATTGTGTTTTTTGATTGATTATTTAGTTTGTCCGATTGCTTTTTCTAGGGCTGCTTTTTTGTTTACAACGTCTATCATCGATTGAAGATAGCTTTGTTGTGCTGAGTATAATTGACGTTGAGCATCTGTAAAATCAAAACTGGTGGAAAGACCTTCTGTAAATTTTACTTGTTGCTTTTTTTCGATGCGTTCTGCCAAGGATAAATTTTCTTTGGAACTAAAATATTGTTCTACACTATATTCATAATCGCTTTTGGCGTTTTGATAGTTCAATTTTAGTTTTTGTTCTGTTTCGGTAAGTTGTGTTTTGGCTTGTTCTAAAGCAATTTTGGCTTGTTGAACTTTGGCAGTTTTCCCAAAACTACTGAAAATAGGCACATTTAGACTCATTCCTAGATTAGAATAATTCAACCATTTTTGATTAGGTGTAAAAAATTGAAATTGATCTCCAAATGCATTGTAACCAAAGTTTACACTGGCAGCTAAAGATGGTAGAAATTTGCTTTTCTCTAATTTCATTTCCAAGGTTCGTTGTTCCACAAAATTGGTAGAAAGTAGATAATTGATATTATTCTGAACTTCAAATGTTGAACCGGTTAAGGCAAGGTCTAAATTTGAAGTAGTTAAACTTTCTAATTGATCTGTCAAAGTCAGTTGATCGTTTAATTCAATTCCTAAATTAATTTTCAGCATATTATACGATATGTCTTTTAATCGTTTAGTATAATTTAGACTACTATTGATGCTGGAAAGTGTAATCTTTAATTGCTCTACATTTTCTTCTTCAATCAATCCGTTTTTATAAGTTTGTTCGGTATCGAATAATGTTTTTTCTAAAGTAGTTTTGTTTTTTTCTAAGATTTTAATGTTTTCTTCAGCTAATAAAACATTTCCATACGAATTGATAATCATTTCTCGAACGTCAATATCTGTTTTCTTTTTTGAAGTTTCAAAAAAACTCAAATAGGTTTTAGAAGCTTGAAGTGCTACAATATAGGAACCGTCAAAAATTAATTGGCTTAATGTAGTTCTGGCCAACATAGTATGTCTAGTTCCGAAAGCGACTTCAGCAAATTCTCCGGGTTCACCTCCTAAAAATTCAGCAGGAATAACGGATTGTTGAATTACAAAGTTATTTTGATAATCTAATCCGGCATTAATTTGTGGCAGACCGGATGCTGTGGTTTCCCATTTTTTCTTTTTTGCGGCTTCAATATCTAAACCCGAATTTTTGGCTGCATAATTATATTGTAAAGCATGTTCAATCGCCTGCTGAAGCGAAAACGAATAGCTTTTTTTAGTTTCTTGAGCCTGCATACCTATACAAGCGAGCAAGAGGAAGAGTGATAATTTCTTCATTATTGATTGATGATTATGATTTATTGGTTATTTTTTCTAAAACTTGTAATCCTTTATCGGTTGAAATTGCCCTAATATGATAGTCGAGATAGAGTTCTTCTAACATTCTGAAATTATATTTCTCATTCGAAAAAACGGTTTTGTCTTTAATAGCATGGACGCACGAGTAATATATTCCACTGATAAATTCAATGTCTATTTCGGATCGGTAAAGACCCGTTTTTACTCCTTTATTCAAATTGGTTACAACGCAGTCTTGCATTTTACAATATTCTTTCCCATGTAAAGTTTTGTAAATCTTGGGGAAATATTTTTGCAACTGAAAAATAGGTGATGCTTTTTCATCTTTCAATTTATGTAATACAAAATCTTTGATTTCATATAATTCCTCAATTGCATTTTTATCCGGCTGGCATATCTGATCAATTCCACATGAAATGGTTTCAAACATTTGCATGGTTACCGCTTCCACCAAATCATTTTTATTCGCAAAATGTTGGTAAATCGTTTTTTTAGAAATACCCATTTCATTGGCAATGTCATCCATTGTAACGCTTTTAAAACCTAACGTTAAATACATTTCTGTTGCTTTCTCAATTATTTGTTCTTGCATTATTGTTTTTAGTTTTGTTGACTTTTACTACTAAAATTCGGTGCAAATGTAAAACGGAAACTTTTAAAACCAAAATAGTTTCCAAAGTATTTACATTAATTTAACATTTGTTTTGCTTTTGTGTTTTCCTATAAATTTCGGGTTTACGCTTTTTTTGATTTTCTTTGTTGTTTCAAAACAAAAGAACTTCGCAAATGCATCCAATTTCGGTCTATCAAGAACAATTTCTTTCTTATTTAGAAAACCAAAATACAATAAGAGAGCCCAAAAACTTATATGAACCTATCGATTATATTTTGCGATTGGGTGGAAAACGAATGCGACCGGTTTTAACCTTAATGGCTACGGAAGTTTTTGATGTTCATTTTAATAAAGCTTTACCAGCGGCTACTGCTGTTGAGGTTTTTCATAATTTTTCGCTTGTGCATGATGACATCATGGATGATGCTCCCTTGCGAAGAGGAAAAGAAACCGTTCATGAAAAATGGAATCTGAATACTGGAATTTTATCAGGAGACGCCATGTTGATTTTGGCGTATCAATATTTTGAAAAGTATGAACCAAAAATTTTCCGAGATTTAGCGAAACTATTCAGTAAAACAGCTTTAGAAGTTTGTGAAGGTCAACAGTATGATGTTGATTTTGAAAACCGAGATGATGTTACTATTCCCGAATATTTAAAAATGATTGAATATAAAACCGCTGTTTTGGTTGGTGCTGCCATGAAAATGGGAGCAATTATTGCCGAAACATCGGAAGAAAATGCCAATTTAATCTACGATTTCGGATTAAATTTGGGTATTGCCTTTCAGTTGCAAGACGATTATTTAGATTGTTTCGGTAATCCGGAGACGTTTGGTAAACAAGTAGGTGGCGATATCATTGAAAATAAAAAAACGTATCTTTACTTAAAAGCGATGGAATTTGCAAAACCTGAAGAACGTGAACAATTGTTGCATTTGTATTCTATTCAACCGAATGATAATTCCGAAAAAATAGAATCAGTTAAAGATTTTTTCAACCATACTGGAGCCTCTAAAGCAACACAAAATGCAATTGAAGAATTTACTTTAGAAGCATTTAAAACGTTAGATAAAATGCATGTAGGTGAAGATAAAAAATTGGTTTTGAGAGCTTTTGGGGAGAGGTTGATGAAACGGGATGTTTAGTTTTCAGTCGCAGTTTTCAGTTTTTTTGATTACATTTAAAGAACACGGATTTTTATAATTTGAGAAATTGAAAAAACCTATAATTTTTTTGGGTTAAATTTTACCAATTTCTTAAATCTGTGTTCAAAAAACATATATAAATTCTGAAAATAAATTCTGAAAATAAATTCTGAAGAAATTTGATAAAATAACTTTCATTACATACTTTTTATAAATCTCCCTAAAAATCAACAATCATCAATCAAAATTCTCCAATCAAAAATAAATATGTATCCCATACCAACATCAACCGACCATCTTTTAACTGAAGCAGAAAAAGAAAGTTTGTACCTCAAACTCATAGAGCAACTCAACAAAGATTTCAATTTTGCCAATGAACCGGTTGATTTTCCAATGAGCACAACGCCAAACGAATTAAAAATTCAATTACACGAAAAAATATATCGCCTCATTCAATACAAATTTGCAGAATATTTAAATCTACTTTATATTATTGATGTTTCCGAAGAAGAGGTTAAAAAACTGAACGGTGAAGATATTGCCGAACTATCTGAACAAGTTGCTTTTTTGATTTTAAAAAGGGAATGGCAAAAAGTTTGGTTTAGAAATAAACTCTAACAAACGGCATCCACGCTTCTGAATACACATTTCTGTTGCTATTGTGAAGTACATTAAACCGCACACCCATTGTAACATTATTTGTTCGATAACCACCACCTAAAAATAATCCGGTATTCCAAAAGTTATCTTTAAAAGAGTTAAAACCATTTTGAAAAGTTGTGTTAACTCTTAGTTGTTCGAGCTCAGCGGAAAGTTGAAGTTCCGGAATCGGATTTCCTAGTACAATCATGTTGGGACCATAAATAAAAGATTCAAACGCATTTCTTTGTTTGATATAACTTCCTTGTATTCCAAAACCCAAACTTACATACTGGTTAAAATCATAAATAGCTCCCGGAGCTAAAGTAATATCAGTAAAATTGTTTCCAACCGCTAATCCAAATCCACCTCCATATCGAACTTTAGACCAAAAAGCAGAGGTCTTTGGTGGAATAGTTTGAGCTTTTGAAAAACTAACACCAATAAAAAATAGTACAATTACTGAAAGTTTTCTAGATAATTTAAAATTATTCATAAACTATATCTTTTTAGCAATTTAAAAACATAAAAGTATGTAAAAATAAATGAAAGATTATACCATTTATTGTACTTTTGCAAAACTATTTTTAACACATAAGGTTTATTACTACTAAATATGGATAGGTTTTCCTTTTTAAACGCAGCACACACCCAATTTTTTGCCGATTTATATGATCAATATACCCAAAATCCCGATTCGGTAGAACCGAGTTGGAGAGCCTTTTTTCAAGGTTTTGATTTTGGATTAGAGTCGGCTTCAGAAGTTGACCCCGTTACTCAAATGGCCGATTTTTCTTCAAGTGATCAGAATAATAGTTTGGTTTCTGAAAAATTGCAAAAAGAATTTAATGTTCTTAAGTTAATTGATGGATATAGAACACGTGGTCATTTGTTTACCAAAACCAATCCGGTAAGAGAAAGAAGAACGTATGCTCCAGATTTGGCAATTGAAAATTTCGGATTATCATCAGCTGATTTGGATACTGTTTTTGATGCAGCTAAAGTAATTGGTAAACAACCATCGACTTTGCGTCAAATATTGAATCATCTTCAAAGTATGTATTGCCAACATATCGGGATTGAGTACATGCACATGGAAAATCCGATTTTTGTGAATTGGGTACAAGAACGTATCAATGCCAATGATAATCAGCCTAATTTTAATGCAGAACAAAAAAAGCATATACTTGGTAAATTGAATGAAGCGGTTTCTTTTGAAAACTTTCTTCATACAAAATATGTGGGTCAAAAACGTTTCTCTTTAGAAGGTGGAGAAAGTTTAATTCCGGCCTTAGACGCTTTAATTGAATCGGCAGCTGAAAAAGGAGTAGAACATTTTGTTATGGGAATGGCACACCGTGGTCGTTTGAATTCGTTAGCCAATATTTTTGGTAAACCAACACAAGATATTTTCTCTGAATTTGACGGAAAAGACTATGATAAAGAATATTTTGACGGTGACGTAAAATACCATTTAGGGTTAACTTCAGAAAGAAAAACAAGTTCCGGTAAAAAAATCAATATTAATTTAGCACCCAACCCTTCGCATCTTGAAACTGTTGGTGCCGTTATTGAAGGAATTACCAGAGCCAAACAAGATAAATATTTCCCGGAAGATTTTTCTAAAGTACTTCCAATAGCTGTTCATGGTGATGCGGCTGTGGCCGGACAAGGAATTGTGTATGAAATTGTACAAATGTCTCAACTAGACGGCTACAAAACCGGCGGAACTATTCACATAGTCATCAATAATCAAGTAGGATTCACAACCAATTATTTAGATGCTCGTTCGTCAACGTATTGTACCGATATCGCAAAAGTAACTTTGTCGCCTGTTTTACACGTAAATGCAGATGATAGCGAAGCAGTAGTTTATGCCATGCTGTTTGCGTTAGATTTTAGAATGACGTTTGGTCGCGACGTGTTTATCGATTTATTAGGATACAGAAAATATGGTCATAACGAAGGTGATGAGCCTCGTTTTACTCAACCTGTTTTGTATAAAATTATTGCAAAACATAGAAATCCCAGAGATATTTATGCTGAAAAATTGATTTCAGATGGGATTGTAGATGCGGCTTATATTACTAAAATTGAAAATGAGTATAAAGCCAAATTAGATGAAAATCTTCAAGCCTCCCGCAAAAAAGATTTAACCATCATTAAGCCTTTTATGCAAGAGGAATGGAAAGGGTTTGTGCAGGTTTCAGATGATGAAATGTTGAAAAAAGTAGATACCCAATTCGACAAAAAGAAACTGGATGCTATTTTGGAAACCATTTCTACTTTGCCATCGGATAAAAAATTCATCAATAAAATTACAAAGATTGTTTCTGATCGAAAAGTGATGTATGAAAACGATACTATCGATTGGGGAACAGCGGAAGCATTGGCTTATGGTACATTGCTAACGGAAGGCTATGATGTGCGTTTATCCGGTCAAGATGTGGAAAGAGGAACCTTTTCTCACCGTCATGCCGTTGTTAAAGTGGAAGATAGTGAAGAAGAAGTAGTTTTATTAGATGCTTTAAAAGATAAAAAAGGTAAATTCAACGTATTTAACTCGTTCCTTTCTGAATATGGGGTGTTAGGTTTTGATTATGGATATGCTTTGGCCAATCCGAATGCGTTAACCATTTGGGAAGCACAATTTGGTGATTTCTCTAACGGAGCCCAAATTATGATTGACCAATATATTTCCTGTGGCGAAGATAAATGGAACAATCAAAACGGAATTGTCATGTTGTTGCCTCACGGTTATGAGGGTCAAGGAGCGGAACATTCTTCAGCCAGAATGGAGCGTTATTTACAACTTTGTGCTCGTCATAATATGTACGTAGCTGATTGTACAACGCCTGCCAACTTCTTCCATTTGTTGAGAAGACAAATGAAAACGAAGTTCAGAAAGCCATTGGTTGTCTTTTCACCTAAAAGTTTATTGCGTCATCCGCTTTGCGTTTCAACGAGAGAAGAACTGTACAACGGTCAGTTTCAAGAAACCATTGATGACCTTTCTGTGGATAAGAAAAAAGTAAAAACGGTTGTATTCTGTACCGGAAAATTCTATTATGATATTTTAGCTGAAAGAGAAAACTTAGGTAGAAATGATGTAGCTTTGGTTCGAATTGAACAATTATTTCCATTACCGGTTGAGCAATTAAAAGCGATTATTGCTTCGTATCCGAATGCAGATGATTATGTTTGGGCACAAGAAGAACCGAAAAACATGGGAGCTTATAGCTTTATGTTGATGAATTTTGACTTAGTGCCATGGCGATTGGCTTCGTTAAAAGCCTATGCTGCTCCGGCTGCCGGAAGTCATACTCGCGATAGAAGACGACATGCAGATGCAATACGTATGGTATTTGATAAGAATTTATTTAGATAAAAAATTTGTTTCAAGTTTCAGGTTTCAAGTTGAAAAAAACCTGATACTTGAAACCTAAAACTTTTAAACCAATATTAGACATGATTTTAGAAATGAAAGTTCCCTCTCCGGGAGAATCGATAAAAGAAGTTGAAATTGCAACTTGGTTAGTAAAAAATGGTGATTATGTAGAAAAAGACCAAGCTATTGCTGAGGTTGATTCAGACAAAGCTACTTTAGAACTACCTGCAGAAGCTAGTGGAATCATTACACTTAAAGCGGAAGAAGGCGATGCTGTTGCCGTTGGAGCCGTTGTATGTTTGATTGATACCTCTGCCCTAAAACCAAGTGGAGATGCACCTAAAGTAGAAGTCAAAGAAGAAACACCAAAAGTAGAAGAAAAGAAAGTAGAGGTACCTAAAGCAGCTCCGGCTCCTGAAAAAACGTATGCTGCACAAGCTCCTTCTCCGGCTGCTCGTAAAATTTTAGACGAAAAAAACATCCAACCTTCTGATGTTGTTGGTAGCGGTAAAGGAGGAAGAATTACCAAAGATGATGCAGTAAACGCTGTACCTTCTATGGGAACACCAACCGGAGGAAATCGTGGAATGGAAAGAACAAAATTATCCATGTTGCGTCGTAAAGTAGCAGAAAGATTAGTTTCGGCCAAAAATGAAACTGCGATGTTAACCACATTCAATGAAGTGGATATGACAAATATCTATGCTTTGCGTGATCAATATAAAGAAGAATTTAAAGCAAAACATGGTTTAGGTTTAGGTTTTATGTCCTTCTTTACCAAAGCAGTTACAAGAGCTTTGCAATTGTATCCTGACGTAAATTCAATGATTGACGGTCAAGAAAAAATTTCTTATGATTTCTGTGATATTTCAGTTGCTGTTTCCGGTCCAAAAGGACTAATGGTTCCGGTAATGCGAAATGCAGAAACCTTATCGTTCAGAGGTGTAGAAGCGGAAATCAAACGTTTGGCTTTGCGTGCACGTGACGGACAAATTACAGTTGATGAAATGACAGGTGGAACTTTTACGATTTCAAATGGTGGTGTTTTCGGAAGTATGTTATCTACTCCAATTATCAACCCACCACAATCCGGAATTCTGGGAATGCACAATGTAGTAGAAAGACCAATTGTAAGAAATGGCCAAATCGTTATTGCTCCGGTAATGTATGTAGCTTTATCATATGACCACAGAATCATCGATGGAAGAGAATCTGTTGGATTTTTGGTAGCTGTAAAAGAAGCTTTAGAAAATCCTGAAGAAATATTAATGGGAGGTAATGCGAAGAAAGCATTAGAATTGTAAATAGTTTTTAAATATAAAAAAAATCCCGATTAGGTTTTCTAATCGGGATTTTCTTTTTAACATAATTTAAAAATTATCTTCTGGAAATGTAATCATTTAATTCATCAGCACTTGAAGTAAAATCAAATACATTATTTACTTTAAAGTAGTTTCTTGGTTCAACACACGCATCAAAAGCAAACTTGGCAAAGTTCAATTTGGTTTCTTCAAAACCAAACGTTTTACAAATTTCAATGATTTGATTGGTGTTTAAACAATTGTTTTGTGCTACTTGTTGAGCTGTTTTAAGTTTGGATTCATCAAAGCCTTGATTTCTGATGGTTTGTAAAGCAGCATTAAAATCCCCAGGATTCATTGGTCGTCTGTTTTCACAAGTTGGATTGTTATCTTCAATAATAACCTCTCTTGGTTGAGTTATAACCGCGGTACCTCCGGTAGTAACTGTAGTGGTTTCTGTAATGGTTGTACTTGCCCCAAAAACAGGTTCATTAATTGATATATTTACACCAACGCCACCAACACTAACTCCTGCATTAACTCCGGTATTCATTCCTGTGGTAGTGGTTGTAGTGGTAGTTTGTTGAACAACTCCTCCTATCGGAGCAGATTGTTGAACAATAACTTGTTGTGGAGGTGCCGGTTGTCCCCATCTTCTAACAAAAACATTTGATGGTACTACAAAATCAGGTACTACCGGAATCATTGAAAAGAAATTCAACCTCATTTTGGTAGGTTTGTTTTTTTCACGACGAATTTTATAAGTCACATCCATAAAAATACCATCCGCATCGGCAATCTGTAGAAAGTTTTTAGATATTTCTTGTCTTTCTTTGTCTTCAAAAATGATTTTGGCATTGTAGTACGGTTGTACTAATTCTTCTACGCGAATATTGGTTTGTGGAACATCATTAATGCGTTCGCCATTTAATACTAGATAAAATTTATCTCCATCTTCAGAAAAAATAGTTAAATGGCCAAAGGGTTGAATTTGTCCGAAAGACAAAAAAGATAATAATAATGTAAATACTGTTAACGTAGTTTTTAGTTTCATATACATTTGTTTTTTATGTTTCAAAATTAAGATATTAAAACGTTTTTCCAAAAATAATGCCAAAATTTGATTTATTTCAAATATAAACAATGGTTATAATAATCGATAATTGCTTTTCCTTGCAACAAAACATCAGCCCCAATTATTCCATGAACCGGTTTAGCTTTGTATTGTGTTAGGGCTAAATTCACGTGAGTCAAATCAAATATAACTAAAGCTAAATTTTTGGTTTTCCATCGTCCAATTTGTAATAGATTTTGATTGCTGATTTGGGTTTCCATACCAACTGCTCCAGCACCAGCCGCTTTATTTTTTGAGGCTTTTGCTTCTATTTCAAAGTGATCTACAACATCAAAACCAATACAACTGTTGGAGGCTCCGGTGTCTAAAATAAAACTTCCTTTGATTCCGTTAATTTTTGCTTTTATCAATAAATGTTGTGTTTTAGAAAGTTTAAAATTAATTTTTTTATATCCCGAATCTTTTAAAAGGCTTTGTAAGTTCTTCATTTTATCGATTAAAATTCAAATGTAGTTCAATTTAAAATGAAAACAAAGCTGTTCTTCTAACTTTAAAAAGATGTACTTTTGCAGCATGATTTTTACCGACACACATACTCATTTATATGCTGAAGAGTTCGATTCAGATCGAGCAGAAATGATGCAAAATGCTCTATCAAATGGTGTAACTCGTTTTTTTGTTCCGGCGATTGATTCCACGTGCACGCAATTAATGTATGAATTGGAAGCCAATTATCCTGAAAATGTGTTTTTGATGATGGGATTACATCCTTGTTATGTGAAAGAAAATTATGAAGTGGAGTTGAAGCATATTGAAACAGAATTATCAAAACGAAAATTTGTTGCCATTGGCGAAATAGGCATTGATCTTTATTGGGATACATCTACGCTTGACATACAAAAAAAGGCTTTCAAGCATCAAATTCAATTGGCAAAAAAATATAAACTACCCATCGTAATTCATTGTCGTGAGTCATTTGATGAAATTTTTGAAGTGTTAGAATCAGAAAGAAGTGATGATTTGTTTGGTATTTTTCACTGTTTTACTGGAAATATTGAGCAAGCTCAACAAGCGATTTCACTCAATATGAAATTGGGAATTGGCGGCGTAATTACTTTTAAAAATGGAAAAATTGATCAATTTATCCAACAAATTGACATGAGACATATTGTTTTAGAAACCGATTCACCTTATTTGGCTCCGGTACCTTTTCGTGGGAAACGAAATGAAAGCAGTTATGTAACGTTAGTGGCTGAAAAATTGGCCAATTTATACGGTATTTCAGTGGAAGAAGTGGCTAAAATTACAACTGAAAATTCTAAAACTGTTTTCGGGATTTAGTCTAAAAGGACTCACAAGTCACTTTTTTTTTGTTCATTTGTAGCATAAAAAGTTGATTCATGTCAAAATTTGATACAATTCGTCCCTATTCTGACACAGAGGTGAATGATGGAATTCGTTCAGTAGTTCATCATCCGATGATGAAGGCATTGATGAATTTTACTTTTCCGGAACAAGACGATTCGGTTTGGAAAGAACAATTAGTGCGAACACATTCCATCCGCGATTTTCAAATCAATTTTGTCTATCATTCCATTCAAAAAGTGCTTCAACGAAGTTCTGAGGGGTTAACCACTTCCGGTTTTGAAAAATTAGAAAAAAATACAGCTTATTTATTTATTTCCAATCACAGAGATATTATTTTGGATACATCGTTATTGAATGTTTCCTTGTTTGATCATGGTTTAGTAATGACTGCCTCTGCAATTGGCGATAATTTAGTAAAGAAAGATTTTTTGCTCAAATTGTCAAAATTGAATCGTAATTTTTTAGTTCAGCGAGGATTGCCACCAAGAGAATTATTACAAAGTTCAAAATTGATGTCAGAATACATTGGTCAGCTTTTGTTTAGAGAAAATCGATCGGTTTGGATAGCTCAAAGAGAAGGTCGAACAAAAGACGGGAATGATGCAACTCATCAAGGTGTACTAAAAATGTTGGCCATGGGTTCAGATGAAGAACAAGTAATGGATTATTTCAAAAAAATGAAAATTGTTCCGGTTTCCATTTCGTATGAATATGATCCAACCGATGCCTTAAAAATGCCGCAATTGATGGCTGAAGCCAATAATGAAGTTTATATTAAGGAAAAAAATGAAGACTTTATAACGTTGTTAAGCGGAATAATGGGTCAGAAAAAGCGAATCCATATTCATGTTGGTGATATCATGAATGATGAAATGGAAGTAATCAAGAAAAATGAAGACAATTCCAATAGACAAATTCAAGCATTGGCACAAGTTATTGATGATTCGATTTTGAGCACTTATAAGCTTTGGCCAACCAATTTTATAGCCTATGATTTACTTCACAAATCAGAACAATATCAGCATTTATATACCGAAGAAGAAAAGTCGCTTTTTGAGCGAAGATTAGAAATGAAAATTGATAGTCAAAATCCAAAAATGGTGGAGAGTTTCTTGTCTATGTATGCAAATCCTGTAATTAATAAGATGAAATATCAAAATGCATTCTAAAGCTAACATACTTTTAATATATACCGGTGGAACGATTGGTATGATGAAAGATTTTGAAACAGGAGCTTTAAAAGCATTTAATTTTAAAAAATTACTGCAACGTATCCCGGAATTAAAGCAATTGGATTGTCAGATAGAAACCATTTCTTTCCAAAAACCGATTGATTCCTCGAATATGAATCCTCAAAAATGGATTGAAATGGCAGAAATTATTGAAGATAATTATGCTAAGTTCGATGGTTTTGTGGTGCTGCATGGTTCAGATACGATGTCGTATTCGGCATCAGCATTGAGTTTTATGTTTGAAAATTTATCAAAACCTATTGTGTTCACCGGATCTCAATTACCAATAGGTGATTTGAGAACTGATGCTAAAGAGAATCTGATAACGGCTATTCAAATTGCTTCATTAAAACAAAAAGGAAAGCCGGTTTTTAAAGAAGTTTGTCTTTATTTTGAGTATAAACTATACCGAGGAAACCGAACCAGTAAAATAAATGCAGAACATTTTATGGCATTTGCTTCTCCAAATTGTCCTGCATTAGCAGAATCTGGAGTGCATATTAAAATTAATCATGAATATCTTTTATCCCCTACAACGATTAAAAAATTGGCTGTACACAAAGAATTGGACTCAAATGTTGCTATTATTAAAATGTTTCCTGGTCTAAATGAAGGAGTTCTTTCTTCAATCTTCGATATACCAAATTTAAAAGGCGTGGTGTTAGAAACTTATGGTGCGGGTAATGCTCCAACAGAAGAATGGTTCATTGCCACTTTGAAAAAGGCAATAAAAAAAGGAATTTACGTTATAAATGTAACACAATGTTCAGGCGGAAGTGTGAACATGGGGCAATACGAAACGAGTACGTATTTAAAAAAAATAGGTGTAGTTTCAGGAAAAGATATCACTACAGAAGCAGCAATTACTAAATTAATGTATTTATTAGGACAAAAAGTTTCTGCTAAAGTGTTCAAAACCATTTTCGAAACCTCATTAAGAGGAGAGTTGTCATAAAAATAACAAAATTAATTTTTTCAAGTGAGTTTTTTTTCGTTATTTGGCACTCTTAAAATGCATTCGAAAATATTGGAGAGGTGTCCGAGTGGTCGAAGGAGCACGCCTGGAAAGTGTGTATACTCCAAAAGGGTATCAAGGGTTCGAATCCCTTTCTCTCCGCATATTTTTTAAAATTGTATTTTTTTAAAAATTAATTTATACCTTTAACCTGATTAACTAATTAAAATTAAGAACGAAAGCAATGAAAAGATTATTTTCTATTTTGGCAATTACAAGTGTTATGACGTTTGGAGTAATCCATGCACAAGACTCAACTACAACACAAACTACAGAACCTGCTGTTGAAGCTCAAGCTGCAACTCCTGCCACAACTGAATCGGCAGATGCGACTTTAGATGAAGCTGAAGTTACTGAGGAAAGATCATTTACTCAAGAAATGAAACAACGTTTCATTGAAGGAGGCCCTGAGTATATGGGTGCTGTATTATTATGTTTAATTTTAGGTCTTGCAATAGCAATTGAAAGAATTATTTATTTGAATTTATCTACTACAAATTCAAAAAAATTAATTAAAGATGTTGAAGATGCACTTAAATCGGGTGGAGTAAATGCAGCAAAGGAGGTTTGTAGAAATACTCCTGGTCCTGTAGCATCTATTTTTTATCAAGGTTTGGACAGATCTTCGCATGGAATTGATTCTGCTGAAAAATCAATTGTGGCCTATGGTGGTGTACAAATGGGATTATTGGAAAAAAATGTTTCTTGGATATCTCTTTTCATTGCACTTGCTCCAATGTTAGGATTCTTAGGAACTGTAATTGGAATGATTATTGCGTTTGACAAAATTGAAGCTGCGGGTAACATGGATGCTTCATTAGTAGCGGGTGGTATTAAAGTAGCACTTTTAACTACTGTATTTGGTCTAATTGTAGCTATGATTTTACAAGTGTTTTATAATTACATTACAGCTAAAATTGATTCAATTGTTAACGATATGGAAGATGCATCTATTAGCTTAATAGATATTCTTTCGGATCACTTAAAAAAATAATTTATCACTAACATATCATGAATATTTATAAAATATCAAAAATTTTTGCTGCCATAATTGGAGTGATTAGTGTGGTTTTATTTTTTGTAACCTTAAATCAAACTCAAACAATTGAAAGCAGTGTTACAAGTATTTTCATACTTTTATCATATGTTGCTTTAATTGTGGCTATTATATCCGTACTTTACTTTGTGGTGAAAAATTTAATTACACACAAAGATAAATTGAAACAAACACTAATAACGATAGGATTATTTTTAGGAGTTGTTTTGATTGCTTTTATATTTGCTGATAGTACAGAATACAATTTAAAAGAAATCAAAGTTGGTGCAGGTTTTTCAAAACTTATAAGTACAGCTTTAAATACATTTTATATATTAGCTATTTTATCTATTGGTACATTAGTATATTCAAGCTTTAAAAAATTTAAATCTTAAATTATGGGTAGAAAAAGAAGTGCACCGCCAGAGGTAAATGCAGGTTCTATGGCTGATATTGCATTCTTGCTATTGATTTTTTTCCTGGTTACTACAACAATTCAAACGGATCAAGGAATTAATCGTAAATTACCTCCTATTGATGAAACTAATCAAGAACCGCCTCCTGTAAAAGAGAAGAACATCTTTACTGTTTTAGTCAATAAAAATGATCAACTTCTCGTTGAAGACCAGTTAATGGATTTGAAAGAATTAAGACAAGCAGCAATAGATTTTCTTGATAATGGGGGTGATGGTTCTTGTGCTTATTGCAAAGGGGAGAGGAACCCTGTTTCATCTGACAATCCTGATAAAGCAATTATATCTTTACAAAATGATGCAGAGACTTCTTATGAAGCTTATATTGCAGTTCAAAACGAATTAGTAGCTGCCTATTATTTTTTAAGGGATAGAGAATGTCAAGCAAGATATGGCAAAACATTCAGAGAGTTAGAGGCGATGTTTGATGATCCAAAAACAAAAGAAGCTCAACGATTAAAAATAGAGCCATTGATAAAGGATATTCAGACTCTTTTCCCTCAAAAATTATCTGAAGCTGAACCAAAAAGAAATTAATTATAACTTTCAAATATATGTCTAGATTTAAAAAGAAAAAAGAAGATGGAGTTCCAGCAATTTCAACTGCGTCTTTACCAGACATTGTGTTTATGTTGTTGTTCTTTTTCATGGTATCTACAGTGATGAAAGATAATGACCTGATGTTGGAAAATTCATTACCAAAAGCTGATCAAGTTACAAAACTTGAAAAGAAAGATAGGGTAATGTTTATTTTTGCGGGTAAACCGCATGAAAAGTACTCCAGACAATATGGTGGTGGAGCTCGTATTCAATTAAACGATCGCCTTTCAGATATTTCTGATATAAAGAATTTCGTTCTTGCTGAAAGAGCTGCTCGAGATCCTGCTCTTGAAAAGGTTTTGACTACTTCACTTAAAATTGATAAACACGTAAAAATGGGTTTAGTTGGTGAAATCAAACAAGAACTTAGAAAAATGGATGCCCTTAAAATTAATTATACAACAACTAAAGGTAGTGTAGTTGATTAAGAAATAAAAATCTTTTTTAAAGAAAGCCACGTTGTATGCGTGGCTTTTTTAGTATTTTTATATTTCAAATTCGATGTTATGTTTAAGATTTTGTTTATTTGTTTATTTTCATTTTCAGTATGGGCTCAAGATACTATCCCTTATACAAAAAAATTGAATTTAAACTATCGTGAAGATCAATTTTATATTGGTATTACATATAATCTTCTCCAAAATAAACCAAGTGGATTAACCCAGAATAAATTCTCTACTGGATTGCAATTTGGTTTTCTTCGAGACATGCCCATAAATAAACAAAGAACGTATGCTTTTGCTGTAGGAGCAGGTTTTACATACCAAGCTTTCAATCAAGATTTATTAATTTCAAAAGATGATACTGAAATTTCTTATTCTATCATAGAGGATGGATTTAACTTTGATAAAAACAAATTTTATTTTTTAAATGTTGATGTACCACTTGAATTCAGGTATAGAACATCAACACCTGAAAGCCATAAATTTTTTAGACTTTATGCAGGTTTTAAATTGAGTTATATGTTGTTAAATCAATCAAATTTTTTATCAAATACAGTAGATTATAAAATTTCCAACAGTAATCAATTTACAAAATTTCAATACGGTGTTTATCTAGCTACTGGCTATAACACTTGGAATTTTTATGCTTATTATGGTCTTAATCCAATTTTTGTTAGTAAGGCAAAATTGAATGACGCTCCCATTGATTTAAAAACACTGAACCTTGGTTTGCAATTTTATATTCTATAACCAAAAAAACCACATTAGGACTTGTGGAATTACACCTACAGTAATTCCTAAAATAATTTCCGGAGTGGTATGAGCTTTCATATATAATCGTGACGATGCCACAAAACCATTGCAAATTATAAGAAATGCAATAGTATTAATTATTGCTATTTCATAGTGAATACTAATACCCATCACAAAAACAGTAAGCGATGAAATTCCAATCATATGCATACTTATTTTGTATTTTGAATACAAGGATATAAAGGCAATAATTGTACTGAAAATAGCTCCATTAAAGAAGAAATACAGTTCTGGAAAATTTTCTATACTAATACTTTTTTGCGTCAATATATATAGTAAAATGAGCTGGACTAAAAAAGGAATTTTTCGTTCTTCTTTCCGTTCAGCCATTAAGTTGTCAATTTTTCCGAGTGTTACTAGTAAATAAAAAACAGATAGCGGTATTAATACTGTTAAAAGTGTAATTTGAATAAGATAAAGTAAAATTTCTTTATACGAAAAATATTCATTTAGAAATAAAAAGTAGGCCAAACCACCATAAACCGAGATGAATATCGGATGAAAAACAAAAGAAAACAAAGGTAAAATCCTTTTCAAATCGTTACATTTTTTTTCTCATACGAGCCACAGGAATATCAAGTTGCTCTCGATATTTGGCAATTGTTCTTCTGGCAATAGGATAACCTTTGTCTTTTAAAATATCAGCCAATTGGTCATCAGGAAGAGGCTTTTTCTTATCTTCTTCTTCGATGACTTGTTGCAGAATTTTTTTTATTTCAATTGTGGATACATCCTCACCTTGATCATTTTTCATGGCTTCTGAAAAGAATTCTTTGATGAGTTTTGTTCCATAAGGAGTTTCCACATATTTACTATTGGCAACCCGAGAAACAGTAGAAATATCTAAACCAATCATATCGGCAATGTCTTTTAGAATCATCGGACGAAGTTTAGTTTCATCCCCTTCTAAAAAATATTCTTGTTGATAATGCATAATAGCATTCATAGTGACAAATAAAGTTTCTTGGCGTTGACGTATGGCATCAATAAACCATTTTGCAGAATCTAATTTTTGTTTGATGAATTGAACGGCATCTTTTTGAGCATTAGACTTGTCTCTCGAATCTTTGTATGTACGAAGCATGTCTTGATAGTCTTTTGAAACATGAAGTTCCGGTGCATTTCTTCCATTTAATAAAAGCTCAAGTTCGCCTTCAACAATTCGAATAGTAAAATCTGGAACAACATGTTCTACTAATTTATTATTTCCAGTAAATGCTCCACCCGGTTTGGGATTTAACTTTTCAATTTCTTCAATAGCTTTTTTAAGTTGCTCTTGCGAAACACCATATTTTTGCAACAATTTTTCATAGTGTTTTTTGGTAAATTGTTCAAATTGATTGGCTACAATATCACTAGCTAAATCAACTGATTCAGTTGGTGTTTTATGTTTAAGTTGTAAAAGTAAACATTCTTGTAAATCTCTTGCTCCAACACCTGAAGGTTCTAATTCATGAACGATATGCAATATTTTTTCAACACTAGTTTCATCCGTATAAATTCCTTGTGTAAAAGCCAAATCGTCAACAATATCAGAAATAGAACGTCTGATGTAGCCCATGTCATCAATACTTCCTACCAAAAATTCTGCTATATCTCTTTCATCTTCAGAAAGGATAAAGGTATTCAGTTGATTAATTAAATCCTGATGAAACGTAACCGGAGCGGCAAATGGCACTTCTCTGTCGTCATCATCGTCACTATAATTATTAACTTGTAATTTATATTCAGGCGTTTCATCGTTACTCAAATACTCATCAATGTTTATGTCTTCTGCATCAATTCGATCATATTCATCCTCTTCATAATCGTCGAATTCTTCTTTTTCAAATTCATCTGCATATTCATCTTCTTCTTTTCCGCCTTCTAAAGCAGGATTTTCATTCATTTCCTCTTTTAATCTTTGTTCAAAAGCCTGCGTTGGTAATTGAATCAACTTCATCAACTGAATTTGTTGAGGTGATAATTTTTGAGATAATTTGAATTGTAGATTTTGTTTTAACATTTTAAAAATTTTGTTTATAAGTTTAAGGTTTCAAGTTTCAAGTTGCTGACATCAAAACAACTTGAAACTTTAAACTTGAAACAAATTTAGAATTCTGCATTCTGAGGTGTTCTAGGAAAAGGAATTACATCTCGAATATTAGTCATTCCCGTCACAAAAAGTACCAGACGTTCAAATCCTAAACCAAAACCGGAGTGAATAGCGGTTCCAAATTTTCGGGTGTCTAAATACCACCAAAGTTCTTTTTCATCAATTCCAAGAGCTTTCATTTTTTCAATCAATACATCATATCGCTCTTCTCTTTGTGAACCACCCACAATTTCTCCAATTCCTGGGAATAAAATATCCATTGCCCGAACTGTTTTTCCATCTTCATTTAAACGCATGTAAAATGCTTTAATTTTAGCTGGATAATCAAACAAAATTACCGGACATTTAAAATGTTTTTCTACTAAAAAGCGTTCATGCTCACTCTGTAAATCGGCACCCCATTCTTCAATTAAATATTGAAATTTTTTCTTTTTATTAGGCGTAGAATCCCTTAAAATATCAATGGCTTCCGTATAAGAAACACGTTTAAAATTGTTCTCTAATACAAAATTTAATTTCTCCAACAAACTCATTTCACTGCGTTCAGCTTGAGGTTTATTTTTTTCTTCTTCCAATAAACGTTGCTCCAAAAACTTTAAATCGTCTAGGTGTTTGTTTACTGTATATTTAATTACATATTTGATGAAATCTTCAGCCAAATCCATATTAGCAGATAAATCATTAAACGCAACTTCAGGTTCAATCATCCAAAATTCTGCCAAATGACGAGATGTATTCGAATTTTCAGCTCTAAAAGTTGGGCCAAAAGTATATACTTGACCTAAAGCCATTGCATAGGTTTCTGCTTCCAATTGTCCGGATACGGTTAGATTGGTTTCTTTGCCAAAAAAGTCTTCTTTATAATTTACTTTTCCTTCTTCAGTTCTTGGAGTATTGTCAAAGGGTAAAGCTGTTACTTTAAACATTTCTCCCGCTCCTTCAGCATCAGAACCGGTAACAATTGGCGTATTTACATAGAAAAATCCTTTTTCTTGAAAATATTGATGAACCGCAAACGCCAATGTTGAACGAACTCGCATAATGGCACCAAAAGCATTTGTTCGAATTCGCAAATGAGCATTTTCTCTTAAAAATTCAAGCGAATGTTTCTTCGGTTGCATTGGATATTTTTCCGCATCAGAATCGCCTAAAATTTCAATTGTAGCTACTTGAATCTCAAATTTTTGACCCGCACCTTTACTTTCTGCCAAGGTTCCTGTTAACGAAACAGCCGCACCGGTTGTGATTCTTTTTAATATTTCTTCAGAAGTATTTTCAAAATCAACAACACATTGGATATTATGTATGGTTGAGCCATCATTTAAGGCTATAAACTGATTGTTTCTAAAAGTTCTCACCCATCCATTAACTTTTACTTCGGATAAGAGTGGCGTGTTCGTAAGTAATTCAACTACTTTCAACTGCTTTTTCATGGTGTTTTAATTTACAATACAAATATACTAGATATATTTTTTTAAAGTTTAGGTTGAGATTCAATTTCGTCTTCTTCAACTAAAATATCAATTGTTGGAGTGATAAATTCCTCCTCATTAGCTATTGTTTTTTCTAATGATAGTAAAAGAGCAGGTAACAAAATCAGATTTGATAGCATGGCAAATAGAAGTGTCGCCGAAACTAATCCACCCAAGGCAACTGTTCCTCCAAAACTAGAAATCATAAATACTGAGAATCCAAAAAACAAAACAATTGAAGTATAAAACATACTCACACCGGTTTCTCGTAGAGCATTAAATACTGATTTACGTATTTTCCAATTATTAGCTTGTAATTCTTGACGGTATTTGGCTAAGAAATGTATGGTGTCATCAACAGAAATTCCAAAAGCAATACTAAAAACTAAAATAGTCGATGGTTTAATTGGAACGCCTAAATATCCCATCAAACCAGCGGTGATAATTAAAGGTAGTAAATTTGGTATAAGTGAAATAACTATCATTTTAAAAGAACGAAACAAGTAGGCCATAAATAAAGATATCAAAAAGATAGCAAATAAAAGGGATGAGACTAGATTATTAACTAAATAGGATGTTCCTTTCTGAAAAACCAAAGCTTTTCCCGTTAAGGTAACTGTAAATTGGTCTGGAGGAAAAACTTTGTTGATTTTATCCCACAATTTTTCTTCAATTTTTTCCATTTTATCGGTACCAATGTCTTTCATAAATGTAGTAATTCGAGCATACTGCCCTGTTGAATCCACATAACTTTTCATGAAGTTTTCTTTATTGTTTTTAGTCGAATTTTTTGCATAAGACAATATGAAACTTTGTTCTTGTGCTGTAGGTAATTCATAATAATCAGGATTGCCGTTATAGTAAGCTTGTTTAGAATATTTTACAACATTTACAATGGATACCGGTTTTGATAGTTCAGGAATTTCGTTGATAATTTCTTGCACTTCCTCCATTTTTTTTAAGGTAGAAAGCTTCATAACTCCTTTTTTTCTTTTGGTATCAATCATGATTTCCAATGGCATAACACCATCAAATTCTTTTTCAAAGAAAACAATATCTTTAAAAAATTCTGCTTTTTTGGGCATATCTTCAATTAAACTCCCTGAAATTCGAATAAGATAAATACCAATAATGCCGACAACTAATAAAATAATTGATGTGGCATAAATGGTTATACTTTTATTTTTTACAGTTTTTTCAATCCAATAGACAAATTTTGTTGTATATGATTTATTTAGGTGTTCCAAATGTTTGTCTTTTGGTAATGGCATAAAGCTGTAGATAATTGGAATTATGAATAAACATAAAATGAAAAGCAATACAATATTAATTGATGCAATTATGCCAAATTCGGTTAGTAATTCGCTGTCAGTGACAATAAATGTTGCAAAACCCGCAGCTGTTGTTAAATTGGTCATTAATGTTGCGTTTCCTATCTTAGAAACTATTCGCTGTAATGACTTGGCCTGATTTCCATGTTTTTTGACTTCTTGTTGGTATTTATTTATCAGAAAAATACAATTAGGAATACCAATCACGATAATTAAAGGTGGAATAATTGCCGTTAAAACAGTGATTTCAAAGCCGAACAAGCCTAAAGTTCCAAAAGCCCACATTACGCCAATAATAACTACACACATTGAAATGAAGGTTGCTCTGAAGCTTCTAAAAAAGAAAAAGAAAATTAAACAAGTAATTAACAATGCAGCTCCAATAAAAATCCCAATTTCGTCAACGATGTTTTGAGAATTTAAAGTTCTAATATACGGCATACCGGAAACTTTCAAATCAATTCCGGTTTGATTTTCAAATGCTTTTACCGATGGAATAAGGTTTTTTTCAATGAAAATTTTTCGAATACTTGTATTGACAATTTTCTTATCTAAATATATTGCAGCACGAATAGACCCTGTTTTTTTACTAAAGAGAAGTTGCTCATAAAATGGTAGATCACTAAGTAATTCTTTGTGTTTTTTATCGAGATAAGAAGAGTCGGAAATTTTGTTTTTATCAAAAAAATCAACTAAATCAAATGTTTCAGTACTTTCGTTTTTTTGTAAAGTTTTGAGTTTGTCAACCGATATTATCAGTTCAACTTCTTTAGATTGGTCAAGTTTATTAATTAATTTTTTCCAAGCTTGAAAATGGTTGGGATTGAAAAAAGTATCGTCATTAATCCCAATAACAATCAAATTTCCTTCTTCGCCAAATTTGTCTAAAAACGCTTTATATTGCTCGTTAACTTCATGATGATCAGGTAGTAAATTCGCCTCAGTATATGTGAATCTCATGTTTTTCCATTGCAATGCTAAAAACACTGTTAATAGAAAAATTAGGATTAGAATTGTAATTCTGTTTCTTAAAATAATTCGTGCAACTGATTCCCAAAAACCAACGCTAAACCATTTGTTCATAGTCAAATTTTATCGAATGCAAAGGTAATCATTTCAATATGAAGTAAGAATATAAAGAAAGATTTATATTCGTTTTTTTGGCAAAATATCTTCAACTAATCTTATTAAAATCCTAAATCCAAATTAAATGTAATTTTGATGGCGATATTATCTTCAAATTGGCTAAGTTGATTGGGGCCATATCGATAAAATCCGGCTAAACCAAGTCCCTTAAATATTTGATTCAATTCAATTCCAGATTCAAAATAGCCTTCGTTGATGGTTTTATAAAATAAACCAACGTGTTGTTCAGGTTTTTCCATTTCGCCCCACGCCATTCTGCTAACTAAAACAAGTGTAGGTTTTACTTTGTTGAATAATTTAACTCTTTTAAAACCGTGTTTAAAATGAAACATAATATATCTGCTTGAAAAAAATTCATTAAAACGCATGGTTTCAAAACTGTTTTTACCGGCTACAGTAAGTCGTTGAAGAAGAACATCTTTATCCAAATTATTGGGCGAATTATTATATAAATGAGTCAAAGGAACATTACCAAGAGCCATGCCTCCTTGGAATAAAAAAGAAGATTTTTGTCCATTGACATATTTTTTTTCATATTCAACACGATAATCAATTTTACTAAATTCAAAATCACTATTCAAAACCTCAGGAAATGACTCAGTAAATTGAAAAGTAAATTTTGGAAATCTTTTTTCAATTTCAATTTTTCCATTTGGAGTATGCATGTAATCGCTAAACGGATTCCATTGGATGGAAAGAGAAGCTGTAGTCATGTTAAAGTTAGAAATCAATTTTTGACCATCAAAAAAAGCATAATCAAATAATGGTTCAATTTTAGAATGATTAACTTGCCAAATACTTTCTGTTTTGGGTAAAAAATTGGTTTCAATTGAAGCTTTCCAAGTTTGGTGATGATAAAACGTACTTACGTTAATTGGGCGAGGGTCATAAATTTTAAAAGCCCTTTTGTCAATATTAAATTTTGTGCTACCAATCTCCTGAACATCATTAGTGTAAGAAATACCTAGCCAAGTGTTCGAAAAATCTCCTAACCGAGTAGAAGTACCAATGTGATATTTTAGTTCTTCATCTTTAAGACCATAAGCTAAATAACCATCAATTTTGTAATTTTTTGAAAAATGTTCATTAGTAATTCCCCCAATTCCAAATCTAAATCCTTCATAATTATTATAACTAATTAGATATCTCAAGTCAAAATCAAAAAATTTTACCGGTACGTATCCGTTTATAATTTTTCTTCCAAAAAAAAGCTTAGAATTAATTCCATTAAAAAAAGCTAAACTGTCTTTTACAGCAAAGGTATTTCTGTCTCTTTTAGTAAAGTATTCTTTTCTGTTTTCAATCCAAAATGCAGTATCTTTTTTTGCAACATCCTCATTAATTTCTATTGCTACAGAATTTCTATCAATGGTAATGGATTGGTTGATTTTTCGCTCATAAAAGAATGTTTTAGAATGAAGATACGTAAAATCAGAAGCTTTTTTATCTCGTTTTTTGCCCAATTCCTCGTATTCACCTTCAAATTCAATTGTTCCGCCTAGTATTTTTATTGGGTCATCATTTTTTCCTTTTACAATTTTTAGTTCGTAACTAGATGGAAACCATAAATTTTCGTCTGATAGATACTCAAACTCATGAACAGCAGTTAAATCAATTATATCTCGAACCCTCATTACAGCTTTTGCAATGGCAAAATTTTCGATATCAATATAAAGTAAACCTTCTAAACCTTTTCTGTTTATTTCTTTTTTATTTTTAAAATGTACTAAAGCTGTTTTTCTATTATAATAACTTATAGTATCTAACAGTTCAAAATTATAATCTCGTAATCCTGATGTTGAAATAGGATTTACATATTTGGTTTCCAGAAGTTCATAACGGGGCTCATAAACCGAATATGATTGAAGATTAAAACCAATAATTTCATAAATTGGACTTTTAAAACCCGACATTTGAGAACCTAAAACTGTTTCTTTAAATTTCAAGTTGCTATACTGAAACAGTGAAACTTTTTCGGTAACAAAAAAATGTTGTTTACTAATCAATCTTTTTAATTTAAAATCGGTTGAATCAATTTTTGTTCTACGGTGGTTTATAATCGTATCAATTTTTCCTTTAATTGAATCAGCATGTGCAGTTACAACAATTTTGTTATATCCTTTAAATTGAAAGTCAGAAAGTGTTTTTTTCGGATTATTTTTATTACTTTTAGTATAAACAATATCAATAAATAATTTTGATTCCTCTTTTTGTAGTTTTAAATCATTTGCGTTTAAATCACTTTTTTCAGACAAGAAAACAGTCAAATGAATTGTTTTATCAATGATTAATTCTTTGCTTTTTCGATTCAAATATGAAATAACCATTTTTTCTCCTGGTGTCGAAGTAATCAATTCAAATTTGCCGTTTATATCCGCAATGGTTATTCTCCCGGAAGATGAATGAATCGTAGCAAATGGCAGTGGTTTTTTGTTAACATCATCTTTTATAATTCCGGAAACTCTAAATTGTCCTTGTACAACAATTGAGAAAAAAAGGAATAGAAAAACGATGTGTTTCATGTTTTTTAATTGATACGAACAACAAAGGTACTTTATAAAACTAAAAAATCCACTTTTTCAAGTGGATTTCAATTTATACTTTCATGATTTCAGCTTCTTTAACAGCAAGGATATCATCTATTTTTTTGATATATGCATCGGTTAATTTTTGTATACTTTCTTCAGCAGATTTACAAATATCTTCCGAAGTTCCGTTTTTTTCTTCTTTTTTGATGTCAGTGTTCGCATCTTTACGAGCGTTTCTAATTCCGATTTTGGCATCTTCTGCTTCTGATTTAGCTTGTTTTACTAAATCTCTGCGGCGTTCTTCAGTTAATGGTGGTACAGAAATGATGATATTATCACCATTATTCATCGGATTAAAACCTAAATTGGCAATCATTATAGCTTTTTCAATCGGATGTAACATACTTTTTTCCCAAGGCGTAACCGTAATGGTTCTTGCATCCGGCACATTAATATTGGCAACTTGCGAAAGCGGTGTTTGCGAACCGTAATAATCTACAAAAACGCCACCTAACATTTGTGGTGTTGCTTTTCCGGCTCTAATATTTAAAAATTCTTTTTCTAAATGAGCTATCGAACCATCCATGTGTTCTTTTGCGGTATCAATGATAAAATCTATTTCTTCTGTCATGATAGTATATTTTTAATCGTAATCTATTATTCAAAAACCTAAATTAAATCGTAACGGTTGTTCCAATGGTTTCTCCATTACATACTTTCAATAAATTGCCCGGTTTATTCATATCAAATACAATTATAGGCAATTTATTTTCCTGACTTAGCGTAAATGCAGTGGTATCCATCACATTTAATCCTTTACTCAATACATCTTCAAACGAGATATAATCAAATTTTACGGCATCTTTGTGCTTTTCCGGATCCGCATTATACACACCATCTACGCGAGTTCCTTTTAAAATAACATCGGCTCCTACTTCAACACCTCTTAAAACGGCCGCAGTATCTGTTGTAAAGTAAGGATTCCCTGTTCCTGCTCCAAAAATTACAATTCTTCCTTTTTCTAAATGGCGAACAGCTCTTCTTTTGATATACGGTTCTGCAATCGCTTCGATTTTTAATGCGGTTTGCAAACGAGTTAACATTCCGGCTTCTTCTAAGGCTCCTTGCAATGCCATTCCGTTGATTACGGTAGCAAGCATTCCCATATAATCGCCTTGCACTCTGTCCATTCCGTTGCTTGCTCCGGCTACACCTCTAAAAATATTTCCCCCACCAATCACGATGGCAATTTCTACTCCTTGATCGTGAATTTGTTTAATTTCTTGAGCATATTCAGCCAATCTTTTAGGGTCGATGCCATATTGACGTTCACCCATTAAAGCTTCTCCACTTAGTTTTAGAAGTATTCTTTTATATTTCATCGAATAGATTTTTGTGGTGCAAATATAAAGAATTATTGATTTTATCAATATAAAAAACAGTGTAGTTTATCTATTTTCAATCAATAACTGAAAATCTTGAAAAGAATTTTTTGCCGCTTCATAACCAAGTTGGTAGATGGCTTCCATTCTAACTTTGTTCGTTTCAAATGTGCTGTAATTTGATAAATCTTCCGGTTCAATTACCCAATCACACAGATTAAATTTTTGCATCGTTGTATTGGCTGTTAACAAATCAAATGCCCTTGAAGTGACGGCTTTAATAGAATTCAAATCTTTTGCTTCGATTTTTTGAATCGGACTCACATATACACCAATAATAAAGTCGCATCTTCCTTGCAAAATATCGGTAGGAAAATGATTTAGAATCCCACCATCACTATACCAATTTTCCTCAATTACATAAGGAGAAATTATTCCCGGAAACGCACTGGAAGCTAAAATAGCATCAACAGTTTTAGTGTCTTTGTCAAAGATTTTAATTTTTCCTTTTACCATATCCGTGGCTGTGATGTGAATGGGAATAGCTAATTCACCCAACGTTTGCTCTTCAAAAATATCACTAAAATATTTTTTAAACGATTCGCTATCAATAATCCCTGCTTTTGAAAAAGTGAAATGCTTCCAATGAAAGAAATAAATGGATTGAAAAAAAGATAAAATTTCTAGCGGTGTTTTGCCAAAACTATACAACGCCGCAACAATAGAACCAGCACTAGTCCCGGCGATTTGGTTAGGTTTGATGTGTTGCTCTTCAAGAAATTGCAATACACCGGCATGAGCTAATCCTTTTGATCCGCCGCCGGAAAGAACTAAACCTATATTTTTTGATTTCATATCCATATAGTTCCAAAATTACAGTTAAATAGTAACTGTTACAAACGTTACAGTGTAAAAGCAAAATAAATTCTATTTTTGCATTGTAAAATTACAATTCATGCAAGAGATTATAAAAAACAGTTTAGCAAAAAGTTTTACTTATGCTGATTATCGTAAGCAAGTTGCCGATTTATTGAAAGAAGGAAAATCAACCGGAAATGAACAATCGGAAAGCCTAACAAAATATAGCGAACTGAACGAAGTTCGTATGAATCGTTTAGAAAAAACTATTCAAATTTCTGATGAAGTTAAAACAAGTTTAAGTAATCTACAAGCCAATTACACATGGATAGTTATCTCGGAAGGTTGGTGCGGCGATGCAGCTCAACTGTTACCAATCATTCATAAAATGGCTGAACTTTCGAAAAAAATTGATTTACGAATTGTTCTTCGAGACCAAAATGAAAAATTGATGAATCAGTTTTTGACCAATGGCGGGAAAGCCATTCCGAAATTATTGATTTTGGATGCTGAAACTTTTACCGTTTTAAGTGATTGGGGACCACGACCTGAAGGAGCTAAAAATTTAATTTTAGACTACAAAGCTCAACATGGCGTTGTGGATGAAATTGCGAAAACGGAACTTCAAAAATGGTATTTGCATGATAAAGGCATAAGTACACAAAAAGAAATTATGGCTTTGGTTGAAAAAAGTGAAAAGCAACTAGTTTAACTTTCCCACAATTTTAATTTTATCAGAAGTGGAAATTCCGCCCGGATTGCAACCAAGTTTTCCTTCCGGAATTTCAATTTTTAAGTTTTGATAATATTCCACCCAAGCTTTGAAAAATTCTTTGGACTCTGGTTGTTTGAAGGTCATGGGTTGCAATTCAAAAAAGGGTTTTCCGTAAGCTTTCAAAAAAGCATCATAGATCAATTCGGAACAATAATATTTTCCGTTATCGTATAAATAATCATCGTCATACGGAATTCCGATTTGTTGTTTGGAAAATGAAATCACTTGCGGAATCAGTTTTTGATATTTCGATTTTACTCTTCCAATAAACATCGTGCTTTGCGTGTTTTTTGAAAACTGTTCCAACGTCACTTTTCGAACGGCATTTCCGGATGCTTCGATGATGAAAATAGAATCATTTTCGATAACAACTAAACCTAAATGGCTAAAATCATTGCCTTGATAACCCTCGGTTACGGCATGAATGGCATCACACAATTCGCCACAATTCATTTTTTGAAACAATAAATCGCCGGTTTTTAATTTTGAGGTTTGTCCAAAAACAAAAAAGGATACAAAAAGAAAAGTAGCGTAAAGCAAATTGCGAATCATGGTTTTATTTTTCTAACTAGTTTGATGATTTTGGGTGAACGACTTCCGTGAAAAGCTCGTAACACTTCAATTTTATGGGCTCGAATACGATAAATAATAAGGTAAGAACCTAAAATGATATTTCGGTACATTTTGGTTTTGGTTTCCAAATGACGACATTCGGGATGAAGTAGGTATTGGGTTTCGAGGTTGCGAACCATTTGTCTTATATCTTCATAAAAATAAATAGCAGCTCTTTCTCCAAAAACAACCTCTCCATATTCAAAAATAGCTTGAATATCTGTTAAATAGAATGTAGATCGAATTACTTTTTTCTGTTCAATCTCCATTCCTGAAACTTTTTGTCAAACTCTTTTTCGGTCATGAATTCACCCTCTTCCGCTTCTTTAATAAGCGAAACAAATTCATCCTGTGACATCGGTTTGCCTGGAGTAGCTAAATTTTTAGATTTATCTTTTGAAGTTTTCATGGCTATGAATTGAATAGTAAAGATATGAAAAAAATATATGCTTCTTATTTTTTCATTAAATTGGATTCAAAATCATCAGGCGAAACCGCATTTTCAACCGAAAAATTACCAATTTTTGTACGTCGTAAAACCGTCAAATGAGCACCTGAATTAAGAGCTTTTCCGAAATCATGTGCCAACGAACGAATGTATGTTCCTTTGCTACAAACGACTTTAAAATCAACTTCAGGAAGAGCTATTCTGGTGATTTCAAACTCATGAATGGTGGTTTTTCTACTTTCCATTTCCATTTCTGTACCGGCTCGAGCGTGTTCGTACATTCGAATTCCGTCTTTTTTAATGGCTGAAAAAACAGGCGGTTTTTGATCAATTTCGCCTAAAAATTGCGGTAAAATATTCTGAATTAATGTTTCATCAATATGATTAATCGGAAAAGTTTCATCAATTTCAGTTTCCAAATCATACGATGGAGTAGTAGCACCCAAAAGAAAAGTTCCGGTGTATTCCTTCGCTTGTCCTTGAATTTCGATAATGCGTTTAGTAAACTTTCCGGTACAAACGATTAATAAACCTGTAGCTAACGGGTCGAGTGTTCCGGCATGACCAATTTTAAATTTTTTAGAAAGTCCCAAATGACGAATCAAGGCGTATTTGAGTTTGTTAACCGCTTGAAAAGAAGACCATTTCAAAGGTTTATCTATCAAAAGTACTTGGCCTTCCAGAATCTTTTCGGCTGTCATTTAGATTACGGTTAATTTTTGAACAAAAAAGTGAATGATTAAAATAGCAACACCAGCTATAATTCTATAATATCCGAAAATTTTAAATCCATGTTTAGTTAGGAAACCAATAAACGTTTTGATGGCAATTAAGGCAACAATAAAACCAACTATATTGCCAATGATTAATAAATTAACCTGATCTTGAGATAATTCAAAACCTGCTTTATAATAATCATATGATTTTTTTAGTGTTGCTCCTAACATGGTTGGAATCGCTAAGAAGAATGAAAATTCCGCTGCAGTTGTTCTTGATAATTTTTGAGTCATTCCGCCAACGATGCTAGCTCCACTTCTTGAAACACCGGGAATCATTGCTAAACATTGAAATAATCCAATTTTGAAAGCGGTGGAATAGGAAATTTCAGTTCCTTCTGAATTGCCAAACCATTCATCTACTTTCAATAATAAAAAACCGCCAATGATTAAAGATACAGCTACCGTGATGGGATTTTCGAGCAAACCATCAATAAAATCACTTAATAATAATCCAAAAAGAACAGCCGGTATAAAAGCAACCAATAACTTAAAATAAAAATCAATGGATTGAAAAAATCGTTTAAAATATAAAACAATCACAGAAAGTATCGTTCCTAACTGAATGACAATGGTAAATAATTTTGTGAAATCATCTTGTGCTATCCCAAAAAAAGAGGACGCAATAATCATGTGTCCGGTGGAAGAAACGGGAAGAAATTCTGTAATCCCTTCAATAATAGCAAGGATAATGGCTTGGAGTGTATTCATGGAAGAAAATTAGATTGTTGGATTAATTGATTTTTGGATTGTCAGATTGTTAGATTTTAAATATTATTACGAATAATCTAATAATCCAATAATTTTTTAATCCTTTTTAGGGTTTTTTAAAATAGCAAAAATCACTACCCCAAATCCGGTCAAAACTACTGTTGGAGCTACTTTTATTCTTCTAGCATCAAAAATTGCTTCACTAAAAACTTTTGGGTCATCACTTCCGCCGCCACTCATCAAAATAAAACCCAAGGTAATAATGGCAATACCAATTAATAGAATTTTATAATTTACTTTTTCAAAAAGAAATTCCTGTTTTTGTTCGTTTTTATTGCTCATGTTTTTAGTATAAATCGTCAGTTCTGAGGTTCAAGAATTTTTGAGTAGCAAAGAAAGTACTGAACCAGGAAATCAATATTCCCAATACCAATACGCCTAATAAAACGGCACCAATCATCAATTGGTTTTCTAAAATTCCCAATTTAGGAAAATTACTATCGATGTAAAATAATACACCAATAATCCCCAATATAGCCAATAAAGCACCTACAATTCCTAGTTTAATGCTTCGCATGATAAAAGGTTTGCGAATAAACGATTTGGTCGCACCCACCATTTGCATGGTTTTGATGATAAATCGGTTAGAATAAATTGATAACCGCATGGAACTATTGATTAAAAGCACTGCAATTAATGCCAAAAATCCGGCAATTATCAACATCCAAAACGTAATTTTTTTCACATTATCGTTGACCAAATCTACCAAATGTTTGTCGTAAACGATATCGGAAATCATTTTATTTTGTTTGAAATCCTGTTCAATTTTTTTAATGCTATCCCCTTGAACAAAATCGGCTTTGAGATGAATATCATATGAATTTTGCAACGGATTGAATCCTAAAAACTGCATGAAATCTTCGCCAATAATATCTTTGTGTTTAGAAGCGGCAGTTTCTTTGGATACAAAAGTATCGGTTTTTACAAAAGCTGAAGCTTTCAGTTTTTCGCCAAAAGCTTTCAGAATACTATCGTTGGCTGCATCTTTAAAATAAACCGACATTGGAATTTCTTCCTTGAAATCATCGGATAACTTTTTGGAATTAATTACAAATAAACTCAACAAACCCAATAAAAAAAGCACTAAAAAAACACTTAATACTACTGAAAAATAGGAGGAAATGAGTCGTCTTCTTTGATACTTTTCGTATGATGATGCCATAGGAATTAATTTAAGCCGTAAAATTAAAAAAGAAATTGGTTAAACCACAGTTTATAACGTTGAAAGTTTTGAGTTTAGTACAATAAACGTAAATTTGCCCTTTACAATTGAAAAAACTCAGCAACTTAGCACCTCAGAAACTCAGCATCTCAAAAAAATGAAATACTTCCACGAACAAATCGAAGCCAAATGGCAAGAATATTGGGCTAAAAACCAAACCTTTGCCGCAGAAAACAATTCAGATAAACCAAAATATTATGTGTTGGATATGTTCCCTTATCCATCTGGAGCAGGCTTGCACGTAGGACATCCGCTGGGATACATTGCTTCTGATATTGTAGCTCGTTACAAAAGACATAAAGGATTTAACGTGTTGCATCCGCAAGGATATGACTCATTCGGACTGCCGGCGGAGCAATATGCCATTCAAACCGGACAACATCCTGAAAAAACAACTAAAGAAAATATCGCTCGTTACCGTGAGCAATTAGATAAAATCGGTTTTTCATTCGATTGGAGTAGAGAAGTTCGCACTTCCAATCCGGAGTATTACAAATGGACGCAATGGATTTTTATTCAATTGTTTGAATCCTATTATTGTAAAGTTGCCAATCAAGCATTTCCAATTTCAGAATTAGTAAAAGTCTTTGAAGCCGAAGGAAATGCCAATGTTGATATCGTATGTGATGATAACATAGAACTTTTTTCAGCTGCCGAATGGAATGCTTTTTCATCAGAAAAAAAACAAGAGATTTTATTAAAATATCGCTTAACCTATTTAGCCGAAACTGAAGTCAACTGGTGTCCTGCTTTAGGAACTGTTTTAGCAAACGACGAAATTGTGAACGGTGTTTCCGAACGTGGAGGTCATCCCGTAATTCGTAAAAAAATGACACAATGGAGTATGCGAATTTCTGCCTATGCCGAACGTTTGTTGCAAGGTTTAGACTCGATTGATTGGAGCGAATCTATCAAAGAATCACAAAGAAATTGGATTGGGAAGAGTGTTGGGGCTTTAGTAAAGTTTAAAGTTTCAGGTTCCAAGTTTCAGGTTGAGGTGTTTACCACAAGACCCGACACCATCTTCGGAGTTACTTTTATGACCCTTGCACCTGAGCATGAATTGGTGTCACAAATCACTACTCCCGAACAAAAAGCAGCGGTAGAAGCGTATGTAGAAGCTACTGCCAAACGTTCTGAACGCGAGCGAATGGCAGATGTAAAAACCATTTCCGGTGTTTTTACGGGTGCGTATGCTGAACATCCGTTTACGAAAGAACCGATTCCGGTTTGGATTGGCGATTATGTGTTGGCAGGTTATGGAACCGGAGCTGTTATGGCTGTTCCATGTGGCGATGAACGCGATTATGCATTCGCTAATTTCTTCAAAGGTCATCCCGAAGCTTCGGGAGGAATGCCTAAAATTAAAAACATTTTCAATCAAGATATATCTGAATCGGCTTTTACCGAAAAAGGCGGATTTGAATTGGTCAACTCCGATTTCTTAAACGGATTGGATTATAAAGAAGGAACTAAAAAAGCCATCGAAGCCTTAGAAAAAATTGGTCAAGGTAAAGGGAAAACCAATTACCGTTTGCGTGATGCGGTTTTCTCTCGTCAACGCTATTGGGGCGAACCGTTTCCGGTGTATTATGTGAATGGTTTACCACAAATGATTGATGTAAAACATCTTCCCATTATTTTACCGGAAGTTGAGAAATATTTACCTACCGAAGACGGACAACCGCCGCTTGGAAATGCTACGCATTGGGCGTGGGATAGTGTTCAGTGTTCAGTGGTTAGTAATCAGTTAATTGACCACAAAACCGTTTTTCCATTGGAATTAAACACGATGCCGGGTTGGGCAGGTTCTTCGTGGTATTGGATGCGTTATATGGATGCTCACAACGAAAACGAATTTGCCAGCCAAGATGCTTTAAATTATTGGGAAAATGTAGATTTATACATTGGTGGTAGCGAACACGCCACCGGCCATTTATTGTATTCTCGTTTTTGGAATAAATTTCTAAAAGACCGCGGCTTCATCACACCCGAAGAACCATTTAAAAAATTGATTAATCAGGGGATGATTTTGGGGATGAGTGCTTACGCATATAAAATAACAGAATTAGATATTTTTAGTACTGAAGTAATACAAAATGATTCAAACATAGAAAGTAGAAGAATTAAAGATTTTATTAAAAAAATAAATTTTTCAAATCCAATACTTTTTACTGACAGATATAATGATTTTGAGAAGTTTATTAAATTTAATGGATACAAAACTGAAAATTTCCCATTAGAGCTTTACAAAGAATTTTCTAAAGTTAGAAATCAAGGTTTTTTCAACGCAGCTTATGATGAAGATAAAGTATATTTTGATGAAAAAAGTGATATATACATGACAGCTCAGAAAATTTCAGCAATTCACGTAGATATTTCTGTAATAAACGATTTAACAAACGAATTAGATATTGAAAAATTCAAAGCTCATCCATTATATTCCGAATATAAAGATGCCGAATTCATTTTAGAAGACGGTAAATACATCGTCGGTCGCGAAGTCGAAAAAATGTCCAAATCTAAATACAACGTCGTTAACCCCGACGACATTTGCAACCAATACGGAGCAGATACTTTACGTTTATACGAAATGTTCCTTGGTCCATTAGAACAAGCAAAACCTTGGAATACTGCCGGAATTACCGGAGTTTCCGGTTTCTTGAAAAAACTATGGCGTTTGTATTTTGACGATAACGGTTTGATTGTGACGAATGACGAGCCAACGGCAGAAATGTACAAATCGCTACATAAAACCATCAAAAAAGTAACAGAAGATATCGAGAATTTCTCGTTCAATACTTCCGTTTCACAATTTATGATTTGTGTAAATGAATTGGCTCAATTAAAATGCAACCATCGAAAAATTTTAGAACCGTTGGCTATTTTAGTTTCACCTTATGCTCCGCATATTGCTGAAGAATTATGGACTCAATTGGGTCACGAAGGTTCGGTTTCAACCGTTGCTTTCCCTATTTTTGAAGAGAAATATTTAATAGAATCCGAAAAAGAATATCCGGTTTCCTTCAACGGAAAAATGCGATTTACCATCAAATTACCTTTGGATTTAACCGCTGCACAAATTGAAGAAATCGTCATGGCAGACGAGCGAACCCAAGCTCAGTTGCAAGGACGAACGCCCAATAAAGTGATTATTGTTCCAGGGAAGATTATTAACTTGGTGGGATAGAAAAAGAAAAAGAAGTCGGTGCTTTATATGACTTCTTTTTTTGTAAATGACAATTGAATAAGAATAAAATTGGCAAATTTTTTGATGCATCTATAAGAAACATTATAACACATGAAAAGAAATTTATTTTTTACATTGTTTTTCTTCATTTCCTTTATTTCAATTGCTCAAGAGTCTGAGATACAAGACTTATTTGAGATAGAAAACGAAATAGCCATTGATATTTATGGATTTCATTCTAATATGGTTCAAGAAAACGTGTTCGGATTAACTGTAGATTTTAAAATGTATTTGCGTGAAAATTGGGCTACCGGTTTGTCGTTTTCTCTAGCCTCTCGACCACTCAACACAAATTATGGATTAAGAATCGCTGAACCTGGATTTGAATATGGCGAGTTCAGTTGGTTAAATCAATTTGATATTTATAAAAATGAAAAAGTAAGATTAGGTTTTTTGCTTTCCAACGGATTGGGTGTAGCTCATTTAACGGATCGAAATCGAAATGATGAATTTTGGAACGAAGATGGATTATTATCAACCCATCAGCGAGTAAGAACTAATATTTTATACCTCATTCAGCCTGGTTTTGAAGCTAATTTTCGGGTGTATGACAATGATGAATTTCCGGATGTATATCTTTCAACTGAAGCCAGATATCGAAAAGCATTTGGGAATACAGATTTTGGAAGATCAAAGGATTTTAATAATTTTTATGTTGGATTCGGGGTATCGCTCATAGGTTTTTGGTGAAAAATGAAGAATTATACAAACAAAATGTAATAAAATCTTAAAGTAAAGCTTACCAAAATTATTATTTCACCCGTAGTGCATTATAAAAAAAGTTGCTCAAAACACTAAAAATTAGTACATTGTATTGACTACCAATCAAATACAATTATGAGCAACCTTGAAGCAAGTTACAAATTAATTTTCAAAGAATTAAGTAAAATTTCAGACGCAGAAAACTTTTACTTCAAACCTATTAAACCAAACC
>CALRRY020000019.1:0-54082 GCA_943370635.1 Variovorax paradoxus
TGTGGCTTCTAGGATCTTCTACGCTATCAAAAATACTTATTAATTTGCCATCTGTATTCATGCTGTTAATTTATTGATTATCAGCATAATATACAAATAATTATTTACTTAAACAACTATAAATCAATAACTTTTATCCTATTTTCATAAAAAAAGTGTGCGTTTGCCCTGTTCTTTCTATTTATTTTACCATTTTTTGTTTTTGCTCAAAATTCTGATTGGCAAACGCCATATGAAAAAGGAAATAAAAATCAAACAGCAACTTATGAAGAAGCTATGCTTTTTTACAAAAGATTAGCTGCTCAACACAATATATTAGAAATCAAAGAAATGGGACTAACCGATTCCGGTGAGCCTTTGCATCTTTTGCTGTATAATCCGGATCGCAATTTTGATCTTTCTAAAAATCAATCCAAAGCCATTTTATTAATTAACAACAACATCCATCCGGGTGAACCCGATGGTGTGGATGCTTCAATAATGCTTTTTCGGGATTTGGTTTTGCAAAAAATTCCAACACCCAAAAATACGATTATTGCGATGATTCCATTTTATAATATAGGCGGAACAATCAATCGAAATTCCTTTTCAAGAGCCAATCAAAACGGACCGGAAGCGTATGGTTTTAGAGGAAATGCCAGAAATTATGATTTGAATCGTGATTTTGTAAAATCAGATACCAAAAATGCTAGAAGTTTTGCCGAAATTTTTCATCTTGTAAAACCGGATGTATTTATTGATAATCACGTGAGCAATGGTGCTGATTATCAATATGTGTTTACTTATATTCAGACACAACATCAAAAATTAGGTTCAGATTTAGGCAACTTTTTACAAAATGAAATGACACCGACCATCAGAAAACAGTTATTGAAAAAGAAAATTGAAAGCATTCCATATGTTACGGTTTATGGGTCAACACCTGATAAAGGGTTTTCACAAATGATGGATTTACCAAGGTATTCAACAGGGTATGCTTCTTTATTCCATACAATGGGTTATATGCCGGAAACACATATGCTCAAAAAATATGAAGATCGCGTAAAAGTGACCTATGAATTTATGGTGGAAACTTTACAATTTACCGATGTTAATTTTCAAAAAATTAAAACTTTAAAAGCGGATAATCCAAAAATATTTTCTTCCGGAAAATCCTATCCTTTGCAATGGAAAATTGACAGTACAAAAGTAGAACAAATTGAATTTTTAGGTTTTGAATCCGGTTACAAAAAAAGCGAAATATCCGGTAAAGACCGTCTGTACTATGACCAAAAGAAACCCTTTAAAAAACAAATACCTTATTATACTTCTTATGTTCCCACAAAAAGCATTGTTATTCCTTCGGCTTATGTCATTCCAAAATCATGGTGGAATGTTCTGGATTTGTTAAAACTGAATCAAATTGAAATGAAGCAATTGGAAAACGATACTATTATTGAAGTAGAAAAATATAAAATTGCAGATTACAAGACGAGTTCAAATGCTTATGAAGGGCATTATCAACATTCGAATACAACAGTAACTAAATCCATAGAAAAAGTTTCATTCCAAAAAGGAGACTATATGATTTCCACTCAACAATTTGGAGTAAAATATTTGTTGGAAACATTAGAACCCGAAGCTCCGGATTCCTTTTTTAATTGGAACTTTTTTGATGCTGTTTTACAACAAAAAGAGGGCTATTCTGCATATGTATTCGAAGATTTAGCCGTTGACATTTTAAAGAAGAATCCAACTTTAAAGGAAAAATTGGATAAGAAAAAAGTCGAAGACAAAGCATTTGCAGAAAATGGATCGGCTCAATTGGACTGGATATATAAAAATTCTGCTTATTATGAAGCCTCTCACCTAACCTACCCGGTTTACAGAATTTTAAAATAACTAAATCGTTTCTTTTTCAAATAAAAGTTTAATATTTTCATAGGAATTGGTCAAACACGAAGCAATATTTTCAGGTTTGACCCATTCTACTTTTTCGATTCCCTCTTCCAACTGACCTGTCATTTTTCCGGAAAAGGACGTTTTCATTTCAAACCAATGGGTGATTTTCAATTTATACCGACCATTCCTTTTAAAAATATGGTAGGTTTTATTCAATTTTCTGGTAATTTTTAAACCTTTCACACCGGTTTCTTCTTGCACTTCACGAAGGGCTGTATCTTCAATTTCTTCACCTTTTTCAATTCCACCTTTAGGTAAGTCCCATTTTTTATTGCGATAAATGAATAAAACTTCATTTTTATCATTAAAAACCAATCCCCCACCGGCTTTTTCAACCGGAATTTTTGATTTTAGTTTTTTGAGGATTTCTTTTTCATCCGGATGGTATAAAAAAGCTTTATCCACTTTATTTTTAAAGATTTTGATGATAAGTTGTTTGATATCAACACTATCCAATAAAAACAATTGAAAATCAGTTTCTTTTTGTATCTGATTTGTCAAAAAAAGTGGCTTGTCGTTCACAAAAACTTTATACATTTGTACTATGATTTTTAATAAAGATACAGCTAAAAAAACAGCCGAATTGCTTTTACAAATAAACGCAATTAAATTAAATCCAAAAAATCCTTTTACATGGGCTTCCGGATGGAAATCTCCTATTTATTGTGATAACCGCGTAACGCTCTCATTTCCAGTGATTCGAAATTATATTCGGGAGGAATTTTCAAAACATATAGAAAAAGAATTTGGAAAACCCGATGTTATTGCCGGAGTCGCCACCGGTGCCATCGGTATTGGAATGTTAGTTGCCGAATACATGGGACTACCGTTTGTTTACGTTCGTCCGGAACCTAAAAAACATGGTCGTCAAAATCAAGTAGAAGGTTTTTTGCAAAAAGGACAAAATGTTGTTGTGGTTGAAGATTTAATTAGTACCGGAAATAGCAGTTTATTGGCCGTTGAAGCCTTAAAAGAAGCCGGTGCAAATGTAAAAGGCATGGTTGCCATATTTACTTACGGATTTGATGTTTCGACTGAAAACTTCAAAAAAGCTAATGTTACGTTGCATACTTTATCCAATTATGACAATTTATTAGAATTGGCCGTTGTCAAAAAATACATTACTGAAGAAGAACAACATACTTTACAAGAATGGCGTGTAAGCCCATCTACTTGGGGTGTGGAGGTTTGAGAAAAGAATATAGAAAAAAGAATATAGAAAATAGAATATAAATATTCAGATTGCGGTTAACTTACAACCGAAAACAGAAAACTGACAAACAAAAAAAATGAATTTAGAAAGCCCAAAAGTTAACGTAGAAAAATCAGCTCAGTACATATTTGATTCGTTGAGTGATGTTCGTAATTTTGAAAAATTGATGCCGGATACCATCTCCAAATTTGAAGTAACCGGAGATGATTCCTTCATTTTTGGTTTAAAAGGTATGCCGGAAATCAAATTGAGAATGAAAGAAAAAAATCCTTCAAGTCAAGTTGTTTTGGGAGCCGCTTCAGATAAATTACCTTTTACTTTAACCGGAAATATCCATTCTTTATCTGAAAATAGTTCGGAGGTGCAATTGGTTTTTGATGGTGAGTTCAACCCTATGATGGCCATGATGATTAAAGGACCAATCTCTAAATTTATTGAGACGCTTGCTGCAAATATGAATAAATTATAGATTTTTCTATTATTTGATTATTGCGTCGTAAATCACTTGCTGTATATTTTCTCGTATGTTATTTTGAGATAATAAATTCTTATCAGCATTCGGATAGGTTCGATTGGATAGAAAAATATATACCAATTCTTTTTCAGGATCAGCCCAAGCCATAGTTCCTGTAAATCCTGTGTGTCCAAAACTAGTCATCGAAGCACAACCACATGTTGGACCTGAATTACCAAGTTGTGGTTTATCAAAGCCAATTCCGCGACGATTTCCTTCCGGACAATAATAACAAGTATTGAATACATCAAATGTTTCTTCAGAGAAAAAATGCAGACCACCGTAATTCCCCTTTTGCAGAAAAAGTTGCATCATTTTGGCCATATCCATTGCATTGGAGAAAATTCCGGCATGTCCGCCTACTCCACCTTCCATAGCTGCAGCCATATCATGAACATAGCCTTGAATGGTTTGATACCTAAAATAATTATCCTCTTCTGTGGGCGGTATGACGCTCATATCAAATTTTTTCAATGGATTATACAGTGTATTATTTGCCCCTATTTTGGCATAAAACTGTTCTAAACTTAATTCATCTAAAGATTTTCTTGTAGATGTTTCTATAAAATGTTTCAGAATAATAAATGTAAAATCACTGTACTTATATTCTTTTTTTGGTAACAATTTACTAATTGCAATAGTTTGCAATATGGAATCTTGATAATCTTTTCTCAAGTATAAATTTTCTGCTACTTGATAAGGAAAATCTTCGCTATATAGTTTCCGATAATAATTATCTGAAGGCTTTTTATCAACTGTCAAAGTTTGTTTGTAAAAAGGAACCCACGCTTGTAAGCGGGCGTAATGTGAAAGCAAATCTTTAAAAATAATATTTTCCTTATCTGTTCCTTTAAAAATGGGTAACATGTCTCCTAGTTTTGTATCTAATGTAACTTTCTTTTTATCATACAACTGCATGATATTAGGAAGCGTTGACATAATTTTGGTTAATGAAGCCACATCATAAATATCAGAATTCTTGACCGGAACCTGATTGTCATAAGTGTGATAACCAAAAGCTTTTTGATAAACTACTTTTCCTTTTCTAGCCACTAAAATTTGTCCTCCTGGCGTCATTTTTGCAGCTATTGCTTTTTGCATAATTGAGTCTATACGTTGTAAAATTTTGGGGTTTATACCAACATTTTGAGGATGAGAAAATCCTAATCGATTAATTTTTTCTGTTGATAAACCCAAATTAACTTTAAACTCTTCATTGATTGAAACCGGTAATTTTCCTTTGGCTTGAATAGAACCAAAAATCAATTGAGCCGCTACTCTTTGTGCATGCTCATTGTTTTGATATGCAACAATCACACCGTCTAAATCTTCAAATGAAGTTATAGCAGAAAGTGCATAGGGCTTAACAAAACTGGTAAAAATTACTTTCTTACGTTTAGCAATTTCTGTAATCCAACGAATTTCTTCGGCAGAAAAATCGTGCTTTCGCCAAGCTCCATCCGCTTTGTGAAAACTGATAATAACTTTATTAAAATCGGATAATTGTATCAATAGTGAATCTAATACTGGATTTGAAATTTCAGTGATTTCAGTATAATTTTTAAGAATATCTGCAAAAATACCCGGTTTATCATCTCCCATTTTCACCCAAGCAATTTTTTCTTTTTCTAAATTTTTTATTGGAAGAATAGATGCTTTATTTCGGATAACACTAACAATATTTTCATATAATTTATCTATTATAGCTTCACTTTCAACTGAATTTATGGAAGAATTCAATTTCTTTTCATTAATTGGAATTATCTTATTTAATCCGGCTTTGAATTTGTAATGTAATATCTTTTTTACAGAATGTGATAATCTGTCTTCTGTAATTATATTCTGTTCGTAAGCTTCTTTTATTTTTTGAACCGCAATCGGAACATTTTCAGGAAATAGCAAAATATCATTTCCGGCTTGAAAAGCTGCCAAATCAATATCTCCCGGGCTCTTAAAATTACTGGCACCTTTCATATTTAAGGCATCCGTAAAAATTAAACCTTTAAAATTCAATTCGTCTTTCAATATATCTTTAACAATTATATTTGAAATAGAAGATGGATAACCTTTACGGGTTTCAAAAGCAGGAACCTCTAAATGTGCTACCATGACGCTAGCCAACCCTTTATCAATAAGTTTTTTATATGGATACAATTCTACATTTCGAATTTGTTCTTGAGTAAAGTTAATAACCGGTAAGGTATAATGTGAATCCGTTGAAGTGGCTCCATGACCGGGAAAATGCTTTCCTGTAGCAAAAACACCATTATTCTGTAAACCAATCATTAAAGCTAAGGCTCTTTCTGTAACTCTTTCTTTATCCTCACCAAAAGAACGGTTCCCGATAATGGGATTTTTAGGATTGGTATTGATATCTAAAACCGGTGCAAAATTAAAATGAACTCCTAGCTGTTTGGATTGAAGTGCCATTTGTTTGCCCACTTCTTCAATAAGTTTCAAATCCTGAATAGCTCCTAAAGTCATGTTCCAAGGAAATTTTGTTACAGAATCCAAACGCATTCCTAAACCCCACTCGGCATCAATTCCAATAAACAAAGGGGTTTTTGATAATTTTTGAAAACGATTGGTCATTTTTGCTTGACGAACCGGTCCGCCTTGGAAAAAAATTAATCCGCCAATTTTTTGTTCAATGATTAATTTATCTAACGATTTAATGTGAGCCGAATCTTTGTTAGAATAAGCCGCCACCATAAATAGTTGGCCTATTTTTTCTTCTAAAGAAAGAACATTGTAAATACTGTCAACCCATTTCTTTTCGTCAGAAGTTGTTAAAGCATAATCAAATGAAGTAGAATGGGAGTATTCTAATTTTGGAAAAGTATCTTTTTGATGTATTTTAGTAGTCTCATGAATAGCCAAAGGTTTCTCCTTGATTTGATTAGTTGCACAATTAACAACTACAATCAAAAGAAGAATCATGGAAACTATTTTAAAATATTTGCTATTCATGGTATTACAAAGACATCAATTTTAATGCCTTTTTTGGGTCTAACGCACTTTTTTAAACTAAAATTGTAATTTGGCGAAAGTAAATTAAAAAAAGCGACTATGCCAACTTTCTGCAGCGGGTACTTCCCAACTTTCTTTCCATTCTTCAATAGTATTAACTAAGTTGTTGAAAACAATGGTGTTAGATGAAACCGCTTTTTCTTTGGCCACTCGTTTAAAATCTAGTAATGATTTATGTGTAATATATTCACCTTGACGATACGTTACATTCATTTTATCTAACAAATCTACCTTGTATTTTTGTTCCAAAGCTTGAATGAACTCAACCGACTTATCAATGGAACATCCGGTGGCTTGCTGTACTTCTTGATTAACAGCTAAAATTATAAATCGATTGTATTGAATGATATAAGAAGCCTCTAAAGAAGTACCATGAGCAGACCAATCCTCAACAAAAGCTTTCAAATCGTTTTCTATTTCTGTAACTTCATCATCCGAAAATTTTCGGTTGGATTGGTATATCCAAATTCGGGATTCTTCCGGAAGGTTTTCAAAGGGAATGTACATTTTTATTTAGGTTATCAATTGTCGGTTGTCGGTTGTCTGATTTCGGTTGTTGGTTATTGTATTTAAGGTTATTATACTCTAGATTTTAAAACCTTTTTATTCATAACCTTATACCAATAACCAACTTTTATAAATCTTGAGCGTTTGCAATTAATTCAGCTACATCCATTACTTTGATGCTTGCTTCTTTTTCTTTATTTTTCACTCCATCGGTCATCATGGTATTACAAAACGGACAACCGGCTGCGATAATATCGGGTTGGGTTTCCAAAGCATCTTCAGTACGTTCAATATTGACTTCTTTGTTCCCGGGTTCAGCATCTTTAAACATTTGGGCTCCACCTGCTCCACAACATAAACCGTTAGCACGAGAGCGTTTCATTTCAACCAATTCTATATCTAGCTTTTGAATCAAATCACGAGGTGCTTCATAGACATTATTGGCTCTTCCTAAATAACAGGGATCATGAAAGGTAATTCTTTTTCCTTTAAACTGTCCGCCTTCAATAGTTAAACGTCCTTCATCTAGTAATGATTTTAAAAATTGGGTATGATGCACCACTTCATAAGTTCCGCCTAGTTCAGGATATTCGTTTTTCAATGTATTGAAACAATGCGGACAAGCCGTAACAATTTTTTTTACCTCATACGCTTCCATCACTTGAATATTCATCATGGCTTGCATTTGAAATAAAAATTCGTTTCCGGCTCTCTTTGCCGGATCACCGGTGCAACTTTCTTCCGTTCCTAAAACAGCAAAAGAAACATTTGCACGGTTTAAAATCCGTACAAAAGCTTTAGTTATTTTTTTGGCTCTATCGTCAAAACTTCCTGCACAACCCACCCAAAATAATACTTCGGGTTGTTTGCCTTGAGCCATCATTTCTGCCATGGTTGGCACTACTAGATTTTCTGCCATGCTTTTTTGATTGTTGGATTGATAGTTTGTTTGATTTTTGGATTATCTAATAATCCGATAATCTAACATCTAAAAATCATTAATTATTCATGATGTTCATCATCAAATACTTGAATCGTAACCTCTTTTTCAACCAAATCAGTAAATTTTCCTCTGTAACGAGTGGCTTTTACTAAATGATTGTCAATCCAATGATAGTTTCCTCCTCTGGGTTTACCCATCACCATTCCGTGGTATTTGAATCCGTGTTTTTTTAGCCAAATTTCGGTATATTCTCTATGTGCTTCGGTTCTGGATGTAAAAAAGAAAATGATGTGACCTTCATCATACCATTTATTCAACGTTTTTAAAGCATCCGGATACACTTCAGCAGTTAACATTCGCTCTGGTTCTTCGTTTGGAATATCGTCGCAAATGGTACCGTCAATATCAATCAAATAATTTTTTATTCCCGGGGGTAAAATAGGGCTCAAATGCTGACCATTTTCGGTCACAGTTTGTAATTTTTTTTCAATGTCTTCCGCTTTCATTTTTAAATTTTTATTTGTTTCACATGCATTAAACACCTCCCCAAGCCTCACATTTATGGGAATTTGTTTGGTTTATATTAATTTTCGTCTTTCCAATTTAATCGGTCCATTTGGTTGTATGGCCATGGAGCTCCATTGTTTTCAATATTAGTCATCATTGCATTAAGAGACATTGGAGCTGCACTTTGTTCCATAACCAAATATCTTCTCATATCCATAATAATTGACAACGGACTAATATTAACCGGACACTCTTCTACACAAGCATTGCATGAAGTACACGCCCATAATTCTTCCGGAGTAATGTAATCATTCAATAAAGATTTATTGTCCGGCACAAAAATACCTTTGTTGGTATCTATATTTTTACCCACTTCTTCTAAACGATCTCGGGTATCCATCATTATTTTTCGAGGAGACAATTTCTTTCCGGTTTGATTAGCCGGACAAGACGAGGAACAACGTCCACATTCCGTACACGTGTAAGCATTTAGTAATTGAACCCAATTCAAGTCTTGTACATCACTAGCACCAAATTTAGCCGGAACAACATCAGGGTTGGCTGGAGCGGCAAAAGGATCTGCACTTGGATCCAACATTAGTTTTACTTCATTGGTTACACTTTCCAAATTCTCAAATTTACCTTTGGCATTCAAATCAGCAAAATATGTATTTGGGAAAGCTAATAGTATGTGTAAGTGTTTAGAAAAATATAAATAATTCAAGAAAACTAAAATCCCACAAATGTGTAACCACCAAGCGGAACGTTCAATTACTATCACAACTCCTTCTGACATACCATTGAAAAGAGGTGCAATAAATTGACTTACCGGAAAACTCCCCGCTTCATTGTAATGATGCACTTCCATTTGTTGCAACCATAAATCTGAAGCATTCATTAGAAGAAACAAAGACATCAATACGATTTCAAAATATAAAATGTAATTGGCATCATTTTTAGGCCATGCTTTCAAATCTGAACTGTTAAAACGCTTTAATTTAATTACATTTCTTCTGGTCCAGAATAGGATAACAGCTACAATCACTAATACGGCTAAAATTTCAAAAGAAGCGATTAATACATTGTAAAATCCTCCCATAAATGCAAAAACTCGGTGCGTTCCAAAAAATCCGTCAATTATTATTTCAAGCAACTCTAAATTAATGATAATAAACCCAATATACACAATTATGTGGAGTATCCCGGCAATTGGTCGTTTTACCATTTTGGATTGACCTAGAGCAATCATAGCCATATTTTTCCATCGCTCAGACGGATTGTCTTTTCGGTTTACATTCTGACCTAATTTGATATTTCGGATTAATTTTTTGACATTGATGGCAAAATATCCAAAACCAAGAGATAAGATGATTGCAAATAAAATATTATCTAAATAACTCATAAAAACTTATTTTTTAGTTTGAGTTGAATCGGTTTCCTTGGGTGCAACGTAGGGTTTATTTTTCTTTCCAAACAATGATACATTCACGTAACGTGTAGGATTTAATCGCAAATCTTGCAATAAAAGTTCTAGTTCTTTAGATGATTTAGTGAAATTTTCATACATTTTATCATCTTTCAATAATTTACCCATTGAACCATTTCCGGCTTCAAGGTTAGCCATAATCTTATCAACACTAGCTAATGTTTTTTCTAAATTTTGAACCGTTTGTTTAAGGTTAGCTTGAGCTAATGAATCTGAAATTTTTTCAAAGTTATAGGAAACTTTTTCAAAATTTGTCACCACATTATTCAATTTTCCTTTGTTGGAAGAAATAAGTTCATTTGCTCCGTTTGTTGCTTGATTTAAAGCTGCAAGTGTTTCGCTTAACTCGCTAAAACTTTTCTTTAAATCGTTTTTGGCTTTTTCATCCAATAAACTGTTGACATTTGATAAAACCAAATCAGCACTCACCATTGCTTTTTCAATTTTTTCTTGAAGCGGTGCTAATTTTTCAGACACTAACTCGGTTAATCCCGGTTTAACTCCACCTTTGAGATAATCACCATCTTCAACATATGTTTTATCATCAAGATTAGGTACAATTTGAATTTGCTTACCACCTATTAATCCCGGTTCATAAATTCTTGCTATACTTGATTTAGAAATTTTGAAATCCGAATTAATTTGAAGTTCAACCATTAATTTACCAGAGTCATCTGAAAATTGAATATTTTTTACTTTACCAATAATTAAACCATTAATGGTTACCGGAGCAGAGGATAATAAACCTTCTACATCATCATATAAAACATAAATCGTTTTATGATTGGATAAAATGTCAGTTCCTTTTAAAAAACTATATCCCCAAATAAACAATAAAACCGATGATATTACTAATATAGCTGTTTTTATTTCCTTAGATAGTTTCAATGTAATTTCTTTTTTACAAATGTATAATAAATCTACTTACTTTTTTTTCAAAGCTTCTTGAATACTGACTTTTTTACCATTTTTAAATGCAACAATAAAAGAAGAATCATAACCCTTTTCTTTTGCTTCAGCTAATTTTGCTTTTGCCTCTTCATAGTTAGTGGTTTCTCCATAAAAATATTTGTATAAAGTATTTTCAACTACCAATGAAATAGGAGATAATCCTTTAAAATTCTGCGGTAATAAATCTAATTTTTTTCCACTGGCTGATATTTGGATTTTGAAAACAGCTTCATCTAATGATGGTTTAACTATTATTACCGGTTCAGTTTTTTTGACTTCTTTTGCATTTGGTGTATCAATTTTTGCTAGACTTTCATTCACAATATTTTTTTCCTTTTCTCTTTCCATTTTATCTACAACAATAGAACCGCCATAGTATTCTTTTTTATAAGATAAAATTGCATTTGCTATCCCTTTTGCCAATTCTTCTTGACCATCTTCAGAGTTCAAATATTGCCCTTCAGGTTTGTATGATAAAAAACCTAATTCTGTAAGGACACTTGGCATGGAAGTCTGGTTTAATACCAAAAAAGGACCCTGTTTAACCCCTCTATTTTTTCTTTCTAATTTGTTAGTATATTCATTTTGAATTTTGGTGGCTATCGTAATACTTTGGTCTAAGTATTCTTCTTGTAAAAGTGTAATACCAATTATACTTTCCGGAGATTTTGGATCGTAACCGGCATATTTTACCTTGTAATCACTTTCAAGTGTAATTACCGCATTCTCTTTTTTAGCCACCTCTAAGTTAGAAGCATTTTTTGTTAAACCCATTACAAACGTCTCCGTTCCCTGGGCTTCACCTTTTGGAGCTGCATTACAATGGATAGAGACAAATAAATTAGCATTAGCTCTGTTTGCTATTTTTGCTCTTTCCATTAATTCTACAAAAACATCTGTTTTTCTAGTATAAATGACTTGAATATTAGGGTTTTTTTCTAAAATTTTTCCAATTTTTAATGCCACATTGAGGGCTATATTTTTTTCAATAAACCCATAATAGTTCGCTCCAAAGTCTTTTCCACCATGACCGGCATCCAAAACTACTTTAAATTTTTCATTAGATTGACTAAATGAAGTAAAAGAAAAAAACAATAAAAGTATATAAATGAACGATTTATAGATATTAAACGAATACATCATCTGTTAAAGTTAATTTTAATTAAAACTCTTGGTTTTAAGATTTATTATTTAATTATTTTTGACCCAAAATTATCATTAAGTTTGGCGGTTCAAAAATCAAGCCATAATTTTACAAAAATAGTATTAAAACCTTTGCATACAAACTTATTTCATATCGTTTTATCAGCATTTTTCCTAACAATTGGTTTTGCAAATGGTTATTCTCAAGAGCTTCCTTCTAAATCGATTAAATTTCCACCTTCTACTCTTCAAGACAGCTTGATTATCAACAAAGAAGATTATATGACGGTTGTTGATTCCGTTAAGAAAGATTCCGTTAAAGCGGTTCAGAAGAAAAGTATTTTAGAAGATAAAATTAAATACAAAGCTGATAACTTCACTAAAATTGATCAAAAAAAGAAGCTTATTACGCTCTATGATCAAGCTGAACTTTATTATCAAGACATTGAATTAAAGGCCGGAATCATTGTAATGAACTATGAAAAAAATGAAGTGTATGCAGGAAGAATAAAAGATTCAACAGGAAATTACACTCAATTACCCGTGTTTAAACAAGGTACAAATGTTGTAGAACCGGATTCCATTCGATTTAATTATAAAACTAAAAAGGCATTAATTTGGAATTCCAGAACGGATCAAGGTGAATTTCGTGTGAAAGCAGAAATTTCCAAAAAAGAAAATGATTCCGTTTACTTTTTAAAAGGTGCACGATTTACTACTTCAAAAGACATTGATGACCCTGAATACTATTTTTTCACGAAGAAGATAAAATTAGTTCCAAAGAAAAAAGTAGTAACAGGTTTGACAAATATGGTAATTGCCGATGTTCCTACTCCTATTGCTATTCCATTTGCATTTTTTCCGATGACGGAAGAAAGTCAGTCAGGAATTATTATTCCAACTTTTCAAGATACACGTCGACAAGGTTATTCACTTCAAAATATAGGCTATTATTTAGCTTTAAGTGACTATGTAGATTTAACCATTTTTGGTGATTATTATACCAATGGAAGTTATGGTTTGCGATTTGAAAGTTCATATGCGGTCAAATATTTGTTCAGTGGAAACTTGAATGTTCGATTTGAAAATCTTATTCAAAGTGAAAGAGGTTTTCCTGATTATTCAAGATCCAGAATTTATAACATTCAGTGGTCACATGCTCAAGATGCCAAATCAAATCCAAATTCACGTTTTCAGGCATCTGTTAACTTAGGTAGTGCTCAATTTTTTCAACAATCATTGAATCAAATCAATGTAGGATCAAATTTGGTTAATAATTTAAGTTCATCAATCTCCTATTCTAAAACATTTAACACGGTTCCTCAGGTGAACATGTCGTTGACAGCCACACACAATCAGAATACTCAGACACAACAAATTAACATGACTTTGCCAACACTTCAAGCAAGTGTGGATCGAATTTTTCCATTTGCACCCAAAGATGGTGCAAAGAAGGGATTCATTAAAAATATCAACTTGCAATACAATCTAAGAGGTGAAAACAGAATCAGCACATTTGATTCCTTATTTTTTAGACCTGAAATGTTTAAAAATGCCCAAACAGGATTTCAACATTCTATACCGTTAAGTACAAATTTTAAAGTTTTTAAACATTTTAGTGTTACTACGAGTGCAAATTATAATGAAGTTTGGTATTTTAAAACGATAAGAAGAAATTTTGATTCTGAATTAAATCAAGTTGTGACAAATGAAGTAAATGGATTTGACGCATTCAGAACCTATTCTTTTTCAAGCAGTGTAGGTACAACCATTTATGGAACGTTCAATTTTGGAGAAACTAAAAAAATACAGGCCATTCGACATGTGATGCGACCTTCTATTTCGCACAGTTATACGCCAAGTTTTGAACAGTATTATGATACTTATGCTATGGATGCAAGCGGAAAAATGCAAGAATATACTCGATTTGATGGCGGTATTTTTGGATCTCCTTCCAATAATTACTCTAATAATTTAGGGTTTAATTTGAGTAATACATTTGAAGCAAAAGTAACGGATAAAGACAGTACAAAAACGGAAGCTAAGAAAGTAATGTTGTTAAATCAATTGAATTTTTCAACGAGTTACAACATGGCAGCAGACTCTTTGAGATGGACACCAGTGCGGTTGAGCGGAGGAACCGTTTTATTCAATAATAAAATGAATGTAAATTTTGCGGCAACTCTTGATCCCTATGCGATAAATGCAGCCGGAAGAAGAATAGACAAATGGAATATTGACAATGGCGGAAGTCTTTTCAGAATGACAAGTGCCAACATGACAACTAACTACTCTTTTTCAAGTAAATCAAAAGAAGGCAACCAGAAAAAAAATAAACAAGGAGCAAGAAATGGTGGTCGTGAAGATGATTTATTTGGTACCAATACCGATTTAGGTGACAGTAGGCAAAGTCAGTTTTCAAATGATGAAGAGGATGACACTAAATTCTCTGAATTTTATAAATCAGAAATACCTTGGGACATTACTTTTGCTTATTCTTTGACGTACAGCAATAACAACAGAGAAAGTAGAATTACCGGAAATTCCGTAATGATTTCCGGTAATATGGATTTAACTCCGCGGTGGAAAGTTGGTGTTTCAACCGGATATGATTTTGTACAAAATGGAGTCACCTTCACTCAATTTCGATTTGAACGTGATTTGCTGAGTTGGCGAATGGATTTCAACTGGACTCCTTATGGTGATTTTGCTTCTTGGGGATTTTTTATTGGAATAAAATCATCTGTTTTGAGCGACATCAAATGGGATAGACGTTCGTTACCTGATAGAACTTTACGATAAAATTTAAAATATGAAAAAAATCATTTTTACTGAAAAAGCACCCGCTCCTATTGGGCCGTATAGCCAAGCTGTTTTGATTGGAAACACCTTATATACTTCAGGTCAAATTGCACTTCATCCTTTCTCCGGTGAATTAATTTTAGATTCTATCGAAGTAGAAACAAAACAAGTAATGGAAAATATGAAGGCTGTTTTAGAAGCTGCTGAAATGAACTTTTCCAATGTAGTAAAAACTACTATTTTCATTATGGATATGGCTGATTTTGCGGCTATCAATAAAGTATATGCAACTTATTTTGATGAGCAGCAAGCACCGGCTAGAGAAACTGTACAAGTAGCTGGTTTACCAAAAGGTGTGAATGTGGAGATTTCAATGGTAGCAGTGAAATAAAACTTATTCTTGTTTTACAATTTTAACCGTTTTTGAAAGTCCGTTTTCATTTTCTATGGTAAAAAAGTAAATGCCATCAGAACCTAATACCTCAGTAGAAAATTTTACTTGGTTTTTAATTTCAAGGGTTTGAATCACTTTTCCTAAACTATCTGTTTGTACAATCTTACCCGTAAAAGGAGTTGGAAAACGAAAATCAAGTATTTTATTTGTTGGATTAGGAAAAACTTTTATTTCAGAAAAAAGAGTACCATCCAACGATAGTGCATTTGGTTCTAAAAGCATTACCCAATAATCAGATCCTCCTCTATTTACTTCTGTTTTTTCCCCTACTATGCTTGAAAGTGAATTTCCACCTAAAAAAATGCTTCCATTACCGTCTACAAGCATATTTTCAATTCCATCATAAAGTTCACCACCAATTGTTTTTTGACCAATTATGTTTCCATCAAAATCTATCATAACGACCCAAAAATCTTCCAATCCTCTTGAAAAGCTGTTCTTATCACCGGAAAAATTCGATTTTGAACTACCTCCTAGAACGTAACCTTGTCCGTTTTTTGTTAAACTGGTCAAATTATCCTGATCATTACCACCAATTACTTTTTGCCATTCAATCGTTCCGCTTTCTGATAATTTGATTACCCAATAATCATTTAAGCCTTTAGTATTTTCAGTTTTATTCCCTGATATTGAAGAATTTGAATAACAACCAACCAAAAATCCACCATCATCAGTTTGAAGTATGTCTCCAAAAACCTCAGTTTGACTTCCACCCAAGGTTTTTTGCCACTCAATATTTCCTATATTGCTTATTTTTACTAACCAAATATCATAATCGCCAAAATTAGTCTCCGTCTTATCAGCAGAAATTGAAGAATTTGAATCACCTGCTAGTAGAAAACCCCCATCCAAAGTTGGAATGATGTTATACAATCGATCATTTAAACTACCTCCGAAGGTACGTTGCCACAAAATATTATAATTATTATCAATATTAACTATCCAAAAGTCATTTTCTCCAATTACACCTCTTCGGTTTTCAGTTTTTTCACCTGAAATTGCTGAATCTGAAAAACCAGCTAATACAAGACCATTATTTGTTTTTATCAAACTAGTTAAAACATCATTTCTATCACCACCTATTGTTTTTTGGGAAATGATATTTCCAAGATTATTAATTCTAATTATCCAATAATCACTCAATCCCCGTCTATTTTCTGTTTTTTCACCTGAAATATTTGAGGAGGAAGTACAAGCTAAAAAATATCCATTTTCATCATTAATAATTTGATTTAATGCATCACTTCCACTCCCACCAATTGTTTTTTGCCACTGAATCAATCCGTTTTCTGAAAATTTAATTAGCCATGGGTCTGTTGATCCTCTACTTACCTGGTTTTTATCGCCATCAATACCTGAGTTTGAAGTTCCACCAACTAAGAAACCAAAATCAACACCAACGATACATGAACTAAAACCATCAATTTGATTACCTCCCAGCGTCTTTTGCCAAATAATTCCGTGTTGGGCAATACAAAATTGTGAGAACAAAAGTATTAATACAGCCTTTTTCATGTTTTTTTTAACACAATTTATAAAAATAAAGCCTAAAAACTATTTCTTAAATGAATTTTAACTTTTAATTAAATAATCCATCTAAAAGAAGTTGAGCCGTTGCTTCATTTGTTGCCAAAGGCACATTATGCACATCACAAACACGAATAAGCATATTTACATCTGCTTCGTGAGGATGACTGGATAACGGATCTTTAAAAAAAAGTACCAATTTTGTTTTCCCCTCCGCTACTCTTCCGGCTATTTGAGCATCACCGCCTTGAGGACCTGAAAGCATTTTTTTGACTTTAAAACCCGCAGCTTCTGCTTTTGATCCGGTTGTACCGGTAGCAATTATTTTTATATTTTCTTTCTTTAAAACTGCACTATTTCTATTTAAAAACTGAACCATATCTGCTTTTTTTCCATCATGTGCGATTACTGCAATTTCCATTTTTACAAGATTAAAAAACCACGATTTTCATCGTGGTTCAGGTTATTTATTTAGGATGTGATAAGCAATCAAACCATCAATTGGTCTTCTTAATACATTACCCAATTGTAAATTGTGTTTTTCTAAGGTGATTTTTAATTCCTCCTTTAAATAAAAGGCAATTGAGCCTACAAAATGAATGGGAACATCATGGCAATTTTCATATTGTTTGATGTAATTTTCCACAAAATCTTCCATTTCTTGAAAAATATATTTTTGACAAAATTCGGTATCTTTGTGTTTGATTAAGAATTTGGCAAATGTAGCTAAATAGGCATTTGGATTAGGTTCTTTATACAAATTTTGCTTGATATAATCAGGGTCGGTGTTGTATTCTTCTTCAAACTCAAGTGCCATTTCTTTTGGCATTTTGTTAAAAGAATATCCTCTTAATAAATGACGACCAAATCTATTTCCACTCGCATCATCCATACAAATATATCCTAAGGATTGTACTTTTTGATGTAAAACATTTCCATCAAAATAACTACAATTTGAACCGGTTCCTAAAATACATACAATTGCTTTTTCGTTTTTTGGGGTGGTGGCATAAACCGCTGCATACGTATCTTCATTCACTGATATGGTTGCGTTTATAAAATATTCTTTAAACACATCAGATAAAAAGATTTTCATACGATCTGTCCCGCAACCTGCTCCGTAAAAAAACAATTGCTTTGCTTTTGTTTTATTAAAGGAAATATCAAATTTATCATTTAAACGTTCAATCACTTCCTCTTTTGTTAACACTTCCGGGTTGAGACCAAGTGTTTGCGTGGTAAACAAAACCTTTCCGTTATCATCAATGGCAATCCAATCCGCTTTTGTTGACCCACTATCTACAAGTAATTTCATAAGTAAGTTAGTTTGTTAGTTAAAAATAAAAATCCCGTCACAAAGTATTACAACGGGATTTTATTTGTATTATAGTTTGGCAATATGAACAGATAAATCAATTAATTTTGAAGAATATCCATACTCGTTATCATACCAAGAAACCAATTTAAAGAAAGTCGAATTCAATCCGATACCCGCTTTTGCATCCACAATTGAGGTTCTTGCATCTGAAATAAAATCTTGAGAAACAACATCATCTTCTGTATAACCAAGGATTCCTTTCATTTCGTTTTCAGATGCTCTTTTCAACACAGCCATGATTTCATCATAAGAAGTTTCTTTGGCAACTTTTACAGTTAAATCCACTACTGAAACATCAGCAGTTGGCACACGCATGGACATACCGGTTAATTTTCCGTTTAATTCAGGAATTACTTTACCAACCGCTTTAGCGGCACCGGTTGAAGCCGGAATGATGTTTAACAAAGCAGCTCTTCCTCCTCTAAAATCTTTTCTGGAAGGTCCGTCAACTGTTAGTTGAGTTGCAGTAGTAGCATGAACTGTTGTCATTAAACCTTCTACAATTCCAAAATTATCATTGATTACTTTGGCTAAAGGAGCCAAACAATTTGTTGTACAAGAAGCATTGGATACAATTGTATCAGAAGCAGTTGCTTTATCATGGTTTACACCCATTACAAACATAGGAGCATCAGCAGATGGTGCTGAGATTACCACTTTTTTAGCACCACCATCAATGTGAGCTTGAGCAGTAGCTAAAGTGGTAAAAATACCAGTGCACTCTGCAACAACATCAACATCTACTTTTTCGTCATCCCATTTGATTAATTTTGGATCTTTCTCAGCCGTTACGCGAATAAATTTATCATTTACATATAATTGACCATCTCTTACTTCTACTTTTCCATCAAAACGACCGTGAACAGAGTCGTATTTTAACAAATAAGCTAAATGATCTACATCCAACAAATCGTTGATGGCTACTACTTCAACATTATCTCTGTTGTAACTTTCTCTAAAAACGATTCTTCCAATTCTACCAAATCCGTTGATTCCTAATTTTACTTTTGACATTTTTATTTACGTTTAAAATTTTATTAATATTAAATTGACATTATATCTGAAACTCTAAGTAATTCTTTATCAATATTTGAGTGTCCTTTTATGGCTTGTTCTAAAGGTGTTAAGTCAACCTTATCATTCAATAAACCAACCATATAACCTGATTTATTTTCTAATATTGACTCTACAGCTTTTACTCCAAGACGAGAAGCTAAAACTCGGTCAAAACAAGAAGGTGAACCACCTCTTTGCATATGACCTAAAACAGAAACTCTCACATCATATTCCTGCAAATTTTGATCTATATAATCTTTTAATTCGAATACATTTTTACCAATTTTATCCCCTTCTGCAATCACAACAATGCTAGAAGATTTTCCGGAAAGTTTACTTCTTCTCAATGATTCCAAAAGACGTTCAAGTCCCATGTCTTCTTCGGGAATTAATATTTCTTCTGCACCGGCACCAATTCCGGCATTTAATGCAATATGTCCTGCATCTCGTCCCATAACTTCCACCAAAAATAATCGGTTGTGTGAACTCGCAGTATCTCTGATCTTATCAATTGCCTCTACAACAGTATTCAATGCTGTATCAAAACCTAACGTATGACTTGTTCCGTAAATATCGTTATCAATCGTTCCTGGAATTCCCATCACCGGTATTCCAAATTCTTTATTGAAAACCAATGCCCCCGTAAAACTTCCATCACCACCAATAACTACAAGTGCATCTACATTTTCTTTGATTAAATTTTCATAAGCCTGTTTTCTGCCCTCTTCGGTCATAAATTCCTTTGAACGTGCTGACTTCAAAATAGTTCCTCCTTTGTTCACAATGTTATGAACTGAGCGTGGACCCATTTCTTTAAAGTCTCCTTCTATCATACCTTGATAACCTCTGTAAATTCCAAGACATTGTACTTTATAATAAGCACATGTTCTAACTACAGAACGAATAGCAGCATTCATTCCAGGAGAATCTCCGCCCGAAGTAAGTACACCTATTTTTTTTATTATTTTGCTCATTTTTTTTAGTTTATACTGTAAAATTAGCAAAGTTTAAGGACTTAAAATAGTAGTTTTTTGTGTAATTAATAGAATAGACGAAAATCAAACGTTTTCGTTAATAAGTTTATAGAAGTTTTTTTATTCACTAACCTTTGTTAGTCATGAGGAATATTTTCTTCAACCTCTAAGGGTTGATTAACCGGTTTTGGTTTTTCATTTTTCTTTTTTCGATCTGTGAAATTGATATAATCTGGAGCGTAATCAGAATCTTCATTTTCATTTTGAGATTCTTTTTCTTTTTTGTAAGCAGCGTTTTTAAAGATTTTATAAAATAATTCATTAAATGTACTGAAATCAACTTGGTATGAAATACCAATTCCCTGAGTGTAGCCGATTCCTTCTCCAATATACGTAATATCATTTTCTCTATTAAAAGCTTTCATATTTAGTGTACCGTCTTTATTTACGCGATATAACACTTCAATATCACCTACAATTGCAGCATTGTTTACTCCTCCAACCGGTACACCCAATACTCCATTTACAGAAATTCGATCATTGATTGCAAAAGAAGTTGAAACGCTAACATTTCCATCTGTTTCTCTATTCGGTGTTTTTTCTGGGGCTACATAGCCAACTCCAATTGAAATTTTACTATCTGCATCTTGAAATAAATTGTCAAAAACACCGCTAACTGTTTGAAACAAATTATTGTATAATGCATTTTGACCAACAGCAGAACTTTCATCACTAACAAAACTGTTGGAGGCTAAAAGATATAATGCTTGAGTTTGTCTTATATCTTTATCACTAAGTTTCGTATCTATCTCAGAACGTAAAATAGAACTAACTGTTGGAAAATTGATATTAAAATCCGGTTCAGGATTACTAATTGTTCCGTTAATTGTTATGGCAACTTCAACAGGAACTTTTTGATTTAATGTTGTGTTGTTTAACAAAACTCCCGGATTTGCTCTTGTTTCATATAATGCCTCTAAATTCAATCTTGCTTTAAGTGGATCTCCTTCCCATACAATGTTTCCATTGTTTTTTACATTGAATTTTTTACTAATCAAACCACGGTATTTAAAATTATATTCTCCTTCATCTACCATAAAATCACCATACATATTAAATTTTCCTAATGTATTAATTTGAAGTGATAATAAGCCCACTCCACGTCCTTTCATATTATGACCAGATTCTTTGTCTAAAATCACTTCAATTTCAGCGTTTTTATTAATATCTAATTCAAATTCAAGTTCTAAACCTTTATATCGTTTTTCAATCCTATTGGCTGTAAGAATATTATATTTTTCTTCTTTTGTTACAAAATGAATAAAAGAATTTTCACTTATCGATTGGTTGTCTAATATGGGTAATTTAATAGAAGTCCCTTTTTCTGATTTTGCATTTACTTTAATAAGTAAACCATCTGTTGGTCCGGAAATACTAGCATTACCGGAAATAAAAGCTTTTCCATAATAATACGCTTCATCGCTATCTTGCGTATCTAATACACATAAATAATTTGAGTTGACACCAATATCTAAAATCCAATTAGATAGTTTTGAATGTTTAACATTTCCGGATAAGATTCCTTTAGTTTTATATTTTGTATCCGTTATCGAAATGTTACGCATTAAAAATTGTCTTTCTGTAAGATCTACAATAGAATTTGGCTCCATTTCAAAATCAACATTCAGATAGGGAATTCGTAAACCTGCCTGATTTAAAAAGAGTCTTCCGTTCATTTCAGGATTGTCAATTGCCCCACTAAAATTTGTATTACCATTCACTAATCCTCGAATATTAGATACTACATCTCCTCCCATTGTACTGAATGCACCAATATTGAATTTGTCAAATTTAACATCAATATTCATAGTAGGCATTTTATCCTTAAAGTATAAATTTCCAAATAAACTAAAACTTTCTACATTTTCATTTTCCAACGTCGATCTTACATTAAAAATGTTAAAATCATTATTTCCTTCAATATCTAATTTAATTTCACCCAATTTTATATTGTTAACCATTAAATTATTAACATTTAAAGAAGCATAGGGTTCAAACTGAGCTTTATTTTGTTTAAAATTGACCACTCCATTCATGTTTCCGTCCATTGTAAAATTCTCAATATCTGGAATTATTTTACCAATATTAACTTCATTAAACTTGATTTCTACATCTTTAAAATCGTTACCTTTTATTAACCCATTGAAATCAACTCGTTGAATTTCATGTGTTAATGAGAAGTGATCAAAATTAAAACTGTTGAATTTTTTATCAAATATTATTTTATTGGAATCATCATCTTTTTCATTTAAAAACCAGATATAATCTTTAAATTTTAATTCTGATTTAAAAAATCCAACAACATTGTTATTGTCTTTATTAATGGTATGATATGCATCAAAATTAAAATAATCATCACTATTTTTCCCTCCCTTGAACTCAGTTCTGAAAATTAAAGAGTCTTTTCTAGTTATATTGATGAGGTTAAAATCGGCAATCTTATACCATTTATTTTTGATACTATCAATGGAAATAAAGGAATTAAAAAGTGGGTTTTTATTGTCTATTTCTAACGAAATCGCATGAATATCATTATCAAAAGCTTCAATTTTTGAAGAAGTTAAATCCAATTTAAAATCATTTGTATCAGCGTTAATGCTACCATTAATTTTAGTATCCGAACTCAAACTGATTTCAGGATAAAAAATCTCAATAATCTTATTATATACAGCAAAATCAAAACGAAGATATTGTCCCTTTTTTACTTTGTTATAATTAAAATGAGCATAAATACTACCCAAAGAGTTCTCAACTAATTTTGGAACTTCTTCAAAATCAAATTTACCTTCAATTTTTCCATCAATAATATCTGGAGAATTAATGGTAATTAATCGTTGATTGGAACTATCAAAATTTGATGTAATCGTAAAATTATCAAATACAAAAATGTCTCTTCCATTTTGATACGACGATTGCTCAATCTTTAAATCTCCATACATCGTATTAATATTGTTACCAATCAAATTGCTGAAAATTTTTCCTTTAAAAATAGAAATACTATCTGTTTTTACTAAATTTAACTTTTTCAAATTTGCATAATCAATCTGGGTGTCAAACTGATAGACTTTTTCTTTTTTAGACATGTCTATCACACCTTTAAAATCCATAAATAAATTAGGATCATTTACATTTAACTTTCCTTTAAAAATTGGAGATTTGAAACTACCATCTACTAGAATTCCCTTATAATTATATCCTTTAAATTGAAGTTGATTAACAGCACCTGTAATTTTTGTGTCAATAAATTTTTCAGTAAATCCTTTACCATTTACTTCTGCATTCAAAGAAACTTTGCCTAAATCACTTTTGTTAATAAAAGTCCCTATATCAAAATTATAGGTTGATATTGTACCGGAATAATTAGCATTATCAATATTTTGAATATTGGTCATATACAAATCAGCTTCCACATCACCCAATGCCGATTGCATAAACAAGTCGGTTTGAATTACATTAGTTGTCAATTCAATTTGACCAATCACTGTGAATTGATTTAATTTCCGTAATGATGTTGGTAAATTTTTCCCTAGTAAGTTCGGCAAAACACTAACCAAATCTTTGTAATTTGATGTGAGCTTATCAAAATTTCCAATTAGTTTAAATTCTTGATTTTCATTACCAAAAATGTTAATAAATTGGATATCCCCGTTTATTTGTGAAGCGTAATTATCAGTTAAACGTAGTTGCTTAGTTTTAAAATTATTGAGTGTTCCAATAAGATTTGTAGTAAAATAAAAAACATTTTCTTTACCCAACTCATCATAATAATTTCGAATATCTGAGGAAGCAATTTGAGCTTTATCCACTTTAAAATCCCAAATTACTTTATTGATAAAATCTGCAAAATCAGCTCGATTATACCGCATGGCCAAATTACCTTCCAAATGTGATTTTTGCGTTTTGAGCAGTAACTTTTCAAGCAGAATATTTGTTTTGGTATAGGTGAAATCTGTATTGAGTTCTGTTACAAACAACCCTCTAAAATCCTTGAAAGATAGCTTGTTAATTTGTGTCGTAACATCACTACCTTTGATTTTAAATTGATGTAAAATTCCATTAATTCTCTTAAAATCAACACTTTTTGGTGTTTTCAAATTTTGGTCAATAAGTACAAATCGTGAGTTAGCCACTTTGATTTTATTGGCTTTCATTAAAAACTTTCCTGATGAAGGCTTACCATCATCAAATGCAGCTATGAATTTGTCTAAATTGGTTTCTTTCTCTAATTTATATTGTACCATTCTTAGGTACAAACTATTGACATTAATATCTCCAAAAAGTAAATCACCATCAACTAACCGATTAATATCCAGAATATTGGTTTTAATCCTATCTGCAAAAATCAACGTATCTTTGTGATGATCTTTTATTAATACACCTTTCAGTTTTACGCCGCCAAAAAAGGTAAAATTGACTTGGTCAATCTGAATGTCAGTACCAAAATCCTTGTTTATCTTTTCTGTAAAGTACTGACCAATTTTAGTTTGAACTGCAGGCAATGAGAGTAATATACTGATGATGAGCATCAACAGCAAAATACCAATTAAGGAACGAACGACTATTTTTTTTATTTTTTTAATACTCTCGAACAATTAAAAAATTTGCAGTATAACGGGTAAAAAGCCTATTTTTACCAAAACAAAAGTAAATAATTTAACCCTATATTTTAACAGATTTTTAAAGTAAATTATTCGTACAAAATATAATCCAAATTTCATGCCTATTTATGTCTGAAAAACCGATTTATCTATTAGCCATTGAAAGTTCTTGCGACGATACTGCTGCGGCTGTGCTCGAAAATGATAAGGTACTTTCTAATTTGGTTGCTCGTCAACACATTCATGAGGCGTATGGTGGTGTTGTGCCTGAATTGGCTTCAAGAGCTCATCAACAAAATATTGTGCCGGTAGTAGATGCTGCTTTAAAAAAAGCCGGAATTTCCAAAAATCAACTCAATGCAATTGCTTTTACACAAGGTCCTGGTTTGATGGGTTCATTACTGGTTGGAAGTTCTTTTGCCAAATCAATGTCTATCGCACTTAACATTCCTTTGATTGCAGTGCATCACATGCAAGCTCATATTTTTGCTCACTTCATAGATGAATCGGGATTTGATAAGCCTACTTTTCCTTTTTTGGCCTTAACCATTTCTGGCGGGCATACACAAATTGTTAAGGTTTCCGATTTTTCATCTCTTGAAATTATTGGCGAAACTACCGATGATGCCGTTGGTGAAGCCTTTGATAAAACGGCTAAAATTCTAGGATTACCTTATCCCGGTGGCCCTCTAATTGATCAATTTGCTAAAGAAGGAAATCCGAAAGCCTATTCGTTTACAAAACCAAAAGTGGATGGTTTGAATTTTAGTTTTTCCGGATTAAAAACACAAATTTTATATTTCATCCAAAAAAACACTCAACAAAACCCGAATTTTGTTGAAGAAAACAAAGCCGATATTTGTGCATCCGTTCAACAGACCATCATCGAAATATTAATGGATAAATTAAAATTAGCTGTAAATCAAACCGGAATTCGTCAAATAGCAATTGGTGGTGGTGTTTCTGCCAATTCCGGAATTCGTCAGACGTTGAAAGATGCTGAACAAAAATATGGTTGGAAAACCTTTATTCCAAAATTTGAATATACTACTGATAATGCCGCAATGATAGGAATTGTTGGGTATCAAAAATTTTTAGCACAAGATTTTGAAACTTCATCCGTTGTTTCTAAAGCCAGAATTGAATTGTAATGCAATTATTTTATTATCAAGACATAAACGAAAAGTCAACATCTTTTATCTTTGATAAAGAAGAAAGCAAACACATTGTTAAAGTATTACGTAAAAAAGAAGGTGATATTTTGATGGTTACAAACGGTTTAGGTTTTTTATTTGAAACTAAAATTAGTATTGCATCCGATTCAAAATGTACAGTTGAAATTGTTCGTTTTCAACAACAAAAGGTTACAGATTTTTATCTACACATGGTCGTTGCACCTACAAAAATGAATGAGCGTTTAGAATGGTTTTTAGAAAAAGCTACCGAAATTGGTTTACACGAATTTACGCCCATAATTTGTGAACACTCCGAACGTAAAGTGATTAAAACAGACCGCTTGGAAAAAATTCTGCTTTCAGCTATGAAACAGTCCAATCAATGTTTTTTGCCAAAAATAAACGAACCCATTACGTTCAAAAATTTTATGCAAATAGAACAAAATGGGCAAAAGTTTATTGCACATTGTGAAGAAACACATAAACTATTTTTCACTTCACAAATTCATCCAGGTGAAAAATGTACCGTTTTAATTGGACCGGAAGGTGATTTTTCCACACAAGAAATCAAATTAGCTTTAGAAAATAAATTTATACCCGTATCTTTGGGAAATAACCGCTTGCGAACTGAAACAGCTGCTTTAGTAGCTTGTCACACAGTTGTGTTAAAAAATGAACAATGAAAAAAATAGTATTTATCTTTTTATTCGTACATTATTTTGTTGGAGCTCAAGAAATTGCCTTATTGAAATACAATGGCGGTGGCGATTGGTATGCTAATCCAACTTCTTTGCCTAATTTGATTCGCTTTTGTAATCAAACGATACAAACTAAAATCAAACAAAAACCTTCTACGGTTGAACCGGGAAGTTCGGAATTGTTTTCCTATCCGTTTGTGCACATGACCGGACACGGAAATGTAGTTTTTAATGATAATGAAGTAAAAAATCTCAGAGATTATTTGACATCAGGAGGTTTTTTGCATATTGATGACAATTATGGAATGGACAAATTCATTCGAAAAGAAATCAAGAAGATTTTTCCAAACAATGAATTGATTGAAATTCCATCAACACATAAAATTTTTCAAGGACCCTTTTCGTTTCCAAACGGTTTACCAAAAATTCACGAACATGAAAAACAAAAACCACAAGCGTTTGGAATTTTTATTGAAGGAAGATTAGCGTTAGTGTATACCTTTGAAACTGATTTAGGCGATGGATGGGAAGATGAAGAAGTACACAATAATCCAAAAGAAGTGAGAGAAAAAGCTCTAAAAATGGGAGCAAATTTGGTGCATTACGTGTTTACAAATTAAGATAAAGTAAAATGAATTCAAAAATTATAGCAAACGGAATTTTAAGAGCAATTGGAATACTTTTGCTTTTTTCGATTGGAATTTGGTTTCTATTTTCCATTCGAACGCTATTTGTTTATTTGATTTTAGCGTTATTATTGAGTATGATTTGTAACCCAATTGTTCAATTTTTAAAGAAAAAAACTAAGTTCAACAACTTCTGGGCGGTAACTACTACCCTACTTATTTTAATTTTTGGTATAGTATTATTTATTTTATTGTTTGTTCCTTTAATTACAGCTCAAATTCATAGTCTTTCCTTGCTTAATACCGCCGATATTGAACAAAAAGTCATGCTTTTGTATGATCAATTTTCATCTTATTTATCTCAAAACAATATCGATTTACAAGAAGCATTTGCAGAATTTAATTTTACGCAATACGTCAATATTACTTTTCTTCCCTCTTTTTTAAATGGATTTTTAGGGACATTAAGTTCCATCGGAATTGGAATTGCATCTGTATTGTTCATCACTTTTTTCTTTTTAAAAGACCAATTGACTTTTATTACCGCTTTTAAGAAAATTATTCCTATAAGTCATGAAGAAGAAACATTGCATTCCATTCAAAAAATCAATGAAATGTTGACACGCTATTTTGTTGGATTATTAGTTCAACTTTTTATTGTTTTTGTGCTTTATTTTATTGTTTTATTGATTTTTGGAATAGACAATGCGTTTGTCATTGCTTTATTGTGTGCGGTTTTAAATATTATTCCTTACGTTGGCCCCTTAATTGGAAGCATTTTAGCAGCAACTTTAACAATGATCAGTCAGATTGGTGGTGATTTTCAAACAGAGATTTTACCCACAACAATTTATGTTTTAATCGGCTTTTTTATTGTTCAATTAATTGATAACAATGTAAACCAACCTATCATTTTTTCAAAAAGCACACAATCGCATCCGTTGGAAATATTTCTGGTTATCTTAATCGCAGGAATGATCTCCGGAATTGTAGGAATGATTATTGCAGTTCCTTTTTACACGATGGTAAAAGTAGTAGCAAAAGCCTTCTTCCCAAACAATAAACTAGTGCAGGTTTTTACCCGTAAGATTTAAAAAAAACTTTTGGAAGCATTATTAGCAAACGATATTCAAAATTTTATAACGGAACAGTGTGAAAAACCATCCTCGCAATTGGCTTTTCAAAAAAATCCTTTTCCACAAGTGGAATGGAAATTAATTTTGCAACAAATTGAAGCTAAAACTAAAGCAAAAGAAAAATTACCGCATTGGTATTCAACGCGAAATATTATTTATCCCTCAAAAATTTCGATTGAGCAAACTTCATCAGAAAAAACCGCAATCTTCAAATCAAGTTTAATTAAAGGCAAAAAAATTATCGACTTAACCGGAGGTTTTGGAATTGATAGTTATTACTTTTCACAACACTTTGAATCGGTTATTCATTGTGAACAAAATGCTGCATTATCCTCAATTGTTCAACATAATTTCAAACAATTAAACGCAAACAATATTCAATGCATTGCAGAAAATAGCGAAAAAATACTTTCAACATTACAACAACAATTTGATTGGATTTACATCGATCCCGCAAGAAGAAATGAACAAAAAGGAAAAGTTTTCATGCTGAAGGATTGTGAACCGAATGTTCCTGAATTATTGAATTTTTACTTTCAGTTTTCCAATCATATTTTAATTAAGACTGCACCACTTTTAGATATAAAAGCCGGATTGAATGAACTGAAATTTGTAAAAAACATTCACATTATAGCAGTTGAAAATGAAGTAAAAGAATTGTTATGGGAAATTGAAAAAGATTTTTCAGGTCAACCCACTCTGAAGACAGTAAATTTGACCAAATCAAAAACAGAACATTTTGACTTTATTTGGGAAAAATATTTGAGTAAAGCAACTTTAGGAAAACCTGAAAAATATATCTACGAACCAAATGCCGCCATTATGAAATCAGGTGGATTTGATGAAGTTACTCATTTTTTTAACGTGAAGAAACTCCATCCACATTCTCATCTTTATACTTCAAATGAGCAAATTAATTTTTGTGGCAGAGTTTTTGAATTACAACAAACAATTCCATACAACAAAAAAAACATGATGCAAGTTGGACTTTCAAAAGCTAATATTACAATAAGAAATTTTCCGGAAACGGTAGAAACAGTAAGAAAAAAATGGAAAATCAAAGACGGTGGAGATATCTACTGCTTTTTTACAACAAATGAAGAAAACCAAAAAATTGTTTTACTTTGCAAAAAATTATAAACTAAAAATGAGAATTCTACTTGTATTGCTATTTGCCTTTTTTTCATTACATACTTTTGCACAACGAAAATGCGAATATACAACTGAAGTAAAAGACAGTTTAGGAAGTTTAAAAACGACCAAAGAGGTCTTACTTTTTGAACGTATTTTTGGTCAAAATGAACAATATTTATTTTTCTCATTAACAAACGATAACGAAACTCCATATCTTACTTTACAACAAGTGCAAAAAAATAATGCCTTTATTAAAGCAACTTGTATTGATGCTTCAACCAAAATGTACGTTCAATTGGAAAACGGAAAAATAATTACACTTTTGCATGTTCAAGAGGAGAATTGTGGAAATTTCTTTTATAATGATAACAAAAATGTGAGGGTTTTATCGGCAAATTTTATGTTCTTAAAAGATTCTTTTAAGGAATTAAAGGAGAGTCCGATAAGTATGATTCGAATCAAATATAGTACAGAAACCATTGACTATCGAATTAAACCTGAATTGGAATCTGAATTGTTAAAAGAATTTAATCGTCCTTCAAATTTCTTTATTGATTATTTACATTGTATTGAATAATCAATCGCATTTCCATATGAAATTTGAAATTTTATCAGATGGTTCAGTAGCTAAATTATAATGCCACCATTCGGATTGAAACACCTTAAACGAGCAGCTTTCCATGATTTCGCGTAATAGTTTTCGGTTATTTTTTACAACGTCAGAATTATTTTCATACGAATGAGCAGCTTCTTTACCGAAATGATCAAAAGGAGTACCCATATCGAGTTCATTTCCATTTAAATCAATTAAAGTCAAATCAACTGCACATCCTCTGTTATGAATTGAACCTTTGGACGGATCTGCAACATAAATTGGATTAGGCACAATTTTCCACATTTTCTTTTGAACATCCAACGGACGATAGCAATCAAAAAGTTTTATTCGATAGCCAAGTTTCAAAAATTTTTCGTTGGCTTCAATTAATTTTTTGACTGTTTTATATCGCAAATAGCATTCGGCACAATCGTACACTTTTGCATTTAGAAAATTATTTTCAGTAGCATATCGCAAATCATATTCAAACTGATTGGAATAGTCTTTTAAACGCACAAACAACGTATCATGTGGTGTTGACGTTTGACAAAAACTGATTTGAAACAAAAAGAAAAGAAATACGGTAGCTTTATTCATTTTAAATTCAGCAATTAATTTGCTATGAGTAAAGATACAAGAAAAAAGTTAGGGTAAAAATTCACTCCAATAATCATGAATCAACTCTTTGTGTTGTTCATAAAACATAAGTGCTTTTTCTCTGGAACGAAAAGATAAAAATTGTGGTAAAACAGCAATTCCGATATAGGGAGTAAATTCGCCTTCTTTGATTTGCGGCATGATGGCATAATTCTCTAAATGATGATTCCACCCACTAAAAAAAGAGAGTAATAATTGAGAAAGTTGGGCTTTTGCTAATGCAGATTTAGCTTGATTTTCGGTGGCAAAAACATTTCGATTATCGTCATGTACCGGTCTATTTTCGTAGGATTCAATTTTTGAGAAACTATCAATATAGAAGCCGCTAACCTCATTCAAATCAGACCAACTCTTAACAAGTTTAGGATTTTCTTCAAGGTATTTGCGGAGTGCACTTATATCGTCCAGGTTCTTTTTTTGCTGGTTTTCAAGGGCATTTAACCGGTTAATTATATTCAATTTTTCTTCAGGCGACATGTATCGGTGATGTTTTCTGATTCTGTAAAAAAAATTGTTAGTAGTATTTGGGGCTACAAACAAGTAAATTAAGGTGGAAAGTTACTATTTTAGGTTAATATTTCACCATAAAAACGTTGAAAAAGTAAAAAAAATCGTTTAAAACAACTTTACTAGCTATATTTCAATGGTTTGAGAGAAAATAATCTTAAATAATTTTTGCATAGCACAAATAATAAAATTATTTTAAAACAAAAAAACCACCTGAAAATTCAGATGGTTTTAATGTGATCCAGTCAGGATTCGAACCTGAGACCTACTGCTTAGAAGGCAGTTGCTCTATCCAGCTGAGCTACTGGACCGTAGTCGGGGTGGCAGGATTCGAACCTGCGGCCTCCTGCTCCCAAAGCAGGCGCGATAACCGGGCTACGCTACACCCCGAGAAAAAAAGCGGAGAGACAGGGATTCGAACCCTGGCATCGGTTACCCGATGACAGATTAGCAATCTGCTCCGTTACCACTCCGGCACCTCTCCTATTCTGCAAAGAACTTGACTTTTTTTGCGGTTGCAAATGTAACGTAACATTCTTAAGTTTACAAGTAATTGAACTGTTTTTTTTGGTTTTTTTTGATTAAATAAATAAAGCGACTATCAGTCAAATAGATAGATAATATATTTTTAATCGTTTACCAACGATTGAATGCTGATTTAATGAAACTTGGATTAAATATAATTTTTGAAAAAGCACCATATTTAATACTACCAATCACTCAAAAATTATTAAATTCGCAATCTAAACTTATTATTTCTTAATTATGAACAAAAAAGTTGTCATTGTATCAGCTGTAAGAACTCCAATGGGAAGTTTTATGGGAGGTTTATCTACTGTTACTGCTCCTCAATTAGGAGCTGTAGCCATAAAAGGAGCTCTTTCCAAAATAAATCTAGATCCATCATTAGTTGATGAAGTACTAATGGGTAATGTTGTACAAGCCGGAGTTGGTCAGGCTCCAGCAAGACAAGCTGCTTTATATGCCGGACTTTCAAATGCTGTTCCTTGTACAACTGTGAATAAAGTTTGTGCTTCTGGTATGAAAGCGTTTATGCAAGGTGCTCAATCCATCAAATGTGGAGACAATTCAGTTGTTGTAGTGGGTGGAATGGAAAACATGAGTTTGATTCCTCATTATGTTCATTTAAGAAATGGTTACAAATTTGGCCCGGCTTCGATGATTGACGGTCTTCAAAAAGATGGTTTAACTGATGCTTATGATAATAATGCTATGGGAGTTAGTGCTGATTTGTGTGCAAAAGAATATAATATATCAAGAGAGGAACAAGATGCTTTTGCTATTCAATCCTATCAACGATCTGCCAAAGCATGGGAAGAAGGTAAGTTTGATAATGAAATTGTCCCGGTTGAAGTACCACAAAGACGTGGAGAACCTTTAATAGTTGCCAAAGATGAAGAATTTACCAACGTAAAATTAGATAAGATTCCGAGTTTGAATGCTGTTTTTACAAAAGATGGTACTGTAACAGCTGCAAATGCTTCTACCATCAATGATGGTGCAGCTGCTCTGGTATTAATGAGTGAAGAAAAAGCAAATGAGTTAGGATTAAAACCATTGGCGTATGTAACCAGTTTTGCAGATGCGGCTCAAGAACCAAAATGGTTTACTACCGCTCCGGCAAAAGCTCTACCGATAGCTTTAGATAAAGCCGGTTTATCAGTTGATCAAATTGATTATTTTGAATTTAATGAAGCCTTTTCCGTTGTAGGGTTAGCAAATGCTAAAATTTTAGGTTTATCATCTGATAAAATCAATGTAAATGGAGGTGCGGTTTCGTTAGGTCACCCGCTGGGATGTTCAGGTGCGAGAATTTTAGTAACGTTAATTAATGTTTTACATCAAAATAATGCTAAATTTGGTGCGGCTGCAATTTGTAATGGCGGTGGCGGTGCATCAGCCGTTGTTATTGAAAGAGCCTAATTGATAATTTATTTGCATGTACGGAATTTGTAATCTGGCAATTATTCCATTAAGGGTTGAACCAAATGATAGAAGCGAGCAAGTTTCGCAGGTATTATTTGGAGAACATTTTACCGTTATTGATCAACAAAAACAATGGATGAAAATTCAACTCTATTTTGATCAATATGAAGGTTGGATTGATTCCAAACAATGTCAAATCATTTCTCAAAACGAATTTGATGAAATCTCAAAATCCTCCATGATTCTAAACAATGATTTAGTTGAATTTGTAACAAATGACCAGAATATTTTAATGCCTATTCCATTGGGATCTGCACTTACTTTTTTAAATTTTGAAAAAATAAATGTCAACAATTTTATTTTTGAAGGTTTAAAAGTTACCGGTCAAAAAGCAAAGTCAGAATTAATTAAAACCGCTTTTTTATATTTGAACGCTCCCTATTTATGGGGAGGTAAAACTCCTTTTGGAATAGATTGTTCAGGTTTTACACAAATGGTTTATAAATTAAACGGTTATAAACTTTTTCGAGATGCTTCACAGCAAGCTACTCAAGGTGAAGCTTTAAGTTTTATTGAAGAAAGCGAACCGGGTGATTTGGCTTTTTTTGACAACGAAGAAGGGAAAATTATTCATGTGGGAATCATCATGAATGATAATTATATTATTCACGCCAGTGGAAAAGTTAGAATTGATAGACTTGACCATCTTGGAATATATAATGCTGAAACCAATAGACATACGCACAAATTGAGAGTCATTAAAAAAATAATATAAAAAAAGTCGGAATATTAACATCCGACTTTTTTTAAAAAATTTATACATAAATCTATTCTTCTAATGAACTTTTAATTGCTTTATATTTGTCAGTCATATCTAAAGCAGAATAAACATTCATCAACGTTTGTTTAGCATCTTTATTTTTTGGATCTAGTTCAACAACTTTCTCTAAATAAGGTAATGCTTTTTTGAAAACCTTTTCACGTTCTACTTTAATTTCATCATAACGTTTATTGTCTTTTGCTGAATTTCCCAATTTGTTGGATTCATCTACTAATTTTGTATCAGCATCTAAAACCATAATTGCCAAATTTAAATAGGCATTTTTATATTTTGGATCAATTTCAATTGCTTTTAAATAATATTTTTCTGCATCTGCAGCATTATTTGCTTTTGAAGAAATTACTCCTAAATTATAATATAAATCCACATCATTTGGATTTCTAGTCAAGATTTCATTTACAATTTTTTTATAGGAATCAAAATCTTGAGCTTCCAAATATAAATTTGCTTCAGTAATCGCCAAAGAATGATCTTCTGGGTTAGATTTTCTGGCTTCTTGAATAGCTGTTCTAGCTTTATCAGATTCTCCTTTTTCAACTAAGATTAAAGCATAATTTCTAAGGATTTCACCTCTTTTTGAAGGTAACTTTTCATCTCTTGGATTAGCATGCAATTTCATTTTAACTGAATTATCGCGTTCTTGTTTTGAATTGAAGAAATCTTCTTCTTCAGTTAAAACATTTTTAGCATAATAAGCCATCCCTTTGCCTGAATAGTTTAATTTTTTTAACTCATCATATAAAGATAAAGCTTTATCATATTCCTTAGCATTTACAGCACCATTAGCTGCATAATACAAATAAACAGTATCCTTTGTGTTTAATTTGTATGCTTCATATAATTTTTCTGTTCCCTCTTTGTATTTTTTTGCAGCATTATCTTCAATTGCAGCATTTACTAATTCATTTCTAACAGTTACTAATGATGTTTCTGCGTCTGAAGAATACTTCTTTTTACCTAATGTTTTTTCAATTGCTAAAAGATCCTGATACGATTTAGCAGCAAAAACTAAGTTCTTACCTTTTTCCATACCTTTTGTAGCAAATTCTAAATGAGCATTACCTTTCAAAAAATAATACTGAGCTTTTTCAGCATCAGCAGCTGAACCAATTACTGCTTCAGCATCTGAAAGAGCTTTTTTCAAGTTATTAGGTTCATAGTTTTTAATCGCTTTTTCCAATGCTTTTAATTGGTCTTTTTGGGCAAATACTCCCAAACTTAAAAATAAAGCAAAGGCAGAAATGATGTATTTACTTTTCATTTTACAGTTAATTTAATTAATATTTATTCTTGGTTATCTTTGTTTTCGTCGTCATCTTCAGTGAAGTCATCATCATATTCAACAGTTGAATTATCATTTTTAATTGCTTCACCCGTTACAGCAGCAGTTACATCCTCAAATTCTACTTCTTCAGCGGCTTCTTCTTTCATTACTTTAGTTACCGCAGCAATTGAATCGTTTCCTTTGATATTGATTAAACGAACACCTTGTGTAGCTCTTCCCATTACGCGTAAATCTGAAACTTCCATTCTAATGGTCAATCCTGATTTATTGATAATCATCAAGTCATCAGCATCTGTCACATTATTAATGGACACCAATTTTCCGGTTTTATCCGTAATATTAAGCGTTTTCACTCCTTTTCCACCTCGGTTGGTGATTCTATAATCTTCTAATGAAGACCGTTTTCCGTAACCGTTTTCTGAAACAACTAAAATTTCGCTGTTCATGTCATTAACAGAAACCATGCCAATCACTTCATCTTTATCATCAGCCAAGGTAATTCCTCGGACTCCGGAAGCACTTCTACCCATTGGACGGGTTTTACTTTCTTCAAATCGAACCAATTTTCCGGATTTGACTGCTACTAAAATTTGGCTTTTTCCGTTGGTTAATTTTGCTTCTAATAATTCATCATCTTCTTTAATTGTTATAGCCGCTATTCCATTCACTCTCGGACGAGAATATTGCTCCAACAACGTCTTTTTCACTTGCCCTTGTTTAGTAGCCATAATCACATAATGACTATTGATATATTCTTCGTTTTTCAAATCTTGCGTACAGATGAATGCTTTTACTTTATCGTCATTTTCTATATTGATTAAGTTTTGAATCGCTCTTCCTTTTGACGTTTTACTACCCTCCGGAATTTCATACACACGCATCCAGAAACATTTTCCTTTTTGAGTGAAGAATAACATATATTGATGATTGGTAGCTACAAATAAATGCTCTAAGAAATCTTGATCTCTTGTTCCTGCACTTTTTTGACCTACTCCTCCTCTATTTTGTGTTTTGTATTCAGATAAATTGGTACGTTTAATGTAACCGGCATGAGAAATTGTAATGACCACATTTTCATCTGCAATTAAATCTTCGATGCTTACATCACCACCTGAATATTCAATAACAGAACGTCTTGCATCACCGTATTTATCACGCATTTCAATCAATTCATCTTTGATTACTTGCATTCTCAAGTCTTTATTTGCTAATATATCTCTTAAATAAGCAATCAATTTCATGATTTCCTCATACTCGGCACGCAACTTATCTTGTTCTAATCCGGTTAGTTGACGCAAACGCATTTCAACAATTGCACGTGCTTGAATTTCAGTTAAAGAAAAGCGTTCAATCAATTTTGTGCGGGCTTCATCACCATCTTTTGAACCACGAATTAAGGCAATTACCTCATCAATATTATCTGATGCAATGATTAAACCTTCTAAAATGTGAGCTCTTTCTTCTGCTTTACGTAAATCAAATTGAGCTCTTCTTACTACTACATCATGACGGTGTTCCACAAAATAATGAATCAAATCTTTCAAATTCAACATTTGCGGACGACCATTGACTAAAGCAATATTATTTACACTAAACGAAGATTGTAATTGTGTAAACTTATATAAGGTATTTAAAACAACATTAGGTACAGCATCTCGTTTTAATTCATAAACGATTCGCATACCATTTCTATCGGATTCATCTCTAATATTTGAAATTCCTTCGATTTTTTTATCATTTACCAAATCAGCGGTTTTTTTAATCATATCCGCTTTATTCACTTGATAAGGAATTTCAGTAACAATAATTGCCTCTCTTCCATTACTTTCTTCAAAAGAGGTTTTTGCTCGCATCACAATACGACCCCTACCTGTTTTAAATGCTTCACGAACGCCTTCATAACCATAAATGATACCTCCGGTTGGAAAATCAGGAGCTTTGACAAAATTCATCAATTCGTCAATCTCGATTTCATTATTATCGATATAAGCCAACGTACCGTCAATTACTTCTGTTAAATTGTGAGGTGGCATATTTGTAGCCATACCAACAGCAATACCCGATGCTCCATTCACTAATAAATTAGGAATTTTGGTCGGCATTACTTTTGGCTCATACAAAGTATCGTCAAAGTTCAATTGAAAATCAACCGTTTCTTTTTCAATATCGGCCATGATTTCTTCTGAAATCTTTTGCATTCTGGCTTCAGTATAACGCATCGCTGCCGGACTATCTCCGTCAACCGAACCAAAGTTACCTTGACCATCCACTAATAAGTATCGTAAACTCCATTCTTGAGCCATACGAACCATCGCATCATAAACAGATGAATCTCCGTGTGGGTGATATTTACCTAAAACTTCTCCAACAATTCTTGCGGATTTTTTGTGAGCTCTATTTGAAAAAACTCCTAAATCATACATTCCGTAAAGAACTCTACGGTGTACTGGCTTTAAACCATCTCTAACATCCGGTAATGCTCTGGAAACAATTACTGACATCGAATAGTCGATGTACGCTGATTTCATCTCATCCTCAATGTTAATAGGAATTAATTTTTCTCCTTCAGACATAAGTATTTAAATATTAAATTTATAGCTATTTCAAACGTGCCAATATACGAATTTTTAGGCTTTTTGGAAGCTTTTTTACATAGTAATTTCAACGATTTATTAACAAAATCTACACCTTTTTTAGTTGATAATTATACACCATTTTGGCTTTTATTTTTCATTTTTTTTTTGTCAATTAGCTGACAATAGATTCGGTTCGGAATGATTTTTGTTTTTGGTCTGAATATTTATTAAATTTACCATTAAAAAAAAGCTATGGATGATAATTTTTCTCCAAGAGTAAAAGATGTTATAACCTTCAGTAAAGAGGAAGCTCTTCGTTTAGGTCATGATTTTATTGGCACAGAACATTTGATGCTTGGCATTTTGAGAGACGGCAACGGAAAAGCAATTTCTATTCTTACTAATTTAGACGTGGATTTAGATTATTTACGAAAAAAAGTTGAAATCCTAAGTCCACCAAACCCAATTACTGAAATAGGTAACGATAAAAAGAATTTGCATTTGACCCGTCAGGCGGAAAGAGCTTTGAAAACTACTTTTTTAGAAGCCAAAGTTTTTCAAAGTTCATCAATAAGTACGGCACATCTTTTGCTCTGTATTTTAAGGAACGAAAACGATCCTACAACCAAATTACTTAACAAGCTGAAAATCGATTATGATACAGCTAAAGAACAATACTTAAATATGATACCTAATAACAACGAAGACGAATATACTGACAGCTTTCCTAAAAATGAATCGTTTAATGATGATTCAGGACAAGATGACAGTTTAAAAGAAGGAAGTTTTAACAATCCGGCCGGAAAAACCAATAAAAAGTCTAAAACCCCTGTTCTGGATAATTTTGGTCGTGATTTAACTGAATTGGCCGAAGAAGGGAAACTTGATCCTGTTGTGGGTCGAGAAAAAGAAATTGAACGTGTTTCTCAAATTCTGAGCCGTAGAAAGAAAAACAATCCATTACTAATTGGTGAACCAGGTGTTGGTAAATCAGCTATTGCAGAAGGTTTAGCATTACGAATCATCCAAAAGAAAGTCTCTCGAATTTTATTCAATAAACGAGTAGTAACACTTGATTTAGCAAGTTTAGTTGCCGGAACAAAATACCGTGGTCAGTTTGAAGAACGCATGAAAGCGGTGATGAATGAGCTAGAAAAAAATGATGACATCATTCTTTTTATTGATGAAATTCATACTATCGTGGGTGCCGGTGGTGCAACCGGTTCTTTGGATGCATCCAACATGTTTAAGCCCGCTTTAGCTCGAGGCGAAATACAATGTATTGGTGCAACTACACTGGATGAATATCGTCAATATATTGAAAAAGATGGAGCTTTGGAGAGACGTTTTCAAAAGGTAATTGTTGAACCTACTTCTGTTGAAGAGACTATTACTATTTTGAATAATATTAAAGGTAAGTACGAAGATCACCACAGTGTGAGATATACTCCGGAAGCAATTGATGCATGTGTAAAATTAACCAGTCGTTATATGTCAGACCGATTTTTACCGGACAAAGCAATTGATGCCTTAGACGAAGCGGGTTCACGCGTGCACATTACCAATATTGAAGTACCGAAACAAATTTTAGAACTCGAAAAACAATTGGAAGATGTTCGTGAATTGAAAAACACCGTCGTTAAAAAACAAAAATACGAAGAAGCTGCCAAGTTGCGAGATGATGAAAAACGTATCGAAAAAGACTTAGCTATTGCTCAAGAACAATGGGAAATTGATTCTAAAAACAATAGAATTACCGTTACCGAAGATAATGTAGCCGATGTAGTTTCAATGATGACAGGCATTCCTGTTAACAGAATTGCTCAAACCGAAAGCAATAAATTGGCTCATTTACCCGAGTTAATCAAAGGAAAGGTAATTGGTCAAGATGAAGCGGTCATGAAAATTGCTCGCTCCATTCAACGTAATCGTGCCGGATTAAAAGATCCGAATCGTCCGATTGGTTCTTTTATTTTCCTAGGACAAACCGGAGTTGGGAAAACCCAATTAGCAAAAGTTATTGCTAAAGAATTATTTGATTCTGAAGATGCTTTAGTGCGTATTGACATGAGCGAATACATGGAAAAATTTGCCATTTCCAGATTAATTGGTGCTCCTCCGGGATATGTGGGTTATGAAGAAGGCGGACAATTAACTGAAAAAGTGCGTCGCAAACCTTATTGTGTGGTTTTATTGGATGAAATTGAAAAAGCTCATCCCGACGTTTTCAACATGATGCTACAAGTGTTGGATGACGGTTATTTAACAGACAGTTTAGGTAGAAAAATCGATTTTAGAAATACGATTATCATCATGACTTCTAATGTGGGAGCTCGTCAATTAAAAGATTTTGGACAAGGTGTTGGTTTTGGAACGGCTGCAAAAGTTTCACAAGCTGATGACCATTCAAAAAGCGTTATCGAAAATGCTTTGAAGAAAACTTTTGCCCCTGAATTTTTGAATCGTATTGATGATGTTATTGTTTTTAATCCGTTAGAACAAGAACACATTAATTTGATTATTGATATCGAATTAAAAAAATTATATGCTCGTATCAAAGATTTAGGTTATGCACTAAATTTATCAGATAAAGCCAAAGCCTACATTGCTGAAAAAGGTTTTGATAAACAGTTTGGAGCACGACCCCTAAAAAGAGCAATCCAAAAATATGTGGAAGATGCTCTTGCCGAAGAAATCATTACTTCAAAAATCAATGAAGGAGATGAAATCTTTATGGATTTAGAAGACAATTCAGAAGAACTTTCGGTTAAAATTAAAAAGGCCGAAAAGCCAACGAGTTAAATATAATCTTTTCATAACGCCACGAATTCACAAATAAATTACTTTTATGTTGTGAATTCGTGGTTTTTTTTTAATTATCATCATCAAAAAATGTTAGACAACAAATTAATTTTAGGTAGTGAAGAATGGTGTTCTTTTCCCGAATTAGGAATTCCTACCATCAAAGCTCGTGTAGACTCAGGTGCCAAAACTTCTGCCTTACATGCTATCAATATCAGTCCGTTTATAAAAGAGGGAGAACATTGGGTCAAATTCGATATTAATCCGATTCAAAATAATGTAAAAACCATTATTCATTGTCAAGCACCTTTAATTGATAAACGAATCGTAAAAAGTTCTAGTGGATTTCGTGAACAACGTTTTGTGATTCAATCACAATTACAATTGGGCGAATTAAGTTGGACAATCGAAATGACATTGACCAATCGTGATTCCATGGGTTTCCGAATGTTATTAGGTCGTGAAGCTATGAGCGGAAGAGCGTTGGTTGACCCAGAACGAAAATATTTGTTAGGTGAAACTTCATCAGACAAACTGAAGGATTTATATCCCGAAGTACTCAATGAAAAAAAAGGATTAAAAATCGGACTTTTAGCGAGCAATCCCGAATTATACAGCAACAAAAGAATCATGGAAGCCGGTGAACGTCGAGGTCACGAAATGCAATTTCTCAACATCAAAGAATGTTATATGAAATTGGATGCAGATACTCCTGAAATTCATTACCGTGGAGGAAAAATTTTAAATGAATTGGATGCGGTTATTCCAAGAATTCGCCCGAATATTACGTTTTATGGTTGTGCGTTAACCCGCCAATTTGAAGCGTTAAAGATTTTTTGTTTGAATTCTTCTTCCGCAATTACGCAATCACGGGATAAATTGTATTCATTGCAATTACTTTTGAATAATGGGATTGACATTCCGACTACCGGATTTGCCAATTCTCCCTTAGATACCGATGATTTGATTAAAATGGTTGGCGGAACACCATTAATTGTAAAACTTTTAGAAGGAACACAAGGAAAAGGAGTTGTTTTGGCTGAGACCAAAAAAGCAGCAGAAAGTGTGATTAATGCTTTTAAAAGTTTAAATGCAAATATTTTGGTTCAAGAATTCATCAAAGAGGCCAATGGAAAAGATTTGCGTTTGTTTGTGATTGACGGTAAAGTAGTCGCAGCTATTCAACGAGAAGCTTTAGCGGGAGAATTTAGAGCTAATATTCATTTAGGTGGAACAGCTACAGTAATAAAACCTACCAAAGAAGAAAAAGTTATCGCCATCAAAGCCGCCAAAGCCATGGGCTTAAAAGTAGCCGGAGTAGATATTATACGTTCCAGCAAAGGGCCGCTTTTGTTGGAAGTAAACTCCTCCCCGGGGTTAGAAGGAATTGAAGGAGCTACTAACAAAGATATTGCAGGCGAAATGATCAAGGCCATTGAGAAAAATTTTAAACAAAAATAAAATGGTTAAATTTTCAAAGTTATTTGCTTGGCTTGGACTAACTTTATTCACTTTTACCACAATAATCGCTGGTTATTTATATCCAGGCTATAGTCATATTTCACAATTTATTAGCGAATCTTATGCTATTGATGCAAAATATGGATTCTATCTAAGATGGTTGGGTTTTATTCCTAGTGGAATTTTTTTAAGTCTATTCTTTTTTTATGCATGGAAAATCCAACCTAAATCAATTTTTTCAGATATAGGAATGTTTGGTTTTATAATTTTATACGGATTAGGTACAATCATTTGCAGTATTTTTTATTGTGACAAAGGTTGTAATCCTGAAAATATAAACCCAAGTTTATCTCAAATAATACATAACATAATTGGCGGCTTATTTTATTTATGCCTACCATTACTGTATTTATTTATTTTTATAGCTTCAAATAAATGGAAGAATAAAAAGTTATTCAGTCATGTAACCCTTTTTTTAACCTTTTTTAGTTTGATATTGATTATAATTCTATTTAAAGATTTTCAATCTTATTATAAAGGTTTATATCAAAGAATGATTGAAGGTACCCTTCTTTTGTGGATAATCTTTCTTTCATATAATTTAAACAGTGAAAATTAATTCATTTAAAACAAAAAAAACCTTTAAACGTTGAATTTAAAGGGTTTTAGTTCATTTTGAATGAAAGTCAGCGGAGAAAGAGGGATTCGAACCCCCGGACCTGTTACAGTCAACAGTTTTCAAGACTGCCGCAATCGACCACTCTGCCATTTCTCCAATAAAACACAACCATTTTCTGATTGCGAGTGCAAATATAGAATGATTTTCGGGATTTGCAAACCTTTTTATTCTAAAATTCACCTTTTTTTATTGCTAAATTCTAATGCTTTCTCTATCAAGAGTTTCAAATCTATAAAAAAGATGTAAGAAAATGTATAAAATAAAAAAGGTGGAATCGCTTCCACCCTTTTTGCCCCAAATCTACCATAAACTTAACCTACTTATGCTATGGTGAGTCAAATGTATAGCGACCCTATCGTAAAAAAAAATAATTCTGATGAATGTTAAAAATACTCGATAAACTACTATTTTTGGCTTGTTCTACTACTCTATTTGAATATTTTTTCAAAATCAGGTCTGAAATAGTTAGGCCCTTTCATTACTTTTCCGTCCTCTCGATAAATTGGTTTACCATCTTCTCCCAATTTACTCATGTTACTGCGTTGTATTTCATCAAATACCTCTTCAATCTTATGTTGTAAACCATGCTCAATAATGGTTCCACATAAAATATACAACATATCGCCCAGAGCATCTGCTACTTCTACAATGTCATCATTCATGGCTGCTTCCAAATACTCTTCGTTTTCCTCTTTCATTAAATTATATCGGAGTAAATTCTTTGCTTCTCCCAAGCCTACCGTAGGCTCATTTTTATAGCCTATTTCAAATGCTTCGTGAAATAGTTGAACCGCTTTAATTTGTTTTTGCATGTGTTTATTATTTTAATGTAAATTTAACACATCAGAAATTACCCTTTTCATATGTCCATTGAAATCTATTAACTATTTTTGTTAAAAAAAAATATGTTTTCTACCGGACAATTGATATTTGCCGTTTTCTTTGTGATAATCTTCATCGTTGTTATGATTTATGTGTATCGAAAAGATTTGAATTTACATAGGCTTCATTACAAAGGAAGTTATAAAATAGTAATTGGTTTTATTCTTTTTATTTTACTTTTATTTATCATCAAAATATTCTTGAAAAACAGATAACTGAAAAATCCTTATTGGTAGTTTTTTTGATTTTAATTTTCGAATTTGGGTTTGTAATGATAAAAGAAAATAATAAAAATAAATCCCTACCTATATATTTATCAATATGAAACTGTTGATTCATATCGTAAAAATATCATGAAAAAATTGGCTTTCATGGTAAAACAAATCTTTTTCTATTTGCAATTGAACATAAATATAATTTCTATTTATCTATCCAAACAGTCAAATCTAAACTCTGCTTTATTATCCGTAATTATCGATTCAGTTACAACAATTCCATATTCTTTTAAAACGGTGTAATCTGTAACATTCAATAAATCTTTTACCAGGAATCCAAAATCACACCGTTTGATATTTCCTATTTCATATTCCTTCTTTAAAAGTAAATGAGCCGCTTTCTTATGCTTTTCAGGAAAACATTGAAAAAGTAAATGCACATTTAATTGATCAATAAAGTATTCCTCGCCTGTAATATTCTTCACTCTTTGATAGGATAAAAAACCATATTTTTTTGTAATCTCTAAGATTTTTAATGCATCTTTATCTTTTAGTCTTTTTGTTACTTCTCCCTTTTTTTGTTGTCTAATCTCTTGTAATTTGGACTCTGTAAGTTGAACTACCTCATCTTTGAAAAGATGAAAATCTCTTTTTAATAAAGAATCTTTTTCCGCCTGAGCCAAAACATGCTCAAGATTTAAAACAAAAAGAATATAAATCAGTAAGTGTTGCCAATTGATATTCATATAGTATCTTTTTTACTTAAAACCAATAATTTGCTCTTCTGTCAACAAAATTTCATTCACATAATTCTTAAAAGAAGGATAATCTTCTTTTGAAATATCATCCCAAGTGGTCATTACCTCACGTTTAATATTTAAAGTTTGATTGTCAACTAAGGTAAAAGAAATGGAGTATCGATGATTCTTAAAACTAAACGTTTTGGGTTCAGGTATTTCAGTGAATTTTTTCCCGTTGCCAATTTTAATTAAAATTTCTGATTGATATTGCCAATTATTCTCATAATAAACATAGTGAATGTCATAATTCCGCACCTCACTATTGATGATGTTTCGGGTATACACTTTTTCAGTAAATGGTATGTCTAAAATTTTTAAACTACCTACATTTTTTAAACGATCAGCCACTTTAAAAGTAGTTTCAAACTCAATTGAACTATCCTGTGGCTCATTTTGAATAACTTTTGCCCCATTGAACACAATTGTTTTATTCAGCAAACTTTGATAATTATTCTCTAATTCTTTTTTCCTAACATCCTCTGTAGTAGCTGAAGAAAAAAGTTGATTATAATACGATTTCAATGAACCTGAATAAATGTTTTTAGTTGTAAAAATCATTTCTGTATCGGTTACCTCTACCTCTGAATGAGATTGAATGTTATTTGGTAAAGCATTTTCAAATGAAATAGGTATAATTGTCGCTTTTTCATTCACAACTTTATCAAAAGAAATAACTAAGGCATTCGCTTTATAAAGATTTACCGGCAATGCTTTAAATGGTAAATACTTATCCGTTAATTCTAAATAATATATCCTGCCGTCAAGTTGGGTTCGAACAATACAATGGTTGAATTCTCTGGAAGGCAAAACCAAATTGTTATAACTGTTATCATTTGTTGAAACCAAAACCAAATTTGATTGAATACCTGCCAATTCAGAAAATGCCACAAATAAAGTAGAAACATCTTTACAATCTCCTAAACGGGTAGACAAAGTTTTTGAGGGCTTTTGAGGCACATATCCACTTTGTCGAAAATCCTGAGAGCTATAGTTAATATTATCACTTATAAAAGTATAAATGGTTTTGGCAATCTGTTCTTGGCTCATACCATTTGTTCCTTTTGGAAACAATTGCTCAAATGCTTTTTTGGTTGCATTATCAGAGGCAATTGATTTTTTTACCAAATCAGCATACCAATTCGCAATGACTTTCCATGAAGGTATAGAACTTACTTTTATGGTGTTGGTCAAATCTTTGTAATCTTTTGAATACGATTCTAACAAAGGAATAGCCGGTACATCCAATCTTCGCCAAGTAGTACAAGTTTTAGCGTTTACTTTTGACTTTAACGGTTTAATGTCTCCATTAAACAACTGAAACTGGTAAGTTACTTCTTCCGGATGCAAAAGAATAAAAACAGATTCATGAGAGGGATAAGTACTATTAAAATAACAATCTAAATTAAAATCTTTATAAAAACGTCCGGAGGATTGTGAAAAAAAATCATATTCAACATACACAACATCTCCAACCAGTAAATTGGCAAAAACCAAAACATCATCTCCAACTTCTGCCGGAACAATTGCTCCATCCTTTTTGATCACTTCTGATTTAACTAAGTTAATGCCATAAGTGTTCAAGTTATATTCTTTCATTTCATCTATACCTGAATCGCCGGTTATTTCATAAATCAACACAACTTTTGATTTTTGTCCGCCCTCGGGCAAAATATTGACTATGTATTCATCAAATAGCGTTACAACGCCATAATCTGATTTCATTTTAGAGTTACGTCTTTCTTTTATCAATTTATATTTATCTTTTATATCTACTACTTCAATTTCATCCGGAATTTTTTTGATATCATAAATTTGCTTGCGTAAAGCATTATTTTCAGGATTGTGCTCCAAAGATTTACGCAAATAAATTTCAGCTTCTTTTTCTTGTTTCAAATAATGATGAATCATTCCTTTTTTCTCTAACAAAACAAATGAATATGGATAGAGCATTAAAGCTTGATCAACTTTATCTAAAGCCTCGGCATATTTCTTTTCATCAATCAACATAGTGATGTAATCAGAAGCCACTCCAATAAAATATGGATAATTGTTAATTCGTTCTGTAAAAATCTTTTTTACATCCTCTTTCCTGTTGGCATCGTTATAATAAGAAACCAATTTTGATAAAGCCGCAAAATTTTCACGTCTTGCAACCAAATCTTCTAACATTTGAATCGTTTTTTGTTTGTCTTTCTCCAAACTATCATACAAGGGGGCAAAGTTGACAATATAAAATTCACTGTTGTTCGAGGTTTTTAATAAACGATCTATGTTGTTTAACATTGCTTCAATATCACTGTTGCGGGCATTGATAATGAAATCAAATAATTCATAAAATAAGGTAGATTGCAACTTTTTTGATTTTTCCCTGTATTTTTCTAATTCCATCACTGTTGCAGTACGAATCCAATTTTGGTCTACCGCTTTTGAAGCAATTGAATAATAGTAATCACTATCAATCTGTTCAATGTTTTTTATGATTTCATTTACTTTAGCATTATCCCCTTTCTCAGAATAATAATTCGCTAATCGGGTTTTAATTATTGAACTATTCGGATATTGCTCATCTAGTTTTAAAATAATTGGCTCGGCTAATTCCATTTTCTTATTGTGAAAATAAGCATCAAACAACATCAATTGATACAATACAGCATTCGGATTAGCTTGTATTTTATCTAAGAAATATTGTTCATAATCAGGTATCACCTCTTCAACTGCCAATGATTCATAGGTCGACTTTACATACGGTTGATATGTGGTGTGATATTGAAAAGTTGTTATTTGTTGATCATTTTTATCTTTTATTGAAAAAAAGAAATAACTATTCCCACTTGAAATGGAAGACTTCAATAAAATGCGGTTCATTCCTTTTGGTAACGTCAATTTGAGTTTGAAAGCATTTAAATCAGACATGCTGTTTTGTGTATTGAGGTAAACCTCAACATCATTCACAAAAATTTTAAATGCGTGACTCATTCCAAAGTTAAAATAAACTTCTTTTTCTTCCGGATTCTCAACAAATAATTGAGAATAAATGATGCCCGTTCCATATTCATTTTCATTGGAAAAAGAATGATACCCTTCATACTGCATGATTTTTGGATAATACCAACCCAATTGACCATTACTATTCCCATCAAATAATTTGTCGTTTTTCGGATAAATCTCAGGCTCATATTCTATATCAATTCCACTATCGTTTAAATTTTCAAAAACACCACAAAATTGCCAGTCCATTAATGCATTCAAAGAAGCTATCCCTTTTTTGTATCCGGCTAAATCTCTTCTGTTACGATCTGATATGGCTTTGTAATATTGAATTATCGGAAGCTGATAAATAGGTAAAGAGGCTAACTTGTCAATTTTTTGATAGGTTAAATCATTAAAACCTAATTCATGAATATCATCAATTAAAAATTTTTGTTTTAGGAGTGGAGTGATGTAAAACTTACTTTCGGGAAAGGAGGAAAAATTACTGACAAATTGTTCCCCAAAATTTATTTCTCCGCTTTCAAGCTTGATAAACTCACCTAATAAAAATTGTTCTATTGTAGAAGCAGGCTTTTTTACAAACTCCTTTTCATATTCTTTTTGTGCTTCAGCTCTTTTATTTACCAACAACAAATTCCAAATTTTCTTTTCGGCGGTTTGAGCAAATAAACATTGCACAAATAAAATAAAAATAATTCCTGTTTTTTTCATAAATAGTAATATCACTTTAAATAAAAGTTGAGTTTTATTGATAACAAATCAATAATTTCAAATATAAAAAAAATCTTAAATATTGATAGCTTATAGTAAGATTAAAAATAAAAAATCGGCTGACTCAAAAGAATCAGCCGACAATCAATCAATAAATAAATAAACAAACTAAACAAATTTGGGTGTAAGACCCTCTCTTTTTACTGTCCCTGCCCTAATGAAAAACTTGGTTTTCCGTCAAAAGCATATAAATTTTCTGTTTTTATAGTATCAATAGCAAAACCATTTGCCTCATGTAAAATAGCCGGAATAACATTTTTATTGATTTCCCCACCATCTTTGGCATGAAAACGACAACGCCAATGGTCCGTACAAAAAGTCTCCTTGAAACCGTCAGGCCAAACTTTTATACCACGATTAGTAATCATTTTTAAGACAATATTTTCTTTTTCTAACTGCTTGATTTGTTCTGCCAATTCATTCGGGTTCTCCCCTTGCCAATGCACAAAAACATCCACACCTATCAAGCTTTTATTTGCGGCAGCTTTACGTTTGTATTTCGGTAATTGAAGAGCCTCACTACCGGCATACGATACCGGTTGCAAAGTTGTTGGTTTTTGTCCTAATCGGGCAATAACGGCCTCTGCAAATTCTTTTGTACCTACTTTTTCTTTACTACTGCCCTCTTTGAAGATATCATACGTATGTACTCCGTCTTCCAACGTTTTCAACCATGCATTTTGCACTTTCTCCGCAACATCTGTCTGACCAATGTGATTCAACATTAAAATTGCTCCTTGCAATAATCCTGATGGGTTAGCTAAATTCTGTCCCGCTCTTCTTGGTGCAGAACCATGTATGGCTTCAAACATCGAACATTCTTCTCCAATGTTAGCAGAACCGGCTAATCCTACCGAACCCGTAATTTGTGCGGCAACATCACTTAAAATATCACCATATAAATTTGGCATCACAATCACATCAAAAGCTTCCGGTGTATCGGCCATTTTAGCCGCTCCGATATCGATAATCCAATGCTCGTTTTCAATTTCAGGATATTCAGCCGCTATTTCATCAAATACTTGGTGAAATAACCCATCGGTTTGTTTCATGATGTTATCTTTCGTAAAGCAGGTTACTTTTTTACGGTTTTGCTGCTTCGCATATTCAAAAGCATAACGAACGATTTTTTCACATCCGGGGCGACTAATTAATTTTAAACATTGTATTACCTCGTCTGTTTGCTGATGCTCTATTCCGGCATACAAATCCTCTTCATTTTCCCTTACAATAACTACATCCATCACCGGATGCTTTGTTTCTACAAAAGGATGTAAACTTTTACAAGGACGCACATTTGCATATAGTCCCAAAAACTTTCGGGTGGTTACATTTAAACTTTTATAACCGCCCCCTTGAGGTGTAGTTATAGGTGCCTTTAAAAAGATTTTGTTTCGACGGATCACATCCCATGATTCATTTGAAATTCCGGAGGTGTTTCCAGAAAGATATACCTTCTCTCCTACTTCAATTTCATCAATTTCCAATTGTGCTCCCGCTGCCTTTAATATGGCCAGCGTGGCATCCATGATTTCCGGTCCGATTCCGTCACCTTTTGCTACTGTAATTCGAGTCATATGTTTTGGTTTAAAATTATACAGTACAAATTTCATAAGAAGTTTTCATATATTTTTATTTATATGTTTTATGTATGTTATAATTTATATTAATGTATAAACATAAAAAAACCAACCTTATTCAGGTTGGTTCAGTAATAAAAGTAAAAATATATCTTAGATAACGTTTACATTCACAGCATGTGGACCTTTTTGTCCATTTTCGATAGAAAAAGAGACAGCATCATTTTCACGAACAGATTCATTTAAACCTGTAACGTGAACAAATACGTCCTGACCACCATTGTTTGGGGTGATAAATCCGAAGCCTTTTGCTTCATTGAAAAACTTAATTGTTCCTTCGTTCATAATAAAAAGTGTATTAATATTCGGTGAAGATACTCTTTTTTAAAAACTTTTCAATAAAAAAATAAATAAATTAAAAATAATTTAATAAAATAAATATTTTTTTAAATATTTTCAAATATTTTATCATGCAACAATACTATAAAAAAGTTCATTTACTTGACTTATTCCATCCAAAATTAAACCTCGCTTAGAAAGCACTAAACGAGGTTGTTTTTTATGATTAGAATGAAAATTTAGTTTTTTGAAGGGGTTGTGCAACGGTTACGGCTGTTGTGTGTAGTTTTTACTTAATTGAAACTATTTCTTAATTCAATTATATTTTTGTTTGATTCGTCCAATGTTACTAAACCTCTGAAAGGTCTGTCTAAATCGAATATAAATAAGACTGTAACTGAAATCATCAGACAGAAACCAAATTCAACTAGCCAATCAATACTTCCTTTTAAAGCTGCTGAATAACCAGAGTAAAAAGAAGTAATACAAGCTAAAACAAATAGTAACCAAATAATACTGTCAGGGACTTTTGCTTTCTCTCCTGCGGCCCTAGTTGAAGTAATATCAATCATTTCGTTTAATGCAGGAATCATTTGACGAGTTGCATCTGTATTAGTATGATCAAATGAGAGTCTTGTAGCTCTTTGCCATAACCGCTTTGAAATAGAATTGGTAAGCTCATTTGAAAGTCTTAGTTTTTCTATATTTCTACCAGCTTTATAATAATCTATTCTAGACTCAACATACTGTTTGAAGTCTTCTCGAAAGAATAATCGTTCTTTTTCTGCATATAAGTCAGCACGTAATAAAGCTGTGCTAATCGCATTTGATTCTTCAACAATAATTTGCCTGCGGCTATCATATCTACTAACACTCATTCCAAAAGTAAAAGCCAACAGTAGAAATAGTAATCCAGAAAGAGAACTAAAACTCGAACTTAGCTCCTTTACTATTTCAAGTTTTAGTTTTTTTAATTTTACATTACCTACTTTATAACCCAGGAAAGTTAGAGCAAGTATTGTTAACATTAGTATTAATGCTATTTTCCAAGCATCGAATTCATTTAGATAGGACATTCTTATTTATCTTTAATTTAATTCAAGTTATCTTCCAAAATATTCTTCTTCGTGCTCAATTTACTATTCAGAATGAAATATCCAATGCAAATGGATAAGACCAAAATAGATATTCCTAGCTCAGTTTCAAAATCAGCATGTTTAACATCCATAACAATTACTTTTCTTGAAATTGCAGTTAATGCAATCAGTAGAATTATTTTGACTTTTCGTAGAATATTTTCATTATCTCCTTTAAACGTTTCCAAAATTTCTAACGCAATTATGATATTGAAGAATAAAGGAACACCTGAAAGCGCAATTGATTTATTATCTAGAATTGACGCATTACATACTGCAGTGTAGAATAAATGTATGAGATCGAATGTCTCATAAATCACAAATAAGATTATTAAAAGTGATAATGTATAATATATTGTCTTTTCAGATAGGTGAATTATTTTATCTATAAAATTCATTTTTATAATTTTCTTATGTTAGTAAAATAGTTATTTCTTTTTTATTTTTTTAGGTAAAGGTGTTACGTCTTTTACAACGTTTTCCTTTTTGATATCATCATTAACTATTTGTTCCTCTATTGTGGAAAAATTAATTGCCTTAAGGTCTATTTTTCGAACTTGCCTATTCCACATGGTATGGTAGTAGTATACTTTGTTTTTCAAATCAGATGAAGAGGTAACTTGCGTTGCACTTACAATGTCTGTTGGTAAATTTTCTTTTGGGACTTGAGCTCCTAAAGGAATATTGAAGTTGTCCAAAATTCTAAACGATTCGAAAACGGCATCAAGGCTTGTTTCTACAGGACGACATGAAGCAGTAAATGCCGCGGCTCTTACAAATCTGGAGGGTGGAGTAAAATCTCCAGGTAATCCTATCAATCCAGAACCTCCGCCCAATGGTTTTAAATTATTTCCCTCAACATTCATTGAACTATTAGGGCTTGTTGATAAATTAAGATAATTTCTTTGATTAATTAAATGCCAGTCATAAGTTGGTGAATTGGTTATTACGCCAATGTATGGATCATAAATTTTTACTTCGCCTTTATTTACAATTTCAATTATTTTGCTGTTTCCACTTGGGTCAACAATTTTAAAATGGAACGGTAAATCAGCACCTCCAAAATCTTTATTTTCAACACTCACAATAATTATTTCATTTAAATGCAATAAAATTTCATCAACAGTTTTAAAAGAGGAAAGCATCCATTGCATTAAGTCACCGACGCTCATAGATTTCGCCGCGTCATTTTTATTGTATATCGAATATTCTGCAAATCCAGGTAGATAATAAACGCCAACATATAGGCCTTCTTCATTTAGTCCGTCTGGACCATAAGGTTGGCCATAAGCAGTAAGTGTGACAAAACCATATTTACCTTTCCAAGTTTTACCGTTTGAACCTTCAGGTGTTTGTGCCTTGAATTCTTTATTTCTTGGTACAATTAAAAGCTGGTTGTGTTGTGCGTCACTCAATGCCCATTCTACAGTTCTTGCCACTACAACTCCACCATCTTTTGATTTTAAAGTTATGCCGGTACAAGAATATGTGGGCGAGGAAATCAAGGAGAAAATAATGAGGGTAATGATGCTGTTTCTAACTAAATAATTTTTTTTCATTCTTTTATTGTTTTCTATGTACTTCATTTTTTTTAAAATTACAGCCAACGTCAGACTGTGAAAAAACCTCCACAATCTCTTTAACAAATATACCAAAAAACTTGTAAGAAAAACAGAAAAGTTGTATATTTAAAGATGCAACACATTCGAGGAATTTCCCGTAATCAATTACAAGTTTCCAGTCTGGAAGACACAAAGAAAACAACACCTACACTTGTCCGCAGGGGCAAATTCTTACCACTTCCGGTAGTTGGCATAAGAAAACGGGACGTACAGAGGACAGCGGTTATCAGTTCCAAAAATACCGCACATCAGCTTGCAAAACCAGCCCGGTAAAAGACCAATGCACCAGTAGAAAAGGAGGACGAGAGATTGATCGAAGCCAGTATGCTGAAGCAGTAGAACAGAACCACCAGCGATACAAAGACAACCCACAACTGTATCGAAAAAGGCAAGAGATAAACGAACACATCTTTGGAACAATCAAACGCAAATGGGGCTATAATTACACCAATTTAATTGGACTCGAAAAAGTAAACGGAGAACACAGCTTAATCATGCTGGTGTATAATATCAAACGCAGCATCAATATCCTCGGTGTGCCCG